>JBBSSI010000001.1:0-314114 GCA_038242205.1 Lysobacterales bacterium
CCAGGAAAATTTCCCGTCGCGTCTGCTTGCGCTTGCCGGCATACTCGGCGTCGGAGAAGCTCATCTGCGTCATGGCGATAACCTTGGCGTTTGGATGGCTAATTGTATCGGATTAACGGGACTTGTTCAGACTTTCCTTAGCGCACCTGTTGCTGGGCCAGACGGCTTTGTCGGACGTCAGTGCCGACGCGGTGCCAAATAATGCCACCGAGGCTTGGTGCAATCAGGTGGCTGCTGAACTGCTAGTGCCGATGGACACGTTTCGTGCGAAGTTGGTCGCGGACGAGTTGCTGCCGGACACGCTGAAGCGGCTCGCACGCTATTTCAAAGTCAGCTCGCTGGTGATCTTGCGTCGACTGCTCGATGCAGGCCGGATGAATCGCACCGCGTTCTTTGCGGCTTATCGCGCGGAGTTAGCGCGGCTACGCGAGTTCGAGGTCCGGAATACAGGAGGCGGCGATTTTTATCGCACGACTGCGTCGCGCGTTAGCAAGCGATTCGCTCGCGCACTGGTGGAAAGTACGCTGGAAGGCAGGACACTCTTTCGCGACGCGTTTCGCATGTTGGGTATCGCCAAGACGTCGACCTTCAACGAGTTCGGACGCTCGCTGGGATACCCGGTCTGATGGCCTATTTGCTTGACGCCAATGTCTTCATCCAAGCCAAGAATCTGGAATATGGGTTCGATTTCTGTCCGGCGTTCTGGGATTGGCTGGAGCGCGCAAACTCTCAACGTAAAGGTTTCAGCATCCAGCAGGTCGGCAACGAACTGCACGCAGGTGAAGATGAATTGTCTAAGTGGGGAGAAGCCCAAGGTGAAGCCTTCTTTCTGCCACCTGATAATGAGGTACTGGCCGCCGCATCACGAGTAAGTGTTTGGGCCACGGGGCAGGGCTACGCGCCTGCGGCCGTGAACACCTTCCTGCAAGTGGCTGATTACTGGCTGGTGGCGTTTGCTGCGGCTCACGGCCATACGGTGGTTACACACGAATTGCCGGCCAACTCGGCGAAGAAGATCAAGATACCCAACGCCTGCGTGAGCTTCGGTGTCCGCTTCATGACGCCGTATCAGATGCTGCGTGCCGAGCGTGCGCGGTTTGCTCTTGGTCCTTCCCTGACCGACGAGGCAGTTTGACCCATGCTGTACGCACCCCAAGGGGCATCGTGAATCTGCATAAGGAGATCCATTTCGAGGCGGCGATCTGCCAGCACCTCGCCGCAAATGGTTGGCTCTACGCCGAAGGCGACGCGGCAGACTACGACCGTCAACACGCGCTGTATCTGCCTGACCTATTGGCTTGGATCGAAGCTACCCAACCGGAAAGTTGGCAACGACTGACCAAGACGCATGGTGCCGCGGCCGCCGAGCGTATCGCCGAACGCGTGCGCAAGAATCTCGACGAGCGCGGCACGCTGGAGGTGTTACGCCGCGGTGTGGAGATGCTGGGGCTGAAGGAGCCGCTGGTGCTGGTGCAGTTCAAGCCGGCGCTGGCGATCAACCCGACGATCCAGCAACGCTACGCCGCGAACCGCCTACGTGTCGTGCGCCAGGTTCGCCATTCGCCGAACCATCCAAACGACGCGCTGGACTTGGTGCTGTTCGTCAACGGCATCGCAGTGGCCACGGCCGAGCTGAAATCTGACTTCACCCAGAGCGTGAACGACGCGGTGGACCAGTACCGCTTCGATCGACACCCGCATCCGAAGGCTGGGTTGGCCGAGCCGATCCTCGGCTTCCCAGGCGGTGCGCTAGTACATTTCGCAGTAAGCCAGGCCGATGTGATGATGACCACGCGGCTGGCTGGACCGTCGACGCGTTTTCTGCCCTTCAACCGCGGCAATCATGGTGCAGCGGGAAACGTTCCCAATCCCGACGGCTTCGCTACGGCATATTTGTGGGAACAAGTGTGGGCGCGAGACAGTTGGCTGGAGATTCTCGGTCGTTACATGATCGGCAAGCGGGACGACAAGAAGAACCTCACGAGCCTGATCTTTCCGCGCTACCACCAGCTCGATGCCACACGGAAGATCGTAGGCGACGTACTGGCGCAGGGGCCGGGCCAGCGTTATCTGATCCAGCATTCAGCCGGCTCGGGCAAGACCAACTCGATTGCCTGGACCGCGCACTTTCTGGCCGATCTGCACGACGCGGCGAACCAGAAGCTTTTCGACAGCGTGCTGGTGGTGTCGGACCGCAACGTGTTGGACGCGCAGTTGCAGGAAGCGATCTTCGATTTCGAGCGCACCACCGGTGTGGTGGAAACAATCACCAACGAGCATGGCAGCAAGAGCGCGCAACTGGGGCAGGCGCTGAAGGACGGCAAGAAGATCATCGTCTGCACCATCCAGACCTTTCCGTTTGCGCTGGAAGCCGTGCAGGAACTGGCCGCGACCGAAGGCAGGTGCTTCGCGGTGATCGCGGACGAGGCGCACAGCTCCCAGACCGGCGAGGCGGCAGCCAAGCTCAAGCAGTTGCTGAGCGCGGAGGAACGAGCCGAGCTGGAGGATGGTGGCGAGATCGATACCGAGATGCTGCTGGCGGCCGGCATGACCGCGCGCGCCGGTGGCAACAAGGGCCTGACCTATGTGGCATTCACCGCTACTCCCAAACAGAAGACGCTGGAGCTCTTTGGCCGACCCGGCAGGGACGGTCTGCCCCAGCCGTTCCACGTGTATTCGATGCGCCAGGCGATCGAGGAAGGCTTCATCCTCGATGTGCTGAAGAACTACACGCCGTACAAGCTGGCGTTCCGGCTGGCTCACAACGGCAAGGAGTACGACGAGTCGCAGGTCGATCGCAGCGCCGCGATGAAAGGGATCATGCAGTGGGTGCGCCTGCACCCGTACAACATCGCGCAGAAGGTACAGACGGTGGTGGAACACTACCGCGAGAACGTGCAGCCGCTGCTCGACGGCAAAGCCAAGGCGATGGTGATCGTCAGCAGCCGCAAGGAGGCGGTGCGCTGGCAGAAGGCCATGCGTGGCTATATCGAGCGGCAGCACTACGCGCTGGGCGTGCTGGTGGCGTTTTCCGGTGAAGTGAACGATCCAGACAGCTTCCCGGCCCCGGTGAGCGAAACCAGCATCGACCTGAATCCCGCACTCAAGGGCCGCAGCATCCGTGATGCGTTCGACCAGCCGGACTACCAGCTGCTGCTGGTGGCCAACAAGTTCCAGACCGGCTTTGACCAGCCACTGCTGTGCGGCATGTACGTGGACAAGACGCTTGGCGGCATCCAGGCGGTGCAGACGCTGTCGCGGCTCAATCGTGCGTATCCCGGCAAGGACACCACCTACATCCTCGACTTCGTCAACGACGCAGCGGAGATCCTCAAGGCGTTCAAGACCTACTACGACACCGCCGAACTGGAAGCGGTCACCGACCCGAACCTGGTCTTTGACCTGCGCGCCAAGCTTGACGCCAGTGGCCATTACGACGACTTCGAGGTCAACCGCGTGGCCGCGGTAGAAACCGACCTGCGCGGTACGCAAGCGCAATTGAGCGCAGCCATCGCGCCCGTGGCGCAGCGCCTGCTGACGCGCTACAAGATCGCCCAGCAGGCACGAGCGGCTGCCGTGGCAGATGGGGATGACAAGGCGGCCGAAGCTGGCAAGGACGCGTTGGATGCACTGGTGTTGTTCAAGAACGACATGGGTGCCTACGTGCGCCTGTATGCCTTCCTGTCGCAGGTGTTTGACTACGCCAATACCGCCATCGAGAAGCGATTCATCTTCTACAAGCGACTGATCCTGCTGCTGGAGTTCGGTCGCGAGCGCGACACGGTGGACCTGTCGAAGGTAGTGCTGACGCATCACACCCTGCGCAATGCGGGCCGTCAGTCGATGAACCTCAAGGACGATGGCGAGGGCGATTACAAAATCCCGGCCATGGACGCAGTGGGCAGTGGAGTACTGCGGGACAAACAGCGTGCCTTGCTCGCCGAGATTATCGAGAAGGTCAACGGCTTGTTCGAAGGCCAGCTCACCGATGATGATCAACTCGTCTACGTCAACGGTGTACTGAAGGGCAAGCTGCTGGAAAACGACACCCTGGTGCAGCAAGCCGGCAGCAACAGCAAGGAGCAGTTCTCCAACTCCCCCGACCTGAAACACGCATTGATGCACGCGATCATGGACGCGCTGGATGCACATTCCACCATGAGCACACAGGCGCTGGGTTCCGAGCGCGTCCGTAACGGGCTGAAGGACATTCTTTTGGGGCCGGCGCAGCTTTATGAAGCCTTGCGAGCGAAGTCAGGGGCAAACCCGCTCGCGGAGGGACGAGGCTGACCGGCAGCCATGGGGCAGGCCGTCTGGCGCTAGACGGTAGGATGAAGACCAATTCTTTGGCAGCATTATGTCTAGCAGCTAGGCTTGCCGGGTCAATTGTCTTTATCTCATCGCACGGCTGATTCCAAGCCAATCACGGCCTCATGCGCATTTGTCTAGTTGCGTGCTAGAAAGTCGGCGCGAGATTTCTGTGCCAAGGAGGAAATATGTCATTGAAGGAGACGAAAGAGTGCTTGCTCGAGTTACTGGGTGACGCCGAGAACAATGTGATCGCGCTCTCTGGAAGGTGGGGCACCGGAAAGACCCACTTGTGGGGCGAGGTCATGAAGGAATCCCGGGACGAGACCGTCAACGGGGCGCTTTATGTGTCCTTGTTCGGGCTGTCAGGTATTGATCAGGTCAAGAGGAAGCTGATCGAGTCGGTGATGCCTGGAGTCGAAGCCCATCCCAAGATTTGGGAAGGTACGAGGCAAGCGGTGAGCTCGGGCCTAAAAGTTTTGGAGGGTTTCCACAAAGGTTTTGCCGCCCTGAGCGATTTGAATCTGCTACTGGCGCCGGTGATGCTGCGGGACAAGGTCATCGTCTTCGACGACATTGAGCGCAAACACGAGAAGCTTGGTGTCGATGAGATATTAGGCTTCATCGACGAGTACACGCAAAGGCACAGCGCCCGATTCATTTTGATACTCAACAGCGACCAGTTGGCCAAGCGCGAACTATGGGACACCCTGCGCGAGAAAGTGATCGATCAAGAATTGAAATTGCTGACCACACCGGGTGAAGCATTTTCGATCGCCGTCGGGCTGCTTCCGACTCGCTATAGCGAGTCGATCAAACGCGCGTCAGTCGCCTGCGGGCTCACCAACATCCGCATCATCCGGAAAGTTATCAAGGCAGCGAATCGAATCCTGGCCGATCGGGAGTTGGAGGATGCACTGTTGGACAGAGTGGTACCGTCGATCGTGCTGTTTGCGGCAATCCACTATAAGGGGCTGGAAGACGGGCCGGACTTCCAGTTCGCTCTGAGCATAGGCTCATCCAGCGACTGGGGGGATATTGTCGACAACAAGAACGAGGAACTCACCGAGGATAAGAAGCGTCGAGCGAAATGGCGGCTACTCATGAACGAGCTGGGCATCCATGGGTGTGACGAGTTTGAAGCCTTGGTAGTGGAGTTCTTGGAATCAGGCTTGTTCGATGCCAGCAAGCTGGCGCCGATCATCGATCGCTATGTCTCCGAAAAGAAGAACATCGAAGCTCGCGAGCAGGCCAAACTGTTCCTGTTCAAGGAACTCTGGGATCATCGCCTTGGCGACGCCCAATTGCTGGAGCTAGCTTCAGCTCTGATCCCCATCGCGGGCCTGTTGGACCCTTATGTGTGCTCGGAGCTCGAGACTGTTCTCGCCGTCATTCCGGGTGGTGGGGCCATTGGTCAAGCGATTGTTGACGGATGGATAGCCGCCTTTCGGCTTCAGGATCACGAACAAATCAGCGATGAGAATCCATTCAATCTTCCGCTGAACAAGGCCATCGTGGCCGAGTTTACGGCTGTTGATTCGAGGGCTCAGGCGCGAACCACCGTTCTCGATGCCTGCATGCATATCATCGAAAACAATGCTTGGGGGACGGCGCAGGAAATGGCCATGAAGGGGGCCACGGCCGGGGACTTCGAATTAGCGATTCGAACCATGGAAATTGAGAAGCTGCGTCGGTTCATGCGGCGCATGATCGAGATGCGTCTTAACCGGCAGATGTACGACGTACACTTCGGAACGGCCACCGAGTGCTTCATCGAGGCTTGCAGAGCCATAGCCAACGATCCCACGTCTAGTCGATTGGCTGGGCTGATCAAGCACCTATTTGCAAGGACGGCGCTCGGTTCGGAACTAGCGTTGCCGCAGACTGCGACGGGTACTGCATCTGGCCAAGACGGTGCCGCCCTCAATAATCACTGACATTCGCTGTGTGACGGCCGTTTGGTAGATCGCGAATGAAACTTAGGACCCGTGGAATGACGGTTTCCGGAAGTCAGGAGCGAGCTTACAGAATGGGGAATCAGTCTCGGAGCGTCGTGGCGTGTTGGCGGTAACTTTGACGGTACACGCGAAACAATAATCACTAGAACCGTTGCGACACAGTGGTTACAGGGCATAATGCGGCTCCTGGTGCCGCACCATATTCGCGTCATGCAATAGACCAGCCTTCCCTTGAACCCGCCGTTGCGGGTTTTTTTTTGCGTGACGTCCCGCACGGTACGCGGCAATTCTCTTGCGATCATCCGAAGTTGGCGCTAACTTTGCCGACAGGGGAACTGTCGTCAAAGGGGTCAGCGTAGTGATCGCGTTTTGCGTCGTGGCGAAAGCTAGGCCGCAAGCCGATCTGTACGGGCTTTTTGACGAATCGGGCATGTATTTACTGGCCAAGCCAGACAGCGCGCCATGGAGGTGCTTTGACTATCGTCGTGGGATCCGCGCGCGTTGCACGCTGTCGCAAGCGAACACGACTGGAATATTGCAATGGTAGATGGCCTCAGTTTCAAGGAAGCGATGCAGCGGTATCCCACCGGTGTTGTCGTTGCCACGACCACCAGCGCGCTGGGCGAAGCGCGCGGCCTGACCGCAAGTTCCTTTACGTCGGTTTCGCTTGCGCCGCCCTTGATTCTGCTGTGCATCTCGCGCACCGCAAATTGCTACCTCGACTTCGAGCAGGCGCCGACCTTTGCCCTGAATATGCTCCGTCCCGAACAGCAGGCGCTGGCCATGCGTTTCGCCACGCGCGGTGCCGACAAGTTCTCCGCTGGCGAATTCGTGGTTGACGAACACGGCCTGCCACTGCTGCAAAACGCGTTGGCGCACCTGGTATGTGAAAAGGTCGCCTGGCACCAGCATGGGGATCACGCCATCCTGGTGGGCCAGGTTATCGCGGTCGGGCTTGGGGTCGAAGGGGCCGCGCTTGCGCGTTGCTTTCAACGCTTCAGTGCCATCGGTCAGGAGGCCTTGCATGCTGCTTGCGCATGACTCCTGCCAGGTTGACCATTCGCCGCTGGCGTTGCTCGAATCGCTGGACTTGATCGGCGATGACCATCCGGGCGAAAAAATCTCACGTGAGCGTATCGACCAGTTCGCGCAGCGCCGTTGCGCTTTCGACTGGCTGCATCTGGGCCAGACCAACCTGACCATCGGTCGCCTGCTCGACGTCGTCGTTGCGCATCCGCATCTGCTACCGCCGCGATCCGGACACATGGGCAACTGGCAAGCAATTGCCAGCGGCCGCGCTGGTGCAATGGACTTCAATCGGTGCGCGGCTACGCACGGCCGCGGCTATCCGCTCGTGTACGCGTTCAACCAGACCGAAGACGCGAACCTGTCGCGCGGCGACTGCGTCTACCTGCCAGGGTCGCTGATTGAGCAGGGCCGGCGCATCGAGCTTCCGCTGCTTACCTGGGACGGTCAGGGTTTCACGCTGCGCGACCGCAGCCACGCGCTGTTTACCCCGTTTGTCCGCTCCCGCGATCAGGGGCCGCTTGAAGCCTTGACCCGGATCCACGCGCGGCGCATGGCCGGCCTGACCGAGTTTCGTTTTGGCCTGGAGCCCGAAGTGCTGATGCGCGACGAATCGACCCTGCGCGGCGTGCTGGCCACGCTGATCGACGCCGCCGCCGCCCAGTCCAACGCGCGCATTGCGCTGCAAGAGGTTTTTGGCCGCCAGGCCGGCCTGGACGGCATCGTCACGCGCCAGGACATGTTCCGCACCGACGGCGTCTACAGCATGAATGGCACCGACTACGGCAGCCTCGAACAAACGGTCGATACAGCCATCCTGCCGTTCCTGGCGGTCACCGAACCCGAGCGTTTCGATGCCCTCATCGCCGCGCTGCCGCGGCAGATACCGGTCGTGGCCGCCCCGCTGATCCAGATGCTGTGCGGCCTGTTCAGCACGCACTATCCGGACAGCCAGATTGATCGCGCGACCATGACCCAGCCGTTCAATCCGCACTTCCACTGGGGGGCGCGCGACATGGCCGGCTATCCGCCCTTGCACAACGGATACTTTGCGCGCAGCTCACGGGTCAAGAACGCAGCCAAGATTTGTGACACGGTGCTGCGCAATTTCAGCCAGATCGATCCTCTGTTGTTCATACTGATGCCGGTCACGATCTTCATGTTGTGCCCGACCAGCGCGCACGAAGGCGACCATGCCCTTGTGGCGGACCTGATCAAACGCGTGCGCAAGCAGAGCGCGCAGGCTGTGCATCGCGAGCAGGCGATGGAGCAGGTCCAGGCATTGGTCGAGGTCTGGCTGGACGAGGTGCAGGGGCGTATCTCACCGTACTTCATGGCTCGTTTCGAGCGACATAGTGGCGTACTGCAAAAGGCCGCGGCGCCAGTCAGCAGTGAGCCGGTGGAGCCTGCAGGTTTTCGCGACATGAGCTTGAGCCAGGCCTGCATGACCGTTGGCGCCCTGATGGCCGCCTGCAACGCTGCTACACAAGTCAAATGAAGCCGATGAACACGACGACAAATCCAATGCCGCCGCGAGTGCTGCTGATCGGCGCGGGACGCGAAGGCGAGGACTTGCTCAAAGAAGCCAGGGCGATGGGACTGCGCGTACTCAACGTCAATAACAAGCAGGCTTTCAAGCCGGCCTTTTTGCCGCTGGTAGAGCACGCCATACTGATCGACTACGAAGATCTGAACGCGCTGCTGCCGATCGCGACAGTACTTGCCAAGGTGTACCCGTTCGACAGCGTCATCTCGCTTAGCGAAGAGGGGTTGGTACCGGCCGCGCACGTGGCGCGCGCCCTTGGTTTGCCTGGCAGTTCGGTCGAGACGGTCGAGCTGCTCAAGGACAAGGCGCGCATGCGCTGCCACCTGAATCAGGCTGGCGTAAGTCCGGTGGCGGCGCGCGTCGGTCATGGCGCGGACGATATCGCCACCTTCTTCGCCGAGCACGGCAAGACGATCGTGAAACCGGTCGACGGCGCGGGCAGTTTTGCCGTCTTCACGGTCGCCGCACTGGAAGACGTTGTCCTGGCAGCTGGCGGCTTGGCGGCACATGGCATCGACCGTTTCCTGATGGAGGAATACCTGGACGGCCCGGAGATCAGCGTCGAGTCATTCTCCTTTGCCGGGCGTCACGTGCTGGTGGCCATGACCGACAAAGTCTTGCTGGACCATTACGTCGAAGGCGGCCATTGCATGCCCTCGCTGCTCGATGCTCACCGCGGCGCCGAAGCGGGCGCGCTGGTATGCGCATTCCTTGATGCAATCGGTCTGCGCGACGGCCCGGCCCACACCGAAATCAAACTCACCTCGCGCGGCGCGCGCATCGTCGAGTCCCACAACCGGGTCGGCGGCGACCGTATCAACGAACTGGTGCGTCAGGCCTATGGCGTCAGTCTGAAGGGACTGGCGATCGGCTGGGCCTGCGGCGTATTGCCCGCGCTCGCCGCCGCGCCGCCGCTCTTGCGCAGCGCCGCCATCCGCTATCTCGTGGCCGAACCGGGCGTGGTCAGCTCGATCGACGGCCTCGATGCGGCACGCGCGATGCCCGGTTTTGTTGAGTTGCGCATCGACGTCGCCTGCGGCGACACGGTCGGGCCGGTGCGCTGTTCCCACGACCGCGCGGGCCACGTGATTGCCACGGGCGCCACCCCGGCCCAAGCCATCGCGCGCTGCGAAGAAATGATCGCCCTTATCCGCATTACCACCCACGTCTCCGGTTTGAAAACATGAAACTGAGCTGGGACACCTTCGATTTCGATATCCGTGCACCGCTCCTGACGCATAAAGGGATGCGGCCAAAACTGCTGCCCCAGCTGATCGTGCGCCTGGAATGGCAGGGCCTGTGCGGTTTGGGGCTGGCAGTACCGGCACCCGATTACGGCACCAGTCTGGATAGCCTGGGCGATGCGCTCGGGCACTGCGTTGCGTATCTGCGCGGGCGCAGTCCGGACCAGCTGGAGTCCATTGTGGGTGCGCTGCCGGTCGGCGATCAGGCGTCGGCGCTGGCGGCGATCGACATGGCCTTGCATGACCTGCTCGGCCAGCTTGCCGGCATGAGCGTGCATGCCCTGCTCGGACTGGGCGGTCTGTCCTTGCCGGCGACATTTGCATCGATCGGCATCGTGGACCCAGCCGTTGCCGCGCGCCAGGCGCAGGCGCTTGCGCGCTGGTCCTGCATCAAACTCAAAATGGGCAGCACGCCTGATCTTGAGCGCGTACGCGCCGTGCGCGCGGTTCATGCCGGACTGCTGGCAGTGGACGCCAACGGTGCCTGGACGGCGCAGCAGGCGGTCGAGGTGGTTGCGCAGCTGGCACACATCGGCGTCGACCTGGTCGAGCAGCCGGTTGGTCGCGGCGACCGCGCGGGATTGCGCCATGTGCGCGAGCATGCCGCCATTCCCATCCTGGCCGACGAGGACTGCGCCGGAGTGGCCGATATTCTGGCCCTGCATGGCTGCGTGGACGGCGTCAACATCAAGCTGCTCAAAAGCGGCGGCATACGCAACGCGCACAAGATGATCGTGCTGGCGCGCGAGCTTGGCATGAAGGTCATGCTCGGCTGTAAACCGGAAAGCACGATCGGCGTGACCGCCATGGCGCATCTGGGCGGCTTGGCCGACTGGCTTGACCTGGACGGCCACTTGCTGCTGTCAAACGATCCGTATGTCGGGGTGCTGGTCGAGGACGGGCAGGTCCGCCTGCCCGCCGGCCCCGGTCTTGGCCTTACCCGGCGTGCAACGCAGCCAAGCGCGCCTCACGCACTCGTGGAGCAGGCATGACACTGCAATGCATCGTTCTTGACGATTACCAGCAGGCGGCCGTGCGCTACGCCGACTGGAGCACTCTTGGTTCTGCAGTCGCCGTGACGGTCCTGAGCGAGCACATCGAGGACGAGGACGCGCTTATCGAGCGCCTGGCGCAGGCCGAGATCCTGGTCATCATGCGCGAGCGTACCGCGTTTCCGGCCGCGCGGCTGCGGCGTTTGCCGAAGCTGCGGTTGCTCATTACCAGCGGACTGCGCAACGCCTCTATCGATCTGAATGCTGCCAGGGACTGCAACATCACCGTGTGCGGGACCAGCAGCGCGTCCGAGCCGCCGGCCGAACTGACCTGGGCTTTGATGCTGGCCCTGGCCCGGCATGTGCCGCAGGAAAACGCGGCCCTGCGCGCCAACGGCCGCTGGCAAAGCTCCGTCGGCACCGATTTGCACGGCGCCACGCTTGGCCTTCTCGGTCTGGGAAAGATCGGCAAGCAGGTTGCGCGCGTCGGCCAGGCGTTCGGCATGCAAGTGCTGGCGTGGAGCCCCAACCTGACGCAGGCGCGCACGCTGGAGGCTGGCGTGGTGCTGGCGCCATCCAAGGAGGCGTTGCTGGAAGCGAGCGACTTCGTGTCGATCCATCTGGTGCTGGGCGAGCGCAGCCGTGGCTTGCTGGGCGCGGCCGATCTTGCGCGCATGCGTCCCAGCGCCTTCCTGATCAATACCTCGCGCGCTGCCATCGTCGACCAGGATGCGCTGGTGCAGGCGCTGGAACACGGTCGCATTGCCGGTGCAGGGCTGGACGTGTTCGACCTGGAGCCGTTGCCGCCCGACCACCCGTATCGCCGACTGCCCAACGTGCTGGCTACGCCGCACCTGGGCTATGTCTCGGCGCGCAACTACACAAGCTACTTCAGCGGGGCGGTCGAAAACATATCCGCCTGGCTGGCCGGCGCGCCCGTGCGCACTTTGACCTGACCATCCATCTGCCCACCCTCCGGAGATAGGTTTGAACACCACACCACGCATGATGAAGCTGGGCGCTTTCCTGCCCGCACCGGGCCACCATGTTGCAGCCTGGCGCCATCCCGACGCCATGGCCTGCGGCGGCCTCGATTTCAACTATTACCGCAGCATCGTGCAGACCGCCGAGCGCGGCCTGTTCGACTTGATGTTCCTTTCCGATGGCGCGGGCATTCGCACCCATTACAACGACAAGGACGAACTGAGCCGCTGGGGCCGCATGGTGCACTTTGAGCCGATCACGCTGTTGTCGGCGCTGGCGGTGCACACGACCCGTATCGGCCTGACAGCAACCGCGTCTACCACCTACAACGAGCCATTCAACATGGCCCGCAAGTTCGCCTCGCTGGATTTTCTCAGTGGCGGGCGCGCAGGGTGGAACGTGGTGACCTCGGCCAGCGACGCGGAGGCAAAAAATTTCAGCCTCGACAAGCAGGTGGAGCACGCCACCCGCTACCGCCGTGCGCGCGAGTTCATGCAAGTGGTGACCGGCCTGTGGGACAGCTGGGAGGACGACGCCTTCCTGTACGACAAGGAGACGGGACGCTACTTTGATCCGGACAAGCTGCATACCCTCAATCACGCAGGCGAATTCTTCAAGGTCCAGGGACCGCTAAACGTGGCACGCGCACCGCAGGGCTACCCGGTGATCGTGCAGGCCGGTTCGTCAGCCGATGGCCAGGACTTTGCTGCCAGCGTGGCCGAGGTGATGTTCACCGCGCAGCAGATACTTCCGGCAGCGCAGGAGCTGTACCGCAGCATGAAGGAGCAGGTGGCCCAGCATGGCCGCTCGCCCGACCATATCAAGATCATGCCCGGATTGTTCCCCGTCATCGGCCGCAGCATGGCCGAGGCGGAAGACAAGTACGCGCAGTTGCAGGATCTGATTGACGAACGCGTGGGCCTGGGGCTGCTGAGCGACCGGCTCGGCGTGGAAGCTTCCGTGTTTCCGCTTGACGAGCAGCTGCCGGAGCTGCCTGAGACCGAAGGCAGCCAGAGCCGCCAGCAACTCGTCTACGATCAGGCGCGGCGCGAAGGCTTGACCGTCCGCCAGTTGTACAAGGCCGTCGCGGGCGGGCGCGGACACCGCGTCGTGCTGGGCACACCGAGCGACATTGCCGAGCAGATGGAAGACTGGTTCGTCAACGAAGCGGCCGACGGTTTCAACATCATGCCGCCGTATCTGCCGGGCTGCCTGACCGAGTTCGTGGACCTGGTGATTCCGGTGCTGCAGCAGCGCGGGCTGTTTCGCACCGCGTACGAGGGCGTCACCCTGCGCGAAAACCTCGGTTTGCCGCGTCCGGTCAATCGCCATCCGGCAAAAGCATCGCCGCACCAGACAGCCACCTGATCGATCAACACCTCTGTGACCAACATGACAACTGCCCACCTCGACAGCCCCGGCGCCGTCACCCATCGCGGCCTGCTTGCCGGTTTCCTGCGCAGCTGCGCCGAACATCCGCACGCCGAGGCGTTGTGCATCGGTGAGGTCCACTGGAGCTATCAGCAGATCGAATCACTGGCGCGGCGTTGGGCCACGGTGCTGATCGAAGCGAATGGCGGCGCGCGGCCGGAGCGGGTGGCCGTGTTTGCCTCACGCAGTCTGCCAGCGTACGTCGGCATTCTGGCGGCGCTATTGGCGGGCGCTGCCTTTGTGCCACTCAATCCACGCTTTCCGGCTGCGCGCACGCGCGCCATGCTGGAACAGGCGCAGGTGAATGCCATCATCGCGGACGGGGCCGCGGCCGCGCTGCTGAGCGAAGTGTTTCTCGGCCTGGCCTCTGTGCCGCCGGTGCTGCTGCCGGACAGCGATGGCGCGGGCGGCAAACTGCCCTTCGCACGCGCCCAGCTCGATGCTGCCGAGCCGTTGCTCACGGCGGTGCCGGTGGCGCTGCATGACGTGGCCTATCTGCTGTTCACCTCGGGCAGCACCGGTGCGCCAAAAGGCGTTCCGGTCACCCACGGGAACGTCTCGTCATTCCTCCAGTTCAATCAGGCGCGGTACCGGATCGGGCCCGCAGACCGGGTCAGCCAGAGTTTCGACCTGACCTTCGACCTGTCCGTATTCGACATGTTCATGGCATGGGGCGGGGCGGCAGCGCTGTGCGTCATGCAGGCAGCCGACCAGCTGGCGCCACTGCGCTACGTCAACCGCCATGCGCTTACGGTCTGGTTCTCCGTGCCTTCGATGGCCAATGGTCCGATGCGGATGGGGCATTTGCTGCCCGGCTGCATGCCGTCGCTGCGCCTCGCCCTGTTCTGTGGAGAAGCGCTGCCCAGCAGCGTGGCGCAGGCCTGGGCGCTGGCCAGCCCGAACGCGGTGCTGGAAAATCTTTACGGTCCAACCGAACTGACCATCGCCTGCGCCGTGTACAGCTGGGATCGCACCAGCTCGCTGGCCGAATGCATCAATCAGGTGGTTCCGATCGGCCGCCTCTACGACGGCCTGCACGCCGTGCTGGTCGAAGCTGACCTGTCGCTGGCGCCGGCGGGCGAGCCCGGGGAACTTTGCGTGGCCGGCGCGCAGGTATTTCCCGGCTACTGGCACGCGCCAGCGTTGTCGGCCGAGCGCCTGATCGAACTGCGCGACGCCGACGGCGTCAAGCGGCGTTACTACCGTACGGGCGACCTGGTGCGGCAGATGCCGGACGGTCAGCTGGCCTATCTGGGCCGGGTCGACCAGCAGGTCAAGCTGAACGGCTACAGGATTGAACTGGGCGAGATCGAGGCGGTGCTCTGCCGGCTCGGCTGCCGCCAGGCGGTGGCAGTGCCTTTCCCCGACTACGGCCAGCCGCGCGCGATTGTTGCCTTTGTCACCGGCGCCACTGACGAGGTGCAGCTGCGCGCTGCGCTGCGCCAGTGCCTGCCAGCCTATATGGTGCCCGCACGCGTGCATGCGCTGGAACAAATGCCGCTCAACGTCAACGGCAAAATCGATCGCAATGCGCTGGTGGCGGTGGGCACGGCCGTGGCGGCGGCCTGAAGGACGGGACCATGACGCGCCTGACCCGCGACGCCCGCCTGATGCTGAGCGCCACGCTGGTGTCGAACATCGGCAACGGCATCCAGACGCTCACTATCGGCAAGCTGCTTTACGACAGCACCGGTAGCGTGGCCGCGTTCGGCATCGTGATCGTGGTCGAATACCTGATGCTGTTCCTGACCAATGCGCTGGCCGGTTCTGCCGCTGACCGCTACCCGCCGCGCCGCACGCTGGTTGCGGTCGATTCGATGCGCGGCGCGGTGGTGCTGGTGGTCAGCGTGCTGCTGTATGTTCAAGACGGACACCAGCTCGCCTTGCTGACGCTGGTGACGGTTGCGGTGCAGGTTGGCAAACCGTTCTCCAAGGCAGCCAGGTTTGCGCTGGAGCCGGCGCTGATGCCAGCGACGCAGCTGGCGCGTTACAACGGCCTTGCGTTTTCGGCCATGCAAGCCGGACAGCTGACGGGAATCGGCCTGGCCGGCGTGGTGCTGAGCTACTGGGGCGCGCCGCTTGCCATTGGTCTGAACGGACTGTCGTTCCTGTTCGGCGCCGGGGCCTATTTTCTGGTATCGAACGCGGTCCTGGTGGAGTCGCTGGAGCCGCGCGCGCGGCGCGGCGCGACTGTCTGGCTGGCCAATCTGTGGCATGACTGGCGCGACGCGCTGCTGTTTATCGGCCGGCAGCGCGGCGTCGGCGCACTGCTGGTTGCCTGCGCCGGCGACTACCTGACGCCGAGCTTCCTCAACCTGTTTTTCATCCTGCTGGTGGTGGCCCATTTCGGCGGCAATCCGTACGGCTTGTCGATTCTCGACGGCGGCTTTGCGGTCGGTGCCATGTTTGGCGGGCTGGTCGTGAACCAGCTCATCGAGTGGCTCGGGGCACAGCGCAGCACCCTGCTTGCCCTGGGCGGGCAGGGCGCCGGGTTCGCCTTGCTGGCCGCCAGCACCAACGTCTGGTCATGCGCCGCACTGACCTTTCTTATCGGCGCCATGAGCGCGTTGTCGCTTACGGCCCTGACCACCACCCTGCAGCTGCGCGTCAACGGGCCGTACAAGGGCCGCATGAGTCTGGCCCGTTCGCTCGTGGCGTCGGTGCTGGCCTGCGCGCTGGTGCCGCTGGTGTCAAACGTGGCGGCCCATTCGCTGGCGCTGGCGCTGTGTGTCGCCGCGCTGGTGAGTTTTTCACTCGGCCTGCTGGTTGTTTTTTCGCCCCGGTCCTTCCGTTTCATCGGGACGGGTGCGCAAGACCAAACCGCGCTGTTGTCGCAGTCCCATTCCTAGAGGCCCGTGGGCCCCGTCTACCTGACCGCAAGAAGCCATGACAGATCAACTACAGAAATATCAGCAGCTGGACCAGATCGTCGCCGCGGTGCTTGGCGTCGGCCCCACCGAGCTCAGCGATGAGCTCAGCTATCAATCGATTCATCAGTGGGACTCACTGTCGCACGTTGATCTGATGCTGGCCCTGGAAAAGCACTATCAATGCAAGATCGACCAGGACCTGATGACCGAACTGGTGACGGTCAAGGCGCTGCGCCAGTGGGCTACCCAGACCGGCAAAGTGGCCGAGGCTGCGCCGATGCCTTCCACCGGACCGGTGTTGTATCGGGGACTGAACGGCATCCACTTCGACCGGAGCGGCATCACGCGCATCGATGGCATTAACGGCGTCCTCGAATACTGTGGCTACTCGATCCATGATCTGGCCGAATTGTCCAGCTTCGACGAGGTGGCTTATCTGCTGCACTTTGGTGCGCTTCCCGGCGCCGCAGAAATGCAGGCGTTCCAGGCGCAACTGACGGCGGCGCGCACCCTGCCCGACAGTGTTGCGCGGCTGATGCGCGACCTGCGCCACGCCCATCCGGTCGAAGCGGTACGCACCGGCGTGTCGGCGCTGGGCAGCTTTGACCCCAACGCCAACGATCCCTCGCAGGCAGCCAGGCGCGCCGTCGGCGTGCGCCTGCTGGCGCAGATTCCGCTGCTGATCGCCACGCATCATGCAGCCAGGAGTGGGCGCGAACTGGTGATCCCTGATTCGACGCTGCCGTTGATCGAATACCTGCTGTGGATGCTCAAGGGCGAAGCGCCGACCGCCCTCGAAGTGCAGCTGATGAACTGTGACTTCGTGATTCACGCCGATCACAGCTCGAACGCATCGTGCTTCGCCGCGCGAGTGGCAACGGGCTGCCAAGTCGACATGTACGGCGTGATCACCGCTGCCATCTCCACCTTCGCAGGCGACCTGCACGGCGGCGCCATCGAACGGGTCATGGAAATGATCGACAGTATCGGCAGCGTGGAAAACACTGCGCGTTACGTAGCCGAGCGGCGCGCCAGCAATCTGCCGGTGATGGGCTTTGGACACCGGGTCTACCGCACCGAAGATCCGCGCGTGCGCCATCTGCGCGCAGCGGCCCTGCGCGCCAGCGAGGAACGCGGTGACCTGACCGGGTTCCAGATTATCCAGGCGCTGGAAAAGGAAATGGCGCCTTACGCGCGCCATGGCATCGAAGCCAATGTCGATCTGTATGCGGGCCTGCTTTACCGCATGCTGCGCCTGCCGAACGACCTCTCGGTGCCGCTGTTCATCGCCTCCCGCATAGCCGGATGGGCCGCGCATGCGCTTGAACAGGACGCCAACAATATTCTGATCCGGCCGTTGCTGCACTACAGCGGCCAGAGCGGACTGATGCATCCGGCACGCGGAGGCGCCAATGAGCTTCCCAACTGAACACTGCATGTTCGACGAGAGCGGGCAGCAGCTGCGCATCTGGGACCTGCAGGCGCTGGCGCTTGAAGCTGGCGTGGATTTGGCCTCGGTGCCGTTCGCCGCCAAGGTACTGCTGGAATCGCTGCTGCGCAGTGGAGAACACGCCAGCGCCATGGCCTCGGTGCGCCAGCTTGCGGCCGGGCAGCCGGTTGACGCTGAAATCGGCTTCATGCCGGCACGCCTGATCATGCAGGATTACACGGGCATCCCCTCGCTGGTGGACCTGGCTGCAATGCGCGACCAGCTGGACGCTCAGGGTGCCGACCCGCAAACCATCAATCCAGTGCTGCCAACTCTGGTCGTGGTCGACCATTCCATCCTGATCGATAAATCAGGTAACGCCGATGCGCGGCAATGGAACGAGGCGCAGGAAATGCGCCGCAACGGCGAGCGTTACACCTTCCTGCGCTGGGCCGAAACCGCCTTCGAAAACGTCCAGATCGTCCCGCCGGGGCAGGGGATCGTGCATCAGATCAACCTCGAACGCATCACCCGTGTGGTCATGCCAACCACGGTGGAGGGCGCACGAGCGCTGATCCCCGATACCGTGATCGGCACGGACAGCCATACGACCATGGTCAACGGCTTGGGCGTGCTTGGATGGGGCGTGGGCGGGTTGGAAGCGGAGGCGATCATGCTGGGCCTGCCCGTGCGCACGCGATTCCCGGCGCTGATCGGCATCCGGCTGCACGGCCAGCGCCGTGCCGGGGTGGGCGCGACCGATCTGGCGCTGGCACTTACCGCCTTTCTGCGCGAGGCCGGCGTGGTTGGCGCGCTTCTCGAATTCTGCGGGCCCGGGCTCGACCTGCTGCATGCGGCGGACCGCTGCACGATCGCCAACATGGCGCCCGAATATGGTGCCATGGGGGCGTTCTTCCCAGTCGATGCCGAAACCCTGCGCTACCTGCGCCAGACCGGTCGCAGCAACGCCGACTGCGCGCGGGTTGAGGCGTACTGCGAGCGCCAAGGCCTGCTGCGCAACGCCGACGCGGTACAGCCATGCTTCGGGCGCGTTCTGCAATTCGACCTGGGTTCGGTCGAGATGACCTTGGCCGGCCCGAGCCAGCCGCACCAGCGCCTGCCGCTGTCGGACCTGCGCGCGTCTTTTTCGCGCCGCTTCAAAGGCCGTATCCCGCCCGCGCCGGTGATGAACATGGCCGACGGCGACATCGCCATTGCCGCCATCACGTCATGCACGAGTACCTCCAACCCGCACGCGATGTTCGCCGCTGGTCTGCTGGCCCAACGCGCGGTTGCGCTCGGCCTTTGCGTGCGCCCTGGAATCAAGACCAGCCTGGCACCGGGATCGAAGACGGTGACATCCTATCTGCAGTCGGCCGGCCTGCTCGCGCCGTTGCAAGAGCTCGGTTTTCACGTTGTCGGCTACGGCTGCACCACCTGCAATGGCGGCGGCGGCGAACTGCTTCCAGCCGCGCGAGCGGCCGCTGATGCAGGCGTGCTGCTCGCCTCTGTCCTGAGCGGCAACCGCAATTACGAGGGCCGGGTGCATCACGCCATCCGTGCCAATTACCTTGCTTCTCCCGCACTGGTGGTGGCGCTGGCACTGGCCGGTACGGTCAATGTCGACCTTTCCCGCGAGCCGCTAGGCCATGCGGCTGGGGGCAGACCGGTGTTTCTGGCCGAGCTGCTGGCGGACGACGCGGAACTCGATGCGCTCGCCGCGCAATACCTGCGCCCGGAAGTGTTTCTGGCCCGGCCGGAGGCGTCGCCCGCATGGCGCGCACTGCCGCTCAGCCCATCGGCATGCTACGGCTGGCACGAACAGTCGACGTACATCCGGCGCCCGCCGTATTTCGATGACGTGCAGCGGCGCGTCAACTGGCCGCTGCGCGGGGCGCGTGCACTGCTGGCAGTGGGCGATGATATTTCGACGGACCACATTTCGCCGGTGGGCGCGATCGGCCCCAGCTCATTGGCCGGCACCTATCTGCGCGAGCGCGGCGTGACGCCGGAAAATCTCAACACCTACGGTTCGCGGCGCAGCAACCACGAGGTAATGGCACGCGGCGCGTTTGCCAACGAGCGTCTGGTCAACCTGCTCGCGCCCGGCGCCGATGGCGGCATCACGCGCCATCAGCCGGACGGCGAACAGATGAGCGTGCACGCGGCGGCAGAGCGTTATCGCGCCGAGGGCAGCATGATGGTCGTGCTGGCGGGCGAGCGCTATGGCGTAGGTTCCTCGCGCGACTGGGCCGCGCGCGGCCCATGGTGCCTGGGAGTCGGCGCGGTGCTGGCGCAAAGCTACGAGCGGATCCACCGTTCCAACCTGATTGCCATGGGCATTGCCCCGTTCGAGCTGGCGCAGGGCTGGCAGGAGAGCGGGCTTGATGGCAGCGAGACCTTCGACATCGAACTTCCCGATGGAGAGCAAGCTTCGGTGGCGCTGATGGTACGCATCGTTGCGCGCCATGCGCAGCGCACCCCGGTATATCTGGACGCCGTATTGCGGATCGATTCGAAGGCCGAACTGACAATCTTCGAGCATGGCGGCATGCTTCCGTACCTGCTCAAACGCATGCGCTGAACTGCAGCCGCGTCGGCGCAAGCCTGCATCATCTGGACTTGGGGAGTTGCATGAAGAGAAACCAATGGCTGGTCCTGCTGCTGTTGGCAGCCGCCGGCGGTGCACTCGGCTACAAGCTGCTGGCAGGCCCAGGCGACTTGGCGCCCAGGCCCGCCAAGGCCAGTCCTACCGTGTTGGTGGCTTTGGCCGAACGACGCGACATGCCGCTCGAGCTGCATGCGCTGGGAACCGTGCAGCCGATGAACACGGTTGCCGTGCGTACCCAAGTGGAAGGACCGCTGCTCAGTGTCGATTTCAACGAGGGACAGATCGTGCAGCAGGGACAGGTCCTGGCGCGCATCGATCCGCAGCCGTTCCAGGCACATGTGCGCGAGGCCAGCGCACGCCGCGCGGCCGACAGCGCCTTGATGGCCAATGCCGCGCAGGATCTGAAACGCTATCAGGACATGGTGTCCGGCGGCTTCATCTCGGCCCAGGCGCTTGAGGCCAAGCGCGCCCAGCTGGAGTTGCTCAAGGCCAACGTCGAAGCCGATCAGGCAAAGCTGGATCTGGCCCGGCTGCAGCTCACCTATGCCACCATCCGGGCGCCGATCGGCGGGCGGGTTGGCGCGCGCCTGGTCGATGCGGGCAATCTGGTGCGCCCGGCCGACAGCGGACCGCTGGCCCAGATCCACCAGATTACGCCGGTCTCCGTCAGCTTCACACTGCCCGCCGACCAGCTGCCGGCGATCCGCGCCCAGCAGGCAGGCCAGGCGCTGCCGGTGCTGGTGGCCAGCCGCCAGGGCCAGCCGCTGGCGCACGGCAAGCTTGCCCTGATCGACAACCAGATCGACCAGTCCAGCGCCACGGCGCACTTCAAGGCCACGTTTGCCAACCGGGACGAGGCGCTGTGGCCCGGCCAGTTCGTCAACGTCACGTTGCAGCTGGCCATGCGCCGCGGTGCGATTGTGATCCCGCCATCGGCCGTGCAGGCCGGCGCCGCCGGGCCGTACGTGTATGTGGTCAAGGGCGCCAAGCAGGTCGAACGCCGCAGCGTCACGCTACTTTCCTCGGACAGTAAATGGGCGGTGGTGGGCAACGGCCTGGCCGCCGGCGAGAGCGTGGTCATCGACGGCCAGCAGAAGTTGGACGAAGGCACGAAGGTGCAGGTGATCATGGCGCCAGCTGCGCCGGTCAAAGGCGGTACCTCGTGAATCTGTCCGCTCCGTTCATCCGGCGCCCGGTCGCAACATCCCTGCTGGCCATTGGGATGGCGGCCATGGGCTTGCTGGCGTATGCCGCGCTGCCGGTGTCGGGCATGCCCGAAGTGGATATTCCGTCGGTCACGGTCTCGGCAGATTTTCCGGGCGCGAACGCCAACACCGTCGCCGGCGCCATGACGGCTCCGCTCGAGCGCGCGCTGGCGCAGATTCCCGGGCTTGAATCGATCGTCTCGACCAGCAGCCAGGGCGGGGCGACGATCACACTGGAGTTTGCCCTCAACCGCAATATCGATGCGGCCGCTTTCGACGTGCAAACTGCCATTGCCAACGCCAGCGCAGACCTGCCCAAGAACCTGCTGCATCAGCCGACCCTGGAGAAGGGCAGTCCGAGCGACGTAAAGCTGTTGACCGTGGCGATCCAGTCAGACGCAATGCCGATCGAGAAAGTGAGCGACATCGTGGAGACCACGATGCTGCCGCAGATGTCGCGCGTGAAGGGGGTCGGACAGATTTATTTTCATGGCCTCAAGCGTCCCGCGGTGCGGGTGCGCATCCATCAGCACAAGTTGGCCGGCGCCGGCCTGACCATGGAGCAGGTGCGCGAGGCGGTCGCTGCGGCCAGCGTGGACCTGGCCAAAGGCATGATCAGCGGCCCGCGCCAGGCGCTGAACCTGGAAACGAGCGACCAGCTGATGGACGCCGCCGGGTACGCCAAGCTGATCGTTGTCAACCACAGCGGGGCGGTCACGCGCCTGTCCGACATCGCCGACGTCACCGACAGCACCGAAGACATGCATTCGAGCGCGTGGTTGGGCGGCAAGCAGGTTGTGCTGATGGATATCCGCAAGCAGCCCGGCTACAACGTGCTCGATACCAGCGAGCGCATCCGCCAGGCGCTGCCGCGCATGGCCGCCGATCTGCCAACCTCGTTCAAACTGACCGTGCTCGGTGAGCGCACGCGCGCCATCGACGCCTCGCTGGTCGACATGCAGCTGACACTGTTGGCCACCATAGCTTTGGTGGTGT
Source organism: Lysobacterales bacterium (assembly GCA_038242205.1). Classification (GTDB taxonomy): domain Bacteria; phylum Pseudomonadota; class Gammaproteobacteria; order Xanthomonadales; family Rhodanobacteraceae; genus Rhodanobacter. The sequence continues at coordinate 22,601 of JBBSSI010000001.1, forward strand.
TTGTGGTTTTCCTGTTTCTGGGCAGCGCACGCGTGACGCTGATTCCCTCGCTGGCGATTCCCTTGTCGCTGCTTGGCACACTTGCGCTCATCCATCTGTTCGGCTTCAGTCTGAATATCGTGTCGCTGATGGCGCTCACCATCGTGATCGGCTTCGTGGTCGACGACGCAATCGTCATGATCGAAAATATCCTGCGCCACATCGAGAACGGCAAACAGCCGCTCGATGCTGCCATTCAAGGGGCGCGCGAAATCGGCTTCACGATTGTGTCGATGACGCTGTCGCTGCTGGCCGTCTTCCTGCCGCTGCTGCTCATGGACGGCATCGTGGGCCGCCTGTTTCGCGAATTCGCCGTCACCGCCGCAGTGGCGATCGCGATCTCCGGCGTCGTGTCGCTGACCCTCACGCCCATGCTGTGCGCTTACTGCCTTGGACGTCCAGAGGCCGCCGGCCAGAGCCGGCTGTTCCGCTACGGCCAGGGGTTGCTGGAGCGCTGCACAAAGGCCTATGCGTCCGGACTGGACTGGGCGCTTGCCCATGCCCGGACCATTCTGGTGGTGTGGCTGGCAACGCTGGCGGCGACCGTGGCGCTGTACGTTGCCATACCCAAGGGCTTTTTCCCCCAGCAGGATAACGGTCTGGTGAGTGGCGTAGTCGAAGCGCCACTCGATATTTCACCGGTCGCCATGCTGGCCCGCATGCATGAGGTCGCGCAGATGGTCGCCAGCGATCCGGATGTAAAAGACGTCTTTTTCTATGTTGAAGCCAATCCCGCAGCCAATTATGGCCGGCTGCAACTGGACCTGCTTCCGTTGGGGCAGCGCAGCTCCAGCGCGGCTGACGTGATCGAGCGCGTTCGCCAGAAGAGCAAACATCTGGTGGGCGTGTCGCTGTTTCTGAAGGCGCGCCAGGACGTGCAGATCGATACCCGGACCAGCAAGGCCCAATACGAATACACGCTGCGCGACACCAATCTGGCTGAACTGACGCAATGGGCCCCACGCATGACCGCCATGCTCCAGAAGATCGACTTCCTGGAGGACGTCAACAGCGACCAGGATCCCTTCGTGCCGCAGCTCAAGGTCGTTCTCGACCGCGACCAGATGGGTCGTCTGGGCATCACTCCCCAGCAGGTCGACCAAACCCTGAACGACGCCTTCGGCCAGCGCCAGGTCGGCAACTACAACACCCAGACCAATACCTACCGCGTCGTGCTGGAAGTCGATGGGGCAGAACAGGCACTGGTGGGTGAACTGCTGGTGCCGTCCGCCTCCGGCACGCCGGTGCCACTGAACAGCTTCTCGACGCTGCAGCCGGGCAGTGCGCCGCTGAGCATCAGCCATGACGGTCAGGTGCCTACGGTCACGATCTCGTTCAATCTTGCGGCGGGGCATTCGCTGAGCGAAGCGATCGATGCGATTCGACTCGAAGAAGTGCGCATGAGCAAGCCGCTCGGTCTGAGCGCCGAGTTTCGCGGCACGGCGCAGGCGTTCAAGACGTCGCTGGCAAGCCAGCCGCTGCTTATCCTGGCCGCACTGCTGGCCATCTATATCGTGCTCGGCATCCTGTACGAGAGCTACGTGCACCCGCTGACAATCCTGTCCACGCTGCCGTCGGCAGGCGTGGGCGCGCTGGCGGCGCTGATGCTGACCCACAACGAATTTACCCTGATCGCCCTGATCGGCGTGATTCTGCTGATCGGCATCGTCAAGAAGAACGGAATCATGATGCTCGATTTCGCGCTCGACGCCGAGCGCGGCGGACAGACCCCGCTGCAAGCGATTCGCGCGGCCTGCCTGCTGCGCTTCAGGCCGATCATGATGACCACCATGGCGGCGCTGCTGGGCGCGCTGCCGCTGGCGTTCGGCACCGGCATCGGCGCGGAGCTGCGGCGTCCGCTGGGTATCACGATGATAGGCGGCCTGCTGCTGTCGCAGCTGCTTACGCTGTACACCACGCCCGTCATCTATCTGTATATCGGACGTTGGCACGCGTGGAGCCAGCGCCTGCGGATGCGGTCTGGCGCGAGAGCCGCGCTGGCGCCGGACTAAAAAACCTTGCCGCTGGCGCGCCGCGGCGCGCAGTAAGGCCTTTCTCATTGTCACTCTGGAATTGTCATGCACGTACTGATCCTTGGAACACTCAGGCAATGTCACAAGCGTCTGCAGGCGCAGGGCGCCCAGGCCAGTCTGATCATCAGCCGGGACAAGGCCAAGGCGGTCGATCTGACCGGCTTCTACCGCAACATCGTGGTGATGGAAAAAGACGCGGGCGACGAGCAGTGGCTGGCCATGGCGCAAGCCATGCATCGACTCACGCCGTTTGACGCGGTTGCCGCGTTCAATGATCGCGAACAGCACTGCGCTTACCTGATAGGCCAGCGGCTGAAAATCTTTTGCGCGGTCGACCCGCAGTTGCACGAGTTGGTCACACGCAAGACAGCCATGCGCGAGGCGCTTGCTGCCGCCGCCATCCCCAGCTGCCGCCACGCGTTTGCTCAGGGCGAGGAGGCCGTCCGGGCAGCGATCGGCGTCGTCGGCCTGCCGTGCATCGTCAAGCCGGTGGCCGGTGAGGGCAGCGTCGGTGTCGCCAAAGTGAGCGCGCTCGAGGGCCTGCCGGCGGCGTTGGCGCGGCTGGGCGAGGCTGCGTTGGCGGCGGGCGTGATCGTCGAAGAATTCCTGGTGGGCGACGAATTCAGCGTGGAAGCCATCAGCGTGCGCGGCGAGCACCACATCATGGCGATCACCAAAAAATACAAAGACCCCGAAACCTTCGTTGAAGTCGGGCATGTGGTGCCAGCGCCCCTGGACGCGGAAACGGCAGCCGCCATTCGCACTTACGTCCGCTCGATTCTGACCGCTTTCAATTATCGCAACTGTCCTTCGCATACCGAGCTGATGCTTACGGCGGACGGCCCGCGCATTATCGAAACCCATACCCGCCTTGGCGGCGACCGCATTGTCGACCTGGTACGCCACAGTTGCGGCGTGGACCTGTACGAGCTGGCTGCGCGTCAGGCCATCGGGGCCGACGTCGCGGACCTGCTGCCGGAGGCGCTGGCATACCATCAAAGCGCCGCGATCTGGTACGCGGGCCCCGAAGCGCACGCCAGCCAGCAGCTTTTCGAGGTGCGCGGCGCGGATCTTGCTGCCGCTCACGATTTCATAAAATCGTTCGAACTGCTGCGTGAGCCGGGCAGCCCCGGCGTCAAGGTACTGTCGAGCTTTGATCGCAGCGCGGCCGCGGTGGCGGTGGGCACCGACGCGCATGAAGCGCTAACCCGCGCGCAAGGCGCCATTGCCGATCTGCAGTTCCTGTTCCGCAGCGCGCCGCAGGCTGCGATTTAGACGTGGCCCCGGTAAAATTAAATGCGGGCTGCATCACGTTATTACGGTTTGCACCGAGCGAACCACGACGCATGCCGCGATCTTCACATTGGCTGCACATCATTTGTGAATTTTCTTGGACATCTGATAGGATCAGACCAAGGTTGTTCGGGGCAGCCGGGGGTTGGTCTATGCACACGTTCTTTGCGCATCCTGCGCTCGCGCGGGGAATGCTGTTGATTGCGCGCCGTTGGCTCTGCCGGCGTGACTCCACTGTCGCACCAACGGGGCCTCTGGAGGATCGCGCACTGGTGACCTGGTCTTCGGGTGACCATTCTCGCCGTGCCGACGAAGCGGCGCGCGAGCTTCGCGCCACTCGGTGACTGTCCATCGCCAACCACGGACGCTTGTCCATCCTCGTGCGTTAGCGCTAGACGACAGCGCCGCTGCGCAGCTCTTGATGGCCGCATGATCTACGTTGCACAGGGCACAGACGATGGCGCCCGTGCGCTGCGGTACCATCTTCGATCCGCTAGACTTGCGGCCATTCGATGCCGATGGCGCGATGCCAGGGCTGGTGACGGCTGCCGCGCCGCGTCGAAGTATTTCATTTGACAGTGTGTTGGCCGCGTCCCGGTGCTGTGCGCTGGAGGTTGGAAACGCATGACGCAGCGGACATCAGGCAGAGGATCATGGACAAGCAGACCGTAGCTTTGATTGGTGTTCCAACCGACATCGGTGCAGGCGCGCGCGGCGCGTCCATGGGGCCCGAAGCAATGCGCGTGGCTGGCCTGGCCGAGCAGCTCGGCAAGCTCGGATTGACGGTCGTTGATCGCGGCAACCTGGTCGGTCCACTCAATCCATGGCTGCCTCCGGCAGATGGCTTTCGGCATTTGCCGGAAGTGGTCGCCTGGAACGTTGCCACGCATGCGGCCGTGTATCACGAACTGGCAAACGGATGCCTGCCGATCATGCTCGGTGGCGATCATTGTCTTGGCATCGGCTCGATTTCCGCAGCGGCGAAGCATTGTCGTGACACTGGTAAAAAGCTGCGCGTGCTGTGGCTGGACGCGCACACCGATTTCAATACGGCAAGCAAGACTCCGTCGGGCAATATCCACGGCATGCCGGTCGCGTGTTTGTGCGGCAATGGGCCACAAAGTCTGATCGAGATTGGCGGGCATACGCCGGCCATTACGCCGGATGTCGTTCGCTACATTGGTATCCGCTCGGTGGACGAAGGCGAAAAGAAGCTGGTGCGGGAAGCGCGCATGCTGGTGTATGACATGCGCCGGATCGACGAGATCGGCATGCTCGGCGTGATGCGCGAAGCCCTGGCCGGCATCGATGAAAACACCCATCTTCACGTAAGCTTCGACGTGGACTTTCTCGACCCGCCCATCGCCCCGGGCGTTGGCACCACCGTGTGCGGCGGTCCGACTTACCGCGAGGCACAGTTGTGCATGGAGATGATTGCCGATACTGGGCGCATGGGCTCTCTGGATATCGTCGAGTTGAATCCGGCGTACGACCAACACAATGCCACGGCGAAAGTGGCCGTGGATCTGGCCGAATCACTTTTTGGCAAGTCCACGCTGCTGCGTTGAGACGGCACAGCGCAACTCACTCATGCGAACCCCATGCATAAACGTGTACTGACCGGCATTACCACCACCGGCACGCCGCATCTGGGCAACTACGTCGGCGCGATCCGCCCGGCGCTTGCCGCCAGCCGCCGCGACGATGTAGATGCGTTTTATTTCATGGCCGATTACCACGCGCTGATCAAGAGCGGGGATGCAGCCCGCATCGAGCGCTCCCGCCTGGAGATTGCCGCCACCTGGCTGGCCGCCGGGCTTGATCCGCAGCGCGTCACGTTCTATCGCCAGTCGGATATTCCCGAAATTCCCGAGCTGACCTGGTTCCTTACCTGCGCCGCTTCCAAGGGCATGCTCAACCGCGCGCACGCGTACAAGGCGGCGGTGGATCGCAACGCGGAGTCTGGTGAAGACGCCGATGCCGGCATCACCGCCGGCTTGTACATGTACCCGGTACTGATGGCCGCAGACATCCTTGCCTTCGATGCCAACCAGGTGCCGGTCGGACGCGATCAAATCCAGCACATCGAGATGGCCCGGGATCTGGCGCAGCGGTTCAACCATTTGCACGGCCAGGAATTCTTCGTCTTGCCCGAAGCCTTGATCGAGGAGCAAGTGGCGACGTTGCCTGGTCTGGATGGGCGCAAGATGTCCAAAAGCTACGACAACACCATCCCGTTGTTTGCCGGCGGCAGCAAGGCGCTGCGTGAGTCGATCATGCGTCTGGTTACCGATTCGCGTGCCCCCGGCGAGCCCAAGGACGCTGACGCAAGCCCGTTGTTCATGATCTATCGCGCGTTTGCCGGTGAGGCGGAAAGCGCCGCGTTCCGCCAGTCCTTGCTGGGCGGGATGGGCTGGGGTGATGCCAAGCAGGTATTGTACGAACGCGTCGAGGCGGACGTGGCGCCGATGCGTGAGCGCTACGTATCCTTGATGCGCGACCCGGCGGCCATTGAGACCATCCTGCAGGAAGGTGCGCACAAAGCGCGCGCCATTGCCGGGCCGAAAATTGCCACGTTGCGCGCAGCGTTGGGCCTGCGTTCGTTCAGCGCGGCCGGCGGCGCCGCTGGTGCGCCAATCGTGGTGAAGGCCGACAAGCTGCCGCGTTTTGCCAGCTTCCGTGACGGCGACGGCTGCTTCCGTTTTCGTTTGTTTTCCGCTCAGGGTGATGAGTTGCTGTTGTCAGCTTCGTTTGCTGATCCCAAGGCTGCAGGCAGCATGCAGAAACGACTCAAGACCCTCGGTTCGGCCGCTGCTGTATTCGTGATGCAGCCGTTGAGCATGACCCTGGAGCTGGATGGCGTATCCGTTGCCCAGACGCCCACCTATGCCGACGAACTCGAACGGGATGGCGCATTGGCGTCTTTGCGGATGGCACTGGATGAGATCGCCCAGCGCAGCGGTTCCTAACCGCGGGTTTCGGGCAACATTTTTTTTCAGATGCGCCAGCGCGGTTGGCACAGGCTTGAGCGCGCTGCCACCTTTCACGGCTGTCGTGTTGCCCCAATCTGCAAGCGCGACCGTGAACGCCACTGCACGGCGTGATGGCCGCGGCGATGACCGCAAATGGGCGGATCGTACCGCGCACGAATCCACTGCGGACTTGAGTCGTGAGGACATGTCCGCGACGATGGCGCATGACTACATCGTGAGCGCAATGCCATCCTGATCCCGCTGCGCTATCTCCAGGCCTACCCTGCAGCTTTGCAGGACAAAGTGCGAACGCTCATTGCACAGGAGCGTCTTGGCGAGCACCTGGCGCAGCGCTACCCGGCGCGGCATGCGGTGCAAAGCGACAAGGCCCTGTTTGCGTACACAGCCGCGCTGAAGCAGCAGTTCATGAAGAATGCCCCGAGCATCGACAAGGTGATGTACGACAGCAAGCTGGACGTTGTACGCAACGCATTGGGCCTGCATACCGCGATCTCGCGGGTGCAAGGCGAGCGCCTGAAGGCAAAAAAGGAATTCCGCGTGGCTACGCTGTTCAAGTCAGCGGCGCCAGAGTTTCTGCAGATGATCGTGGTGCACGAGCTCGCCCACCTCAAGGAGGCCGAACACAACAAGGCTTTCTACCAGCTTTGCCAGCACATGTTGCCGGAGTATCACCAGCGCGAGTTCGATTTGCGCGTGTACCTGACGTGGCGGGACTTGCCGGGCGGCGCATGACATGATGGCCTCGGTCAGGGCACATATGCAGAGGGGTCAACGTGGTTCTTCCATCGTGTCTGATGAGCCGGTGCACCGCGGGCTGGATCTCGCCAGAGCGACTGTTTGAGTAGAGCGCAGGGACGGCGTGGCACGCAGGCAAGACGATTCCGCGGTCGGGCCGCGGTGACAGCAACATCCGGGTGTCTTTGTCCCAGGGAGTACTGATGGACGACTTGGCGTTACAAAAATATCTGCTGCGGTTGTTTGCGCGGCATGATGTCGAGCTGGCGCCTGGGGAAGGCGGCTGGCTGGTTACCGACGGAGAATATCCGGCGATTCGAGCGAGCTGGCACGCGGGTGCGGATGACGCACCTGGGCGTCTGGACATTGACGTCGTGCTCGCCGAGGAGCGTCAGATCGAAGAGAGTTTTGCCGGTAATGGCGAAGGCGATGCGGCCTGTCGCGATGCGTTGCGTGCATTTGAAAGCAACATCTTCCACGTGCTGCTGGCCGCGTGCTGGTATGTCACCGATGATCGCAACCTGCGCATTGAGGCATGGCCGATCGGCGCACGAACGTGGGACGTCTTCATCGGCCCGTTCACTTTGCGCGGTGACCACGACGATGCGGTATTGATCCCAGGCAGCGCAATGGCCGTGATGGAAGAGACCTTCAAGCAGGAGACGCTGACTCCACAACTGCACTGGGCGCGACTGGTTCACGGTTTTCGCGCCGACGGCAGCACCCGCAGCGAGGCGCTGCTCGACAACGAGCCGTGGCCCGCCGCCACCGCCGCATTGGCCGATATCGCGTGGCCCGTGCATGAGCGCGATTACACCGCCCGCTGTTATTTGATGCTTGACGTGCGCGATTACTGAACTGGTGCAAGCATGTACGGTGCGCTGCGTTCAGGGGTCATCACCAGCGCTAGTGCGCAGCGCGATGCGCGACCAGCGATCCGCTTTGAGCTCGGCTTGTCGGACCCGCGCCCAAGGTGTTTCGGTACCGCACGCGTGCACAGTGTTTGCGGCAGCGACGAGACGGCATGTAATCGCGAGCGCTTGCAGGTTGCCCCGGGTCTTTGCCGTGGCAGCACTCCAGAATCGCGCAGGGCGTGAAGCACGGCCCACATGCCGCGCGTTCCCACGTAGTGCTTTTACTGGGGCAGAGCCAGGTCGTCCAAGATTGCCTTCAGGAAGCGCGCCGCTTCGCCGCCGGTTGCTGCCCGATGATCGAAGGTCAGGCTGATTGGCATGCGCCGATGCACTTCGATCCCGCCCATCACCGCCACCACGTCGTGGCTGAGCTTGCCCGCGCCGACGATGGCGACGGTTGGCGGAACGACAATCGGCGTGGCGTAGCGGCCAGCAAACATGCCGAAATTGGACAGGCTGATCGTGTGGCCAGACAGCTCTGAAGCGGGGATGCTGCGATCCTCCACTTGCTGGCGCAGGCGCTTGATCGCCGTGCGGATGCCCGTCGCATCGAGCATGTCGGCATTGCGCAGTGCCGGCACGAACAGGCCGTCATCGGTATCCACGGCAATGCCGATGTCTACCTGCGCATGCATGGTGCGGCTGAGGTTCTTGTCATCAAACCACGCATTCAACGCCGGCACGATCTTGCAGGCGGCGACGATCGAGCGAATCAAACGTGCCGTGATGTCCTGTTTGCCAATCCACGCGTGCAGGTCGGCATCGTCCACGATGGTGGTGTTCACGACGCGAGCATGCGCGTCGGCCATGACCCGAGCCATGTTGCGGCGAACGCCCTTGAGCTGTTCCGGTTGGCCGCTGGCTTGCGCGCCCGGCGGAGCGGTACGCATTGGTCTGCCAGACGAGGACACGGCCGTGCGCGCCGCTTGTGCAATTGCGGGCGCCAACGCAGCGGCAGGCACGGACGTGCGAGCTGGGCCGCTGCCCATTGCTGCCGAACCGTCGGCTGCAGCCTGCTTGACATCCCTCAGCGTAACCACGCCGTCGGCCCCGCTCGGCTGCACGCGGGCAAGATCGATCTTGAGTTTCTTCGCCAGCGCGCGTACCGCCGGTACCGCCTTGACGCCACCAATCCTCGCGGCCTGCTCCACATGCACGGCGTTGCTGCTCACCATGGCGCCGACCACCGTACCCTCGTCCGCACGCTCGGTCTTGCCCGATTCCTCGATGCTGCCGCCCTCGTCCGAGGCTATGACGGTGGTCGGCGCATCATCCGGATTCGGAGTTGCGGCGCCTGCGCCGGCGGCAGGTTTTTTCGGACCATGCTGATGGCCACTTGGCGTGGCTTCGGCGCGCTGCTTGGCATTGGGATCGGGTTCAAAATCGACAAGTTCCGCGCCGGTGAGGATGACGTCACCGGCTGCGCCATGCAATTTGATGATCTTGCCGGTGTACGGCGAGGGCACGTCCACAACCGCCTTGGCAGTCTCCATGGCGCACAGCGGCGCATCGAGCTTGATGCTGTCGCCTACCTTCACGTGCCACTCGACCACGGTCGCGTCGGGCAAACCTTCGCCGAGGTCGGGCAGATGGAACGTCTTGATGTCAGCCATGGGTCGGTTTCCAAATGGTAGGGCGGACACTGCCCGCCGGCTTTTGCTTTGGTGTTGTGCGGATAGTGCGGCTCGCGGGCAATGCCCGCCCTACGCAGCGCGTCCGGCGACGATTATGACGCTGCCAGAGTACGCTTGGCAGCTGCGACGATGCGCTCCACGCTTGGCAGGTACTTCATTTCCAGACGAAACAGTGGAATGTGCGTGTCCGGACCGGTGACACGCTCGACGGGCGCCAGCAGATCGTAGATGCATTCCTCGGCCAGCCGCGCGGCGATCTCGGCGCCAAAGCCAGCGGTCTTCGGCGCTTCGTGCACGATCACGCAGCGACCGGTCTTTTGCACCGATTCGGCAATGGTGTCGAAATCCAGCGGGGTCAGCGTGGCGACGTCAATCACTTCGGCGCTGATACCTTCGGCGCCCAGTTCGTCGGCGGCCTCGAGACATTCTTTTACCTGCGCGCCCCAGGTCACCAGCGTCACGTCGGTGCCATCGCGCAATACGAAGCACACGTCCAGCGGCAACGCCTCGCCGTCGTCGGGCACTTCTTCCTTGTACTGGCGATAGATGCGTTTGGGCTCGAAGAACATCACCGGGTCCGGATCACGAATAGCCGCCAGCAGCAAGCCGTAGGCGCGCGCGGGCGAAGACGGCAACACCACACGCAAACCGGGAATATTCGTGAACAAATGTTCGTTCGCTTCGGAGTGATGCTCCGGCGCGCGAATACCACCACCCCACGGTGCGCGAAACACTGCCGGCACGGTAAGCCGACCCCGGGTGCGGTTGCGCATGCGCGCGGCGTGGCAGGCGATCTGTTCCATCATTGGATAGATGAAACCTTCGAACTGCGCTTCGGCAATGGGCTTCATGCCTTGCACGGCCAGACCGACGGTGACCCCGGCAATCGTCGCCTCGTCCAGCGGCGTGTCGATCACCCGCCACTCGCCGAATTTTTCACTCAGGCCCTGAGTAGCGCGAAACACGCCCCCATTGACGCCAACGTCTTCGCCAAGCACGACCACGCTTTCGTCGTGCGCCATTTCCCACGCCAGTGCCTGGGTAACCGCTTCAATCAGGGTGATTTGTGCCATGGCTCAGTTCGCCTTGTTTTCAAGCGAGAGGACGTAGTCGCGTTGTTTGGCCAGGTCCGCCGGAACTTCGGCGAATGTGTAATCAAACATTGCAGTGATCGGCTGAGTCTTGGTTTCCAGGTAGGCGTCTACCTCGTTGTCCATCCACTCGTCGCACTCGGCCTTCCAGGCTTCCTCCTTGCTGTCGTCCCAGGCGCCTTGCGCTTCGAGCCAGTTCCGCGTGCGGATCATCGGCTCGCGCGCCCATGCGTCCTTTACCTCCTGCTCGCCGCGATAGCGCCGTGCATCGTCGGCGGTAGTGTGATCGCCCAGACGGTAAGTGACCGCTTCAATCACGCTGGCACCTTTGCCGCTGCGCGCCCGATCCAGCGCGTCTTCCATCGCCTTGCGCACCGCGATGATGTCGTTGCCATCCACTTGAATGCAGAACAACCCGGCGGCGATACCTTTCTGCGCCAGCGTGGGTCCGCCTGACTGGATCTTGCGCGGCACCGAGATCGCCCATTGGTTGTTGACGATGACCGCCACCAAAGGCAACTCGCGCGCGCCAGCCATGTTGATGGCGCCGTAAAAGTCACCCTTGGACGAGCCGCCGTCGCCGATGGTGCACACCGCCACGCGCTTCTCGCCGCGAATCTTGAAGGCCAGCGCCGAACCCGCGGCGTGCAGGCACTGCGTGCCGATCGGCACCGACCATGCAAAATCGTGGCGTGCCGGCTCCTGTTGGTAGTCGTTGCCGCGTTCGTCGCCACCCCAATACATGTACACCTCGCGCGGCTGCACGCCGCGATACAGTTGGGCACCGTATTCGCGATAACTTGGGGCCAGTACGTCCTCCGGCAGCATGGCGCTGCCGATGCCGACGTGCGCCGCTTCGTGACCGAGGCAGCTGGCGTAGGTGCCGAGTTTGCCGGTGCGCTGCAAGGCTATGGACTTGGCGTCGAAAACGCGCGTGGAGACCATCAGCTTGTACAGCTTGACCATGTACTCGAGGTCTTTGGCAAACTTGGGCAGATCCTTGCGCACCTGCTTGCCGTCGGCGTCCAGGTACTGCAGGTATTCAATTTCAAACTTGGCGGCGATGGTCACGACTCGCTCCGGAGTTGGGGACAGGTTTTCTGCGCGTACGCTACATTGCTGAGTACGCAAAAGCAGTCGAACAAGACCGCTCTTGATAACAGCCTCGCGTGCCGCGGAGCAAGGTACGGCGCAACATGCGCGGCGCCAAGATCGGGCGGGGAATGGCGTGGGACAGACGTTTCATGGCGGAAATTCGCTCTGGCCGGCGTGCACTCACGTTTGGCTTTTCTCCGCTGGAAACTGCACAGTGATCTTGTCACCAGTCAAGAATTCGTGAGTACTGTGCCGCTACCATCGACATTCTCCAGAATCGGCCAGACAAACCCATGAGCGAGAACCAGCGTGATATTGAAGCTGGCGTGCAGACTGATCTGCAAGGCCGGATCACCTACGGCGGCTACCTGCACCTGGACACGCTGCTCGCGGCGCAGCAGCCGCTGAGCAATCCGCCGCACCACGACGAGATGCTGTTCATCGTGCAGCATCACGTGGCCGAACTGTGGATGAAGTTGCTGCTGCATGAGCTGACCGCGGCGGTGGTGCACATGCAGCGGGACGAGATCGACCCCTGCCTGAAGATCCTTGCGCGGGTGAAGAAAATCCAGACCCAATTGTTTGAACAATGGTCAGTGCTGGAGACCTTGACGCCGTCCGAATACCTGGAATTTCGCAGCGTGCTGGGTCCGTCGTCCGGGTTTCAGTCGCTGCAGTATCGCAAGATCGAATTTACCCTGGGCAACAAGAATGCCGGCATGCTCAAGGTGTTTGCGCACGACCCGGACGCGCAAGCGCAACTCGATGCGGTCTTGCAGGCGCCCAGCTTGTACGACGAGTTTCTTGCCTACCTGGCCCGCGGCGGGCATGCAGGGCCCGCCGAGCTGCTGCAGCGCGACTGGACGCAGCCGCATCATCGACATGCCGGATTGTTGCCGGTGTTCAAGCGCATCTACGAGAGCCGCGCCGAGTTCTGGGCCGAGTATCACGTGTGCGAGCAACTTGTCGACGTGGAAGAGAGCTTCCAGCTATGGCGCTTTCGGCATATGAAGACGGTGGAACGCATCATCGGCCATCGCCGCGGTACGGGCGGTTCGTCCGGCGTGGACTTCCTGAGGAAGGCGCTGGATCTGGAATTTTTCCCCGAGCTGCTTGACGTGCGCACCGTGCTGGAGACGTAAGTACCACCGGCTGCGGTGGTGCGGTGGTTGACGTAGCTGTGGACCTCCTTTACATCTAGCCATTCGCAATTGTTTGCGACCCGTCAAACCCACCGAGGACCGCATGGCCACCACCACAGCTTCTGGCGACGCCACACCGATTCCCGACTACCCGCAATTGCTTGGTCATCCGCGACCGCTGTGGATGCTGTTCATGGCCGAGTTCTGGGAACGCTTTGCGTTCTACGGCATGCGCTGGGCGCTTACGCTGTACATCGTGGCGCAGTTCTTTGGCGGTGATGAAGGCGGCCAGGCATCGGCCAGCCGGACCTATGGCGCTTACCTCGCGCTGGTGTACGCCACGGCGGTGTTTGGCGGCTACATTGCCGACAAAGTCATTGGCTACCAGCGCTCGATCCTGCTGGGCGCGGTGGTGATGGCTGCCGGCCTGTTCATGGTGATGGTGCCCCAGCGTGAGGTGTTCATGCTGGGCCTGGCCACGATCATCGTCGGCAACGGCCTGTTCAAGCCGAACATTTCCTCTCTGGTCGGCAAGCTGTACGCGCCGGGCGATTCGCGCCGTGACCGCGGCTTCACCCTGTTCTACATGGGCATCAACGCCGGCGCGCTGATCGCGCCGCTGCTGACCAGCTACCTGGCCGAGCAGGTATTCGGCACGCCACAACGTGACAACTACCACGTGGTGTTTGCGGCGTCGGGCGTTGGCATGCTGATCAGCCTGGTGTGGTTCTGGTTCGGTCGACGCCAACTCGGGCCGGTCGGCATGCCGGCGCCGGAGATCGCCAACCCGATGCGCGTGGTGTATGTGGCTCTGGGCGTGCTGGTCGCTATTCCGCTGGTTTACCTGCTGATGGATCGCGCTGGCGCCGTGATGCTGCAATGGCTGCTGACCGCGCTGTTCCTCGGTGTAGGAGCGATGCTGGTGGTCGAGGCGGTGCGTACGGGACGGGTGCAGACCCAGCGGGTGATCGCCATGCTGATCATCTTTACCTTCAACGTGCTGTTCTGGATGTTCTTTGAACAGGCGGGCAGTTCGTTCAACTTCCTCGCACAGCACATTGTCGACCGCAACCTCAGTGGCTGGGAGTTCCCGATCGGCTGGTTCCAGTCGGTCAACCCGATAGCCATCGTGACCCTGGCGCCGCTGGTTGCGCTGCTTTGGGGCTGGCTGGACAAGCGGCGCATTGAACCGTCGATTCCGCGCAAGTTTGGACTCGGGCTGATCGGCAACGCGCTCGGCTTTGCCGTGCTGATGTACGCGCTCTCGAGCCTGGTGGGCAGCGACGGTCAGATTCCGCTGTGGCCGCTGGTGTTGTGTTACGTATTGCAGACCGCCGGTGAGCTTTGCCTGTCGCCGATTGGCTTGTCGATGGTGACCAAGCTGGCACCGGTGCGCCTCGTCGGGCTGGGCATGGGCGGTTGGTTTCTGTCCACGGCAATCGGCAACAATCTCGCCGGCCTGTTTGCCGCCGGCGTAAGTGGTGAAACCGGGATGACAGTGGAGTCGGCACTGTCCGGCTACACGATGGGCTTCTGGATCCTGCTCGGCGGCGGCGTGCTGCTGTTTCTGATCGCCCCGTTGATCAACAAGTTGATGCATGGCGTGCGCTGAGACATGCACGACGCGGTAGTGGCAAGACGGGTGCTGCGCTCAGCGCGTTGCGCCCGCTTTCTCGCCGTCCAGCAGCTTGTCCAGGATCCGCGTCAACCAGACGCGTTCGTCCACGCTGAGTAGCGCCAGCAAGGCGCGCTCCCGCGATCGGGCGAGCGGCGCAATATCGTCGTGGATGCGCCAGCCAGAGGGGCTGAGGCGCAACACCGAGCGGCGCTTGTCGTCGGCATGCACGCTGCGGTCGACGCGCCCGTCGTCGACCAGCCGTGCCAATGCGCGGCTCACGGCCACCTTGTCCATCGCCGTGCGATCTGCCACCTCACGCGCGGACAGGCCGGGAAAACGCGCCAGGACGGCCATCACCCGCCACTCGGTCACGCCCAGGTCGTGGCGCGTCTGGTAGTCGTCAGCGATCGCCTGGCTCACCGTGTTGGACAGGATCGAGAGCCGGTACGGCAGGAAGTGCTCCAGTTCCAGAGGCGCGTGTGCCGCGCCACCCGCATGCGGCTGCGATGACCGGTCACTGGTAGCGAATTTGCTGCCATTCATGTCGCAGCGCTCCTTGCAAATAGTTGCATATGAAACTATAAACTACGGACTATGCGAACGCATGGCAAGCCCCTCGTCGGCGGCATGTCGTGCCGTCCTCACGCCAAAGGAGAAAATCATGAGCGCAGCCCAGCCTAATTTAGGCATGCAGGTCACCACGTTCGAGAATCCGATGGGCATTGACGGCTTCGAATTCGTGGAATTTGCCGCGCCCGCGGACAAGGTTGGCCAGCTGCATCAGCTCTTCCGGCAGATGGGTTTCAGCGCGGTGCTCCGGCACAAGACGCGGGCCATCACCGTGTATCGTCAGAACGGCGTCAACTTCCTGCTCAACGAAGATCCGGATTCCTTTGCCGCCACTTTCGCCGCCGGGCACGGTCCGAGCGCGTGCGGATTCGCCATCCGTTTCACGCAGCCGGCCGATACTGTGTTGCAGACGGTGCTGAAGAACGGCGCCGAGCTGTTCGACGACAAGGCCACCAGCAAGGCCGTCGATGCGCCGGTCATCAAGGGCATTGGCGACTGCATGCTGTATCTGGTGGACCGCTATGGCAGTGCGGGAAATATCTACGATCGCGACTATCTGCCAATCGAAGGCGCCGAACAGCATCCGCACGGACACGGCCTGACCTTCATCGATCATCTGACCCACAACCTGTATCTGGGCAACATGGCCAAGTGGTCGGCGTACTACGAGAAGCTTTTCAACTTTCGCGAGATTCGCTATTTCGACATCAAGGGTGCCAAGACCGGCCTGGTTTCCAAGGCGATGACCGCGCCGGACGGCGTCGTACGCATCCCGCTGAACGAGTCGGACAATCCCAAGTCGCAGATCAACGAGTATCTGGACGCGTACAACGGCGAGGGCATCCAGCACATCGCGTGCTTTACCGACGACATTTACGCCACCGTGGAAAGCATGCGCGCTGCGGGCGTGCAGTTTCTCGACACGCCGGACTCATACTTCGACGTCATAGATGCGCGCGTGCCGAATCACGGCGAAGACGTGGAGCGCCTGCGTCGCAACAGCATCCTGATCGATGCCGATCCGGAAACGCATCAGCGCAAGCTTCTGCAAATTTTCACGCTCAACGTGATCGGGCCGATCTTCTTCGAGATCATCCAGCGCAAGGGCAACGAAGGCTTCGGCGAAGGCAACTTCCAGGCGCTGTTCGAAAGCATCGAGCGCGATCAAATGAAGCGTGGCGTGTTGTAGGGAAGTTCAGGCCATGACCACGTCCAGTTACCAGTCCGGGTTCGGCAATGAGTTTGTCAGCGAGGCAATTGCCGGCGCGTTGCCGGCCACGCAAAACTCGCCGCAGCGAGTGGCGTATGGCCTGTACGCCGAACAGTTGTCCGGCACCGCATTCACCGCGCCGCGCCATCTCAATCGGCGCAGTTGGTTGTACCGCATTCGCCCGGCGGCGGTGCATGGTTTGTTTGCGCCATTGGCCCACGCCACCTTGCACAACCGCTTTGAGGAAGCTCCGGCGACGCCCAACCAGTTGCGCTGGGACCCGTTGCCGATGCCTGCGGCGCCGACAGATTTCATTGACGGACTGGTGACGCTGGCCGGCAACGGCGGCGCAGCAGAGCAGGCCGGCATCGGCATCCACGTCTATACCGCCAACCGTTCGATGCAGGGTCGCTATTTTCAGGATGCCGATGCGGAGCTGCTGATCGTGCCGCAGTCGGGCCGTCTGCATGTGGCAACCGAGCTGGGCATACTTGAGCTGGAGCCGCAGGAGATCGCAGTGATCCCGCGCGGCTTGCGCTTTTGTGTCGATCTTCCAGACGGTTCCGCGCGCGGCTACGTCTGCGAGAACTTCGGCGCATTGCTGCGCCTGCCGGAGCTAGGCCCCATCGGTTCCAACGGGCTGGCCAACGCGCGCGATTTTCTCGCGCCGCACGCCGCGTTCGAAGACGTCGACGGCGCGTTTGAACTGGTCAACAAGTTCCAGGGCCAATTGTGGACAGCGTCGATCGACCACTCGCCGCTTGACGTGGTCGCGTGGCGCGGCAGCTATGTCCCATACAAATACGACCTGCGGCGTTTCAATACGATCGGCTCGATCAGCTATGACCATCCCGATCCGTGCATCTTCACCGTGCTCACTTCTGCGAGCGATACGCCAGGCACGGCCAACCTTGATTTCGCGATTTTTCCGCCGCGCATTCTGGTAGCGCAGGATACGTTTCGGCCACCGTGGTTCCATCGCAATGTGGCGAGCGAGTTCATGGGCCTGATTGAAGGCGTGTACGACGCCAAGGCCGAAGGTTTTGCACCCGGTGGCGCCTCGCTGCACAACTGCATGAGTGCGCACGGTCCGGACGCTGCAACGTTCGCGAAGGCGTCCGCCGCCGACGTCCGCAAGGCGGACGTGATCAGCGACACGATGGCTTTCATGTTCGAGACGCGCAAGGTGATCCGCCCGACGCAGCAGGCGCTGGATGCGCCGCAATTGCAGGTCAACTATCACGATTGCTGGCAAGGGATCACCAAGCATTTTGCGCCGCCCGACGCGGCATGAGCATTGCCGGTTAGCGGGAAGGCGCACGCAGATCCAGACGCTGACCCGCGTGCCGCGCACGGCAGCGAAATCAACGCGGCATCATCCAATGACACTCGCATACGCCGGTGCGCTGGCGCTCGAAAACAACAAGGATCACCCATGAGCGTGACCCCAGGAGCAATGGCATGAAGTTGGCAAGTCTCAAGGCAGGCGGCCGTGACGGCACGCTGATCGTGGTCAATCGTGAGCTCAAACGCGCAGTGCAAGCTGGCGCCATTGCGCCCACGTTGCAGGCCGCGCTGGACAACTGGTCCGCGGCGGCGCCGCGGCTCAACGCACTGTCCGACGCGCTCAATGCGGGCACGGCAGCCGAAGACTTCGCTCTGTACTTTGCCGACTTGGCGGCGCCGCTGCCGCGCGCGTACGAATTCGTCGACGGCAGCGCCTATTTGCCGCACGTCGAGCGAGTGCGCAAGGCCAGGGGCGCGACCGTGCCGGAAAGTTTCTACACAGACCCGCTGATGTACCAAGCCACCAGCGCCGGCTTTCTCGGACCGCGCGATCCGGTGCAAGCGTCGAGCGAGGACTTCGGCATCGACCTGGAAGCGGAGGTGGTGGTTGTCACCGACGACGTGCCGATGGGCGCGTCGCCTGCCCAGGCTTCCGCGCACATCCAGCTGGTCGGATTGATCAACGATGTCAGCCTGCGCGGCTTGATCCCCGGCGAGTTGGCCAAGGGCTTCGGCTTTCTGCAAAGCAAGCCACGTTCTGCGCTGTCGCCGGTGCTGGTGACCCCGGACGAGCTCGGCGATGCGTGGCGTGATGACAAACTGCACCTGCCGATGCGCACGTGGTTGAACGACGCATGGTTTGGCGAAGCGGAATGCGGCGTCGACATGCAGTTCAGCTTTGCGCAGCTGGTCGCCCACGTCGCCAAAACCCGCCCGCTGACCGCCGGCACCATCATTGGCTCGGGCACCATCGCCAATCAGGACACGGGGAAAGGCGCGTCGTGTCTTGCCGAACAGCGCACGGTGGAGAAATTGCGTGACGGGGAACCAAGCACTCCATTCCTGAAGTTTGGTGATCGCTTGCGCATCGATGTCACCGACGCCGCAGGCCGTTCCATATTTGGGTCCATTGAACAGCAGGTGGTGCGTCATCCCGGTTGAGTGAAAGCGCGAGTGTGCCGCGTTTGATGTGGCGCTTGCTCACCGCTACTTGACGCGGATCAAGGCGGCCGGCGTGCGGCCTGTACAAGACTGCCTGCATGGCCATCTCCATCACCGCACCCGAGTTTGATCCGGACCTGATTGCACGTTATGACGTGGCCGGTCCGCGTTACACCAGCTACCCGCCAGTGCCCCAGTTTGTCGCGGGTTTTGATGAACAAGCGCTGCGCGGCGTGATCCGCGCCTCGAACGAAGAGCCGATTCCACGTCCGCTATCGGTTTACGTGCACGTGCCTTTCTGCACCAGTCCGTGTTTCTACTGCGGCTGCAATCGAGTGATCACCAGCGACAAGGCGCAGGGCGGGCGATACCTTGAGCGTCTTTACCGCGAGATCGAAATGATCGCGCCGCTGTTTGACCGTGATCGTCCCGTGCGGCAACTGCACCTTGGTGGCGGCACGCCGAATTTTTTCGACATCGCGAGCATGCGCGAATTGATGGAGTCACTGACTCGTCATTTCAGCTTCAGTCGCAACACCGAACGCGAATACGGCATTGAGGTGGATCCGCGCTTTGCGGATGCTGCCTATGTCCACGGGCTGGGCGAACTGGGCTTCAATCGTCTGTCGGTCGGCATCCAGGATTTCGACCCGGCGGTACAGCTCGCGGTCAACCGCATCCAGAGTGTTGAACAGACGCGCGCGGTGATCGAGGCGGCACGCAAGGCGCAGTTTCGCTCGATCAGCGTCGACTTGATTTACGGCCTGCCGCTGCAGAATCTTGAGGCGTTCTCGCACACGCTTGACCAGGTGGTGGCCTTGCACCCGGACCGCGTCGCAGTCTACGGCTACGCCCACCTGCCGCAAGTGTTCAAGGCGCAGCGGCAAATTGACAAACACGCGATCCCGGACCCCGCCACGCGGCTGTCCCTGTTCGGTTGCGCGCTGGAGCGGCTGACGGCGGCTGGCTATGTCTACATCGGCATGGATCATTTTGCCCGCGCCGATGACGAGCTGGCGCAGGCGCAGCGTGCTGGCACCCTGCAGCGCAATTTTCAGGGCTACTCGACGCATGCTGAGTGCGACATCATTGGCCTGGGCGTCAGCGCGATCGGTCGCATTGGTGACAGCTACAGTCAGAATGCGCGCGATCTGATCGGCTATTACGCGGCGCTGGACAATGCCCGGCTGCCGGTAGCGTGCGGCCTGCAGCTGGATGAGGACGACTTGATCCGCCGTGAGTTGATCAACACCCTCATGTGCCAGGGCTTGATCGACAAGTCGGCGTTCGGCGCGCGGCACCGGTTGGTCTTTGACGAATATTTTGTGCGCGAGCGGCAGCGGCTGCAGCCGCTGGTGGCTGATGGCCTGGTCGAAGAGGATGAGCGTGCGTTGCGCGTCACGCCGCGCGGACAGCTTTTATTGCGGATCATCGCGATGTGCTTCGACGCCTATCTGGGCGAAGCTGGGCAAACCAGGCGCTATTCGCGGGTGATCTGAGCGGTTGCGCAGCGGCAGCATAATCCCCACTATGCTTTCCATCATGCAATCCAAGCACGCAACAGGTCGCCTGCCCGAGCCGCCCAGTCCGATTGCCGACGACGGTGATGAAACCCGCTTCTGCGGCACCTGCGCGTTTTCCAGCGCGTGCATAGCCGCGGGATATCACAAGCCGGAGTTGGCTGAACTGCAGTGTCTGGTGGAACACGTCGGCCCGTTTCGCGCCGGCGAGCACATCTTCCGCACGGGTGATCCGTTTCGTGCGATCTTTGCGGTGCGCAGCGGCACGGTGAAAACGCGCATGGTCGACAAGGATGGTCGCGAGCAAGTGCTTGGTTTTTATCTGCCCGGTGAAGTGGTTGGCTTGAACGCGATTTACCCAGAGCATTTCCCGTGCGATGCCGTGGCGCTGGACACAGCCTATTTTTGCCGCTTCTCGTTTCCGGCCATGAGCGCGCTCGCCTCCCGCATCCCGGCGGTGCAGCAACACCTGTTTCGCCTGCTGAGCAAGGAGTTGGGTACGGCCTCGCTGCTCGCGGGCGACCACAGCGCCGACGAACGGGTGGCGGCGTTCCTCATGGATCTGGCGGCGCGCTATGCCGCGCGCGGATTTTCCGCCACGCGCTTTCGGCTGAGCATGTCGCGCGGCGATATCGCAAATTATCTGCGCCTTGCGGCGGAAACCGTCAGCCGCGTGCTCAGCCGTTTCCGCGGTCAAGGCCTCATCCAGATCGAAGGCCGCGAGTTGCAGTTGCTCGACTCCGCCAAACTCGGCGATATAGGTCACGCGCTGCTGCGCGCATGACTCGGACCATGCGCGGCTGACGTGCGCGCCGCAGTTGCAGATTGCCGCCGATGCTTCGTGCAATGACCGCGCACGCTCGCGTGCAGCTTTTCGCCGCCGGCACCGGTGTGCTGCACGGCGACGGGCGCGCACGTGCTCCGGGAAACTGATGCACATCATGGGCGTCCACCCTGCGCGCATGGCATGCTGAAGAATCACTCGCAGCGTGGCTGGGTAACATGATTGAAGATTCATCCGGGCAGAAGAAGCCGGCAACCCTTACAGAATTGCCGGCGTTGCTGGCATCGGCGCCGCATCGCACGCTGTTTCTGGCCGGGGTTATTGCAATCTTCCTGAGCATGGCGTGGTGGGCTGTTGAACTGTCCTGGATGTCTGGCACAGTGGGCGGAACGTGGCCCCAGCCGACCATTCCGCCTGCCTACGCGCACGGCATGTTGATCCAGTACGGAACATTTCCGCTGTTCATGTTCGGATTCCTGCTGACCGTGTTTCCGCGCTGGATGAATCTGCCGGCGTTGACCCGTGCGCACTACATCCCGGTGGCGGGCTGTATTTTCTTTGGCTACGCTTTGGCCAACGTCGGCTTGCTGAACTTGCCGTGGTTGCTCAAGCTCGGCTTCGCGCTGATGCTGGTCGGCTACTTGCTGGGAATTTACACGCTGGCGCGCGTGTTGGCCGCTGCCACCAATCGGATCGACCACGCCAAATCGTGCCTGTTTGCGCTGAGCCTTGGTGCGCTCGGCTTGATCGTGTTTCTTGCCTATTTGCTTGGTGCGCCGGATGACTGCGCGCAGTTGGCAATCCGCCTGGGTACGTTTGGCTTGTTGCTGCCGATTTTTTTCACCGTGACGCACCGCATGCTGCCGTTTTTTACCGCGAACGTCGTGCCGGGTTATCAGCCAATACGCCCACGCTGGAGCTTGCCGGTGGTGTGGATCTTGCTGCTGGGTCACCTGTTGCTCGACTGGCGCGGCGCGCTCGGCTGGCTCTGGCTCGTGGACATCCCGCTGGCGCTCGTGTTTGCCTGGCACGCATTGACGTGGCGGCCGTGGAAGGCGCTGCATCCGGGTTTGCTGGGTGCTTTGCATTTGGCATTTGCATGGTTGCCGTTGGCGTTCGCGTTGTATGCCGTGCAGGACGTGATTTACGCCACCACTGGTAATTTGCTGTTCCTGCGCGCGCCGCTGCATGCGCTGGGGATTGGCTATTTTGCCTCGATGCTGGTGGCCATGGTGACGCGGGTGACGCAAGGTCACTCCGGACGTCCACTGGAGATGGGGCGCGTGGCATGGGCTTGCTTTGGGCTGCTGCAAGTCGTCGTGCTGCTGCGCTTGCGGGCCGAGTTTCCCACCGGTCCGGGTTTCAACTCGTACTTCTGGCTGGTGCTCGCGGCGCTTGGCTGGCTGGCGGCGTTTGCGCCGTGGGTGTTGCACTCGGCATGGATTTACCTGACGCCTCGCAGAGACGGCAAGCCCGGCTGAGGATTGATCAAGTAGTTGATTGTTTGCCCGCGTTGCAGGTCAACGTGGCAGACCGCGCCGTGGCGCTGGACGCGCTTGATCCATATCAGCGCGGCGCTGCCGGGACGCGCTCACACTCGATCCACAAAGAATCGGGAGAACATGAGTGGCTGCCTGGTACCCGTGGATTGTGTTGTTGCACCTTTCCTGCGCCATCGTCTTTGTCGGCGCCGTGGTGTTTGAAGTCGTGGTGATTGAGTCGCTCAAAAAGCATTTCGATATCAGCACCATGCAAAAAATCGAGCAAGCCGTGATGGCGCGCGTGCGTCGCTTCATGCCGATTGTCGTCGTGCTGCTGTTCCTGAGCGGTTTTGCGGTGTTCGACATTCGCTGCGACGGCCTGCAATGCGTGGGCTCGCGCTTTGGCAACTTGCTGCTGCTGAAGGTGCTGCTGGCGTTTGCCGTACTTGGCGTGTTCGCGAATGCGATGTGGGCAATGCGCCATGGCAAGATGGATGTTTGCCGGTTTCGCTACACTCACAGGGTTGTGCTTGGCCTGATGGTGGGCATCGTGTTTCTGGCCAAGACCATGTTTTACCTGTAACCATCCGTTTATTTCGAGGTGCATCATGTCCAACGTCACATTCAAGGGTCAGCCGGTAGATATTGACGGCCAGTTTCCAGCTGTCGGTTCGGTCGTGCCAGCGTTTCGCCTGGTCGGCACTGATCTGGCCGATGTTGCGTTGACCGCGTTTGCCGGCAAGCGCAAGGTGTTAAATATTTTTCCCAGTGTTGACACCGGCGTGTGCGCCGCTTCGGTGCGCCGCTTCAACGAGCTGGCTGGCAAATTGAAAAACACGGTGGTGTTGTGCGTGTCGGCCGATCTGCCCTTTGCGCAGTCGCGGTTTTGCGGCGCCGAGGGGCTCGATAAAGTGACGATGCTGTCGCTGATGCGCGGCCGACAGTTTCTCAACGATTACGGCGTGGCACTGGCCAGTAGTCCGCTGGCGGGCCTGGCTGCGCGCGCGGTGTTGGTCCTGGATGAGCACGACAAGGTGCTGCACGCCGAGCTGGTCAGCGAGATTGGCCACGAGCCGGACTATGACGCAGCGTTGAAAGCACTTGGCTGAGGCCCTGCTGGCGCGCGTCAATCAAGAATCGCGGTGACTGCAGCACCAAACCGTTTGCGCCAGCGAGCGCTCATGAGGAAGTGTGTGGCCGGAATGCGTCGCGGCATCTTCGCTCGGGCATGGCACTGATCGGGTTCATCGGGTTTTGCGCCTCACGTGCGCGGCGACGGTCGCAGTCTGGATCAGCTACTGCTTGCACCCACGATGGCTATGCCCAGCGGCCGACCTTGCGGATGCAGGCCCAGACCATATTTCAGGCTGCGTCCGATGCGCTTGGCGTAATCCACCATTTGCGCGGCGTGGGACGCATCCAGTTCCTCGTTGCAGGTTTCCTGCCACAGCGCAAGCCATGTGTCGAAGTGTTTGGATTGAATCGGCAAGGACCGATGCACTGCCATCGGGTTGCCGCGGTAGCTGCCAGCGCGCAGGGCAATGGATGACCAGAACGAAGTCAGCAGACGCTTGTGCGTGTCCCAGTCATGGACCGCCGCATTGAACACCGGACCAATCTGCGCGTCGCGTCGGACCTTCTCGTAAAAACGATCGACGAGCGTGGCAATGGCCGCCGTGTCGAAACAAGGAACAGTGGCAGTCACGATGATGTAAGGCGTCCCGCAATTTGGAGTGAAAGCGCACCCGGCCGTCGCCGACCGGGTGCGGACAAGTCAGAGCAGAGGCTTACTTGCCGATACTCAGCGTGCCTTTCATCAACGACGCGTGACCGGGGAACGTGCAGAAGTACGCATAGCTCTCGCCAGCCTTGAGTTTGGACACGTTGAATGTGGCAGTGTCCGACTCGCCACCGCCGAGCAACTTGGTGTGCGCGATGATGCGCGCGTCATTCGGCTTCTCGTAGCTGTCCTTGGCGCCGGCTTTCAGCCCGTCTGCCACCACACCTTCTTCGTCAGTGGCGTGGGACAGCACCCAATTGTGGCCCATGGCCGTTTTGGGCAACTTGCCCACATGCTTCAAGGTCACTGCAAACGTCTTGCAGGTGCTTGGCACGGTAATCGTTGCCTTGCTGAACTGCATCGCATCGTTGCCCTCGATGGTGGTTGAGCACTCCGCAGCCAGCAGCGGTGTGGACAGAAGGCCGAGCAAGGCAATCGCGATCAATTTGCGCATCATGAAGTGATACTCCTGGAAAAAGTGCTGTGAGTGAAATTACCCGTACATTCTGCAGGACGCATGCAAAACGGTCCCTGACCCGCATCAGGCACGAATGCGGCATGTTGACGCAGCCCATGCGGATTCGCCTGCCCGGCGCCAGCCAGTGTGGCTTCCGGGCGTGGCCTGATGTGGATCATTACGGCATACCTCGACATGATCGACACTGCCCGCGTACAACGGCCCGCGCCCAAGGACGCCGCATGACTCACGTGGTCACTGATAACTGCATCAACTGCAAGTACACCGATTGCGTGGAAGTGTGTCCGGTCGATTGCTTCCATGCCGGTCCAAACTTCCTCGTGATTGATCCGGATGAGTGCATCGATTGCACCCTGTGCGTGGACGAGTGCCCCGTCGGTGCGATTTTCGCCGAGCTTGATGTACCCGCAGGCCAGGAGAATTTCCTGTCCATCAATGCGGAGCTGGCGCCAGTCTGGCCGGTGCTGACCAGCAAAATCGCGGCGCTGGAAGAGGCGGCCACATGGGATGGCGTGCCAAACAAGTTGCCGCTGCTCAAACGTGAGCTGTAGCGGCTTTTTCTGCTCGGCACAAAACGTCAGGGGTCGCCGGCGACGCGCCGACCACAACCGTCGCGTGCGCCAACTGCCTGGCTTGCCTTGCGCCGGCAGCGCCACGGACGCATCGCCGTAGGCCGCGTTGCGATTGTCAGCCCCAGTGTCAGAAATTGCGCGAGCGCTGCCGGCCATTGCGCTGTGAGCCATCGCATGTGGCAGCCTGCAGCAGGGCAGGTGTCGCTGCGCACGGAGCTACCGCGTCACCCACGAACCGGACACGGCCCGGCTTGATCCGGATGGACTCAGAGTGCAAGTTCCGCGCAGGGAAACCCGCCTCGCTGCCCTCCCGCAAGATCCGAAAGACGTCGTCAGCGATATTATTTCGCTGCCATCAAGGCCACCGTCATGTCCAGCATGCGGTTGGAAAAACCCCACTCGTTGTCGTACCAGCTGAGGACCTTGACCAGCGTGCCGCCCATCACCCGTGTCTGGGTGGCGTCGTAGATGGAAGAAGCCGGATTGTGGTTGAAGTCGATGGATACCAGCGGCTGGGTATTTACCGCCAAGATGCCTTTCATTGCACCGGCAGCGGCGTCGTTGATCGCTGCGTCGACTTCATCCGTGCTGGTCTCGCGCTGGGCCACAAAGGTGAGATCGACCGCAGACACGTTGATAGTCGGGATACGCATGGAAAAGCCATCCAGACGGCCATTCAGCTCCGGCAACACCAGGCCCACGGCGGCTGCGGCGCCGGTCTTGGTCGGAATCTGACTATGCGTTGCAGACCGCGCGCGGCGCAGGTCCTTGTGATAGACGTCGGATAGCACCTGGTCGTTGGTGTAAGCGTGGATGGTCGTCATCAGACCGTGCACGATTCCGATTTTCTCATTCAGCACCTTGGCCAGCGGGGCCAGGCAGTTGGTGGTGCAGCTGGCGTTGGAGATCACCTCCAACTGGCTGGTCAGCGTGTCGGTATTGACGCCGAACACGAAGGTGCCGTCGACATCACTGCCGCCTGGAGCCGAGATGATCACCTTCTTCGCGCCCGCGGTCAGATGCGCGCTGGCTTTGGCTTTGGTCGTGAACAAGCCGGTGCACTCCAGCACCACGTCCACGCCCAGCTCGGCCCAGGGCAGATGCGCAGGATCACGCTCCGCGCAGACCTTGATCTTGTCGCCGTTGACGACCAGAAATCCGCCCTCGGCGGTCACCGTGCCGGGAAATCTGCCGTGCGCACTGTCATATTGAGTGAGGTGAGCATTGGTCGCGGCATCGCCGAGGTCGTTGATGGCAACGATCTGGATTTCACTGGTGCGGCCCGCTTCGTAAAGCGCGCGCAGAATATTGCGGCCGATACGACCGTAACCGTTGATAGCGACCTTGATGGCCATGGGCGACGTCCTCCAGTTGGTGATCGAGCCACTGCAGCGGCCCGGAGAAAATTGATTTTACAGGCAAAGCCGGTATTCCACCGCATGCTTTCTGCCACAAGTGCATGCGCGCGATGGCCTGGCATGGTGAGGGCGATGGGAATGCTCGAGCAAGCCTTCGCGGCTCCTTGATTGGACACGCACTGGGTCGTCCGCGGGTTACCAAGTCAACAGGGCGATCTGCACTGTGGCAGACTCGCGAATCTGCACGCCCGAGTTGCGTTGTGTGTCACATGTATCGATTTGCTGTCGCGCTGTGTACCTTGCTGTTGGTCGGCCCAGCCCAAGCCTGGGGACCGCTGGGGCACGCCATCGTTGCGGACCTCGCGCAGCAGCAGCTGCGCGCGTCCGCGCAGGCGGAAATGCAGCACCTTCTGGCACCCGAGCACAGTAAGTCTTTGGCGTCCATAGCCAGCTGGGCAGATCAGATGCAAAACGATCCGAGCCAGGGTGCGCTGTGGCAACGGACGCGCAATTTGCACTATGTCAATTTTCACGACGCGACGTGCGAGTACGTACCGCCGCGCGATTGTCCTGATGGGCGCTGCGTGATTGCAGCGCTTGCACACTATGTCGACGTGCTCGGTGATCGATCGCAAGGCGATGCCGCGCGACGCGAAGCATTGAAATTCGTCGTGCATTTCGTCGGCGACATTCATCAACCCTTGCATGCCGGCTATCGGCCGGACAAAGGCGGCAACACCTATCAGGTTCAGTTCGCTGTCAGCGGCAGCAACCTGCATCGCGTGTGGGATTCCGGTTTGTTGTCGCAGCGTGGCCTTGATGCTGCTGCATACGCAAAAATGCTCGACGCGCTTGGCCCGGTGCCGCTGCCGCCAATGACTGGGCCGCAGCAGGACGTCTATGCGCAGTGGGCGAGCGAGTCTTGCCGGATAACTGCTCGGGCAGGTTTCTATCCGCGCGGACACAAGATCGGGCACGCCTATGTGGACGCGGAACTGCCGGTTGCCGACTTGCGCCTGCGCCAAGCCGGCCGCCGTTTGGCGACCGTCATCAATACCGCGCTAGGCCACTGAACGGCGGCAAGCCGCTCGCAAGCTTTGGATTGAGCGTGCAGCAGCGACTACTTCCGCGCAGCGTGCTTGCCAATGTTGCGGTCGAGGAAATCCAGCATTCTGGTGTAGAACTCCAGCCGGTGCGCCGGCAGAAAGAATCCGTGGCCTTCGTGATCCTCCACCAGTGATTCGTAAGTAATGTGGTTGGCATCGAGCGCTTGGGTGAACTCACGAAAATTCATGAACGGCACGCGCGGATCTTCTTTGCCGTGGGCAAGCAGGAGGTTGGCCTTGATCCTGGACACACCGCCCAGCGGGGAGCGTCGCAGCAGATCGTTGTAATCGGTACCAAGCACCCGATGCAGGTATTGGAGCCCATCGCTGCTCCGTCGGGTATCGCTGCCGCCCAGCTGCACGCGCAGGTCGTATACACCGGCGTAGCCGATCGCACATTGGTAAAGATCTGGCTCGCGAACTACGCCTTCGAGCGCTGCATAGCCGCCGTAGCTGCCCCCGTACAAACATATCCGCTTGCCGTCCGCGTAGCCTTGCTTGACGGCCCAACGCGTGGCGTCGGTGACGTCATCCTGCATGCTCAGGCCCCATTGCCGGTACCCGCGTTCGATGAACTTCTCCCCGTAACCGCCAGAACCGCGGTAGTTGACCTGCAGCACCGCGTAGCCGCGGTTGGCCAGCATTTGCACTTCCGGTTCGTAACCCCACTGATCGGCCACGCCATGCGGACCGCCGTGCACCACTACCACCAGCGGAAACGGCTGCGTCCCCGTGGGCAACGTGAGGAAACCATGCAGGGGCAGGCCGTCACGCGCGGTGAGCTGTACGGGCTGCATCGGTCGCAGCTCGCGTGGATCCAGCCACGGCTGTGCGCTGGTCATGAATCGCGCGTTGCGACTGGCCACGTCGAAGAGGTAGTAATCACTTCCGCTGCGATCACCAATGACGCGTGCGACGGCTTGTTTGCCGTCACGCGTGAAGCTGGAAAAATAAACCAGCTGGTTGGGAAAATTGGTAGCCAGGGCCTTGGTCAGTTGCGCTTCCTGGCTGTTCTCATCGATGTAATGTAGTCCCGGTTTTCCGTCCGCGGTCACGATGGCGTAGTAATCCTTGCGATCCGCCGTGGGCACCAGCTCAATTGGGTCAGCAAACTTGCCTTGGTAAATCAGGGTATGCGTGCCATTGGCCGGATCCATCAACTCGATTGCGTCCGGCCCGTCCCCGTGCGAGACGCTTACATAGAGTCGGCTGTTGTCGCGGTTGAACCCGATGGCCTGGATGGTGGTCCCGGATTGGGCGGAGTCGTTGCGCAGGATCCAGGGACTGTCGTTGTCGTGGCGCGTCCACAATTTGATTTCCGTAAAGCCATCATTGGTCCGCGCCGCACGTACCTGGCCAGCATTGTCAGCGACCAGGACCGCATTGCGCGCGGGAGCTACGCCAATGCGCGCACTCTGCCCATTCAACACGTTCAGCTTCTCGATATTCGTCGCGGTGCCGTTGCGGTCGTCGGTAAAGTCACTGGTCGCGATCAGGATGCGATTGTCGCTTCCAACCTTTTCGCTGATGGGCGTGGCAAAGGCGTAACGCTGGCTATTGCGCTTGATGCGGGCGGCGAGCGTCTGCTCGCCGGAGCGGTAGCCGAACAATTGCACCTGTCCGGTACCGTCGACATTGATACCAAACAGCTCGCCAGTGAGCTGCGGGGTGTCAAGACCGTTTTGTTTGAACGCGCCGGCGGCAACCAGTCGCTCATTGCCGACCCAGAAATAGTCGGCGATCAGCGAATTCTTGCCGGACGGGATCAGACGCGTGATCTTGGCGGTCTTGGCGTCGAGGATAGCCAACAGGTTTTCGTGCGGGTTGTCTGGTCGCGGCACGATAGCCGACAGGTATTTTCCATCCGGTGAAATAGCTACCTGGGAAACGTCCGCCGGGCGGATGAAATCGTTGATGGGCACCAACGCCGAAGAAATCGGTGCCGACACCACGCTCGAAGCCGGCGGGGGCGTTTGACCGACCGCGGACGTCATCAGCAGAGCCCACGCCAGCGCCACCATCCACGGTCGCAATGCCGATTTGCAGAACATTCATCGTCCCTCCCTGACAGTGATTGCGCCTATCGTGGGACATCGCCGCAAGGGTTGGCAAGTGCGGGGAATGCACGGACTGCCCCGATCCGATTTGGCAGTTCTGCTAGTCTCGAACGATGACCATTTCGACGTTTCGCCGTACCAAAATAGTTGCCACGCTGGGCCCGGCCACCGACGCACCGGGCATGCTGGAAAAGCTGCTGGCCGCCGGCGTGGACGTAGTGCGCTTGAACTTGTCGCACGGCGCCGCGGATGATCATCGGGCACGTGCCGCTGCGGTGCGCAGCATCAGCGCGGCACTCGGTCGCGAGGTTGGATTGTTGGCCGATTTGCAGGGTCCGAAGATCCGCATCGAGACGTTTGTCGACGGCGCGGTGGAACTCCTGGATGGCGCGGAATTTATTCTCGATTGCCGCGAGGGGGCGCCGCCCGGTGATGTGCATCGCGTGGGCGTCAGCTATCACGACTTGTCGCACGACGTGCATCCGGGCGACGTGCTCATGCTGGATGATGGCTTGATCGCATTGACCGTGGTCGAAGTCGCAGGCAGCGAAGTGCGCTGTGAAGTCCTGATTGGCGGGCGCCTGTCCAATCGCAAGGGGCTGAACCGGCAAGGCGGTGGGTTGTCAGTGACGGCGTTGACCGACAAGGATCGAACCGACATTTGCCTGGCAGCTGAAATTGGTGCCGACTTTCTGGCCGTGTCTTTCGTGCGCGCGGCCGATGACATCCATCAGGCACGGCGGCTGTTGCGCGAGGCCGGTGGCAACGCCGCTTTGGTAGCAAAGGTCGAGCGTGCCGACGCCATCCCGGTGCTGGGCGAGATCATTGATGCGTCGGATGCGGTCATGGTGGCGCGCGGTGACCTTGGCGTGGAGATTGGTTACGCTGAATTGCCTGGCCTGCAGAAAAAGATCATTCGCGAAGCAGTGCAACGCAATCGTGCGGTCATTACTGCCACGCAAATGTTGCAGTCAATGGTGCATTCGCCGATCCCGACCCGGGCCGAAGTGCTTGATGTGGCAAATGCCGTCATCGATGGCACGGACGCGGTGATGCTCTCGGAAGAGTCAGCTGCCGGGGCACATCCGGACAAGGCGGTGGAGGCGCTGCGCAACATTTGCCTGGGTGCGGAACGCCAGTTTGAACCAAAAGAGGATCTGACTGCCTCCGGGCACCGGCTGGATCGCACGGATCAGGCCATCGCCTTGGCGGCGATGATGCTGGCCGGCGAACTCGGCGTGCGGGCGATCATCGCCTTGACCGAGTCCGGCGGCACCGCACAATGGCTGTCGCGTTATCGCACGGCAATTCCCATTTATGCGCTATCGCCGTACGCCGATGCGCGGCGACGCATGCTGCTGCTGCGTGATGTGCAGCCGGTGGCGTTCGTGCACGAGGGGCAGAATGCTGCAGCTACTGCACGCGCGGCCGTGCAACAGCTGTTTGCCCAGGGCCGCGTGTCAGAGGACGATCGAGTCATTCTGACGCATGGTGATCGTGTCGGCCTGGGTGGTTGCACGAACACGCTGAAGCTGCTGGCAGTTGGCGCTGGCGGCATGGTTGAGAGCCTGCGGGATCTGTAGTGCGGCCTGCGCGCAATGATTTCACGCCCGGCGTATCCGCTGCGTTTTAAACTGACGTGCCATCGGAGTTTCTCATGAAATCCTTGTTGCGACCCATGCGCCAGGCGTTGATGTTTGCAGCCGCGCTCGGATGCGTTGCACCTGCGCTTGCTCAAGTGCGCAAGGTGGATCCGGCAAATGTGTATCAGTACTGGATATTGCTCAACACCTCGGTGACGATGAAAGCGCCCAACAGTGGCCTCAACATCTCGGCGCCCGGTTGTGCGACGGTCACCTACACCATTGGATCTGACGGCGTTCCACGGGAAGTCACCGTGGCCAGGCTCGTGCCAAAAAGTGATCTGGGAATGGTTGCACGCAGCGCCGTGAGTCAGTTCCGGTATGGGCCATCGCTGACCAATCGCGTCGGCCATCCGGTTTCCACTTATTACGTGGTGCCGTTCAATGCGCCAGCTGATGTTGCGCAACGCAAGCAGCTGCTGCAGTCGTGCGCGCTCTCGGGATTCGGAACCTGACCGCACGGTCGCCCAGCCCGGTTGGACGAAGTCCAGTACAATGGACTGTTTAACCTTGCAGTCTTCTCGGCTGCACCTGCCATCGACCCGGTTTGCACAGCCGCCAACGGAGTTGTCATGAGTATCGAAGATCTCGAAAGCGTAGCCCTTGCGCTGGTCGCGCCCGGCAAAGGCATCATCGCCGTCGACGAGTCCACCAACACCGTCACCAAGCGCCTGACGGCGGTGGGCCTGGAAAGTACGGAAGAAGTGCGCCGAGCGTATCGTGAGATGTTGCTCACGGCGCCGGGTCTGGGCGAGCATATTTCCGGCGCCATCCTGTTCGACGAAACGATACGTCAGTCGACGAGCTCGGGTATGCCGTTCACCACGATCATGAAGAAGGCCGGGATCATCCCCGGCATCAAGGTCGACAAGGGTCCGCAGCCGCTGGCCGGGTTTCCCGGTGACGTGGTGACCGAGGGGCTGGATGGCTTGCGCCCGCGCCTGCAGGAATATGCAAAGTTGGGTGCACAGTTTGCCAAATGGCGTGCGGTGCTCAACATCAGTGAGGACAACCCCAGTTCCACCGCCATCGAGGCAAACTGCCACGTGCTGGCGCGTTATGCCGCGCTGTGTCAGGAAGCCGGCCTGGTACCAATGGTCGAACCTGAGGTGATCATGGACGGCGATCACGGTATCGAGGTCAGCTACGAGGTGCACGAAGCGGTGCTGCGCAGCTTGTTCAACGCGCTGTACGAGCAGAACGTGATGCTGGAAGGCGTGATCCTCAAAGTCAGCATGGTGATTCCGGGCAAGGCTTGCGAGGAACAAGCCAGTATTGAAGACGTCGCCGAAGCCACGGTACGCGTGCTCAAGTCCACCGTGCCGGCGGCGCTGCCGGGCATCGTGTTTTTGTCCGGCGGGCAGAGCGACGAAGATGCGACGGCACATTTGAACGCGATGAATCAGCTAGGGCCGCATCCATGGCCGCTGAGTTTTTCCTACGGCCGAGCCATGGTCAGCGCGGCGCTGCAGGTGTGGGCAAAGGACACGCACGCCAACGTGGCTGAAGCGCAGAAAACAGTGCATGCGCGAGCGCGAGAAAATGGTTTGGCAGCACAGGGTCAGTGGACCGGAGGCAAGTAGCCGTTAAGCTTCAAGCGTATTCCTGACCATTCGGTGCGGGTCCGGATTCTTGAGAAATTTGAGTCACATCGAGCAAAAAGAAGGGCGCCGCGAGGCGCCCTTCGGCTTTACAACGTATGCGATCGACTTCAGAAGCGATATTCCGCGCTGACCGAAATCATGTCGGTACTCAGGTTTACTCCCTGCTTTTTGGCATCGAAGTAATCGTAGTTCACGCCCAGGCTGACGTTGCTGCTGAAGTCATAGCCGACGCCGGCGCCAGCATACCAACTGGTGTCATCCAGCCCCGTGCGGATCGGGTTTTCATCATTGCTCAGGCCATGGCCGGTCCAGCCGTAAATACCGGTGCGCGCGCTGACGTACCAGTTCGGGCTGACGTTGAAATGGCCGTTCACGCCCGCAGTCCAGCCGTGCAGATCAGCCTTGCCCCTGGCCACAACCGGTTTGTCGTTGAATATATTTCTCGGGCTGATGTTGCCCAGATCGTTGTAGCCCAGTTCGACGCCAAAGGCGACTGCTGGATTCACCGCCCAACGATATCCGCCGTTGATGCCGTAACCGGTTGACCGATCGTCGTAAGGACCGTGATCGATGGACGTACGACCCACGTTGCCGCCGACGAACCAGCCACCGTTCTGAGTGGGCACGGACTGTGCGACTGCCGAGGCTGCGAACAAACCGGCGGCGGAAAGGGCGAGGGCAAGCAAACTTTTCTTCATCACGAGGAGATTCTCCTGTTGTTATTAGGCAGCCGGTGTTGTCAATGCACTACGGCTGTCGGGGCGAGGCGCCGGCCATCGCGGTCAGCGAC
Organism: Lysobacterales bacterium; assembly: GCA_038242205.1. Taxonomy (GTDB): domain Bacteria; phylum Pseudomonadota; class Gammaproteobacteria; order Xanthomonadales; family Rhodanobacteraceae; genus Rhodanobacter. The sequence goes on from JBBSSI010000001.1 coordinate 56,589, forward strand.
CTCTTGCCTACTTAGATGGCGCCCCATCCAGATAATTCAATACCGATAAGTACAGTATTAAGAGACGGTTAAGAAACGCGCGCGATGTGCTTATCAATCGCCCGCGCGCCTGGCTTCTGCGCAGCGCTGGCGATCCCGCGCGATCCCCAGCGAACGATGCGCGGACGCAACGCGCGTGATCAGGCTGGACTACCGCACGTCGTGGCGCGCGGCAGCAGTGAGCTGGGGACAAACCACCTGCGCGAACCCGCAGCGGGAGAAGCCGCAGCGAGCAAGACCGGCCTGCACACAGGCGCGACAGCAGGTTGCTCGATCGGCGACAATTCCCGCCTTGCGCTGAATGGAGCCCGTTCGATGACCGCTCGCCGTGAACTTGCCAACGCTGTCCGCGCGCTCGCCATGGACGCCGTTGAAACGGCCGGATCTGGTCACCCGGGCATGCCCCTGGGCATGGCTGACATCGCCGAAGTCCTGTGGAACGACTTCCTGCAACACAATCCCGCGAACCCGCATTGGCCGAACCGCGACCGCTTCGTGCTCTCCAACGGGCACGGTTCAATGCTGCAATACGCGTTGCTGCACCTGGCCGGATATGACTTGCCGATCGACGAGCTGAAGCGCTTTCGCCAGCTGCATGCGAAGACCGCCGGTCACCCGGAGTTCGGCCGCGCTCCAGGAGTGGAAACCACTACCGGTCCGCTCGGCCAGGGTTTGGCAAATGCCGTGGGGTTTGCGTTGGCGGAAAAGATTCTTGCGGCCCATTTCAACCGTCCGGGTCATCCGCTGATCGATCATCGCACCTATGTGTTGGTCGGTGACGGCTGCCTGATGGAAGGTATTTCGCACGAAGCTGCTTCATTGGCCGGTACCTGGCAGCTGGGCAAGCTGGTGGCGATCTACGACGACAACGGCATATCGATCGACGGCAAGGTGCACGGCTGGTTCACCGATGACACGGCCGCGCGTTTCGAGGCTTGTGGCTGGCACGTCATCGGCGATGTCGACGGCCACGATGCGACAGCAATACAGCGCGCACTTGCGCAAGCCACCACCCAGCGGGTCAAGCCGTCACTGATTTGCGCGCGCACCATTATTGGTTTCGGCGCGCCACACAAGCAGGGCACTGCCGGTTCGCATGGCGCGGCGTTGGGCGCAGACGAGGTCACTGCCGCGCGCGAGCAACTGAGCTGGAACCATGCGCCGTTCGAGATTCCCGCCCACATTTACGCAGGCTGGGACGCCAGGCACAAAGGCGCTCAGCGCGAGCAGGCCTGGGATGCCACGTTCGCAGCCTATTCCGCCGCATATCCTCCGTTGGCTGCAGAGTTTTCCCGGCGCATGGCGGGCGACCTGCCGACTGACTGGGCGGAGCAATCCGCGGCGTACATTTCCAGGCTGCAACTTGAAGGGCCGCAGGTCGCTTCGCGCAAGGCTTCGCAGATGACACTGGACGCCTTCGGACCCTTGTTGCCTGAACTGCTGGGCGGTTCAGCCGACCTGGCGGGCTCGAACCTGACCAAGTGGAAAGGGAGCGTGGAAGCTGCCGTGGGAGACAGTTGCGGTGGCCGGGGCAACTACATTCACTTCGGCGTGCGCGAGTTCGGCATGACCGCGATCAGCAACGGTCTGGCGCTGCACGGTGGATTCATTCCCCATGACGCGACGTTCCTGGTGTTCTGCGACTACGCACGCAGCGCGGTGCGCATGAGCGCGCTGATTCCGGCGCACGCAATCCATGTGTATACGCACGATTCGATCGGACTGGGAGAGGATGGTCCCACCCATCAGCCGGTAGAGCACCTCGCCAGTCTGCGCTGCATTCCGGGTAATCGAGTCTGGCGGCCGTGCGACGCGGTGGAGTCGGCAGTGGCCTGGAAGGCTGGCATAGAGCGTAAAGATGCGCCGACGTGCCTGGTGTTTTCGCGGCAAGAGCTCAAGCATCAGCATCGCGATGCACGCCAAGTGGCCGATATCGCGCGCGGGGCTTATGTGTTGTCCGATCCCCCGAGTGCAAAGTTCGAGTTGATCTTGATCGCCACCGGATCAGAAGTGGAGCTGACCATGGAGGCCGCCCGTGCGTTGGGCCAGCAGGGCATATCTGCGCGGGTCGTTTCCATGCCGTGCACCGAGGCGTTTGACGCGCAGCCGCTGGAGTACCGAGAAGGCGTCTTGCCAGGTTGGTGCCGCGCGCGCGTGGCGGTGGAGGCGGCCAGCGTCGACTTCTGGCGCAAGTACGTCGGACTTGATGGTGAAGTCGTGGGAATGACGACTTTTGGCGCGTCGGCGCCCGCAGAGCAACTGTTCGAATTCTTCGGCATCACGGTGAGGGCAGTGATCGATGCGGCAAAGCGGGTGATCCAGTAGCCGTTGCCGGTGCAGCCAACCCCGTCGCGATTTCGCCACGAGATGAAGTGATGAAACCTCGCCACATCGTGGCGGGAGCAGCCACTCGCCGCATCAACCCACAGCGCGGGCTTTGAGTGCAGCCACTGCCGGCAGTTCCTTGCCCTCGAGAAACTCCAGGAAAGCGCCGCCACCAGTGGAAATGTACGACACCCCGGCAGCGATCCCGTATTTTTCGACAGCCGCCAATGTGTCACCTCCGCCTGCAATAGAGAATGCGCTGGATGCAGCAATGGCCCGGGCCAGAGTTTCCGTACCCTTGCCGAATGCATCGAACTCGAACACGCCCACCGGTCCGTTCCAAACCACGGTGCCGGCTTTGGCGATCAGCTCGGCGTAATGCCGCGCGGTGTCGGGGCCTATGTCCAGAATCATTTCGTCCTCGCGCACCTGATCGACGGCTTTTATCGTTGCCGTGGCGTTGGCCGAAAACGCGGTAGCCACGACCACATCAGTTGGCAGCGGAATGCCCGCGCGGCGACTTTTGGCATCCGCCATGATTTTTTTTGCCGCGTCCATCAGACCGGGCTCCAGCAGCGACGTGCCCACCGCGTAACCGGCCGCGGCCAGGAACGTATTGGCAATGCCGCCACCCACGATCAGCTGGTCGATTTTGCCGATCAGGTTATCCAGCAAGGTCAGTTTGGTGGACACCTTTGAGCCGGCGACGATCGCCAGCAGCGGACGCGCCGGGCGCTCGAGAGCTCGCCCGAGCGCATCGAGTTCGGCGCTCAGCAACGGGCCAGCGGCAGCGATCGGGGCGTAGCGGATGACACCGTGCGTGGAGGCCTGTGCGCGGTGCGCTGTACCGAATGCGTCCATCACGAAAATGTCGCACAGAGCGGCATAGCGTCTGGCCAGCGCGTCGTCGTCCTTGCCTTCACCTACATTCATGCGGCAGTTTTCAAGCAACACCACGCTACCGGGCGCTACCTGTAGGCCATCGAGGTAGTCGGCGATGAGCGGCACGGGCGCCGCCAACTCACGGCTCAGCCACGCCGCCACCGGTGCGAGTGAGGTGGTTTCGTCAAACTGTCCCTCCTTTGGGCGGCCAAGATGCGACAACACCATGACCCGCGCGCCGGCATCGCGCGCAGCGCGTATGGTCGGCAGCGCGCTACTCAGCCGTTGCGACGAGGTGACGCGTCCCTGGGCATCGATCGGTACGTTCAAATCCTCGCGGATCAAAACGCGTTTACCGCGTAAATCCAGGTCGCTCATGCGGATGACTGCCACGGTCCAGCTCCAGTAATGATGTTGAACAGTTGATCAAATGCAGCGCCAACCAGCTATTGTCCGGGGCAAGGCGCGTTGACGCAAACGACAAGCCCGGGCTTGGCATGGTCCTCATTGCGCAGCAATGGCCCGGGCCTGTTGTTTCTGCGCTGCAGCGGTCCAATGCGCGCTTTGCGTGCGAGGAGAAATTCATGACCAGCGGCTTGTTGCTGTATGACTACTGGCGCTCCAGCGCATGTTATCGGGTGCGCATCGCGCTCAACCTGAAAGGCCTGGCATACAAGACACACGCCGTGCACCTGGTGCGTGACGGCGGCCAGCAGCACGCGGCGAGCTATCGAGCGCTCAATCCGCAGCAATTGGTGCCGTGTTTGCTGGACGGTGAGCGAGCCATTACCCAGTCGCTGGCGATCATCGAGTATCTGGACGAGGTCTATCCGGACGTACCGCTGTTGCCCGCTGACCCGCGGGGCCGAGCCCGGGTGCGATCACTGGCGCTGAGCGTGGCCTGCGACGTGCATCCACTGGGCAATCTGCGCGTGCTCCAATATCTGCAGTCGCAGGTCGGCTTCAGTGAGGCGCAGAAGGCAGAATGGTCGCGCCACTGGATCACCGTGAGTTTCGACGCGCTGGAAGAGCTGCTGGCCGACAATGTGGCGATGGGTCGTTACTGCCATGGTGATGCGCCTGGCCTGGCGGACATTTGCCTGGTTCCGCAGTTTTACAATGCATTGCGCTGGCAAGTGCCCGTGGAACGCTATCCAACCCTATGTCGCATCCATGCGGCATGTTCAGAACTGGATGCGTTCCAACGCGCAGCTCCGGAAGCACAAGCGGATGCCGGCTGAAGTTGGCACTGGCAACCTGCCACAAACAGTGCGGCGCACGCAGTGGTCGCGAGCTTTTATCTGTGGCTCGTCCGGAGTACGCGAGCAGCGGCGCGCGCGCTGCGCTGCCCGTAAGGGTTGATCGCGGGGCGCGCGCTGTCTCTGCTTGCCGTGCGCTGTGCATGCGGCGTGTGGATGCATTGCGCAGTGCGCACAAACGCCTGGCTCAGAATCCCATTCCGTAAGGATCATTGCTGACCAGCGCCTCGGCATCGCTGCCGCCTTCCGCCAAGCGGATTTTCAGCGCCAGGCCGTCGCGCGAATCTGACTTGTTCAGTACCTCTTCAAGTTCCACGCGGCCGTCCTTGTACAGCCGGTACAAGGACTGATCGAACGTCTGCATGCCTTCCTGCAGGCTGTGATCCATTGCTTCCTTGATCTCGTGGATTTGCCCGCGACGGATCATGTCGCGAATCAACGGCGTGTTCAGCAGCACTTCGGCTGCCGGCACGCGGCGACCGTCTTTGCCCATGACCAGTCGCTGGCTGATCACTGCGCGCAAGTTCAACGCAAGATTCATCAGCACGTTCTTGTGCGCCGATTCAGGGAAGAAATTCAGGATGCGCTCCAGCGTCTGGTCGGCGTTGTTGGAATGCAGTGTGGCCAGGCACAGGTGTCCGGTCTCGGAGAAGGCGATCGCCGCTTCCATCGTGTCCGTGTCGCGGATTTCGCCGATCATGATCACGTCCGGCGCCTCACGCATGGCGTTCTTCAGCGCCTCGCTGTAGCTGTGCGTGTCCAGCCCTACTTCACGCTGGTTGACGATTGAGCGCTTGTGCCGGTGCAGATACTCAATCGGGTCCTCGATGGTCAGGATATGGCCCGGCGACTGCTGGTTGCGCTGGTCGATCATGGCCGCCAGGGTGGTGGACTTGCCCGACCCGGTGGCGCCAACCACCAGAATCAAACCGCGCGGCTCCATGATCAATTTGCTGAAGATGCTGGGCAGCTGCAGCTGCTCGATGCTCGGGATCTCGCTCTTGATGGCACGAATCACCATGCCCACTTCACCGCGCTGCTTGAACACGTTGATGCGAAAGCGCCCGGCTTCTTTCACCGCCAGCGCCATGTTCAGCTCCAGCGCGCGTTCAAATTGCGGTACCTGACCCTCGTCCATGAGCGAGTACGCAATCTTCTTGACCATGCCCCCAGGCAGCCCGGTGTTGCCCAGCGGATACAGCTTGCCTTCCACCTTGATGTTTACCGGGGCGCCAGTGGTCAGGAACATGTCCGACGCACCCTTGTCTACCATGAGTTTAAGGAAGTAACCGATATCCACTATGAGCCCCTGGTTTTATTGCGCATTACAATGATGGATCATGCCGCTCACAATACGCTGCAATTCTTGACGAGGAATGTGATGGTGCACATCTTTTACCCGGTCGCAGCGAAGCGAGTGCGTATCGGCTGGATGCGATCAGGCTTGCTTGTTGCCGTGGCGCTGAGCGTCACCAGCTGTGCTTCCGTGCCGCCACCAGACGATTCAATGAACCTCGCACAGAGTCAGTTGCAAGCTGCACGTGATGCTCAAGCTGCTGATTATGCACCGGTTGACCTTGGATTCGCGCAGGACAAGTTCCAGCAGGCGCAGGGCGCCATGGCGGAGCGACATTACGCTGATGCCGCCACGTTGGCCGAAGAATCCCGTGCAGACGCCGAGTTGGCCCGAGCCAAGGCACGGTTGGCGGCGGCGCGTGCGCAGATACAAAGCAAGCTGGCGGAGAACACGCGATTGCGAGCGGAGGGTGAACAGGCCTCAGCAGCCGCCTCGTTGCCGATGGCGCAGACGCCACCGGCGGCCGACGGCGACCAGTCGTTGCCCGCTGCGCAGCCGGGGGATATGCCGGCGCCGGCACGTTCGCAGTTGGCCCCGCCACGTGGTTTCCAGACCATACCCGAGCAACAGCCGCCGGCTGATGGTGGGTTTCAGCCTGTGTCCGAGCCGACGGCAGCGGGGCAGGACGAGAATCCGAGCCCGGCGCAATCCGACGAGGGTCACTCATGAAACGCGTCACCGCGATCCTCGCCGTGCTCATGCTTGGGCTGGCCGCCAGTATTACCGTGCAAGCCAAGGACGACAGCATCGATGTCGCCCGGCTGAGTTCCAGTCTTGATCAACTTGCCAATGACCCGGGCATGGGTGGCTATGCCCAGGCCGAGCAGGCGCGCGCGCGCGATGCGATCAATCGTCTGCAGCAGGCAAAGTCGCGCGCTCGTCCGCATGCGCTGTATCTGGCTGAGCGCCGCGTGGACTTGGCGAAGGCCGCTGCACAGTTGCAGGACGCCCAGGTCAAGCTGACTCAGCTTGATCGCGAGCACGACCAGATATTGCTCGACAACAGTCGACGCGACGCGGAAAGCGCGCGACGCGAGCTGGAGCGGCAGCGTCTGCAATATCAGCTGGCGCAGGAAGAAACGGCGCGATTGCAGGAGCAAGGGCAGGCTTATTCCGCCGCGGCCGACCAGGCCAGAGCGGAAGCCGAGCAGGCGAATAAACTTGCCGCAGCGCAAAGTCGGGTGGCCAAATCGGCGCGGCGTGAAGCCGCCCTGGCCGCACAGGCAGCCAAGGCCATGCGCTCACAGTTGCAGGATGGCAATGCGAAAGAGCCATCATCCGCCTCGGACCGGAAGCGTCCGGCAACCAAAGGCAGTGACGGACACTGAGCGCGCGCTTGCTGCCGGCCAGGATGGACGGCCACGGGCTGGGGCTGCGTGGCTTGACTCCCTGTTATAAGTCGTCCGTTAAATCCATGTAAAATAAAGACTTGGCGTGCTTTTTGCCGCCAGCAAATTGGTCTCTGGGCTGCCTTGCGATGGTCCATCATGCGGAGTACGGTCAAGCCACCTGCAAGCATTTCTGCTTGTCGGCAACTGACCTGAACCATGGCCCTTTCGCCCGCTCCCTGCTTCTTCTCGCTCGCGATATTCGGGTCGCGTGGAGGGCGTGTGCGTGTGGTTTTCTATCGGCACACGCGATTGCCAACTCAGGTACAGACCCACTCTTTAGGAGGTCGGAAGCATGTTCGAAGACCATCAGCGTGACGACGTAGAAGCATTGCTGAAAACTGATGTCGAATTCCGCCGTTTGTATCAGCACCATCAAGAGCTCGATAGCAAGGTGCACGACGCCGACACCGGTGTATTGCCGATCGACAGCGTGACTCTCGTTGGCATGAAAAAGGAAAAGCTCGTCGCCAAGGCCCAACTCGAACGCATGTGGACCGATCGTTCGCAGCGGGTTAACTGACGGCCGGCCATTCGATCCCGGGTACGCGGGTGTTCCGCAAGTTCAGCGGGCAACGCTGATTGCGCACGATTGTCTACGGAGAGAGCGGGCATCGCGGCACGCTGCCCGCTGCTTTGCCTGCAGGCGGTGGCAAATGCAGCATCGGATCTGTCTTGCGCTCGGCCGGAGAACCCACCGCCCATGCCCGCATGGCCCGACCCGGGGTTGCTCTTCCAGCACCGCGTGCGGATGAACAGTGCTCGGCTATCATGGCGGTCTTGCCGGCGCGATGGATGGCGTCGCGCCGGCGGTCTTGCCACGGAGCACTCATGACGGTTCACCAAAGCGTCCTTGAACTTATCGGACACACCCCGATGATGCGCGCCCAGCGCCTCGATACCGGGTTGTGCGCACTGTTTCTCAAGTTGGAAAGTGCAAACCCTGGTGGGTCGATCAAGGATCGCATCGGCATCTCCATGATTGAGGGTGCGGAAAAGGCGGGCAAGATCAAGCCCGGCGACACGCTGGTCGAAGGTACCGCCGGCAACACCGGCATCGGCCTGGCGCTGGTGGCTCAGCAGAAAGGCTATCGCCTGATTCTGGTGGTACCAGACAAGATGAGCCGCGAAAAGATCTTCAACCTCAAAGCCATGGGTGCCGAGGTTGTGCTTACGCGCTCGGACGTGGCCAAGGGTCATCCCGAGTATTACCAGGACATGGCCGCACGCATCGCCAGCGAAACCCCCGGCGCTTATTTCATCAACCAGTTTGGCAACCCGGACAACCCGGCCGCGCATATTGCCACCACCGGGCCGGAGATTCTCGAACAGATGGACGGCAAGGTCGACGCCATCGTCGTCGGTTGCGGCTCGTCCGGCACGCTGACCGGCCTGTCGCAGTTTTTTGCCAGCGAATCGCCAGCCACGGAAATGGTCCTGGCAGATCCGGTTGGCTCGATCCTCGCGCAATACATCAACGAGGGGACGCTGTCGGCCAAGTCGGCCAGCTGGATGGTCGAGGGTATTGGCGAGGATTTTCTGCCAGCCATCAGCGACTTCTCCCGGGTAAGCAAGGCCTACGCCATTTCCGACAAGGAAAGTTTTCTCACTGCGCGCGAGCTGCTGGAAAAGGAAGGCCTGCTGGGGGGGTCATCCACCGGCACGCTGGTGGCCGCGGCGCTGAAGTATTGCCGTGAGCAAACCGTTCCCAAGCGCGTGGTGACGCTCGTTTGCGACACCGGCAACAAGTATTTGTCCAAGCTCTACAACGATTACTGGATGCTGGACAACGGCTTCATTGCACACGAACACCATGGTGACCTGCGCGATCTTCTGATGCGCCCGTTTGCGCAGCGCGACACCGTGGTCGTCGGGCCGAACGAGTTGCTGGTCACCGCCTACACGCGCATGAAGCTGTATGACGTATCGCAGCTGCCGGTTGTCGAAGGCGACAAGCTTATCGGCATCGTCGACGAATCAGATGTGCTCATGCACGTGCATTCCGATGAAGCCCGTTTCCACGACAAGGTCTCGACGGCGATGATCGGCGAACTGCACAAGTTGCAGATGACCGAGTCCATAGAGGCGTTGCTGCCGGTGTTTGAACGTGGACACGTGGCTATCGTCATGGACGGGGAGCGTTTCCTCGGTTTGATCACGCGCATAGATCTGCTCAATTACTTGCGGCGCCGGGTGAACTGAGCGGTGATCGCAGCGGCGCAGGTGCCTATTTTGTTTTAGCGCGGGCCAAAGTACACGGCGCGCACACGGCTGAAAGCGTGCACTGCAGTGAACCGCCGGGCATCGCAATTGCTTCAGCACGATCCGGGTGCGCAGCGCGCCTGAGTCTTCATCAACGTGGAGCTTGACCTCATGTGTGGAATTGTTGCTGCAGCGGCCCAGCGCGATGTGGCTCCGCTGCTGATCGTCGGTCTCAAGGCGCTCGAATACCGCGGCTACGACTCTGCCGGCCTGGCGGTGCTGCACGATGGCGAGATGCGCCGTGTACGCGCCAAAGGCAAGGTGCGCGAGATGGAAGCGCTGTATCTGGCGGATCCGTTCCCGGGCAACACCGGCGTAGCGCACACGCGTTGGGCGACGCATGGCGTCCCCAACGAAGCCAATGCGCACCCGCATGTCGCCGGACGAGTCGCCATCGTGCACAACGGCATCATCGAAAATCACGTGGCGCTGCGCAATGAACTGCAGGCGCGCGGCCACGTATTCACTTCGCAGACCGACACCGAAGTGATGGCGGCCTTGATCGACGAACACATCAGCGCGGGCATGACTCTGTACGCAGCGGTGTTGACGACCGTGCGCGACCTGGATGGCGCGTACGCCATCGCGGTAATCAGCCGCGATGAGCCCGGCCACGTGGTTGGCGCGCGGCGTGGCGCGCCGCTGTTGGTGGGGCTGGGGATAGGCGAGAACTTCCTTGGCTCGGACGCGCAGGCGTTGATCCAGGTGACCAACAAGATGCTCTACCTGGACGAAGGCGACGTGGTGGAGATTACCCGCGATGCGGTGCAGATTTACGCACTGGATGGCCAGCCGGTCACGCGCGAGGTACACGAAAGCGAGCTGTCCACCGACGCGGTGGAACGCGGCCAGTACCGACATTACATGCAAAAGGAAATCTTCGAGCAGCCGCGCGCGGTAGCCGATACCCTTGAAGCCCGGCTGGGGCCGCACGGCGTGTTGCCGCATATCTTCGGCATTGGCAGCGATGACTTGCTCGCACGCACGCGCGGCGTACATATTGTCGCCTGTGGCACCAGTCACAACGCCGGGCTGGTTGCCAAGTACTGGATTGAAGCGCTCAGTCGCCTGCCGGTCAGCGTCGAAGTGGCCAGCGAATACCGCTACCGGCAGGCGGTAGTGCCGCCAGACACGCTTATGGTGGCGATCTCGCAATCAGGCGAAACTGCGGACACGCTCGCGGCCATGCGTGAGTCCCGCGAGCGCGGCTATCTCGGTACCTTGGTCATCTGCAATTCGCCCGAGTCCTCGCTGGTGCGCGAGGCGGATCTGAAGCTGCTGACCCGCGCCGGTATCGAGATTGGCGTGGCATCGACCAAGGCGTTCACCACGCAGCTGGCGGCATTGGCGTTATTGGCGCTGGAGCTTGCGCAACGCAACGGCATCGAACCGGAGCGCTACGCCGAGCTGTGCGAAGAACTGCGCCGCCTGCCGGCTGCGATTGCCGAAGCGCTGACCCTGGAGCCGGCCATCATCGAGCTGGCCACAGAATTCATCCCGCGCCAGCACGCCTTGTTCCTGGGTCGTGGCGTGCACTATCCGGTGGCGCTTGAAGGCGCGTTGAAGCTCAAGGAAATTTCCTACATCCACGCCGAGGCCTATCCGGCTGGCGAACTGAAGCACGGCCCGCTGGCTCTCGTCGACGAGAACATGCCGGTCGTCGCGGTGGCGCCAAACGGCTGGCTGCTGGACAAGCTGAAGTCCAACCTGCAGGAAGTGCGCGCGCGCGGTGGGCGGTTGATCGTGTTTGCCGACGGCGAAGCCAGCATGGACGACATGGCCGACAGCGGCGTACTGCTGCGCGTTGCTTCGGGCGGCGCGTTCATCGCGCCAGCTGTGTTTACCATTCCACTGCAGTTGCTCGCCTATCACGTCGCCGTGCAGCGCGGTACCGACGTTGACCAGCCGCGCAATCTGGCCAAGTCGGTAACCGTGGAATAGAAAGTGCGGATGGCGTGCAGCGACGCACCGGGCGGTTACTGCACGCGCTCCATCGAAACACGGGCGCAACTGTAGGGCTCGTCAGGTTGGTGAAGTGTTTTGGCGGCATTGCCAGCCCTTTGCATGCTGACGGCCTGTCGGGATTGCCCGCCGTTTGCGCGCTGGTGGCGTGTCGGGCCTGCGGGATTTGATTGCGAGCCGGTAACGGCGCGCTTCAGGTGCTGCAAGCTTCAGGCGCGGCCATAAACGTCATCGAAGCGCACGATGTCGTCTTCGCCCAGATAGCTTCCCGATTGCACTTCGATCAGCTCCAGCGGGAGTTTGCCGGGGTTGCGCAGGCGATGGCGACTGCCCAGAGGAATGTAAGTGCTCTGGTTTTCCGTGAGCAGAAACACGTTGTCATCGCAGGTCACTTCGGCCGTGCCGGACACGACGATCCAGTGTTCGGCGCGGTGGTGGTGCTTTTGCAGACTCAAGCTTGCGCCGGGCTTGACCACGATGCGCTTGACCTGAAAGCGCGCGCCCGCCTCCAGCGAATCGTAGCTGCCCCACGGTCGATGCACGAGGCGATGCAGCTCGTACTCGCTGCGACCGGCAGCCTTCAGTTGCTCGACGATCTGCTTGACGTCCTGTGCCGCGTCACGATGCGCCACCAACGTGGCATCGGGCGTACTGACCACGATCAGGTCGTCGACACCGACCGTCGCCAGCAGGTGACGCTCGTGCGAACGCAGCAGCGAGTTGTGCGAGTTGATCGCCAGCGTGTCGCCGTCGCACACATTGCCCTGCGGGTCACGCTCACCCGTAAGCCAGAGCGCGGCCCACGAGCCAACGTCACTCCACTCACAGCTCACCGGCACCACCGCGGCACGCCGGGTTTTTTCCATCACCGCGTAGTCGATCGAATCAGCCGGCACGCGCGCAAACGCTTCTGCGCCAATGCGCACGAAGTCCAGGTCGGCGCTGGCGCTCGCGTGCGCTGCGCGCACGGCTGCCAGCATGGCTGGCGCGTGCTCGGCCATTTCTTCCAGATAGCGTGCAGCCTTGAACAGGAACATGCCGGAGTTCCAGTCGTAATCGCCGTCGTCCAGATAAGACTGCGCCGTGGCCTGAGCCGGCTTTTCAACAAAGCGCTCCACGCGATAGCCCGCACCGCCCACGGATTCCGCGCGACGAATGTAGCCGAAGCCGGTTTCGGGCCGATCCGGACGAATGCCAAAGGTCACCAGCCAACCATCAGTTGCCAGTGGCACGGCTTGCGCGACTGCCGCAGCGAAAGCTGCGGAATCGCCAATCAAATGGTCAGCCGGCAACACCAGCAACAACGCATCCGCATCGCGCGTCAATGCCTGCAACGCACCAAGCGCAATCGCCGGCGCGGTATTGCGGCCGAGCGGTTCCAGCACGATGGTCGCCCCCTCGATGCCGGCCTCGAGCAACTGGTCGGCGGCGAGAAAACGATGTCCCTCGTTGGCGACCACGATTGGCGCAGCGGCGTCAGGCAGATGCCGCACGCGTTCAATGGTTTGCTGAAACAAGGTGCCCTTGCCGGCGAAAGACAAGAACTGCTTGGGCAAGTTGTTGCGCGACACCGGCCACAAGCGCGTGCCGCTGCCGCCGCTGAGTATGAGAGGAATCAACATGTTCGCGAGGATACCGCGGATGCAGTGCAGGGCGTGCATTCCGCCTGCGCGCTTGTTTGGGGCGGGCGCGGTTACGCGTGGGGTGCGATGCGTGCGCCGGCCAACTGATCGATGACGCGCGTCAGGCCGTCGCGCCAGTCGGGAAGTACAAAGTCAAAGGTCTCGGTAAAGCCGGTATTGTCCAGCAGAGACGACGCAGGGCGTTGCGCCGGAGTCGGAAACTCGGCGCTGCTTATGGACACCACGCGCGGCGCCGGGGCGAGCAGGCCACGCTTGTTTGCCGCATCGAAGATGGCAGTCGCAAAGCCGTGCCACGTGGTGGATCCGCTGGCCACCAGGTGGTGAATGCCGACAAGTTGTTTACGGCGGCTTGCATCCGCGGCCTGCCAGCGATCCAGCGCCGCGAGGGTTGCGCGAACGATCAGTCCAGTGTCGGTCGGTGCGCCGTGCTGGTCGGACACTACGCGCAGCTCTTCGCGCTCGGCGCCCAGACGCAGCATGGTGCGCAGAAAGTTTTGCCCGTGCGGCGCGTATACCCAAGCGGTGCGAAACAGCAGGTGCCTGGCACCGCTCGCGCGCAGGGCCAATTCGCCGGCCAGTTTGCTGCGGCCGTAAGCACCCAGAGGCGCGGCCTGCGCATCCACGGCGTAGGGTCGGGACTGGCGACCATCGAACACGTAGTCCGTCGAGTAGTGGATCACCAGCGCAGCATGCGCCGCGGCCCAGTCGGCGAGTACGCCCACGGCTTCGCCGTTGACGCGAGTGGCCAGCGCCTCCTCCTGTTCTGCGCGATCCACCGCCGTGTATGCGGCACAGTTGACGATGACGTCCGGTTGTACACGGTCAAGCAAAGGCGCAAGGCATGCCGACGCGGTGAGGTCGGCAACGTCGCAGCGCGTGTCGTCGTCGAGCAAACCATTACGCGTGGCGACAGTCAGGTCGCCGCGCGCGGCAAGACCACCATCAAGCAGAAACGTCCGCCCCAACTGACCGTTGCCACCCAACAGCAGGATATTCAAGCAAGGAACACCGGCAAGCAATCCGGCGCCACGTCGTGCAGAAACGGTGTCGCTCGATCCTTGTCTGACAGCAACGGATCGGTTACCGGCCAGTCGATGCCCAGCGCGGCGTCGTTCCAACGGATGCCGGCGTCTGCGGCGTGGTCATACAACGCGGTGCATTGGTAGGTGAACGTGGCGAAGTCGGAGACGACGCAAAAGCCGTGGGCAAAGCCTGGGGGGATCCAGAAGTGGCGATGGTTATCAGCCGTCAGCATGACTGCGGCGGATTTGCCGAAAGTTGGCGAACCGCGACGTATGTCCACCGCCACGTCGTAGACCTCGCCCTCAAGCACGCTGACCAACTTGCCTTGGGGGTTGGGCCATTGATAGTGCAGGCCGCGCAGTACGCCACGGGCCGATCGCGAGACGTTGGACTGGATGAAATCCACTTCAATGCCCACATGCGCGAACGTCGTCTTGTTGAAGCTTTCATAAAACAACCCGCGAGTGTCACCGAACACCTGGGGTTCGATGAGCAATGCGCCGGGCAACGCAGTTGGAATGACTTTCACTGCACGTGCCCTTGATTCACCAGTTGCTGCAAATACTGTCCATAGCCGGTCTTGGCCAAGGCCTCCGCCAACTCCATCAGCTTCGCCGCATCGATCCAGCCGTTGTTGTAGGCAATTTCTTCCGGGCAGCACACCTTCAGCCCCTGGCGGTTTTCGATCGTCTCGATATAGTTGCCCGCTTCCATCAAGGACTCGTGCGTGCCGGTGTCCAGCCACGCAAAGCCGCGCCCGAGTTGCTCCAGATGCAGCGAGTTGTCGTCCAGATAGCATCGGTTGAGGTCGGTTATTTCAAGCTCGCCGCGCACCGATGGTTTCAGCGCCGCGGCGTAGTCGCATACGCGTTCATCGTAGAAATACAGTCCGGTGACGGCATAGTTGGACTTTGGTTCGGCAGGCTTCTCCTCCAGTCCGATCACGCGACCATCGGCGCTGAATTCCGCCACGCCATAGCGTTGTGGGTCGCGCACCCAATAGCCGAAAACGGTGGCGCCCGCTGCGCGTGAGGCAGCGCGCTTCAGGCGTTCGGTCAGTCCCACTCCGTAGAAGATGTTGTCGCCCAGTACCAGGCAACTGGGCTTGCCGTCGACAAAGTCGCGGCCGATGGTGAACGCCTGCGCCAGCCCGTCGGGCGAAGGCTGCACCGCATACTCGATGCTGATGCCCCACTGCGAGCCGTCGCCGAGCAAACGGCGAAACATCTCCTGCTCGTGCGGTGTGTTGATCACCAGCACCTCGCGGATGCCAGCCAGCATAAGCGTGGCGAGCGGGTAGTAGATCATCGGCTTGTCGTACACCGGCAACAGCTGTTTGCTGATCGCGCGGGTGATCGGATGCAGTCGCGTGCCGGAGCCACCGGCCAGGATGATGCCCTTGTGCGTGGTGCTCATGCGTCGGTCCTTGCCGAGCCCAGGCGTTGCATGCGGTAGCTGCCATCCAGCACGCGCTCGATCCACGGTTGGTGCTGCAGATACCAGTCCACTGTCTGCGCGATGCCGCTCTCGAAAGATTGCGATGGATGCCAGCCCAGTTCGCGCTGCAGTTTGCTGGAGTCGATCGCGTAGCGGCGATCATGGCCCGGGCGATCCTTGACGTAGGTGATCAGCGATGCGCGGGGCACGCCGCCTGGCAACGGCTGACGCGCGTCGAGCAGGCTGCAGATGTTTGTCACCACCGCGATGTTCTCACGTTCGGCATTGCCGCCGACGTTGTATGTCTCGCCCACACGGCCAGATTCCAGCACCCGGCGGATTGCACTGCAGTGATCGCCGACAAAGAGCCAGTCGCGGATATTCAAGCCATCTCCATAAACCGGCAACGGCTCGCCGGCCAACGCCTTCTGGATGACCAGCGGGATGAGCTTCTCGGGAAACTGGTACGGCCCGTAATTGTTCGAGCAGTTGGTAGTCAACACCGGCAACCCATAGGTGTGATGAAACGCGCGCACCAGATGGTCCGACGCAGCCTTGGACGCGGAATACGGTGAGTTTGGCGCGTAGGCGGTGTGCTCGGTGAACTTGCCCTCCGTGCCAAGCGAGCCGTACACCTCGTCGGTCGATACGTGCAGGAAGCGGAAGTCCGCGCGCGCTTCGCCTTCCAGCGTACGCCAGTAATCGCGCGCAGCTTCCAGAAGCGCGAGCGTGCCGACCACATTGGTCTGGATGAACTCGCCCGGGCCATCAATGGAACGGTCCACATGGGATTCGGCGGCAAAGTTCACGATCGCATCGGGGCGGTGTTCAGTCAGCAGTCGCGTGACCAGCGACCGGTCGCCAATGTCGCCGTGGACAAACACGTGCCGGTCGTTGTCAGCAAGCGAAGCCAGCGTGTCCAGGTTGCCGGCGTAAGTGAGTTTATCCAGGTTGATCACGCGCAAGCCGTCGGCTATGGCCTGCAGCACGAAATTGGCACCAATGAACCCGGCGCCGCCGGTCACCAGGAGCGACCGTGCGCCGGTGGTTGAATCGTTCATGCAATAAGTCCTTTGCAGTAGAGCTGAAACCTCATTAGCCAAATTCGCCGGAAGACGTCATTGCAGCGCACGAGCTCGTACCGAGCTGCACCGTTCGCGTGTAATGGCAGTGCTGGCACGGCTCGCCGCTGCCTGCGTGCTGACTCCGGGCGCTGATCAAGTTCGTCCTTGAAGGGCACACATCGTGCTGATCGGCAGGTTGGCTATCCGGTCGACCGTCAATGATGCCCGCTTTTTCGCGTGTCACCAAGTCGCACAATCCCGACGAACTCACCATGCGGGCGTCACAAAAGCCCCGCTTGCCTGCTCGCCGGTGAACGCCAGGCACCGCGCAAATGGCGGCAATCCGCAACATAGAAGGTAAGATAGCGGGCTTGATAGCGCCGCAGTCAGCGCGGCAGCGCACTATGGAGAAATCATGAAAGCAGGTGAAAAGCAGAGCCAGCTTGGCTTCGGCACGCGGGCGATTCATGCCGGGCAACATCCAGATCCCAGTACCGGCGCCATCATGACGCCGATTTACGCCACCTCCACGTATGTGCAGCAAAGCCCCGGCAAGCACAAGGGCTATGAGTATTCGCGCACCCAGAATCCCACGCGGATGGCCTACGAGCGGTGCGTCGCGGATCTGGAAGGTGGTGTGGCAGGGTTCGCTTTCGGCTCGGGGATGGCTGCAGCGTCCACCGTTCTGGACCTGCTGGACTCCGGCAGCCACGTGATCGCGATGGACGACCTGTATGGCGGTACCTATCGCCTGTTTGAAAAAGTGCGTCGACGCTCCGCCGGCCTGGACTTCAGCTTCATTGACCTGAACGACGCCGCGGCGATGCAAGCCGCGCTCAAGCCGAACACGCGCATGATCTGGGCGGAAACGCCAACCAACCCCATGCTCAAACTTGTCGACCTGGCCAAGGTCGCGGCGTTTGCCAAAATGCATGGGTTGACGCTTGTCGTCGACAACACGTTTTGCTCACCGATGGTGCAACGGCCGCTGGAGTTTGGCGCCGACCTGGTTCTGCATTCAGCTACCAAGTACATCAATGGCCATTCCGATATGGTCGGCGGCATCGTGGTCGCCAGTACCGACGAGTTGGCCGAACGCATGGGCTTTCTGCAGAACTCGGTAGGCGCGATTGCCGGACCGTTCGACGCGTTTCTGGCCATGCGTGGCCTGAAAACACTGCACTTGCGCATGCGCGAGCACTGCGCCAACGCGCTTGAACTCGCAAAATGGCTGGACCAGCATCCGGCCGTTGAACGCGTGATCTATCCCGGTTTGAAGAGTCACCCACAGCACGCGCTGGCAAAACGTCAGATGCACGGTTTCGGCGGCATCATAACCATTGAAGTGAAGGGTGGACTCAAAGCTGCCAAGCGCATGCTGGGACGCTGCAAGCTGTTCTCGCTGGCTGAATCGCTGGGTGGCGTCGAGAGCCTCATCGAGCATCCGGCAATCATGACCCATGCCTCATTGCCCGCTGCCAATCGCAAGCGGTTGGGTATTAGCGACGGGTTGGTGCGGCTTTCGGTGGGTGTGGAGGATGTGGATGATCTTCGCCGTGAATTGCAGATGGCGTTGGCCTGAATCGATAAGTTCGATACAACAAGCAGAGCCGCATGTGTGATTTCGGTAATCGCATCGAATCGGGGTGTAATACCTCCTCGGGAACCTATGCGGTTCACGAGTCGATCGGCCAAGGACTTATCCAGCACCCATGATCACCGCGTACAGACTTTACGACCCGACTTCACCCTTCCGCGCCTTGGTAAGGCATTTCAATCTAGTCTTGCGGATGGCCAAACGTGATGTCGCCGGTCGATATCGAGGTTCATTCATCGGCCTGTTGTGGTCGTTCTTCAATCCACTTTTGATGCTGTTTATCTATACTTTCGTGTTTGGCGTGATCTTCAAAGCGCGCTGGAATACTGAAATTTCAAGCCACTTCGAGTTCGCGTTGATCCTTTTCGCCGGACTCAATGTCAACGCACTCTTCGCGGAATGCGCCAATCGGTCGCCTACACTCATCATCGAGAATACGAGCTTCGTCAAGAAAGTCGTGTTTCCCCTTGAGATCCTTTCGTGGAGTGCCGTGGGTTCCGCGCTGTTTCATCTGCTGGTTTCGACACTTGTACTGTTGATCATCGAAGTCGCGGTGCGAGGCTTCGTCCCGTGGACGATTGTCTTGTTTCCAATAGTCGTGTTGGTGTTCCTGCCATTCGTGGCGGGTACGGTTTGGTTGCTCGCCTCGCTGGGTGTGTTTCTCAGGGACCTGAAGCAGGCCATAGGCATTATCACGACAGCGCTGATGTTCTTGGCCCCGATCTTTTATCCCATGACTATCATCCCTGCGGCCTATCGCAAGTGGATGTACCTGAATCCGCTCACGGTGATCGTCGACGCTTCCCAAGATGTTTTGTTCTGGGGCAGGCCACCGTCCTGGCTTGCCTTGGGCATCTACGCGGTTTTCGCCTGTCTGTTTGCCTGGTCCTCCTTTGCGTGGTTCGAACGCAGCCGCAAGGGATTTGCTGATGTCCTCTGAGCAGTCCACCATTGTGGTCGAATCCCTTGGCAAGCAATACCAGATCTACGCGCAACCGGCCGATCGACTCAAGCAGATGATTCTGCCGAGGCTGGGGCGCATGCTTGGGCGCGCCCGCCCGGCGTATTTTGAGGAATTTTGGGCTTTGCGAGGCGTTTCCTTTCGTGTCCAACGGGGTGAGACGGTTGGTATCATTGGGCGGAACGGATCAGGAAAATCAACTCTACTGCAGATGATCTGTGGCACCTTGCATCCGACAGAAGGTCGTGTGGAGACGTACGGCCGAATAGCGGCGTTGCTTGAGCTGGGTGCAGGATTCAATCCCGATTTCACCGGCAGAGAGAACGTTTATCTAAGCGGGTTGCTTTACGGAATCTCTGAAAGCGAGTTGCGCAAGCGCTTCGACTCCATTGTCGCATTTGCCGATGTCGGTAAATTCATCGACCAGCCAGTCAAGACCTATTCCAGCGGCATGTATGTACGCTTGGCGTTTGCTATCGCGGCGCACGTGGATGCCGACACCTTGGTTATCGACGAAGCTCTGAGCGTCGGTGACGTGCGGTTTACGCAAAAATGCATGCGTTACCTGCGGGATTTCCAGAAACGCGGCACCTTGCTGTTCGTCAGCCACGATGCCGGTGCGGTAACCAGCCTCTGCAGCCGCGCCATTTGGCTGGATTCCGGAGAAATGGTCATGGATGGTTCGACGCGTGATGTCGTGGAGCGCTACCTGGCCACTCAGCATGCCGCGGATCGCGCTTCTGTCGGTGAGAGTGTTGCAGTGCATGTGAGTGAGAGAAAATCCAACAAAGGCGGCGCTGTGCAGGTTGATAGGGAGAGTGACTTACCGTTGGACGTTCAGGATCCACGCATGGACGTCCTCAACGGCACCGCGTCGCGGAACCTGGTCGAAGTGTTTGATTTCGATCCGGACCAAATCACCAACGAATTCGGTGCCGGCGCGGCGAGAATCGTGAATGTGCAGTTGCTTGACAAGCAAGGCAAAGCGCAGCGGGTGATGACGGGTGGTGAATTGATAGAGCTGATAATAGAGGCTGAAGGGCTACAAGCAATTACCGCCCCCATTTTCGGCTTCTATGTCAAAGACCGCCTCGGCCAGCGTCTGTTTGGTGATAACACATTTATCACGTACCGCAACGATTCGCTGAAGATCGACGCAGGTCAGCACTTGCAGGCCAGGTTTCGCTTCAGAATGCCTGTGCTTCCCAGCGGCGATTATTCGATCGATGCCGCGTTGGCTACCGGAAACCAATTCGACCACACGCAGCAGCACTGGATCCATGATGCCGTGGTCTTCAAAGCCAGCGAGAGCACCATGCGCTATGGTTTGGTCGGCATTCCCATGCACAGCATCACGATTGAGCAGGTGGAGGCTTAGGGAATGAAGTTTACCGGCGAACGCTACGTGCCTTCGGAAGCGGGAGAGATCCGGCACGAGCACTTGCATCGCTATGCCTGGTGCGCGCCGATCGTCAAGGGCAAGGATGTCCTGGATATCGCCTGTGGCGAAGGTTATGGCAGCGCAATGCTTGTGCGTGATGCCAGGTCCGTGGTTGGCGTGGATATCGATGACGCCACGGTTCTGCATGCGCGCGCTGCATACCACAACGTCACGGAGCTGAGGTTCGTCCGGGGCGATGCCGCCGATATTCCACTTGAAGACAATAGCTTTGATGTGGTGGTTTCGTTCGAGACTATTGAGCATCACGACCGGCATGCGGAGATGCTCAGCGAGATTCGGCGTGTCCTGCGTCCGGACGGACTGCTGGTGATCTCCTCGCCTAACAAAATCGTGTATTCCGAAATGGCCGGTTATCATAATGAGTTTCACGTCAAGGAGCTGGACTTCCACGAGTTCGACGCAGTACTGAAGGGTCAGTTCGATGAAGTCATTTATTTTGGTCAGCGTCTCGCGGTTGGCTCGGCCATTTTCACGTTACCGGGTGACAAGGCGTCTACTCGCACACTTGGCGCCCTGACCGATACAGGGTCTGAAATCGTCGAACGTGCGGCATCGCTGATCGATCCTGTCTACTTCATCGCGGTGGCCGGCCCGCTGACTCGCACCTTGAGGAAATCGCTGAACGCGTCGGTACTTTTTTCTGAGGCAGAGGACCTTTATACCCATCACCGCGAAGTGGCGAAGTGGGCTACCGGCCTCGATGCTGAACTGGCTAGCTTGCGCGATGCCCATGGACGAACAGTCAAAGAACACGAGAAGGTTGCCGCTTGGGCGAAGTCGCTGGATGTCGAGTTGACGCGATCACACGAACAGTACGCCGAGCTGGTGCGAGAGCACGATAAGACCGCTACCTGGGCGAAGTCGCTGGATGTCGAGCTGACGCGATCACACGAACAGTACGCCGAGCTGGTGCGAGAGCACGATAAGACCGCTACCTGGGCGAAGTCGCTGGATGCCGAGCTGACGCGATTACGCGACCGTTACGCCAAGCTGGTGCAAGAGCACGACGAGACCGCTACCTGGGCGAAGTCGCTGGATGCCGAGCTGACGCGATTACACGATCGTTACGCCAAGCTGGTGCAAGAGCACGACGAGGTCGCTACCTGGGCGCAGTCGTTGGATGCGGAGTTGGCGCAGTCGCGCGCGCACAACGCCGAGCTGGCCGGGGAGCATACAAAGACTCTTCAGCAGGTCAGCTCACTCGCCAGTGAGCTAGAAGACCGAAACACGTTCATGATCTCGTTGCAGGCCGACCATTTGCGGCTCAAGAAGCGCTCCCAACAAGCGGAAGAAGAGTTTGCGTGGTTACACGCCCAGCACGAACAAATCTTGCGTTCTCGTTCATGGACGGTAACTCGGCCTCTGCGGGCAATGGGCATGCTGCTACGCGGTGATACGCGGGCGTTTCGCGCCAGGTTTACCTGGCGCAAATCACTCCGTGCCGGCGATTCGTCAAGTGCTCAGACGATCGCTTTGTTCGCGCCCGATCCCGATCCCGCTGCCACTCCCACTTTGGCCATGGTTGCGCCAGGGACGCTTGAGAATCTGTCTTTCCCGAGCTACCACGAGCCGATCGTCAGTATCGTCATTGCCGCCTATGGCAATTTGGGTATCACGACCGCATGCCTGCGGTCGATCGCTGCACATCCTCCGGAGGTGCCGTACGAGGTACTGGTCGCCGAGGATGCGTCGGGCGATGCCGAGATCTTGGCGTTGGCTGGTGTGCCGGGGCTACGCTTCATGGTTAACGAGAAGAACCTCGGTTTTCTTCGTTCCTGCAATCATGCATCCGGCCACGCCAAGGGGAAGTATCTCTATTTTCTAAACAACGACACCGAAGTTGCGTCCGGCTGGCTGGATGCCATGTTGGATGTATTCGCGCGGATGCCCGAATGTGGCATGGTTGGGTCCAAGTTGGTGTATCCAGACGGTCGACTGCAGGAAGCTGGTGGCATCATCTGGCGCGATGGCTCCGGTTGGAATTACGGCAGACTGCAGAACGCCGATGATCCTGAATACAATTATCTGCGTGAAGTGGACTATTGCTCTGGCGCATCCTTGCTGTTGCCGCGTAAGTTGTTCGAGCAGCTTGGCCGTTTCGACGAGCGTTACGTTCCGGCCTATTACGAGGACACTGATCTGGCCTTCAAGGTGCGGGCGGCAGGCAAGCGAGTGTATTACACGCCGTTATCTGTCGTGATCCATCACGAAGGCATTTCTCACGGTACCGATGAGAAGGCAGGGGTCAAAGCGTACCAGGCGGTGAATAAGGAGAAGTTTGTCAAACGCTGGGCCGACACGCTGAAACGCGATCATTATCCCAATGCGGAGAATTTGGTTCGAGCGCGCGAACGAAATATTCCAGCTAGCACCATTCTCGTGATCGACCATTATGTACCGCAACCGGATCGTGACGCCGGATCGCGGGTCATGCTGGAGTTCATGCGCCAGTTCATAGGCATGGGTATGAAGGTCATCTTCTGGCCGGATAATCTGTGGCATATGCCTGTTTATACACAGCAGTTGCAGGCGATAGGTGTGGAGGTGATCTATGGCAACCAATGGGTAGGGAAGTTCGACCAGTTCATCGCCGAGCGCGGCCCCAACATTGATCATGTACTGTTGAGTCGCCCGCATATTGCGATCAATTATATCGATGCCTTGCGCAAACATACGCGCGCGCCTCTTTGCTACTTTGGGCACGATTTGCATTTCATGCGCCTGCGCCGGCAACAGCAGCTCACCGGCGAAAGCCGACTTGGCGTGGAAGCAGACGCCATCGAGCGCATCGAGACGGACCTGTGGAACCGTTGCGACGTTGTTATCTATCCATCCGAGGAGGAGGCGGCGCAGGTTCGCGCCATGGTACCTGGTGTCAACGCGATGGCCGTGCCGCTGTACTGCTTCCACCAAGTCGAAGGTGGCAGCGAGTCTGGTCTTTGTGGGCGTCAAGGGATTCTGTTCGTAGCTGGTTTCGCGCACTCGCCGAATGTTGATGCAGCATGCTGGTTGGTCGAAGAGATCCTGCCAAGCATCCGCTTACGCCTGCCGGGAGTACGACTCCACCTGGTCGGCTCCAACCCGACCGATGAGGTGAAAGCACTGGCAAGAGAGGGTGTGCAGGTACACGGCTACGTTGATGACGAGACCCTGAAATTGATGTATCAGTCCGCACGGGTTGTGGTGGCACCATTGCGTTTTGGCGCTGGCGTCAAGCTGAAAGTGCTGGAAGCTATGGCGCACGGCGTTCCTGTTGTGACCACTCCAGTAGGTGCCCAAGGCCTGCCCGGCCTCGCCGATGTCATTCCTGTGGCGAATCAACCGGCGATGGTCGCGGACGCTGTTAGTGCTCTGCTGCTGGATGACGAGCGTTGGCGTGAGGTATCGGTAGCCGGGAGCCGATACATTCGCAGGCACTTTTCCGTGGACACAATGTCCGCAGCCTTGCGTGCAGTCCTTGAGAAGAGGGAGGCATGACAAGCTCCGGCGTATTAAGAAAAGCCTGATCAATATCGGGGAGCCCAGCGCGAATAGGATCGAACAGCCGAGCACACCACGTTCCGCAGTTCGCTGCTGCTTGCCGGGAGTGGCTATCGCAGAAGAGACTAGTGCTGTGTTGCATGTCGAGACTGAATAGGCGAGCCATCTGCGGACGCAAGCGGAGGAGAGTAAGCGTCCGCCCGCGTCAACTTGCACAGCTTTGTCAGCTTAGCGTACGGCGCAGTACCAGCTTGTGGGCAGCAGGCTGTCGAGGTGCTGGTCGAGCGTGATGGGCAGCCCGGTGAGGACGTCGACGAGCCAAGCATAGGGGTCGAGACCGTTGGCTTTGGCCTTGGTGAGCAGGCTCATGATGGCGGCGGCGCGTTGGCCAGCGGATTCGATCTGACTCTCGGTGTACTTCGACACCTCGAGACCGAACGTCCCGTTGAATCGGACCAGTCGACTTCTCGTAAAATCGATCCAGCCATAACCAGGAGTCTCGGGGCATCCAGGCTATTACATGAAATGACAGTCTGCCCGATTTACCTCTGACTCGGTTTTCGCACGCTCATCCGTGGTGTGATTCCCCGAGAGTACAAGTGTGAGGCGCAAGGGGATGTTGACATCACCGCCATCATGTGGGTTGGCGTCAGAGAGCCGCTTTGAAAAGCATGCTCGTCACAAGCGTGTAGGCGTTCAATAAATCTGCGATCCCATTCCTGATTGGCATCGAAATTGTGGCCAAAGCCACGATCAATGAACACATCCACGACATTGGCAAAGCCGATGAACAGGGGAAAGTCGAAGCGTTCCAAGAGCAGTGGCAAGATATCCTGCGCTCGAATACCTTCGAATCCCTCAGACGAACAGTCCCAATTTTCATAAAGCTCTTCATGCCGCGCCAGTTGACGGTTGTATCGATATGCTGCGGGCAGCTCCCCCCAGAACTTATGCACCTCAATCAATGCCTCCGGCCAGCGTTGGTGGCCGTTGCGACCGATCATGTCGTGAGTAATGAAGTAACCGTTCGGATCAAGGGCACGCTTTATCTCGTCAAACAGGCCTTCCAAGTTTAGAACATGGTGTAGGGATTGGTTGGCCATGATTCCCGTATATCGCTTTGTAGCCTTCCACTTATTGAAGTCGCCCTCCACAAATACAATATTTGAAGCTACGCCTTCCTGTTCGGCCATCTCATGTCCCCGCTGTAGCATGTAGGGGTTCATGTCCAGGCATTCGATGATGAAGCGCGACAGTCCAGCGCTCTTCATGAGCTTGGCGACACGCACCTCGGTGTCGCAGTTTCCTGAGCCTATGCTTACAAAAACAGGTGTCTCACCGCCGTAGGCTGCCGCACTTTCACAGAAATATTTCGCGAAAAACTGATCGGGATTCGAGAATCCGTATTCCTCAAACATGGGTCGGAGGTAAGTGTTCGACCAATAATGGAAAATCTGCGGAAGTACATTAATGTCCACCACATCTTTATAAATTAGTGTCTCCGCTGCCAACTTGACGCGATAGGCCTCATCGTCAGCGACCGTGCGTTCATTCTGGTGCATCACACCCGAAGAGGGCCGATGTTGCGAGAACAACGAATGCTGGAAACGGCGTATTTTTCTGAAAAAATTATCCATCTCTACCATCCTCGTGCTTTATGATAATTGCCCTACCACCCTACACTCGCGGTGCTGGGGCTGCTGCGTTCCGACGAAAACTGAGCTGTGATTGGTGTGAAACCCTCGCTTATTTAGTGCCATCGACCAAAACGATGCGCGGATCGACAAAGGCGACCCAGTGACCAGCCGAGTGTCCGCTGGGGGATTCGACGGCAAAGGAGATCGACACGTGCTGCTTCGCATAGGCCTTCAGAGAGATGGACACGCTTTCGAAACGAAGATCGGCACCAGCTTCCGGTGGGATTAGATCGCGAGAATAGATTTCGACTGGCGCGCTGTCGCCACGGTTGAGTCGCAAGACAGCGCGTGCAGATTCTGAGCTGGGATAGACCATGCCGACGGCAAAACGAAGCTGGGCGTTCGCGGCAACTGGCACATCATCGTAGCGGTATGAAAAACCAGATATCACAGTTAGTGTCTCGTTCGCGCCCGTTGTGGAATTCCAAGGGATAAGGAGCGCACCATGGCCGGTGGGAGAGTCGACCTTGCTGCTGTCGTTGATCAGGCCGTTCGGAAACTCCTTCAGAAAATTGAAAACCATCTCTTCTTCTGAGGCTCGCTGCTTGACCTGTGATAATGCGGCTGTTACATCTTCGAGTATCTGCTTGCTATTTTCGGCATAAAGATGTGTGTGCAACGGAAGTTTTGCATTTGCCGCTGCATCTAACGAGCTGAAGCAACTAACCTTGAGCTGGTGGCCACCGTATACACGAAAGAAGCCTCCATTGGAAAGTGTCCAAGAGCATTGATTTGCATCGGCGAGCAGCGCGATATCATCAATGTTCTGAGGAAGTTTATCGGCAACATCTCGTTTGACTATCTCGGCAAAACGCGGAGAAGATATAAAAAATACCTTATCAAACTGCTTCATGATCAATGTATCCAATGTAATGGACGCAAGACACATAAATATGATCATCGACGTCAGTAGCGCCCGTAATTTGTGGCTTACTGCGCCGACTGCCCATGCTGAGACAAAAAGTATGACTACGAACGACGCAAACAACCATCGTTGCTCAAGTCGGATAGTCAAAAGGGCTGGGGCGACCAACGCTGCGGCGGCGGCAAGTAGAAGTAAAGGCCAACGTAGACGCACCCAGATAGGTTGGTTGCTTTGAACTCGGTAAAGCCCCAACCCCAATATGATTACCCAACACGTGGCAAAGATCACTGCCAGCATGCACATTACGTTCCAGCCTAGTGAGACGCTGGTTCCCACAAGATAATCAGGACCATCGTTAAAGCCGAATACTGATAGGAGCGCGTGAACAAAATGCTCAAGAATCAAGCGTAAATCAATTCCCAAATGAGTTCCGCCCGTACCTATAAAAAAAGGCGCCCTGAGTGCAATTATTTTATAGGCAACATAGAAAGCCGGCACCGCGATACAACCTGCAAGGAGTGCCAAATGATGCTTTTGAGGTAGTGAACGTATTTTGGGAGACAATAAATATGCCATTCCCAGCCAGGGGGCGGTCACTATGAATCGCTCGTGAGTATTGGTGGCGAGAAAACACAGCAATAAGGCAAACCAGCACCAGCGCAAAGTGCAGTCTCCTTGATCAGCACGGATGACCACGTAAATCATGCTGAGGGTCAATGCAAGAGGTATGCCTTCTACGGGACCGATTACTTGAGTGACTTGGTAGGCTGCAAAGCGTGAGGTGGCCACCGCAAATGCAATAGCTAGTGCAATGAGCCAATTTCCATGGCTGAGCCGCTTGGCAATGGCAAATGCGAGCGTTGCAGTCAGTCCTAGAATAATACTATTTACTGCAAGATAATAATTTATGTGTGGACCAAATAAATTCATTTCGGCTAGAACAAATCCGGAGGCTATTGGCCGGAATCGCTCATAACAGATAGTCGTAAGTATCCCGGAAAATTTTGTTCCGCACCGACCGTCCAAGAATGAGAGGAAGTAGTCAAGATCATCACCGTAGAAAACCGATGGCATCCATGGTAAGAAGCGCTGAATAATGGCAGCTATTAAACTTGCGAAGACTACGGCAAGGCCAATACAAGTTATATATCTGGAACACTGCCATGATTTACTTTCTATATGCATGGGCGATTTTTCCGTCGGCTGCACAGATGGGACGAGATGGTAGACTTAAATTGGCATACTAGTGAAATTAACAATGGGTGTTAACTTTACTGCTTCGCAACGACCAGAATTTTGCCGTTGAGAAATTGAACACGACGATCGGCGGAATCAACGCACATTGGACCCAGAAGGGATCGTAGCCACTCAAACTCACTAGCCAGCGGAGGGTCATGAGATTCAAAAGTAACGACACCAGATTGGCAAAGAAATACTTTGGCAGGTGCGACTTGAACTGCAATTTCTCCTCGGGCTTGAATACCCAGGTAAAATTGAGTGCGTAGGAAAACAGCATGCCGATAGCCCAAGATGCGCTCAGTGCAATGAGATAGTTGAGGTGCAGCATCTTGAAAAGTGCGAAGAAAATGACGAAGGTCAGGATAAAGTTAATCCCGCCAACGATAGTGAATTTGGTGGCTTCCGCTCGAAATGCGGGTATTGAGTTAACGGTTTGCCGATAGCGACTCCGCACCGACCCGTTGGGCGCGGATGGGATTCTTCTAGCGGTTTGGTCAGGACGCATGATTTTTTCTGGCAACGGCCAATAGCGTGCCGCCGAAAGGCAAAGAAACCCCACGCATGATCAATGCTTCGTCGATATACATCAATTTGTCGAAGATCCAGTTGAGTGCTCGCGAGAATCCAACGCGGTCCTCAAATTTCGCATCAATAAGACTGTCTGGATTCTTGGCTGGTCTGTCAAGCAGCCTTGCGACCGCCATCAGCGGAAACAAGACAAATACGAAAGAGGTGCGTCGAACAACCGAGAATCCTTGCTGTTTGAGCTTATCGACCAGTTCTCGTCTTGAATATCTACGCTTATGCTTTACGATCTGGTCCAGTTTGCTCCAGAGGAATTTATGCTGCGGAACCGTGACGATGAAATATCCACCATCGGTGAGCATGTCGTAGATGTTAGCTAGCGTTGCAACGTCGTCATCGATATGTTCGATGACGTCGAATGCTGCAATGATGTCAAACTTTGCAGGGAGGACACCCTGTTGAGCGTCGTACTGGATGAAATCGACCTGCGGTTGCCGGCCCTTTGCGTAGCGTAGTCCCTTGATATAAATTTCAGACCCGGTGATATCAAGGTTCACTTCCGAAGCCAATGCCTCTATGAACGCGCCGGTCCCACAACCGATTTCGAGAAACTTCGGGGTGATCAGCTGCGCAGAATACATGCGTATGATGCTCTTAAACAGCCTGTTTCTGGATCGAACCCAGAAGCTGAGCTCTTCCAGCTTGTCAGTAACATCGAATCCATCGTCGGGATAGTCGGTATAGCTGTCCGCCTCATCGAGGCTGTAGCATTTAATGCCATCGACCAGTTGATACTGCAGTAGACGGCTCATAGGAATTTGTTCCTGATCACGTAGTTCGGCTTCTTGCGCACCTCATCATAGATGCGCCAGATGTACTCGCCGATGATGCCAAGCATCACCATGATTAGTCCGCCAACAATCAGGATGACGATCATCAGCGGTGCCCAGCCCGAGAACGGGGTCGCCCCGCGAATCCAGCTATAGATGATCGTGAGGCTATAGAGCACCCCCAGCGCTGAGGTGATCAGACCCGCTAGCGAAATGAAGCGGATGGGAAGGTATGACGCGTCCAGAAAGGCATCGAGAAAGTTTTTGAGCTTCTTTCCAAGATTGTATTGGGACTTGCCAATGGTCCGCTTCAGCCGCGCGTAGGGTATAAATGACGTTCGGTAGCCAGTCCATAGCAGGTCGCCCTGGAAAAAGCGATTGCGGACGTCGACCGAGTTGAATTCGTCCAGCGCGACACGATCCATCAAGACGAAGTCGAACCCGCCTGGTGGAATCTGTGGAATCGCAAGACGGAGTGCGCCGTAGGCAAAACGGGAAAATAGCTTCGCCGACAAAGTATCGGAGCGATCCGTGCGATAGCAAATCACCAGCTCCGCCCCGGCTTTCCATCTTTCCACCATTTGCGGGATCAGTTCGGCCGGGTCCTGCAGATCCGCAGAGATGTTCACGACGGCATCGCCAGAGGCCTGCTTCAACCCCGCCAGCATGGCGGCCATTTGTCCGAAGTTTCTCGTGAAGGTGATCGCCTTGATCCGGTCATCGTGCTGCTTGAGCTCAAGAATTTCCGACAGTGAGCCGTCGTCGGAGCCGTCATCGACGAAAACGAATTCGTATTCGTAGTCGGGCAAATTGTGTGCAAAAACATCTTTGATCTTATGGTACGTGCGGGTTATGGCGCCGGCGTTCCGGTAAACCGCTACCACGAAGGAAATTTTCATGATTTGCTATCCAATGTGACAAGCCGCCTCTGGGGCCGGCTGCCGTGGTGCTCAAGTTCGAGAAATGCCGGTCAGTCGCCCTTTTCGCACAGCAGGAAAATGCTCGAGCACAGGTCAGGGTATTGCTGGCCGAGTTTGAAACAGCCATCCAGATAACCCTTGGATATAATGTCGGTCTGCAGTAACCGATCCCACTGAAAATTGGCGAGCGCCTTGAAGAAGATACCGCTGCGGTAGACAACCTTGAGACCGGCTTGCGTAGCATCCCGTTCCAGCGTGTCCAGCGTGTAGGTGCATCTATGTCCGTGCTCTCTTTCCGCCGCCGTGACCGCCACGTTGTGCGAGATTAGTCCCATCTTGACGGCAATCTGGCGCGACGGCGCATTGGCATTCGGGCATACCAAAAAGAATCGCCCCGTGTCCGACAGCCACTCGCGATTGATCCGGCCTAGGACACGGACGGGATCATCGACATGCTCGAGAACGTGAGTAAGCACGATGTTGTCGTACTTTCCCGGCAGTGTCGCTTCCTCAAACAGGGAGTTGATGAATTTTACCTTCCCGTCGAGCGACTGCTTGGCCACGCCGATAGCTTCATTCGATGCCTCGACGCAGGTGAGATCGTCGAAGTGCTCGACAAGACGCCTTGTGAAGTCGCCTTTGAAGCTGCCCAGTTCCAACGCGTTTCCGTCGCGGAAAAATGGTGCAAACGATTGCAGCATGTAGGGATGCATGACATCGAAATCGAAGCCGTACGCATACTGATGTTCCGCAGTGTCCTTCAGCTCCTTGTTGTAGTCTCGGTTATTGCTCATGGTCTTCGATTCCAGACAGTGTTAATTGCATTGTTACGTTGGCGGTTGTGCGCCCAAGTTGGACAAACTTGAATTTTTCGTAGAGACCGATCGCTGCGGAATTGGCAGATGCGACTTCCAGTCGCAATTCCCGCATCCCCAGCTCGCGTGCCCTTTTGGTGCACACGTCCATAAGACGGGATGCCAGTCCTTCACCGGAATACTCCCGCAACACGCTCACGTTGGAAATGAATCCGCAGTGCTCCACGGAATCATGGAGATACGCGGCCACGAGCCCCACGAGCAACTGCTCATGCCAAGCTTCAAAGGTGCACGCTCGGTCGAAGAGCTTGCACGAATAGTCGCGAAGATTCACGCGCGACGACAACTTGGGCATGAACTGGTCGCCACAGGCAGTCAAGTGAGCCTGAATGTCTCCGCAGGAAGCTGTTTGTTGACGAAGGTAGATGTGATAGCGCGTCATTCCAGTACCGCTAGGCCGAAGCCCCGGCGTCCGAACTCGTTGCCATTGTAAAGCAGACAGACCCGTCCATCGCATTTGAAGAGATGTGGATAACAGATCATCTCCGAATCCCAGCCGATGATGGACACATCGATACCGATGTTTTCGTCGTCGCGTGTCCACGTGGAGAGATCATCGGAGTACGCGTAGCCGAGTCGATAGCCTCGTCCATTGCTTGTGCGGAAATCATGGGATTCGCGAAAACAGAAAAGCATGTGGTAGCGCCCATTGATCTCGATAACTGTAGGCAATGCCTGGCTTTCGTCATTGAGGTGGTCAGCTACCAACCGGTGCCCTTCTTCTTTCTTCCAAGTGACCCCGTCACTCGAAGTCGCATGGCCGATCTTGTAAATACGATCAGGAGTTTGGTTGTCCGCGAACGTCCTCCATTCTGTACCAAAGATGTACCACATGTGGAAGACACCGTCATAAATGCGCACAAAAGGATCGCCGACTAGAAACGGTTCATGCAGCGACGCGCTGAGAATAGGACCATCGCCGATCTTTTCGAACGTCAAACCCTCGTCGTGACTGAACGCAAGTCCGATGCCGGTATCGACGGAGACGGATATTCTGCGCGTCCAGCCGCTGGTGTATCCGTAGATCCGCCCGTCGTGGCGAAGGACATTCATCGGAAAAATGCCGTGTTCGTCAAAACAGCCCAGCTTGCCAAGCGGAATCACCGGAGCGCTGCAAACCTGCAACACCTGTGTCATAGACTTGTCGAAATCAGCGAAACAAATATGGCTGAGATATTTTCCCGAGTAATGGGGGTCGCGCTGCCGGCTGGAAAAATACACTCTGACGAACCGGTCGAAAACGAGCGCTTGCGGCGACTGCGCGAACTCCACGCACTCGTTCGGGAGAGTAAATTCAGTTGGATCGAAGATCTGCCCCAGTTTTCGCCATTTCATTCCGACCACCTCAGAGCGTCCCTTCAAGTTTCGCCAAGCCGAACCCGTCTTTGCCGACTTGGTTGCCTAGATAAAACATGTAGGTCTCTCCGTCCAAGTCGAAAACATGAGGGTAGGCGACCATTTCAGAATCCCAACCCTCATCGGAAACGTCAATAGCCGCCCGGGAGTCATCACGGATCCAGTGATACATGTCGTCGGAGGACGCATATCCAATGCGGTAGCCATGCTCCTTTCCGCGGTAGCTGGCGCTGTATCGATAGCAGAAGAACATGTGATAGCGACCATTCTTGAAGATCACATCGGGACTCGCTTGCGCCTCGTTGTCCTCTATCCGTGCCGGAATCAAATTGCGATTCTGCTTAGTCCAGTGAATTCCATCGTTGGAGCATGCCATACGGATGCGGTAGACCGGCTCGGGCTTTTCGTCTGCGATGATCCACTTGCTGCCAGCGATGTACCAAAGTTGCCATAAGTCACCAAATTTCCGAATCTTCGGCCCACTCAATATGAATGGCTCGTCAACCGAATAGGGCAATATCGGGCCGTTGCCGGCTTTCTCAAAGGTGACTCCGCCATCGGTACTCCTCGCCATGCCAATTCCGACATTAAAAGGCACTGATTCACAACGCGTCCAGCCAGCGTAATATGCGACAAAGTCTTTGCCATCGGGCAAAACGGATATTGGATAGATGCCAAATTCATCGAACGTGCCGACTCCCCCTAGCGGGAGAACTGGGCTCTCGCTGACCCGGATCACGTCTGTCAGATTGCCGCGGTCAAGGTCCACATAAGCCGAATAGCTGCAATATTGACCGTGCGCATCTGGCATTGGCCTGGTGGAAAAGTACACTCGGATGAACGAGTCAAAAACGATAACTGAAGGTGCTTGGGCAAACTGCTGCATCCATGGCTGACCAGCTACCATGTCGGGGCCAAAAACACGTCCAAGCTTCTTCCATCTGAACATTATGTCGTGTCCTGTCGTATCTAATGTTTGCGTTGGAACTATCGGACACCGTGATGGACTCTTAGAAGAGGTCGCGGCAATCGAATAACCGTCTTCAGTTTGCGGAATTGGTGCCTGCCTGCGCTGCAACACACAAGGCGTGTCTAGATCAGGTCATATCCGCAAGAAAGCTGCTCGTGTATTTCGTCGACGGAATTGAACATCATCAGGTCTATGATTGAAAGCCAAGGGACGAATGGCGCGTCGAACTGCGCATATTCGACCAAGCGGGAGCGGAGAAATTTGAGTTTTATTCCAGCGTTGGCAAAGACGTCTTGCGAATATAGCTCGACCCCGCCGATAGCATTAATATAAGTATCGGCACGGACTGCCTGACAAAGTGCCAGCACTTTGTCTTGCGACTGCAACGAGTGGTCAATATCGATCGTCGATGAGACGACTATTTGGGTCGGTATCTTCAGAAACTTACATACCCCTTGTATCGACTTGTGCACGAACACAAACAGGTTTCGTTCGCCCCCTGCCAGCACGCCTTCGATCATTTTCAGCACAGCTTCTTGATAAGGCGCCTTCCGGTAGGCTTCGCGCAGCTGGTTGAGCAGTTTGCTCTCGTTGAAGTCGGACGCTATTTCGCGTTCGCGAACGTCTAGCGCGTCCGATCCCTTTCTGAGCGGAAGCGAGAAAATCGCATCCGAACCGTGGTTCAGCATACGGTTTCTGTTTATCCACCCTTTTTTGGTGTATTTGATATTGTCGTAGATGATGAATGTATCGACGGCGTTGATTAACTGGAAATAGCCCACGTACGGAAAGAAGTACGGCTGCATGATGGCAACTTTCTTGTCTACTTGCATGTTCATCGCTGCGCTGTTACCACTAATCCTTGATGACACGTACAATCAGGTCAATATCGGAGTCGGTTACGCCGGGGTGGATGGGCAGACACAAGACGTGATCGGCGACATCCGTCGCTACAGGCAAGTTTGTCGGGACGGAAGAAGCGAGTGGACGGTAGAGTGGGAAGTTCGAAATCAAGGGGTAGAAATAACGGCGCGAAAGGACCCCGTGTTCTGTAAGCTTCAAATGAAGCTCGTCTCTGGAGAGCCGATAGCCTGGACCCACTAATATGGGGAAATACGAGTAATTTTGCGTTGCGTTGGGCAGCGCTTCTGGGAGCTTGATGCCGGAAACGTTTGCGAGCTGAGCGCAATATGTTTCGTGGATCCGCCGCCGAATCGCAATAGCTTCGTTGATATGTTGCAACTGCAGCAGGCCGAACGCAGCTTGCACCTCGTTCATCTTCCCGTTGATTCCCGGTGCGACCACGGTTACTTCGTCCGAGAAGCCGAAGTTCTTGAGAGAATCAATGCGCAGCTTGGTCTTTAGATCATGGCAGATGATAGCTCCGCCCTCAAAGGTGTTGAAAACCTTAGTCGCATGGAAGCTGAGGACCGACAAGTCACCGCACTTCAGTACCGATTCTCCGTGATATTGAACCCCGAAAGCATGCGCGGCGTCGTAAATCACGCGAAGTCCATATGCGTCTGCAATTTTCTGGATCGCTTCCACTTCGCACGGATTGCCGTAGCAATGCACTGGCATTATGGCGGTTGTCTCGGCCGTGATCGCCGCCTCGATCTTTTTGGGATCCAGATTGAACGAGTCTGGAGCAATGTCGACGAAAACCGGCCGAACCTTGTTCCACATCAGTGAATGAGCAGTCGCGACGAAAGAGTAAGGCGTGGTGATCACTTCCCCAGTGATTCGCAGACACTGCAATGCCACAATCAGTGCAATCGTGCCATTAGAGAACAGTGAGATGTACTCCACACCGAGGTGCGCGGCGAGTTCCCTCTCCAACTGCTGATGAAATTGCCCGCCGTTGGTAAGCCATTTGGACTCCCAGATACTTGCGAGGTACGGGATGAATTCTTCCAATGGAGGCATGAAGGGCTGTGTTACAAGGACCGGCTTATTCACGGAATTCCATCCATGGTTGGTTGCAAAAAGAATGTTTCACTTAGAGAGCCTGCTCCAATTCCGGAAGGATCTTGAACAAATCCCCCACTAGTCCGAAATCGGCCACCTCGAAGATCGGCGCCTCACCGTCCTTGTTGATCGCCACGATGGTGCCGGCGTCCTTGATGCCGGTGAGATGCTGAATGGCGCCGGATATGCCGATGGCCATGTACAGCTCGGGGGCGATGATCTTGCCGGTCTGGCCGACCTGCATTTCGTTCGGGCAGTAGCCGGCGTCGACCGCAGCGCGTGAGGCACCTACTGCGGCGCCGATCCTGTCGGCGAACTTGTAGATGATGTCGAAGTTTTCCTTCGAGCCGACGCCGCGCCCGCCCGAGACCACTTTGCTCGCGCTTTGCAGGTCCGGACGGTCGCTGCTGCCTTGCTTGAGCTCGACGAAGCGTGTGTGGGTCGGCAGGGCAGCTTCGACGGTGAGTGTTTCAATGCTGGCTTTGGCATCACCGGTTTTGGCTGCAGGCCAGGACGCCGTGCGGATGGTGGTTACCACGGTGTGCGCAGCGTCCGCCTCGACGGTGATCACCGCATTTCCTGCGTAGATCGGCCGTTTGTACGTGTGTGCAGCTTCGACGCTCATCACGTCGCTGACCTGTGCGACGCCAAGCAGCGCGGCGACTCGCGGCGCGACGTCTTTGCCAAACGTGGTGGACGGGAAAAACACGTGGCTGTAATTGGCGGCCGCCTGGACGATTTGTGGCGCCAACACGGCGGCAACTGGATGCGCGTTCTCGCTGCGAGCAACCGCAAGCACGCGGCTGACGCCCTCAATGTTTGCGGCTTCGGCGGCAATCGCATCGGGCGCGTCGGACAGTACCAACACGTCGATGGACTCACCTTGCACGGCAAGGGCGGCGCTGACCGCGCGCGCCGTGGAAGTATTGAGTTTGCCGTCCAGATGTTCGGCGATGACCAGAATCTTGCTCATGGGTAACTCCGCAGCTGTGTCGCGCAGAAGATCATTTTGCAGCGATGCGTCCGGGGATGGCGGGGCACGGCATGCGCGTGGGCTTCGAGGGATAGGGGGGCGGCTTACATCAGTCCTTTTTGTTTCAGCGCCGCCACCAGTTCGGCGGCGTCCTTGACCATGACGCCGCGACCGCGTTTGGCGGGCGCGGCATAGTGGGTGGTCTTGAGCTGGTCGCTCGCTGCGACGCCGAGAGAATCCAGCGGGATGCTCTCAATCGGCTTGGATTTCGCTTTCATGATGTCGGGCAGCTTGATGAAGCGCGGTTCATTCAGACGCAGATCGGTAGTGATGACCGCTGGCAGATCCACTTCAATCACTTCCAGCCCGGCATCGACTTCGCGCGTGACCCTGGCCTTGCCGGCGCCGCCGTCATCAAGCGTGACCTCGACCTTGCCGGCAAATGTTGCCTGCGGACGATCCCACAGCGCGGCCAGCATCTGGCCGGTCTGGTTCGCGTCATCGTCGATCGCTTGCTTGCCGACGATGACCAGGCCCGGCTGCTCCTTCTCCACCAGCTTCAGCAAGATGCGCGCGGCGGTCAAGGGTTGCACGATGTCCTCGGTGACCACGTGGATCGCGCGATTCGCGCCCATTGCCAGACCGTTGCGCAAGTGTGGGGTCAAGTTGGCCGGGCCAATACCGACCAGAATCACCTCTTCGGCCATACCTTTTTCGCGCAGGCGCAGCGCCTCTTCCAGCGCGATGTCGTCAAACGGGTTGGCCGAAAGCTTGACGCCATCGGTAACCACTCCGCTGCCGTCGGTTTTGACCTGAATGCGCACGTTGTAGTCCACCACGCGCTTGTAGCCGACCAGGATTTTCATCAACGATTCCTTCTGCGACACCCTCGAACGGGGCACGCGATAGTAAAACAGTGGGGTATTCTAACCCGCCCGGAGTCCTGACCCAATGAAGTAGCCCATGGCGCTATGGGCGTGGTCAGCGAGTTGTGCCAGGTACGAGGTGTTTTTTCCCGCGAGCAAGAGGGTTTGCATGATGTGGCTAGCCGCAGAGTGGGCCGGCATGGCGCCAGCGCGCTCAGGTTCGGTAAATCCCGCGTTCTGTGCAAGGCTGGGTGTCGTCACGTAATGGCGCTCCACATCCGCATATCCGTGGTGATCTGCACCTGGAACGGCGCGGCGTACCTGCAAACGCAACTCGACAGCTTGCTGGCGCAAACCCTCCTGCCAGATGAGATCGTGATCGCCGATGACGCGTCCACTGACGCCACTTGGGAAATGCTGGAGAGTTTTTCCGGTCGCGCCCGGACTATGGATATCGATGTGCAGTTGCAACGCAACGTTGTCAACCTGGGCTATGTCGAAAACTTCTCGGCCGCGCTGCGCAGGGCCACCGGAGACGTATTGTTCTTGTGCGATCAGGATGATGTTTGGCGATCCGACAAGCTGGCACTGATGACGGCTCGTTTTGCAGATGATGCATCGTTGTTGCTATTGCACAGCGATGCACAACTGGTGGGTGCCGATGGAAGGTCACTGCATTGCCTGGCCTTTGACGCCATGCAGCTGACCGCGAGCGAAAAGCAGTCAATTCATTCCGGCCGCGCATTTGAGGTAGTCATGCGGCGCAGCTTCGTGATTGGAGCTACCGCTGCGATGCGCAGTGAGTTACCGGCTCTGGCGTTGCCCGTGGCGACTGGCTGGGTGCATGACGAATGGCTGGCCGCTGTCGCTGCGGCTTCTGGTCGCGTGGATTTCATGGAGCAGGCCTTCATTGACTATCGCCAACATGCTGGCAACCAGATCGGCATGCAGCGGCGCACTCTGGCGATGAAGTGGCGCGAGCTGCTGACGCCGCGTGCGAGCATGCTGGACGCCGAGGCGCGACGCCTGCAGCAGCTTGAGTTTTTTCTTGCGCGCGCGGCGTTCCATACTGGCGCCACACGAGCAGAGCAGGTCGGGCGTAAACGAATGCATTTTGAACGACGCGTGGCGCTTGGTCGTTTGCCGCGCTACCAGCGGCTGTTGCCGATAATGCGTGAAGCCAAGGCGGGCTGTTATCGGCGCTATGGCACGGGTGTGCGCTCGATGCTGCGAGATTTGTTGCGTCATGACTGATAGTGCGCTTGCAACTGTTTGCGCAGTGATCGTGAGTCATCAGCCTGAAGCGGCCATGCTGCGCAGACTGCGCGACAGCATGCTGCCGCAAGTCGGCGCAGTGGTGGTGGTAGACAACAGCGCCAATGGGGAGTGGCGGCAAGCAGTTGCGGACGAAATGCGCGGTTTGGGCGGGACGTTCCTCGCGCAGTCGCACAACGTCGGATTGGCCGCTGCGCAAAACATCGGTATCGACTGGGCGCGCGCCCATGGCTTCCGCCATGTGCTGCTGCTGGATCAGGACAGCGAGCCGGGCGCCAGCATGGTGGCAACCTTGCTGGCCGCGCTGCGGCAGCTTTCCGCAATCGGACGGGTGGCGGCCGTGGGCCCGCGTTTTCACGATCTGCGCGAGCAGCGTTACGCGCCGTTTGTGCGCATCCGCTTCCCGTTCAATCGCAAGCTCTGGTGCGATAGCGGGGCGCAGCATGTCGCATGCGATTTCCTGATCAGTTCGGGAATGCTGATCGCCATGGATGTGCTGGACGAAATCGGCGCCATGGACGCGGGCTTGTTTATTGACAACGTGGATCTGGAGTGGGGTTTTCGCGCACGCGCGCATGGCTACGCGCTGTACGGCGTGTGTGCGGCAACCATGTCACATCGGCTTGGAGACACACGCTACCGCTTGCCGCTGGGCGTTGGAAATGTCGTGGTACACGGACCGCTGCGGCTGTATTACATGATGCGCAACCGATTGCTGCTGTACCGCATGCCGCATACGCCGTGCGCGTGGATTGCCCAGGACCTGCCGCGCGTGCTCGTCAAGCTGCTCCTGTTTGGCGTGCTGATCGGACCGCGCGCGCGCAACCTGCGCTTCATGCTGTGCGGACTTTGGGATGGACTGCGTGGGCGCGACGGCGCATGCACGATGCGTGGAGATCCTGAAGGAACGCTCGCGTGACGCGGTCTTCGGGCGTGACGCGGTCTTCGGCAAATAGATTTTAAGCACTGTGCTGGTGCGCAGCCAGGTCCTTGGGCAGCGGTGGTTCTGCTGGCACAATCCATTAGCTCGCGACAATGCGGCCTTTCCTTGAAGCTGCCACTGCGCACTATGGTCTGACAGGCCTGGTCCACGTGGCCGCCCATCTGCCGCAGCGTGGCACCGACGTTGGCCCGATCGTATCAACTTTCGTATGGCGGGCTCGGTCAGCAGGCGTTCCACTCCGTTGCGCTATGTCGGTAATGTGTAGCAGGACCCCTCAGGCGGACTTCGTCGGCGACAGACGCATGAGCTCTGCTCGGGGGGTCGTCGTAACGCCAGCTCAAAGATTCTGATAATTCGGCCCGGCGCCACCCTCGGGCGTGACCCAGGTGATGATCTCGTACGGATCCTTGATGTCGCAGGTTTTGCAGTGCACGCAGTTGGCGGCGTTGATTTGCAGGCGCTTGCCGTGCGGCATGCTCGCGTCGTCGACCATTTCATAGACCTGGGCCGGACAGTAGCGCGTGCATGGATTGTCGTATTCCTCCACACACGTGGTTGCGCAGATGTTGGTGTCGGCCACATGCAGGTGGACCGGCTGGTCTTCGTCGTGTTCGGTGGCGGCGAAGTAGACGCTGGCCAGGCGATCGCGCGGCGGCAGGCTGCGCTGGACGTAATCGCGGACCGGCTCTTCGCATTCGCCGAGCTTGTGCAGGCTCGACCAGTCGGCCTTGTTCTTCAGCGTCCACGGGGACAGGCCGGCGGTGGCGGTCTCCCAGGCGGCGTTGAAGATGCCGAACCACAGGCCCTTCTTGAAGCCAGGCTTCACATTGCGAACTTTCTTCAGTTCGGCCATCACGTCGGAGCTGCGCAGCTTCGCGTCGAATCCGGCGCTATCGAGCTTGCCGGCCAGGTGTTCGGCCGCCAGCATGCCGCTGCGGATTGCCTGGTGCGTGCCCTTGATCTTGGGCACGTTGAGCAGGCCGGCGGTGTCGCCGATAAGCACTGCGCCGGGCATCTCCACTTTGGGCAGCGACTGGTAACCGCCGGTGGCCAACGCGCGAGCGCCGGCGGAAAGTATGGTGCCGCCTTCGAGCAATGGCTTGAGCAGCGGATGGTGCTTCCACTGCTGAAATGCCTCCCATGGCTTGTAGTTCGGATCGCTGTAGTCAAGGCCGCTGATGTAGCCAAGCGCGAGGCGATCGCCATCCAGGTGATAAAGAAACCCCCCGCCGTAGGTGCGCGTGTCCGCGGGCCAGCCAAAACTGTGCACGATCTTGCCCGGGGTCACGCGGCCCGCGGGTACCTGCCACAGCTCCTTGATGCCAATCGAGTAGCCCTGCGGATCACTGTGCTCGTCCAGCTTGAAACGCTTGACCAGAACCTTGGTCAGGCTGCCGCGCGCGCCTTCGGCCAGCACGGTAACCTTCGCCTTGATGTCGATGCCCTGGGTGTAGCTGTCCTTGTGCGTCCCATCCTTGGCTACGCCCATGTCGCCGATGCGCACGCCGGTGACCGAACCGTGCTCGTCATGGATGGTGTCGGCGGCGGCGAAACCTGGAAACACATCCACGCCCAGCGCTTCTGCCTGTGGCGCAAGCCATGCGCACAGCGCGCCGAGCGAGACGATGAAGTTGCCGTGGTTGTGCATGCCCGGTGGCAGTGGCAGCCGACGCGCGCTGGTCTTGCCCAACAGATAAAACTCGTCCGGCCCGGCCGGGATACAAATTGGCGGCGGGTTGTCGCGCCAGCCGGGCAGCAGATCGTCCAGCGGCTGCGGCTCGATCACCGCGCCGGACAGGATATGTGCGCCGATGGTCGAGGATTTCTCGATGACGCAGACGCTGGTATCGGGCTTGAGCTGCTTCAGGCGCATCGCGAAAGACAACCCGGCCGGGCCGGCACCGACCACGACCACGTCATATTCCATTGTCTCGCGTTCGCTCATGACGGGCTCCGTTGAATGATGGGTCGGGCAACGCGCGTCGAAAGTACGGCGCCACCGTCGGGTTGTGATTCTTATACGTTGGTGCCGCGCAGAATGGCAGCGCGCGCATCTTCAATCAGATCCTATTGTGACCGTGCCCAAGTATTGTCCGGTTTCACGCAGCGCGCAGCAAACGCTTGGCGATTGGCGCGGCCTTCGCGGTGGTGGTCGTCGTCCAGGTCATGCGCTCGTGGCGCGCGCTGTGCGTGACGCAGAGCTGCGACTGCGGGCGGAGCGGCGGGCAGGGCCTGATGTGCGGCCTGCGCGCGGTGCGCTGTGCTCACCGTCAGCCGCCCCGCAGCCACACTGTATTTTGGTCGCGCGGGCACGGCCGGCGGGCGCGCTGGATGTGCATGATCGCGAGCGGCGACTTGCCGTGCCGAGCCGGTGTTGGCAACGCCGGAGTGGCGGCACTGGCCGCCGTATATAACGGCTCTGCTTCAATGCCGATCACATCCGCGCTTGCAATCGCCTCCCATGCAACGGCGATAATTGCGGCACGCCGTCCGGGGAGTGTTCATGAATCCGCTGTCACCGCTTGCTGATATCGATCTGCGTCGCGCCACGCTGTGCCAGCTGCTGCACTGGCTGGCTATAGGTCGCGTGCAACCGCAGGCGCTGGCGGACGCCTATCAGACCGCGATCGAGCGCATCAACCCGCAACTCAATGCGTATGTCGATGTGCGCTTCGGCCTGCTGCAGGATCAGGCAAACATGGCCAGCCGGCGCCGCCACGAAGGCGTGATCGGTCGGCTGGACGGCATTCCATTGGCTTTGAAAGACAACTTTGACATGGCGGGCTGGCCGACGCGCGTCGGTCTTCCGGGGCGCGACCGACCGGCACAAAGCGATGCGCATGTGGTCGCGCGCCTGCGTGCGTCGGGTGCTGTGCTGGTTGGCAAGACCAACATGGACGAAGGCGCGTTGGGCGCGAGCACGAACAACGCGCACTTCGGGGCCACGCATAATCCGCATCGGCATGGCTACACGGCTGGCGGGTCATCCGGCGGCGCGGCTGCGGCAGTTGCGGCCGGGCTGGCGGTAGCCGCAGTGGGCACGGACAGCCTCGGCTCGATCCGCATTCCTGCCAGTTATTGCGGCGTTTTCGGACTCAAGCCGACCCACGGCGAAATCTCCGCACGCGGCGTGGTACCCGCCGCGCGTCGCCTGGACGCGGTGGGTTTGCTCGCGCGCAGCTCCGAGGACCTTACCGTCTTGCTGCAGGTGTTGGCCGGCTACGATGCCGACGACGCACGCTCGCGCCGTCGGCGCGTGGCGTTTGCGCTGCCGGATTGGGAGCCGGGCAATCTGCGCACCGGCGTGATGACGGATCTGGCGGCAGTGGGCGTGCAACCGGATGTCATCAACTTGTTTGAGTCGGCCATGGCGCAGTTGACGCATGCGCTGGGCGATCGGCGCACGGTGGATTTCAGTGACTGGGATTTCGCGCAGACCCGGCGCTCCGGCCTGCTGTTGATGGAGGCCGAGATGCTCGCCACGTTCTCCGAAGATCTGGCCGATGCAGAGCACGCAGTCTCGCCCCAGTTCCGCAAATTGCTGGGCTACGCCGGCCGCAAGAGTGCAGCCGATTACGCCATTGCCGATCGCGTGCTGGACGCTGCGACGCTGAAAATGCGGCGACTGTTTTCCCAGGTGGATGTGCTGGTCCTGCCCACTACGCCGCAGGGAGCGTTTGCGCTGGATGCCCCGGTCCCCGATTCACAGGCGGACCTGACCAGCTTTGCCAGCCTGGCCGGATGTCCGGCGGTAAGTTTGCCCATGGGCCTGCTGCCAGACGGCCTGCCCGTCGGTCTGCAACTGGTCGGCGCGCGCGGCTCCGATCTGCGCCTGCTTGAGCTGGCTTCGGTGTGCGCGGCAACGCTGGACCTTGCGCCAACTTATCCGGTGATTGCCTGATCGCGCATGTGGCGCTGTCGCGGGTTTGAACGTCCGCCGCTGCCACTTGCGGGAACGTTTCTGGTGCCGCGGCGGTGTTGCTCTGCCGGCGACGCTCGGTTTGCTGCGAGCCGCATATCCATGTGCGGCGCTGTCCAGCGTGTAACATGACCTGGCCACGCCGCAGGCAAATTCACTGTGCGCATCACGTTGCTGACGAACCAATAAACGAATCTTGCTGCCATGATCGAACCCGTCGTGCGCTCTCACCTCGATGATCTGGAGGCGGAAGCAATCCATATCTTTCGCGAGGTGCAGGCCGCATTCCAGAAGCCGGTGATGCTGTATTCGATCGGCAAGGATTCTTCGGTGCTGCTGCACCTGTTGCGCAAGGCGTTCTACCCGGCCAGGCCGCCGCTGCCACTGCTGCATATTGATACCACGTGGAAATTTCGCGAAATGATCGCGTTCCGCGAGCAGGTTGCGTCAGCCGGCGATGTGCAGGTGCTGGTGTACACCAACGCGGAAGGCGTGCGCCAGGGTGTCTCGCCGTTTACGCATGGCGCGACCGTGCATACCGACATCATGAAAACCCAGGCGCTGAAGCAGGCGCTGGACCTGCATCGTTTTGATGCGGCGATTGGCGGCGCGCGGCGCGACGAGGAAAAATCCCGCGCCAAGGAGCGCGTGTTTTCCTTCCGCAACGCGCAGCATCGCTGGGACCCGAAAAACCAGCGCCCGGAGTTCTGGCACACCTACAACACGCACTTGCGCAAGGATGAAAGCGTGCGCGTGTTTCCCCTTTCCAACTGGACCGAGATGGACGTGTGGCTGTACATCCGCCGCGAATCCATTCCGCTGGTGCCGCTGTATTTTGCCAAGTCCCGCCCCATCGTCGAACGTGACGGCGGCTTGATCATGGTGGACGACGAGCGCTTCGTGTTTCTGCCCGGTGAAAAGTCGCAGATGCGCAATGTTCGGTTCCGCACGCTGGGCTGTTATCCGTTGACCGGCGCGGTCGAATCGCGCGCCGATACGCTGGACAAGATCATTGCCGAGATGGCGCGGTCGCGCACTTCAGAGCGCCAGGGTCGCGTGATTGATCAGGATCCGAGCGCGTCGATGGAGCGCAAGAAACAGGAAGGCTACTTCTGATGGCGATTGCAGAAACTGCCAGCAAGAGTCTGCTGCGTTTCATCACCTGCGGCAGCGTCGATGACGGCAAGAGCACGCTGCTGGGACGCCTGCTGTATGACGCCGGCATGCTGGCCGATGACCAGATCGCGACCTTGGTGCGCGACAGCGCAAGGCTGCACGCGGATGCTGGCGACGCGCTGGATTTTTCCCTGCTTACCGATGGCCTGGACGCCGAGCGCGAGCAGGGCATCACCATTGACGTGGCATATCGCTACTTTCACACGGCGCGACGCAGCTTCATCGTTGCCGATTGTCCGGGGCACGAGCAGTACACGCGCAACATGGCAACCGGTGCGTCGAATGCCGAATTGGCGGTGGTGCTGGTCGATGCGCGCAAAGGCCTGCTGCCGC
The DNA here is from genome assembly GCA_038242205.1 of Lysobacterales bacterium. Lineage (GTDB taxonomy): Bacteria > Pseudomonadota > Gammaproteobacteria > Xanthomonadales > Rhodanobacteraceae > Rhodanobacter. The sequence goes on from JBBSSI010000001.1 coordinate 101,460, forward strand.
AGACGCGTCGGCATACCTATATATGCGGTTTGCTCGGCATCCGCCATGTGCTGCTGGCGGTGAACAAGATGGACCTGGTCAACTACGACGAACAGGTGTATGCACGCATCGCCACCGCGTATCGCACGCTGGCAGCAAGCCTGGACATTACTGATGTGCAGTGTCTGCCGGTTGCGGCACTGACCGGCGACAATGTCAGCGCCAGTTCGCCGCACATGCCCTGGTACACCGGCCCAAGCCTGCTGCAGGCGCTGGAGACGGTCGACGTGGCGCCGACCACCGCGGCTGATTTCCGCATGCCGGTGCAATGGGTGAATCGACCCGATCAAACGTTTCGCGGCTACGCGGGCACGATCTGCGGCGGCAGCGTGGCCGTTGGCGACGAGATCGTGGTGCAGCCCGGCGTGCAGAACGCGCATGTCGAACGCATCGTCACCCGGGACGGTGACCTGCAGCGCGCCAGTGCGGGGCAAGCGGTCACCCTGTGCCTTGATCGCGAACTGGGCATCAGCCGCGGCGACATCATTGCCGACGCGCTGCGCCCGGCGCCGGTAGCCGATCAACTCACCTGTCACGTGCTGTGGCTGGGTGACGCCGCATTGCTCCCCAACCGCACCTACTGGCTGAAAATCGGCACGCGCACGATCAACGCGCGGGTGATGTCGATCAAGTACAAGGTGGACGTCAACACCCAGGCCCGGCTGGCCGCGCGTCGTCTGCTCCTGAATGAAGTGGGTTATTGCACCGTGGGTCTGGATGATGCGATTGCGTTCGAGTCATACGCGACCAATCCCACGCTTGGCGGCTTCATCCTGATTGATCGGCAAAGCAACGCCACCGTGGCCTGCGGCATGCTGGACTTTGCGCTGAGCCGGTCCAGCAACGTGCATTGGCAACATCTGGATATCGACAAGGTGGTGCGTGCACGAAGCAAGGGTCAGCGGCCTTTGTGTTTGTGGTTTACCGGCTTGTCCGGTGCGGGCAAATCCACCATCGCCAACCTCGTCGAGCGACGGCTGCATGCGCTGGGTTATCACACGTACCTGCTTGACGGTGACAACGTGCGCCACGGCATCAACCGCGATCTGGGATTTACGCCCGAAGCGCGCGTGGAGAACATCCGGCGCATTGCCGAGGTGGCGCACTTGATGGTCGACGCGGGGTTGATCGTGCTGGTGAGTGCGATATCACCGTATCGCAGCGAGCGACGCTCGGCGCGCGAGTTGTTTGACGCGGGCGAGTTTGTCGAAGTGTTCGTCGACACGCCTCTGGCCGAATGCGAGCGGCGCGATGCCAAGGGCTTGTATCGCAAAGCTCGCGCGGGGGAGATCCGCAACTTCACCGGAATTGATTCGCCGTACGAAGCGCCCGACGCACCGGATATCCACCTGGCGACAACCGGCAAGCGCGCCGAAGAAATGGCAGCGCAGGTGGCCGAGGAGCTGGCAACGCATTTGCCGGATCTTGATTAGCGCCGGTGTCGTTCGCCGTAACGAAACTGAAGGAGCCACCAGGCAATGCCCGCCTGTTGGTCCGTCCCTGGGGCAAGGCGCTGGCCGTCGCGATGTTTGCTACGCCGCGCGTTACCCACTGCGACGCCACACCGTGTTGACTGCCGCCTGGCCTGGCTCGCGCAACAACAACGGCACACCACACAGCATCAATCGTGTGGAGTTCGCGCTGCACTGGCGGCCGCCCAGGCGATGACCTGGGCCGCGAGTTGATCCGTCGCCTGACCAAACGCAGTAACCACCTGCGGCACTTCCTTGCCGGCAACCGGTTGGCGCATATCGAAGCGGCGCGCAGCAACGATTTTATTGCCCTGGACGAGTTGCGCGTCGTAGCTGACCACCACCACCGGTGCGCCTTGTACATATTCGGTCTGGAACGCGCGCAGATCGCCGGTCAATTCCAGGTCTGCTTGCAGTCGCGTGTCATCGCTGCTCAACGCAGGAAATCGCCCGTCGGTGCGGAACGCATCCAGCAGGCGGTCGCGCAACAGCCGCGGCGCGCGATCACTCCAGCGAGCACCCTCATAGACATTGATCACGTTGTCCCGCGGCACGACCGCGATGCGCGTGCTGTCCAGTGCTCGCGCCGCGTTTGGCGTGGCAATGCGCAATGATTGCTGCAGCACGGTCGGCTTGGCGTCAACCCGAACCGGAGTGCTCGGCAGCAAGTAGACGTTGGGTGCCTGAACCTTTGGCAGGATCGAGCAACTGGCCAGCAGCAAGCTGCACGCTACAACCACGCAGTGAAGGCGCAAGGTCATGGTTTGAACTCCTTGGTCTGGTCACGGCCCAGCAGATAGCGGCCGGGGTTGTCATCCAGTTTTCGGCTGATGTTTTGCAGCGATTCCAGCGTCTGGCGCAGTTCGATGAGTGCGGGGCCGAGTTCACTCACGCCGCGCAGGCCGCTGTTCAGGCCCTGGCGATTATCGCTGAGCAGCCGGTCAATGCTGGCCGTGGCCCGCTGCAGTGACGCCATGGATGTCTGCATGCTTTCCAGCGCGCTCTTGCCCGGGCCGTTGACCAGCCCGTTCGCGTTGCGCACAAGCTGTTCGGTCTGCGCCAGCGTGGCGTTCGCATTGCGACTGGCCAGCGCCAGCTGCTGCAACAACTGGCGGATATCGTCGCGCTGAGCCGCAACCGCGCCCGTCATTTGATCGAGATGTTCCAGCGTTGCGTTAATGTGCTGCATGTTGGCACTGGACAGCAGATGGCTGGCCCTGGCTACGACGTCGTTGATGTTGAGCATCAGGTCTTCGCCGCCGGCGAGCAGCTTGGCCAGTGGTGAAGCGTCGGCGATGATGACACCCACCTTGCCGTCGCGGCGGCGCAACGCGGGGGATTGTGGCGAGCCGCCGCTGAGCTGGATGATCGACAGTCCGGTCAGCCCGGTCAGTGCAAGCTTGGCATGCGTGTCCTGCTTGACCGGCGCGTCAGCCGCTACACGTATGCGCGCCAATACCCGGCGCGGATCAGCCGGATCAAGTTTCAGCCGCGTCACGTCACCGACCTTGATGCCGTTGTACTGCACTGCGGCCCCTTGGCTGAGGCCGGTGACTGCCTGGTTGAAGACCACCTCATAATCCTGGAAGTCCTTGTCGGCGCTGCTCTTTGCCAGCCACAGCCCAAACAGCAGTGCGGCCGTCACCACGATGACGGTGAAAAGTCCGATCAAGACATGGTGTGCGCGTGTTTCCATTTCAGGTTTTCTCCGTGCAGCGTTGTGCTGCCTCTTGCGCGGCCCGGCCGCGAGGGCCGTGGAAATAGGCCTGGACCCAGGCATCGTCAGCCGCCGCAACGACATCGAGCGGGCCGGCAACCAGTACTTTCTTTTGCGACAGCACGGCAACGCGATCACATACCGTGTATAGCGTGTCCAGGTCGTGCGTGACGAGAAACACCGTCAACCCGAGTGCGTTGCGCAGCGTCAACAACAACTGATCAAACGCGGCGGCGCTGATCGGATCAAGCCCGGCCGTCGGCTCGTCGAGAAAAAGAATTTCCGGGTCCAGCGCCAGCGCGCGCGCCAATGCGGCGCGCTTGATCATCCCGCCAGATAGCGCTGACGTAGGTTTGTGCGCAGCATCGCGCGGCAACCCGGCAAGCGCCAGTTTCACACCAGCGATGTGATTGGCGTTTTCAGGCCCCAGTCCGCCGTGTTCGATCAAGGGTAGTGCAACATTCTCAAGCACAGTCAACGACGAAAACAACGCGCCGCGCTGGAACAGCACGCCAAAGCGCTGCTCAAGCTGCGAGCGCCGGGTGTCCGGCAACTCCAGCAAATTTTCGCCGAAAACAGTTACCGAGCCCGCGGTTGGGCGCATCAGTCCTACGATCGAACGCAGCAGCACGGATTTGCCGCTGCCCGAACCGCCCACGACGCCAAGAATCTCGCCGCGATTCACATCCAGATCAAGATTCTCGTGCACGGTTTGCGTGCCAAAGCGGTTAATCAGGCCGCGCACCTCGACGACCGCCGGCTTTGCCACATCGCGGTCTGTCGGCGCGCTCACCAGCCGAGCTCCATGAAGAACAACGCGGCTATCGCATCGACCAGGATCACCACGAAGATCGACTGCACGACGCTGGAAGTGGTATGCGTGCCAACCGACTGTGCGCTGCCACTGACGCGAAAGCCCTCCAGGCAGCCGATCACCGCGATCAAAAAGGCGAATACGGGCGCCTTGCTCATACCCACGAGAAAATGCCGCACCTCGGTGTCGGCGTGCAACATGGTCAGGAACATCGCGGGCGTGATGTCGAGCGCGAAGGTGCATACCATCGCGCCGCCGACAATGCCGGAGAGCATCGCCAGGAAACTCAGCAGCGGCAGTGAGATGAGCACCGCGAGCACGCGTGGCAATACCAGCAGTTCCATTGGATCCAGGCCGAGTGCGCGGATGGCATCGATCTCTTCGCGCGCCTTCATCGAACCTATTTGCGCGGTGAACGCACTGGCGGTACGGCCGGCCAGCAGGATCGCGGTCAGCAACACGCCGAACTCGCGCAGAAACGAAAATGCCACCAGGTCCACGGTGAAAATCGATGCGCCAAAATCGGCGAGCACAGTGGCGCCAAGAAAGGCAACCACGGCGCCAACCAGGAATGACAGCAGCGCGACGATAGGTACCGCTTCCAGACCGATGCTCTGGACATGGGCCACCAGCGAGGTGATCCGCCAGCGACGTGGATGCAACGCAGAACGCGCAAGTGTTTCCAGCGTGAGGCCGATGAAACCAAGCAGCTGCACCGACTGGCGATAAAAATCGTCAACCCCCATGCCGATGCGTTGCAGCAAATGTGACAGCGTGGCGCGACGTTGAGGTCGCGGCTGGCCACTGTATTCCTGCAGGGCCGTTCCCACCATTTCCAGCAGTGCCCGTCGAGCCGGTGACCAGCGCGCGGTCTCCTGTGCCAGATCACGCAGCCGAGTGGCGCCGAGCAGATCAACCAGCAGAGCTGCGCCAGCGGTGTCGAGGCTGTCGACATCGTCCAGGTCGATATGCGTGTGGGCATCAACGCGTCCGCGCAGGGACCGCAGTGTGTGTTCCAGGTCGGCATAATGCGGCAGCGTCCATGCACCGCGGATATGCAGGCGCGCCGGCATGGTTGCCAGGTCAAGCTCCGCAAAGTTGGGCGTAGGTGCATTCATGGGTTTGAGCATAGTTGACGAGGATGGACACTTCTGCAGCAAGTCGGGCGTGACTTAACCCACCGGCGCAGGTCGTCGGCACGAAAGTGGTGGAGGCAAGACGGACACCGGCTGGTGCTGCATTGCATTGTGCAGGACAGGGTCGTCCCGGCCGAGTGAAGGGCGGCGTCACGCCGGGGTAAGCGCGGACTTTTGACCAGCAAAGTCAGCAGCTTTCGGCAATAACGGTGACGGCAACGATTTGTGCCATGTGCGTGAGGCGATTTAGTAAAGACATGGCACGCGCCGGTGTGTCTGCACCGCGTGCTCGTCGCTGGCGCTTGGCTTGTCGCCCGAGCATCGCGATAATCGCAGTTTCACCGAGGTGCGCAGCGATGACTGAAAAGACCGTACTGAACGCCACTCATCGCGCACTGGGCGCGCGCATGGTCGACTTTGGCGGTTGGGACATGCCGATCCATTACGGCTCGCAGATCGAGGAACACCACGCGGTTCGGCGTGACGCTGGCATGTTTGATGTGTCGCACATGACCGTGGTGGACCTGCACGGAACGCGCACGCACGAGTTTTTGCGTTACCTGCTAGCCAATAACGTGGACAAGCTGCAGTCGCAGGGCAAGGCGCTGTACTCATGCATGCTCAACGAACAGGGCTGCGTCATTGATGATTTGATCGTCTACTTTTTCTCGGAGGCGTATTTCCGGCTGGTGGTGAACGCGGCGACACGTGACAAGGATCTTGCCTGGATTGAAAAGCACGCTCTCGCGTTCGACGTGGAAGTGCAGGAGCGCCCCGATTTCGCGATGATTGCCGTGCAAGGTCCGCATGCTCGCAGCAAGGTTCTTGGGCTGCTGCACGAAATGGATCGAGAGCGCATCGAACACATGGAAAAATTTTCGGCCGCGGCGGCACAGGGACTGCAAGGCGTCCCGCTGTTCATCGCCCGCACCGGTTACACCGGTGAAGATGGTTTTGAGATTCTGGTGTCGACCACGCATGCCGCTGAATTATGGCAAGCGCTTGCCGCCGCCGGAGTGGTTCCCGCCGGGCTCGGCGCGCGCGATACGCTACGCCTTGAAGCCGGCATGAACTTGTATGGTCAGGACATGGACGAAACGGTGTCGCCATGGGAAGCCAACCTTGGCTGGACTGTCGCGCTGGACGCGGAGCGCGCTTTCATCGGGCGCGACGCGCTGCAGGCGCTGAAGGATGCGGGAGTGAAGCGCGTGATGGTGGGTGTCGTGATGGATGACAAAGGCGTGTTGCGTCATGGTCAGACGGTGCACACCGCGCATGGCGACGGGCAGATCCTGTCCGGCAGTTATTCGCCAACGTTGAACAAGGCGATCGGTTTTGCCCGCGTGCCGGCTGGTACCACGGGCACGGTACATGTGGATATACGCGGCCATGAAGTACCCGCGCGTATCGTGAAATACCCGTTTGTGCGCGGCGGCAAGGCGTGCGCCGGCATTTGATAACCCACTTTTGCGCGACATCTGCGCCGCCGGGTTGTCGCTAGAATCACCCGTTGTCCCCTCACCCAAAACCCTGGACCCGACCATGCAAGAGATTCCTGGCGATCTGAAGTTCCTCAAGTCCCACGAGTGGGCGCGCGTAGAAGATGATGGCCTGGTGCGTGTCGGCATCTCCGATCACGCGCAAGAACAGCTCGGCGATCTGGTTTACGTGGAATTGCCCGAGATCGGCTCGGCGTTGCAGGCTGGCAACGGCGCGGCTGTGCTGGAGTCGGTAAAGGCAGCGTCAGACATCTACGCGCCGGTCTCCGGCGAGGTGGTCGAGGTCAACGAGCTGCTCAATGACAAGCCGGAAACCGTCAATGAAGATGCGTTCGGGGCTGGCTGGATCTACGTGGTTCGCCCCAGCGATCGTGCGGAACTGGACGAGCTGCTGGACGTGGCCGAGTACGAAGCGCTGCTCGAGAGCGACGAGCACTGACCTGCGTGATGGCGGGGCGTGATGCCGAGTCAGGCGGATCCGCTTCGGCTTGCACGTACAGCGCGGGGCAATCCGTGAGCCCTGATCTTGTGCCCTTGAGCCTGCGCTCGGTTGCACTGCTCGCGGTCTAGCCAGTCCGACCGGTGCAGCAGCAGAACGACTCTTGTGTATGCTGCCAAACGCGTGTTCCGCCCAGTGGAATGTCAACACGCGCGGCGGCGAGCTGGCGCAAACAGCGTGACGCAAACTTCGCTGCTGATGACTGACAATGCTGCCGGAAAAAAACCTTAGTGACCTCACGATGCGTGATGCGTTTTTTTGCTGCACGCGTGAATCGCGGCTGGAAGCTGTTAGTTGCGGCGCATGAAATCGGGCTTTGGAAAATTATTTTTTCGCAAAGTTGATGCGAGTTCGTGTCGCCTGGTGTCCATGCGTTCATCTCCGCAGCCGCGGGTTTGTCGTTGAAAAACTGTAAAGCGTATAGCGGCTGATTGCTTCTGTCTGCCATTTGCATACCACGCCGAACGTGCGCAGCCATTGCCTGACAACGGTTTGCGCGAAACAAGACATCTTGCATGATTTTCAAGTTAGACGTATAGACGTCTATATGAAAATTCACGAAATGCTTGAAAGACGTTGCAGGGCTGCGGCAGGCAGGTGTCAAACGGTCTGACCACTGGTCTGATTTCATGACTAAAATCAATTGACAGCTGAAATCTTCAGGGATAGCTTTCGCCACAGATCATCGGGAACGCGCATCATGGCAACTGCAAAATTCATCAAGCCTTACATTCAACACGGTGAGAAGGCCAATGCAGTGCGCAAGATCACGGTCTCGATTCCGCTGCATGTTCTGCGAAGGCTTTCTGATTTACGTACCGAGCGACAGGTCAAAAATTTTCGGCACGCCACCAACAGTGATTTGTTGGTCGAGGCGTTCCTGCACGCTTTTACTGGGCAACCACTGCCAACTGATGAGGAGCTAAGACGAATTATGGCCACTGCCAAGAAAACTGCTGCAAAGAAGCCGGCCGCGAAAAAAGCCGCCGTGAAATCCACCGCAAAGAAAGTCGCTGCCAAGAAGCCGGTAGCGAAGAAGCCCGCAGCCAAGAAAGCTGCGGCACGCAAGCCGGCTGCTGCCAAGAAGGCAGCCGTCAAGAAAGTCGCTGTGAAGAAAGTTGCCGCCAAGAAGCCGGCTGCAAAGAAAGCTGCATCGGCCAAGGTGATGAAGGCCACCAAGACTGCGAAGCCTGCAAAAAAGAAGTAAGCAACAAGTCGCCTTTACATAGAGAGCTGTCGACTTCTCCTTCCGCGGTGCCCAGCGTGGAGGGAGCTTTCGAAACCCAATTCGTCCCGGCTTGCCGGGACGTTTTCTTTTGTGCGGGACCGACTCACCTGCGGTCGGAGTTGCGCCGCCTTCGCTGCACCGTGGGTGCAGCCAATTCAGGCGACGTGTTTTGCATGTTCCGCCGCGGCGCGAACTGCCTTGTAGCGGTCGGCACGCAGCATTTGCCGTGCTTGCCCGTTGGGGTTACCTTCTGCACATCCGCGCTGCGCTGAAGTCAAGGACTTTGGCAGTCCTGATGGGACGGGGAAGCGCGGTGTCCGCCGCCAAACAGTGAGAGATCATGGATATCCAGTATCGAATCGATAGCCGCGCCCGTGCGCGCGGTCTTGCCAGCACCACGCTGGTTGCCATCATCGTGCTTGGTGTACTGCTTGCCGTGGGTGCCTGGCTGCTGATCATCCGGCCACATCAGGAAATCGTGACTGCGGACAACGCCGCTCCTCCTGCACAGACCACTTCGGCAGCAAAGCCGGCGATCGCCGTTGCGCCGGCCAAGGTAGCGGCCATGGGGGCGAACGAGCTCCTTGCCGAGGGGCGCAAGGCGCTGAATGAGCGGCGCTATCTTGCGCCTGCCGGCAACAACGCTTTCGAGTTTTATCTGCACGCGCTGGACACACAGCCGGGTAATCGCGTGGCTGCAGATGCCTTGCGCGAGACTTTTCCGTTGGCGGCAAACTCGGCAGAGCAGGCTATCAACACACGCGATTTCAACGATGCACAGCGGCAGATTGACCTGCTCGCGAAGGCCGACCCGAACAACTACACATTGACTATCCTGCGTTCCAAGCTGGACGCGCAGCGCAAGATGTTGGACAAACAGCAACAGCAGGAACTTGAGCAACAAAAGACGCAGCTGGCGGAGACGCAGAAGACCGGGCTGGAGAAGCAAGCTGCCGATCGATTGGCGGAGCAGCAGGCGCAGCTAACCGCTGCGCAACAGGCTGTGCAACAGGCTGCCGCACAACAGCGCGCTGCGCTGGCGGCGCCCAAGCCCGCGCCCGCGCCCGCACCTGCGGCACAAGCTCCACCGGTTGCGGCCAAACCTGCCGGCGGCGCCAGCAGTGACGCGGTACTGACCAAGGCTGCCGCTCCCATCTATCCAGCGGTGGCCTTGCGCTCACGGCAGAGCGGATGGGTGGTAGTTTCCTTCACGGTCGACGTTGAAGGCCGGACCAGCAACATAGCCGTGGTCGAATCAAAGCCACGTCGCGTCTTTGACTCGGCGGCGATGGACGCCGTGCGGCGTTACCGTTTCACCCCGGCAATGAGCAATGGAGTGGCAGTAGCGACCAAACGCGAGCAAAAGATCGAGTTCAACTTGTAAGCACACGCTGATCGACCAGGCTGCTGCTGCACGCTGGCTTTGCCGTGCAGCGCGCAGACGATGCTGTGGTTGGTGACGAGGTCAGCGTCGCAGCGGGTTGTAACGGCCACACTGCGCGTTGGTCATTGCATGGCGACGCTTGCTCAAGGTGAAGCTCGCTGCGTACTGTCTGCGATTCAATGTCGACGTCGCGCAGCGCGTCGCGGTGCAGTTTTTCTTTTCGGGCGCGCCGTGCTCGCGGCGTCAGTTTTTTTGCCGGTTGCTGGCGCAGTCTCGACACCGGCCCAGTCCACGTGCGGCAGCGCGAGCAGGTCGTCGAAGACCATGGGCATCAATCCGCCTGGCGTGGGACCGGTTGAATTCCACAACGTGACCACGCCGACGTGGTAGCGGGGAAAGAAGCCAATCATCGTGCGGTAGCCGGCGACGGCCCCGGCATGAAAGATCAGCGTTTCACCGCCGTACTCGTAAACGCGCCAGCCGAGTGCATAGTGCGCATCCGTCAAGCGCTTGCGGCGCCAGGGCGTGGCGTGCAGTTCCCCCGGAGTGGCGATGGCCGGAGCATGCAGAACGCCGAGCAAGGTGCTGGACAACACATCCTGACGACCACCCATTTGCGCGATCAGCCACTTTTCCATGTCGCGAATGCTGGCATTGACGCCGGCCGCCGGGGCGACTCGATAGTAGGTTTCACTCGGCTCAAACGAAACCCAGCCGCGGCTGGCCGGATGGTGCGGGCGCGCCCAGCTCTTGCTCGATTCCAGCGCAGCCCGACCGTAGCTTGCATCGCTCATGCCCAATGGATAGAAGATGCGCTTGTCAACGAGTCGGTAAAAGAAATTTCCGGTGCGCGCAAACAGGATGTCGCCAATCATCGAGAACGCGACGTTTTGATAGCCGTAGCATTGGCCAACGCTGCAACTCATGTCGACTTCGTCCAGCTTGCGCACCAGTTCTTCGTAAGGCACGTCGCCTTCAAGCATGTTGTCGTAGGTGTTGCGCGGCAGCCCGAGGCGCTGCCCGAGAATGTCGCCCACCGTGGCGTGCTCGGTGCCCTCACTGTCCTTGAGCTTGAAATAGGGAAGCACGTCTACCAGGCGCGTGTTCCAGCTCAGTGCGCCACCGTCCACCATCAACCCGGTAATGGCCGTGGCAAATGCCTTGGACAGGGAGGCCAGGCGAAACACCGTGTCGGGAACAACCGGCTGGCGGCTGGCGACGTCGGCATAACCGATGGTGTGCTCAAACACCACCTTGTCTTTGACGACAACGGCGGTCGCCAGGCCTGCAACGTCGTTGCGCTCGGCGACGATATCCAGCCAGCGCTTGTAGTCAGACAAAGTGGCTTGCAAGCGCGCCGGTGGCAGCGTGACAGACCGGCTTGCGACCGCAGCCGCTGGTGGCCGAGCAGTTGCCGGAGACGCTGTTTGCACTGGCATGCATGCCAGTAGAACCGCCCCTCCAATCGCCGGGAAAATATTTGGAAACTGCATGCTACTCTGAGACTATCGAGGCGCGCCCAAGCGCTGCAGGCTGGAGGATATACCGATGGGTATAATCATTTTGTTGGTGGTGGTCGCACTGATCGTCTTGTACTTTGTCGCCGTCTACAACGGATTGGTGGTCTCGCGAAACGGCTACAAGAATGCGTTCGCGCAGATTGATGTGCAGCTCACGCGGCGGCACGATCTGATTCCCAATCTGGTGGAGACCGCCAAGGGCTATCTGTCGCACGAACGTGAAACGCTGGAGGCAGTGGTTCGCGCGCGCACGGCCGCAGTAAGTGGGCTGGCAGGCGCCAAAGCCAACCCCGGCGATCCGGCGGCAATGCAGCAACTGGCGAGTAGCGAGAACGCGCTGACGCAGACGCTCGGTCATTTGTTTGCGCTGCAGGAATCCTATCCGGACCTGAAAGCCAACCAGACCATGATGCAGCTGTCCGAAGAACTTACCTCGACCGAGAATCGCGTGGCGTTTGCGCGGCAGGCGTACAACGACTCGGTGCTGACCTACAACAACAAGCGTGAAGTATTTCCCGCCTCGTTCGTGGCCAACAGCTTTGGCTTCGTGGCGGCCGAGTCGCTGAAGATTGATGACCCGGCGGTGCGTGAAGTGCCGAAGGTCTCCTTCGGCTGACGTCAGTGCAGCGCGGCGACGGCCGCGCTGCAACTGGTCGGGCGAAACGTCATGGACTTCTTTGCGCAACAGGCACGCGTGCGCGGCAGCAGTCGCCGTCTGGTTGTGCTGTTTGTGCTCGCAGTGGCCGCGATCGTGCTGGCGATCGACGTGGCCGTCTGGCTCGCGCTCGGCCATCGCCCGATTGAAGGCGAGCCGACGCCATCCAACGTGCCGCTGTTGTTCATGACCAGTTGCGCGGTGCTTGGCGGCATCGCGCTCAGCTCGCTGTTTCGCATCATGAGCCTGTCTTCGGGCGGCAAGAAGGTTGCGCAGACAGTTGGCGCCGTGGAGGTGCCCACAGACACGACTGACCCACGGCTGCGTCGCCTGCGCAACGTCATCGAGGAAGTGGCCATTGCCGCCGGCGTGCCGGTGCCGGACATCTATTTGATGGCCGAAGAGACCGGCATCAACGCGTTTGCCGCTGGTTACTCGACCTCAGACGCAGCGGTGTGCGTTACCCAGGGCTGTCTGGATCTGCTCAGTCGCGACGAATTGCAGGGCGTGATCGCCCACGAGTTCAGCCATGTGCTGAATGGCGACATGCGCCTCAACATCCGCCTGATGGGTTTGCTGTTCGGCATTCTGGTGTTGGCTGTCGTGGGTCGACGCGTGATCTGGTTTGGCGGCGGGCGCGGAAACCGGCGCGACGGTGGCGGTGGGCAGGTGTGGATGATTGGCCTGGCACTGATTGCCGTGGGCTATATCGGCTATTTTTTTGCGCGCTTGATCCAGGCCGCGGTAGCACGTTCTCGCGAGTCACTGGCGGACATGTCCGCGGTCCAGTTTACGCGTCAGAGCGACGGCATCGCCGGGGCGTTGAAGAAGATCGCCATACATAGCGAAGGCTCCACCCTGCAAGTTGCAAACAAGCAGGAAGTGGCGCACATGCTGTTTGGTGAGGCGGGCACGTTCAACGCCTTGTTCGCCACGCATCCCCCGCTGTTGCAACGCATCCGCGCGTTGCAGCCCGGTTTTCGTCAGGAGGACCTCGTGCAGTTTGCGGCGTCGTCCGTGCGGGCGGCAGAGGCTGCCGAGTCAGCAGCTCGAGTTGCAGAAACAGCTGCACACCAGACCGGCGCCACCGGCGCGACGAGGGTCCCGGGTCTTGGCGGAATGCCGCCCGTGCTGCCCGCGGTGCTGGCCGGGGCAGTTTTGGCTCAGCAGACAGGGCCTGGCGCAGCAACGCCACTTGCGCGCGGTGCGGTCCTGCGCCGCAGTTTGCCGGCCTCTTTGACAACGGCGGTGCAGCAACCCGAGCCTGCCCTGGTAGCCATGCTCGCGCTGGCGATGTCCGCACAGACCGCATTGCAACAGCGCCAGCGGCGAGTACTGGCTGATGCATTTGGCGACGACGTGCAGGCTGCCGTGACCGGGTTGTCTGCGCAGATAGAGGCGTTGTCGCCGGAGTTGCGCCTGCCACTGGCAGCGCTCGCATTCCCGGCGTTGAAGCAGTTGCCGGAAGGTCGCGTGCAAACCTTGCTGACGACGCTGGATGCGCTCGTGCGTGTCGATGGTCAAGTGGATCTGGATGAGTATTGTCTGACGCGCCTGCTGCGCGTGCAGTTGCTGGAGGCGCGTCAGCCACGCAACGCGCCGGTGGACGGCTTGGGGAAATTGCCGGCGTGTCGCCCAAGTGTGGAACTGGTATGTGCGGTGGTTGCCAGCAACGGTCACGACGATGCTGGCGCGGCGCGGCGCGCCTGGCTGCTGGCCATGCAACAAGTGTTTCCAAATGCGACGGTTACCTGGACGTCGCCGCCAGCGGAGTGGCAAACCCCGTTTGAGCGCGCTCTGGACGAACTCGATCGTCTGCTACCGGCAGCCAAGGAAACGCTGCTTCAGGGGCTGGTGGCGGCGGTGCACGCGGACGGCGTGGTCAACGTCCAAGAAGCCGAGCTGCTGCGCGTGATCAGCGCCAGCATCCATTGCCCGCTGCCGGCGTAGTCGCGGGTTTTAGAAGCAGCGCTGTTGCCTCCTGGGCGCATGGGTTACTTGCCGCCGATCAGCGCACTCGCGCGCTCGGCAAGCATGATCGTCGGAGCATTGGTGTTGCCTGATGGCAGGCTGGGCATGACGGAGGCATCGACCACGCGCAGACCCTGGACGCCACGCACGCGCAGTTCGCTGTCGACCACGGCGCGATCATCCTTGCCCATGCGACACGTGCCTACCGGGTGGTAGACGGTCTCCGCCTTGCGTCGAATGAAATCGAGGTATTCGGCATCCGTGCTGATGGCGCTCTCGGGGAATATCGGACGTCCACGGCAAGCGTCAAACGCACTTTGGTTCATGATGTCGCGGGCCACGCGCGCGCCTTCGATCATCATGGCTTGATCGTGTCCCTCGGCATCGCTCAGGTAATTGGCATGAATCGCGATAGGCTGCGCGGGGTCGGCTGAGCGCAGACGCAGCTGGCCGCGGCTGCGTGGATGCAGATGGCACGCATGCAACGTGTAGCCATAGCCGGGCAGGCGATGACGACCATGGTCGTCGAGCAGCGCCGGCACGAAATGAAACTGCAAATCGCAACGATCATCTTCGGCCAGGCGACTGCGCACGAAGCCACCCGCTTCGGCAATATTGGAACTGCCCGGCCCGTCGCGATGGCGCAGCCAGCGCAGCGCCGTCGTCAATTCATTGAGATGATCGTAGGTGATTTTTTGCGTGCTGGCGTCCAGCGTGCAGGTATCCAGGTGATCTTGCAGGTTGCTGCCAACTTCCGGCAGATCGATGGTCACATCGATGCCGTGTGCGCGCAGCTGGTCCGCGCTGCCGATGCCCGAAAGCATCAGCACTTGTGGTGAATTGATCGTCCCGCCGCAGAGCAGCACTTCGCCGGCATCGATGCGCTGCGCGGCCTGTCGGGCGTGACGAACCTGCACGCCCACTGCGCGCCCGCCGTCAATGACCACGCGTTCGACCAGGGCACCGGTGCGTACGTGCAGATTCTCGCGTTGGCGTATCGGCTTGAGATAAGCCGACGCCGCAGAGCACCGCGCACCATCGCGCTGGGTTACCTGATACAAGCCAAACCCGGCCTGCTGCGCGCCATTGAAATCGTCGTTGCGCACGAATCCGGCGTTGACTGCGGCATCGACCAGAGCCGCTGACAGCGTGTTGTGATGGCGCAGGTCGCAAACGCCCAGCGGTCCGCCCGCGCCATGCCACGCGCTGGCGCCGCGGCTGTTGTCTTCGCTGCGCAGGAACCACGGCAATACCTGGGACCAGGACCAACGCGGGTCGCCGCTGGCTTCGGCCCAGCGGTCGTAATCCGCCGCCACGCCGCGGATGTAGCACATGGCGTTGATCGAGCTCGAGCCACCCAGAGTCTTGCCACGTGGCCACCACAAGCAACGCTGGTTGAGTGCGGCTTCCGGTTCAGTGCGGTAGTTCCAGTTGACCGCACGGTAGTTTGCCAGGCGGGAAAGGCCCGCAGGCATGTGCAGGAGTGGACTCCAGTCCCGCCCTCCGGCTTCCAGCAGCAGCACGCGCTTGGACGGATCGGCACTGAGCCGGTTGGCGAGCACGCAGCCAGCGGAGCCGGCACCAACAATGACGTAGTCGTAGCTGTTCATGGTCGCTCCGCGACGCGTGGCATCGTTGCATGCTAAGAGTTTGTGTGGCGAAAAAGCGAGAGTTGATGGCACGAACGGCGTTGCCGATGCCGTGCATGGCATGAAACGAGCTGGTTGCGGCCCAAGGTCGGGGTTGATCTGGTTTGACCAGAGTGCGCCACATGCTCGCTTTCCCTCGGTCCAGCGCTTAGTCTGCGCATCCATTCCACTGGATTAGCTCGTGAATTCATCTGGACCTGACGAGACGGGGAAAAGCGCCGCAACGATGCTGTCGGCGTTGGCATTTTTTTGCTTGATGGTCTCGTACTACATCGTGCGGCCGGTGCGCGATCAGTTGAGTGGCGCGGTTGGCTCGCAGTCGCTGCCGTTGTTTTACGGGGCCGTGTTTGTGGTGATGCTGTTGCTTACGCCGGTGTTTGGCATGCTTGTGGCAAAGTTTCCGCGGCGCCAGTTGCTGCTTTGGAGTTACAGTTTTTTCATTGTCTGCCTGTTGCTGTTTGTACCCGCGTTCGTGGCGCAAGACGCTATCGGCGCGCGCTCCTTGGGCGTGGTGTTTTTTGTCTGGGGCAGCGTGTTCAACCTGTTCGTGGTTTCGCTGTTCTGGAGTTTCATGGCCGATATTTTCGGCATTGGCGAAGCACGGCGCGTGTTTTCGCTCATTGCGCTTGGCGGAATGGCGGGGGCAATTTTCGGTCCGTTGGTGACCAAGGTGCTGGTTCGCGTCATCGGCGTTGCACCCTTGTTGCTGGTATCGGCTACCGCGCTAGGTCTGGCGTTGGCGCTGTTGTTGCGGCTGTCCACGCAAAACGAACGCCAACCCGGCAACGTCGGCGCGCAGCCGATTGGCGGGTCGCTGTGGGCCGGGGTGAAGGAGGTTTGGTCGCGCCCGTTCTTGCGTTACATGGCCCTGCTTATGCTGTTTGGCGATGGTATCGGCACGTTGGCTTACGCCTTGATAGCGGATTACGCCAAGGCGCATTTCATCGACAACGTTGCCCGAACCGAGTTTTACAATGATATGGACTTGGCCACGAATCTACTGGGCGCGGCGATGCAGCTGACGGTCACTCGGTGGTTGCTGATCCGACACGGTGCCGGTTGGGGTTTGGTCATTCCTGCAGTGCTGAACATGGCCTTGCTTGCCGGGGTGGGGCTCTTGGCGGGGGGTAACCTGATGTTGCTGGGTTACAGCGTGCCGGTGCTGGCTCTGATGCTGGTGGCAACGCGTGGCCTTGCCTACGGCATGACCAAACCGGCAGCAGACGCTTTGTACACCAGGGTGCCGCGCGAGACGCGCTACAAGGGCAAGAATTTCGTCGAGACCGCCGTATGGCGTTTCGGCGACGTGCTGGTGACAAGTGCGGTAACTGGCTTGCGCGCGGCAGGCGTAGGCATCGTCGGTTTCGCATTCCTGGGAACGGCGGTCGCTGCCGGCGCCGCGGTGGTGGCGCGGCGGGCAGGCTGGTCGCCAGACCTGGCCCCGGAGGCGGGCGCTGCCGATGCAGACGGCGCTTGAATGTCGGCCTGCGCGGTTGATCGTCTGCGCGCGATCGGCGCGAGCGAACCAGCACACCGTCCCCCGTCAAGCGTGACTTGCACAGACGAAGCAGCAGGTTCAACTGGTGATGTAGCGTTCCATGTGCTCGATCTGCTCGGCCTGTGCGTCGATCACCGCCTTGACCAGGTCGCCGGTGGAGATGATCCCGATCACCACGCTGTTCTCGACCACGGGCAGATGGCGCACGTGGCCATCCGTGCATAAATGCATGCAGTCAAAAATATCCGTTTCCGGTCCGACGACGGTCAGCGGTTCGCTGGTCATGATGTCGGCAACCGCGGTGGCCGCCGAGGAGCGCCCTTGCAGAATGACTTTTCGCGCGTAGTCGCGCTCGGAGACTACGCCAACCAGATGCGCGTCGTGCATTACCAGCAGCGCGCCGATGCGGCGCTCGGCCATCAGCTTGATGGCCTCGCGTACCGGGGCTTCTGGCGTGATCGAATACACCGTGCTGCCTTTGAGCTCCAACAACTGCCTGACTTGAGTCATGTCTGCACCTCCCGGTACCGGCGGTCCGCCTCAAGGCGAGTCTAGCGCGCAGCCAAAGGAGGCGTGTTGGGATGGTGTGAACCCCCGCGATCCGCCTTCTTCCGTGCATCGGCACGGCCTTGTCGCAGGTATTCGGGGCCACCCAACTGACGCATCTGGCGCAAGATCCAGTCGGTCCGGCGCAGCACGTACGCGCTTGGGCGATCGGCATGCAAGCGTCGGGGACTGGGCAATACGGCGGCAAGCCGCGCAGCCTGTGCGGCGGTCAGTTGCGCCGGCGTGGTGTGAAAGTACACCTCGCTGGCCGCGCCGATGCCGTAGATGCCATTGCCGAATTCCGCAATGTTCACATAGACTTCCAGAATGCGCTGCTTTGGCCAGGTCCATTCAATCAAAACCGTGAAGTAAGCCTCCAGCGCCTTGCGCACGAAACTTCGCCCGTTCCACAAAAACAGGTTCTTCGCCGTCTGCTGGCTGATGGTGCTGGCACCGCGCAGGCGCGCACCATCATCGGCAGCGTCGATGGCACGCTGAATTGAATCCAGATCAAAGCCGTGATGAAACGGAAACTTCTGGTCTTCAGCCGCAACCATTGCCAATGGCACATCCGCCGCGATGGCCCGCCAGGGCACCCAATGCTGGCGTAGACGAAAGTTGGCTTCGCGATGCAGCCACGCACTGGCTTGACGCTCGACCATCACGGCCGAAGTTGCCGGCGGGACGAAGCGCAGAATGGCCACCGCAATCCACCCCAGGACCAGCCATAGCGCAATCGCGCCCGCACACCAGCGCAGCAAACGCATCAGCAGGAAATGGCGTGACAAGACGCGAGCAGGCAACTGTAGCGGCATCCTTTGAAGTATACGGGCGTTGTAGCGGACCGGCTTTGTCCCCATCTCCGTGCTCAGGCCAGACCTTTATTACCTGGAATCGAAGCATGGACTCCATTGACCAAGATGTTTTGCAGCGTTTCCTTCTCGAGCGTGCCGGTGTGCGCGGAGTATTGGTCCGGGTGGGCGCCGCCTGGCGGGAAGTGGCTGGTCGCGCGGCTTATCCAACGGCGTTGCAGACTCTGCTGGGACAGGCGCTGGCAGCCAGCGCGTTGCTCACGGGCAATATAAAGCTGGACGGCGCGCTTTCCGTGGAGTTGAAAAGCAGCGGCGCTTTGCGCTTGTTGTTTGCCGAATGCAACGACCAGGGTCGGCTGCGTGGCCTGGCGCGATGGACAGAGCCGCTGCCAGAGCCGCTGGCGCTCGAAGCGCTGGCTGATGGCAGCATGGCGATCACCATTGGCAACGTGGAACGCGGCCAACGCTACCAGGGGTTTGTCGACCTGCAACACGCCAGCTTGAGCGCAGTGTTGGAAAATTATTTTGCCCAGTCCGAGCAATTGCCGGCACGCATTCTGCTCGCCGCCGACGAAACCCAGGCGGTGGGTCTGATGCTCCAGCAGTTACCTGCCGATGGCGGTCACGACGCAGTCCAGGACACTGATGCGTGGCCGCGGATACTGCAGTTGACGGCCACGCTCGCCGATCATGAATTGCTGCATGCCACGCCCGAGCAGTTGCTGTATCGGCTGTATCACGAAGAGTCGGTGCAGGTGTTCGCGCCGCGCCCGTTGGCATTTGGTTGCAGCTGCAGCCGCGAGCGCGTCGGCGCCATGCTGCGCTCGCTTGGTCGCGACGAGGTGGAAGCAGCACTGGCTGCGCGCGAGGACGAGATCGAGGTGACGTGCGAGTTTTGCGCGCGGGTCTACCATTTTGATCGCATTGACGCCGAGCATTTGCTCAGCGCCGCTCCTGCACCGGCTGCGCCAGACTCATCACACTGATCGGCTGCGCGCGTGCCACGCCGGTTCAAGGCAGATGGAACGGCATGCCCGCCTGCGGCCAGTTATTGGCCGGCTGCGCCTTGGCGAACAGGAAGCCCTGACCGAACCGACAGCCGATGCGCAGCAGCGCAACGCGTTGGAAGTCTTCCTCTATGCCCTCGGCGATCACGCGCATCTGCAAGGAATCGGCCAGAACCTGGATAGTGCGCACGATGGCCAGCGCTTGGGTTTGAGTTTCATCCACTGGCAAGTCAGTAATAAATGAACGATCAATTTTCAACGTCTCGAACGGGTACTGGTGCAGATAGCTAAGCGATGAATAACCGGTTCCGAAATCATCCAGCACGACACCTACGCCGTGGCTGCGCAGGTTTTGCAGGATGCGCTTGGCTTGATCGGGATTCTCCAGCAGTGTGTGTTCCGTGACTTCCACCCGCATGCAGTGCGGTGGTACTGCATACTGCTTGAACAGCGCCAGCAGCCGCTGATCGAGATCTGCGGAACGAAAGTGTCGACCGGACACATTGACGCTGATGAAGCCGTCACCTGAAACCAGATGCGGCGCATGCGCGCAGACCTGTTCGAAAATTCGCCAATCGATGGATTCGGCGCAGCCGCTCTCTTCGGCAATCAGCAAAAAATCATCCGGCGCGAGCAACCCACGTTGTGGATGGTGCCAGCGCAGCAGTGCTTCATAGCCGACCACAAGACCATTTTCCAGCTCGACAATGGGTTGGTAGAAAGGCACGAATTCGTTGCGCGCAAGGGCGTGTCGCAGATCGTTTTCCATGTCCAGCAGGGACAGTGCCTGGCGCCGGAGGCGATCGTCGAACAGTGCGGTGCGGTGGCGGCCATCATCCTTCGCGTTGTACATGGCCACGTCGGCATCGCGCAGCAATTCTTCCGGCTGCCGATAGCGCGCCGCCGACAGGGCGATGCCAATGGACGCCGAAGTAAACACTTCCTTGGCGCCAAGCTGAAATGGCGTGTGCAGTTCACGGATGATGCGCTCGGCGATCTGGACCGCGTTGTCGCTGTTGTCGATGCTTTCCAGCAACACGGCGAATTCGTCCCCGCCCAGGCGCGCCACGACGTCTCTTGTCTTGACACACGCGCGAATGCGTCCACCAACCTGAAACAGCAAATCATCCCCGACCAGATGACCGACAGAATCGTTGATTACCTTGAAGCGGTCCAGATCTATGAAGAGCACCGCAAACTGGTTGGTACTGTCTGCCAGATAGCGCGTGAGCGCCTGATCCAGTCGCTGCAGCAACAACGTGCGATTGGGCAGGCCTGTGAGCGAATCGTGCAACGTTTCGTACTTCAGACGACGTTCCACCCGTTCGCGTTCGTTGATTTGTTCACGCAGGTCGCGATTGGCCAAGGCCAAGGCGCGGGTGCGCTCGGCGACGCGACGCTCCAGGCCAGCGTAAGCCAGTTGCAACGATGTCGCCGCGTGCTTGCGCTGCAATGCATTGGCAATGTGATAACTGACGAAGGTGAGCAACTCTTGATCGTTCGCGTTGTAAACGTGGCGCGGCGAGTAGCTTTGCAGTGCCAGCACACCAATGGGCTTGTCGCCAAACTTCAGTGGCACGCCGAGCCAACACACGGACAGCGAACCCAGTTTGTTGACCTCACCTTGTTCGATCAGCCGCTCAAAGTCGGCACGCGAGGCTAGCAGCGGCATGCCAGTGCGCAGGACGTATTCTGTTACGCCGTGGCCATGTGCGCGGGGTTGGATCTGCTGGTCCAATTCATCGACAAAGTACGGAAACGTGAGCATGCCCGCTTCTTCATCGAGAAGTGCGATGTAAACGTTGCGTGCGTAAAGCAGGTCGCTGATCGCCTGATGCACGGCGGCGTAGAAGTTTTCCAGCGTGTCCGATGCATTTGCCAGCTCGGCAATGCGAAACAGTGCCGCCTGCAGACGCTCACCATGGCGGCGCTGCAAAACCTGCTGGCGCAGGATGCGATTGGCCTCGCGCAGTGCCGACGTGCGTTCGGCCACGCGGTGACCCAGTTCAAGATGCGCCGCTCGACGCTCGAATGCGGCCTCGACGTGACGCGCGACATGCGTGAATAAATCCATGTCCTGACGCGAGTAGCGCATGTCTGCACGGTAACTCTGCGTGACCAGACCGCCCACGACGTTGCCCGAGCGCAGCATCGGCACACCCAGCCAGTGCTCGCAGCGTGGACCGAGCGGAAGCACATCGTCCCCAAACTGCTGCTTGAGCTCGTCCTGCGAACCGAGCATCGGCTGAGTGCCGCGCAACAGCGTCCAGGTCAGGCTGTGCTTCAGGTTCTGTAGCGGGATATCCTGATCGGGCAGCGGTGCGTTGGTGTCAACGGTGTCGATGTAACAGGGAAAGCGGACATTCTGGGTGGCCGCGTCGTACAGCACGATGTAAAAGTTCTCTGCATAGAGCACGGTGCTGACAATGCCGTGCAAAGCCTGCGTCATCGCTGACATTGGCTGATCAATCTCTGCCTGTTCGGCAATTGCGCAAGTGGCGCGCTGCACCCGCTCGGCCATTGCCAGTCGCGAAATTGCGGCACAAAGGCGTCCGTTTTCGGCTAGCTGACGAACGCGGGCGGTAGCTATGCGGCCGACCCAGAGCAGCTCTTCGCGTGCCTGCACCGACAGGGCAGCGTCGCCGGCGTCTAACCAGAGCTCGCGCGCACCGATCACCTTTTCAACCAGTCGCAGCTTGGATGGCCCCGCCTCGATCGCGGCGGTGCCGGAGTCGTGCCAATACAAATGCCCGCGAATCTTCAGGTGTGCCAGGATTCCTTCGCACACCCGCAGCAGCGCCGTCATGTCCGCGGCGTCCAATAGCTGCTCCACCCATTGCCGCAGCCACGCCACATCCGGCAAGTGAGCTTGGGGGCGGGCGAGGCGGGTTTTCGATGTGATGCTCATGAACGGTGCGGGCTCAAGACCGCCTGGTCAGACGCTCTATGCGCGAGGTTAGCAAGTTTATATCCTGTAATTGCAGACCGCTGCCAGCACTTCGGGAACTCAGCGCGGTCGCGCACGGTCGACATGGCAGGGAATGGTGGATTAATCGCTATATTCAAGCGAATCTCAACCAGTTTTAGGTGTTAACAGAACGTAAAACTTGATACACTTCGCTCCGATGGTCATCTCCTTCCAGCAGGTAACTCCGTCTGTCATGCGCCGCCTGTCCGCCACCATGATCTTGCTCTTGTTGCCGCTTGCCGCTGCAGCTCAGGCTGTGGGTGACAGAGGCAGCGAGGCGCAGCGGTTGCTCATGCAGCAACCAAGTCGGTCCAGCGATATCGGATCCACTGTGGTGATGCCGCTGTGGCGTGGTACCGAAGGACGAACGTTGGCGCTCAAGCTGGAGCAGAAACCTGCTCTGGGTGCGGCGCATGTCAACGCACTCACGTCGTCGCGCGTGGTTGACCCAAGCAGCGTGGTTGGGACCGGGTTGGAATACGACCTGGCGACAAACTTGCGTGCACATGCCGACCTTACGCAACAGAGCTGGGCTAGCCAATCCACTCGTCTGCTGGGCAGTGAAGTCGGTGCCAGCTACGACCTGGGCCGCTACAGCCTCGGGGTGAGCGTGGGTGCCAATAGCACGCCCAACGCGAACATCAGCTTGCCACGGGTATTGCCCGGCGCCGCTCCAGGCGTGGACGGGCTTGCCAGTTTTGACAGCAGCACCCAACTAAATGCTACGGGCCGTCTTGCGCTTGGCGGCAAGAGCGGGATCGATCTGGGCGCCAGTGCCGGGCGGATTCGCCTGCTGCCGGGCAATTTGCTCGGTGTCAGTACGCTCGACCAGAAAGTATTGAGTCTGGGTGTTGATCATGGTCCGTTGAGCGGCTCGCTGGTGGGTCGCACCTTGCGACCACAGGTCGGCATCCCCGGCGGCTTCAGCGCGGACAGTCGTTGGAGCAGTATCGATCTGGGCGTTACCTTGCGTCTGCCGTGGCGCGGCGAGCTGAGTGTCGGCGCCCAGAATCTGTGGTCATCGGGCACGCCGTTGAACACCCCAGCCGGACCCGAACCGGATCAGTCACGCACCCCATACGTGCAGTATCACCAAGACTTGTAAGCGTCGACCTGCAGGCATCGACCTGCTATTGGCCAGGATCTGTCCGGTCCGAATAACCCACCCCGTTTCCGCAAGCGCTGACTTTGCTGAACGTCTCGGTGACCCAGTGCGTTAGCCGCCAAGCATTGCATGGCCTGCGACCTGCGCTGGTCATGATGCGGGACATCTGAAAAGCCGCCGAGCGTCTGCATGGCGACGCGTTGAAGGCGGTCCTTGACGGTCAGGATGCCCGGTCCGGACGCGCGGTCTGGATCAGGCCGGGACGGATGTCCGCAAGCGTAAAACGTTTGGCAACAACCACATGCCGGTTTTGCATCAAACGCAGATCGCCGAGGGTCAGTGCGCGATTGCTGCCGAACGAGGTTGAGCGTCGGAAGCCAAGGCTTCGGCAACGCGGGCAAGTTCCAGGCGCAAGCGCTCGGGGAGCCGCGGCGCGAAGGTTTCCAGATACTCCGAGGCGGATGCAAGCTCCGTTTGCCAGCCGGCGTTGTCCACAGCCAGCAGCTCGTCCAATTGCGCGCGACTGATGTTGAGATCCTTCAGATTGAGCTCGTCGCAGGTGGGCAGTTTGCCGATCGGTGTATTTACGCCCTGCGCGCTGCCGTCGACGCATTTGATCATCCATTCCAGCACCCGCAAATTCTCGCCAAACCCCGGCCACAGGAATTTGCCTTTCGCATCCTTGCGAAACCAGTTGACCTGGAAGATTTTTGGCAAGTTTGCTCCTGGCTTGTCGAACGCCAGCCAGTGCGCAAAGTAGTCGCCGTAGTGGTAACCGCAGAACGGCTTCATTGCCATCGAGTCGCGGCGCAACACGCCGACCTGGCCAGTGGCTGCGGCCGTGGTTTCCGATCCCATTGTTGCGCCCATCAACACGCCGTGGGCCCAGTCGCGCGCCTGTACCACCAGCGGGAGCAGCGTTGGCCGCCTGCCGCCAAACACGATGGCCGAGATGGGTACGCCTTGCGCCGCTTCGGCCTGCGGCGACCAGGTTGGGCATTGTCCGCTGCTGACGGTGAAGCGCGAATTGGGGTGTGCCGCCGGTCCGTTTGCCGGATCATACGGACGGCCTTGCCAGTCCGTAACCGGCGCCCCCGGCAAGCCTTCCCACCAAGGCTGATTGTCCGCGGTGACGGCGACATTGGTGTAGATCGTGTCGTGCGCGATGGTTTGCAGTGCGTTCGGGTTGGTACTCTTGCTGGTGCCCGGAGCGACGCCGAAGAATCCCGCTTCCGGGTTGATCGCGTACAGGCGGCCATCTGCGCCGGGGTGCATCCAGCAGATATCATCACCCACAGTCCATACTTTCCAGCCATCGCGTCGATAGCCGTCCGGCGGGATCAACATCGACAGATTGGTCTTGCCGCACGCGGAGGGGAATGCCGCGGCAATATAGTGAATTGCGCCATCGGGATTCTCGATGCCGACGATCAGCATGTGCTCAGCCAACCAGCCTTCGGTACGAGCTTGATTGCTGGCAATGCGCAACGCATGGCACTTCTTGCCCAGCAGCGCGTTGCCACCGTAGCCCGAGCCATACGATTTGATCGACAGCTCCGCCGGAAAGTGCATGATCCAGCGGCGCTCCGGATCCAGTTCGCCAATGGAGTGCAGGCCCTTGACGAAGGTGCCGTCGCGCTCGATGCGGGCTTGGGCTGCCGCGCCCATGCGGGTCATGATGTGCATGTTCACGACTACGTACGGGCTGTCGGTAATCTCCACGCCACAGCGCGACAACGGCGAATCGATCGGCCCCATGCAGTACGGGATCACGTACAGCGTGCGCCCAGCCATGCAACCGGCGAATAACGCATCAATCTTTTCGTTCGCGGCGGCGGGATCCATCCAGTGATTGTTGGGTCCTGCGTCGTCCTCCTGCGGGTGGCAGACCAGGGTCAGGCGTTCCACGCGCGCCACATCCGCCGGATCGGAGCGGTGCAGGTAACAGCCGGGGTGGGTTTGCTGGTTGAGCTCAAGCAGCGAACCGGAGTGGAGCATCTGCTGCACCAGAGCGTCGTACTCCGCTTGCGAACCATCGCACCAGTGCACTTGATCCGGGCGTGCGAGCTCGGTGACGTCATTGACCCATGCATTGAGTGCTTCCAGCTTGCTCGCCATCACCACGCTCCTCGGCAGCATGTCGCCAAAACGGATGGAAAACGTTAGTTTGCGGATGGGCCTATTGCAAGGTCGCGCGCAACAGCCAGCAGCCTGCGTGCACGCCGGCGCGGGCAGTGGGTTGACTCAGTTGGGGACAAGCACTGCAATCATGTGTTCGACGTAATCGTCGTAATCCTCATGGGTCAGGCGTGGTAATCCCGGGGTGAAATTAAGCTGGAGAAAACCGACGTAAGCGGAGTACGTAAGCCGTGCACGATTGAGTGCCTGAGCGGGTTTAAGCCCGCTTTCCCGATAAATGGCGGTGAGAAAATCCATGCGCCGCTGGGACACGCGGGCTATGACTGGAACGACTTGAGCGTGGTCCAGTGCCTTGAGCAGCGCGGCATAGACACGGTGCGTCTGCAATTCGTGCGCAACGCGGCGAAACAGCTCGGGCAAGCGTTTGCTTGGGTCTGGCATTTGTTCAATCGGGCGAATGATTTCCGCCTCGCCGTAGCGCTCCCACCGCCCAAGCGCTGCGCCAAGGAGCGCCTCGCGAGTGCGGAAATGCCAATAGAAGCTGCCCTTGGTGACGCCCAGTTGTCTAGCCAGCGCCTCCACTGAAAGCGAGCCGACACCCTGTTCGGCAATCGCCGCAAGCGCGGCCAGCTCCCAATCATCGGACGTCAACCGGGTGCGCTCAGGTTTGCTACTCACGTTCATCCGCGCATGGTAGCGAGCCG
The DNA here is from genome assembly GCA_038242205.1 of Lysobacterales bacterium. Classification (GTDB taxonomy): domain Bacteria; phylum Pseudomonadota; class Gammaproteobacteria; order Xanthomonadales; family Rhodanobacteraceae; genus Rhodanobacter. The sequence continues at coordinate 127,822 of JBBSSI010000001.1, forward strand.
TTGCAGGTTTGTAATGCACGGCCTGCGTGCTGCCGGTTGACTGGCAGATCGCGGGCGATCCATACTCACGCGTATGGTCATGCCAGCGCCTGCCTCCACGACAAAACAGTTTCCGGTCGCCGACATTTGTCTGGCGACGGAAACTTGGCATGACCGCGGCCGTCCCATCGTGCTTTTTGCGCACGGCTTTGGGCAGACGCGCGGGGCATGGCGTTCGGCGGCCGTCGCGCTGGCACGTCGCGGTTGCTGCTGCGTGACCTTTGACAGTCGCGGGCATGGCGAAAGTGGTCGCGTGGTCAACGGTGACTATCATTTTGAGCAATTTGCCGACGATCTGCTGCGCCTGGCGCGCGCGCAAGGGCAACCACCGATCCTGGTGGGAGCCTCGATGGGAGGTCTGCTGGCCATGCTGCTGGCCGGTGAAGTTCGACCGTGTCCGTTCGCAGCCCTGGTATTGGTGGATATCACGCCGCGTTGGGAAACGGCCGGCGTGGAGCGCATCCTGAATTTCATGCAGGACAGTCTGGACGGCTTTGCCGATTATGCAGAGGCGGCCGAGCGCATCGCGGCGTATCAGCCACAGCGGCGCGAGCGCAAGACCGAGCAACAGCTGCGCCCGCTGCTGCGCCAGGGGGAGGACGGTCGTCTGCACTGGCATTGGGACCGGGCGATGCTGGCTGCGGTTGCACGCGACGGGGATCGCCATCAAGCGCGCCTGGAGGCTGCCGCTGCGCTGATAAACGTGCCGGTGCTGTTGCTCTCCGGCGCGCGCAGCGACGTCGTGTCCGGTGCGGTCATCGATGAATTCCTGCAGCTGGTACCACAGGCGCAACACGTGCAGCTTGCCAATGCCACGCATATGCTCGCCGGTGATGCAAATGATGCGTTCACGAGTGAAGTGGAACGTTTTGTGTACAGTCTTGCCAAGCCCGCGGTTTACTCCCGGCCTGGTGTCACCCAACCGTGATGAGGTGTTTCCAATGTCCGTCATCCTGACCGTGCTGGCCGCGTTGATCGCCAGCGGCGCGTGCGCGTATCACCGCAGCAGCTTGCGCACCTGGGCGATTGTCACGGTGGTGACTACGGTAGTGGCAGGGCTGCTGCTGCGTGCCCCGTGGACCATGGTGATCCTGCTGATTATCGAGGGCGCCATCGCCATACCGTTGTTGCTCGTCGATTTTCGACGTCGTCAGATCAGCGCGCCTTTGCTCAAGTTGTTTGCCCGCGTTACGCCGAAACTTTCCGCTACCGAGCAGACCGCTCTGGAAGCGGGCACGGTGGGTTTCGAGGGCGAGCTGTTCAGCGGCATGCCCAACTGGCATGTGCTGCTCAGACAGCCAAAACCCGAGCTGAGCGTGGAAGAGCAGGCGTTCATGGACGGGCCGGTGGAAGAGCTGTGCTCGATGATCGATGACTGGCAGATCACCCATGAGTTGGCGGATCTGCCACCGGAAGTTTGGGCGTTCATCAAGCGGCATAAATTCTTTGGCATGATCATTCCCAAACGCTATAACGGCCTGGAATTCTCCGCGTTGGCACATTCGGCCGTCTTGCAAAAATTGGCATCCATGTCGGCCACTGTGGCGTCGACGGTAGCCGTACCAAACTCGCTCGGGCCGGCCGAGCTGTTGCTGCAGTACGGCAGCGAAGAGCAGAAAGACCACTACCTGCCGCGCTTGGCCGTGGGCGAGGAAATTCCCTGTTTTGCCTTGACCGGTCCGTACGCCGGGTCCGATGCCACCTCCATTCCCGACTACGGCATCGTCTGCAAACAAACCATTGATGGCGTGCAGACGCTGGGTCTGAAGTTCACGTTTGACAAGCGCTACATCACGCTGGCGCCCGTGGCCACGGTCGTTGGCCTGGCGTTTCGCATGTATGACCCCGAGCATCTGCTGGGCGAGCAGGAAGACCTGGGTATCACCCTGGCACTGCTGCCGCGATCCACCCCAGGACTGGAAATCGGACGTCGGCATTTTCCGTTGAACGTGCCGTTCCAGAATGGTCCGGTGCGGGGCAATGGCATATTCGCCCCGCTGTCGGTGCTGATCGGCGGTCCGAAAATGGCGGGGCATGGCTGGCGCATGCTGGTGGAAGTGCTGTCGGTCGGGCGCGCCATCTCGCTGCCGTCCAGCGCCACTGGCGCGCTGCGGGCGGCGGTGGCCTCGGTGGGCGCCTATGCCCGCATGCGCAAACAGTTTGGCCTGGCCATCGCGCGTTTCGAAGGCGTGGAAGAAGCGCTTGCGCGCATTGGCGGCCTGACCTACGCAACGGCGGCTCTCTCGCGTTCCACCGCAGCCGCCGTTGACCGCGGCGAGAAGCCGGCGGTTACTTCAGCCATCGCCAAGTATCACGCCACCGAGTGGGGCCGGCAGGTGGCTGGGGACGCCATGGATGTCCTTGGCGGCAAAGGCGTGCAGTTGGGACCAAGCAACTACGCCGGTCGCGCATGGGAAGGCGTGCCGATTGCGATCACGGTGGAGGGCGCGAACATCATGACGCGCAGCCTGATGATCTTCGGTCAGGGCGCCATTCGCTGCCATCCGTACGTGCTGCGGGAAATGCAGGCGCTGTTGATCACCGATCCTGGCGAACAGTTGAAGACCTTTGACCATCTGTTGTTCAGCCATATTGGTTTTGGAATCTCCAATGCGGTGCGCAGCTTTGCGCTGGAGGTCAGCGGATCACGCCTGGGCGACAGCGCCGGCGATGCCTATTCGCGGCGCTTCTATCGCAAGCTAAATCGCTACTCAGCAGCGCTGGCGTTGTGCGCCGACGTGTTCATGGGCGTGCTCGGCGGCAAGCTCAAGTTCAAGGAGAAGCTTTCTGCACGTCTGGGCGACGTACTCAGTTATTTGTATATCGCCAGCGCCATGCTCAAGCGCTACGAGGACACTGGCCAGCCCGAAGCTGATCGCCCATTGCTTGCCTGGGCGTTCCATCACTGTGTGTGGAATATGCAGATGGCACTCGATGGCGCGATCCGCAATTTTCCCGTGCGCTCGGTGTCATTGCTCTTGCGCGTGCTGGTGTTCCCGCTCGGCCGGCGGGAAGTGCCACCGTCCGATCGGTTGGGGCGGCGCGTTGCGGCGTTGATCACCGCGCCCAGCGAAGCTCGGGATCGCCTGCTGGAATGGGTTTATCTCACGCCCACGGCGAACAACACGATTGGTCGCATGCACGCGTTGTTGCCCGAAGTCATCCTGGCCGAGCCTGTCGACCGCAAGCTAGGCAAAGCCTTGAAGACCGGCCAGTTCAAGGCGCACGATTACTTTGCGCAACTTGTCGAGGCGCAGGAAGTCGGCGCGATCAATGCGAGCGAAGCGGCGCTGCTCAAGCACGTGCGCGAGAGTGTGCACGAGTTCATTTCGGTGGATGATTTTTCCACCGATGAAATGCGCGCTGCGGTAACCAGGGCAGATCGGCGCGTTTGATTTTGCGCCTGCGGCCACTTTGCGGAGAGCCGATTGATGAGTGCGTCCGTGCTGGCTCTCTATCGCCTACTGTCACGGTGGCCGGCCGGACACTGGTTGTTTTCCCGTGCGATTTGTTTCAAGGCCCCGTACTTCAGCACGATCGCTCCCCGTTTCGTTGCGCTGGACGTCGGGCGCTGCGAAGTGCGCATCCGCGACAGGCGCAGCGTGCACAACCACATTGGCACGGTCCACGCGATCGCCCTGTGCAATCTGGCTGAGCTGAGCGCCGGGCTGATAAATGAGGTCACCGTTCCACGCGGCATGCGCTGGATTCCCCGCGGCATGACTACGGAGTATCTGGCCAAGGCACGGGGTACGATGCATGCAATGGCCACCCCGGAGAGTGCGGCGCGCGAGGCCGAAAGTGGTTACACGTGGCCCGTTACGGTAAGCGTGCGCGACAACGCTGGGCTCGAGGTTTTCCGCGCGCAGATAGACATGTGGGTATCGCCGCGCCCGCGCCGTTGACGCAGGTCAGCGGGTGCGCCGCCAGGCAGGCGGCACGATCAAGCGTCGCTGCAGCGCAATCAACAGCAAAATTGCCGACAGCGTCAGACAGGCGGCAAGCGCCACGACGGATGCTTCGGCACCGAACGCGCCGCCGCTTAGCCAGTCCGGACCGGTTCGCTGCGAGACCAGCCAGCCATCGACCCGGGTGCCAGATACCGGGATACCGTACACGGTGCCCTGCATGATGTTCCATGCGGCATGCAGACCAATGCAGGTCCACAGCGAACGCGTAACCACATACAGCAACGCCAGCAACACACCGGCCTCGATGGCAATGGCTGACGAACTCCACAGCGTGGCAGCAGGGTTGGCGATATGCGCTGCGCCGAAGAACAGCGCCGAAATGACCAGCGCCCACCACGTGCCCAGGCCTTCCTCCGAAATGCGAAACAGCACTCCGCGCACGATGATTTCTTCACCGATACCTGCGCCGATGCCGGCCACCAGTACCGCCGGCAGCCAGTCCACTTGCGGGTTGCTACCGGTGATGTGATAGCTGCCCACCAGCCACAGCGAGCCCACCACGAGGCTGAAAAGTATCGCTCCGCCGATCAGACCCACAGCGCCAAACGTGAAAACGTCGCGTCCGGCAAGCTCGCCCACCGGCCGCCGCTCGACCAGCTTGACCAGAATCAGGTAGCTGAGCACGGCCGGCAGCAGCCGCACTGTCAGCGTGGCCAGCGCGTGCTGCAGTGGCGTGGCTGATTTCATGCCCCACGCCGACGTGGACACAAGCGTATCGATGAGAAACCCGAAGCCAATCAGCATCGCCGCAAAGAAAACGATGCGCGCCACCGGTGACAGCACCAGCCAGCGTTTCCATCCAGGCGTCGCCGGGGGCGTGATGAAGGCAATCTGCGGCGCTGGCATGCTGGCGACTCCGTGGCGGACGTGCGCAGGCTATCAGCGAAAAGCGGAATTACCCACGGTTTGCGTCAAGCGAAAACCTGACCACGATTCCTGCCGATCAATCATCACGCGGCGACCGCCGCTGCATGCTCGCGCGTGTTGGCAAAGCGCACCATCGGCCAGCGTTCCTGTGCCAACTGCAGGTTGACGCGGGTCGGCGCGATATAGACCAGTTGCCCTGCACCGTCCAGCGCGAGATGCATGGCATTCTTCTCGCGAAATTCTTCCATTTTCTTCTCGTCGTCGCAGTGCACCCAGCGTGCGGTGCTGACGTTGACCGCTTCGAAGCTTGCGTCGACGTTGTATTCGTCCTTGAGCCGGTACGCCACCACTTCAAACTGCAATACGCCGACTGCGCCAAGGATGAGATCGTTGCTCATCAATGGCCGGAAAAACTGCGTCGCGCCTTCCTCGCTCAGCTGCGCGAGCCCCTTGTGCAGGGCCTTCATCTTCATTGGATCACGCAGCTGCGCGCGGCGAAAAAGTTCCGGTGCAAAGTTGGGGATGCCGGTAAAGCGCAGTTGCTCCCCTTCGGTAAACGTGTCGCCAATGGTGATCGTGCCGTGGTTGTGCAAGCCGATCACATCTCCCGGGTAGGCGGTTTCAACGATCTCGCGGTCAGAAGCCATGAAAGTCAGCGCATTGGCAATGCGCACCTCCTTGCTGGTGCGGGTCTGCATCATCTTCATGCCGCCGGTGTAGGTACCCGAACACACACGCATGAACGCCACGCGGTCGCGATGAGCCGGATCCATGTTCGCCTGGATCTTGAATACGAAACCACTGAGCTGTTCCTCGGTCGGCTGCACCACCCGCGTCAGTGTTGCGTGCGGGTGCGGCGACGGCGCATGCGTGACGAAGAAGTCCAGCAGCAGTTGCACACCAAAATTGTTCACGGCGGACCCGAAGAAGACCGGGGTCTGCCGACCGGCCAGGTATTCGGCCACATCAAACGCCGGTGCAGCGCCTTGCACCAGCTCGAGTTCTTCGCGTAGTTCGCGCATGGCCTCCGCGCCGATGCGCGCTTCCAGTCCGGGCGCGTCGAGCCCTTTGAAAATGGTTGAATCCTGGCGACTGAAACTTTTCCCCGGTTCGAAAATGTGCACTTCGTTCAAGGTCAGGTGATAGACGCCCTTCAGGCGTTTGCCCATGCCGATCGGCCAGGTGACCGGCGCACAGGAAATGCCGAGGACGGATTCCACCTCGTCCAGCAACTCGATGGGCGGGCGACCTTCGCGGTCAAGCTTGTTGATGAACGTCATGATCGGCGTGTCGCGCAGGCGGCACACCTCCATCAGCTTGATCGTGCGCTCCTCGACGCCCTTGGCACAGTCGATCACCATCAAGGCGGAGTCCACCGCAGTGAGCACGCGGTACGTGTCTTCGGAAAAGTCCGCGTGTCCGGGCGTGTCGAGCAGGTTGATGATCTTTCCGGCGTACGGAAACTGCATCACCGACGATGTAACCGAGATGCCGCGCTCCTTCTCCAGCGCCATCCAGTCAGACGTCGCATGACGCGCGGTCTTGCGGCTTTTCACCGCACCGGCCATCTGGATCGCCCCCCCAAACAGCAACAGCTTTTCGGTCAGCGTCGTCTTGCCCGCATCAGGATGGCTGATGATGGCAAACGTGCGTCGACGACGGGTTTCTTGAAGTTGCGAGGACATGCGGGCCGGTCAGGTGGAAGGCGAACCGGCGATTGTAACCGGTTGAATAATCGCCTCATACTTTTTGTCGGGATGCGAGTGCTACGGTCGGACCGCTTGAGCCTGCACAAGTTATCCCGGAGTGGATGATCAAGCGCAAATTCCTGGCTGTCCCGTTTGTCCTGTGGCTGCGCTTGGAGCGTCCAACGGCGTGGCGCAGCAGCAAGGCGATCGGCCGCGGATAAACGCCACGCCTGCGCCAGCACCCCGCGCCACGCAGATGAAGCGCTGCAAAGATAGATACGCGGCGGTTCGCACAGGACGCCGCTGTTGCGCGCGTGTTCGGCGAAGCACTGCAGCACTACATTGGGCGGTTGGATTTACATGCTCGATGCCAACGATCTGGGTCTCATCCACCAGGGCCTTGACAGGAACATGCGCGCTCCCGTCACCCGAAGCTGATCGAGCCGATCTACAGCAGCAAGCAGAACCCGGCGACGTGTCGAAAAAAAGTGCTTGATGCTTGCTACCAAACCATCAGTTGAATCCGGGCCGGCTTCCACGCTTGCGTCGACACGGATCCGATTTCACGCGTGGGTGCGGTCTGAATGCAGAGCGCAGGCTGCACATGTGACCGTTGGCCATGGCTGCCTGTATGCACTTGATCGGCGCTGAGCGCACGCTGCATTGGCAACCTCGCGGGTTGCCCCATGTGCGCTGTGTTAGCATTCGCCACTGACCGGCTGCTGCAAGGGCCTGTCACCCGATTGGGGAGTAGCCGGCTTCGTTGCGACGAAGCGTCTGCGTCAACATGCTCGGCAGGCTTGCCGTGGCGCAGACACCGATTCTGGTTGGCGAGACCAACGGTCTGACAACACCACTTCGGTCGGGCGTGTTGTCAGCCGTTGTGCCTGGCCCGGCCGCTTTGGCAGCTCATGCATCCACTTTCCATTCTTCTGCTTGGCTTGGCCATGTCCACCGACGCGTTTGCTGCGGCGCTGGGCAAAGGTGCGGCCATGAGCAAACCGCGCATTGGCCAGGCTCTGCGCGCAGGCGCGATCTTCGGGGCTATCGAGGGTCTCACTGCGGTGGTTGGCTGGTTGCTGGGGCGAGGTGCCGCAGCGCATATCGAGGCGTGGGATCACTGGATTGCATTTGGCCTGCTATCCGCCCTGGGCCTGCACGCCATCTGGAACAGCATCAAGCGCACCGCAACCGAGGCAGTTGATCCGCACAAGCACCACAGTTTTCGTGCACTGGCGCTCACGAGTATCTCGACCAGTATTGACGCAGCGGCAGTTGGTGCCGGCCTGGCGTTTGTCAACGCGCCGATCGCCACGGTGGCCGTGGTGATCGGGATGTGCACCCTGGGCACGGTGACGCTCGGCATCATGCTTGGCCACGCTTTGGGCGCGCTGGTGGGCAAACGCGCCGAGCTGGTCGGCGGCGTCATCCTGATCGGCGTCGGCGTTGCCATCTTGTACGAGCACCTTTCCGTGTGAGCAACACACGTCGGTCAGGTGCCGAAGCGCGAGCTTATGTAGCCTCCTTCTTCATCAGCTTGTCGACCATGCTGGCGGGCACCACTTCGTAGTGGTCAAACTCCATGGTGAACGTGCCGCGCCCGCGGGTGGCCGAGCGCAGGAAGTTGATGTAGCCAAACATTTCCGCCAAAGGCACCAGGCCGTGCACCGACGCCGATGCGCCCTTTTGCCCCTGATCGCTGACGCTGCCGCGGCGACGGTTCATGTCGCCAATGACATCGCCCAGGTAATCGGCATCGACCACCACTTCCAGGCGCATGATCGGTTCCAGCAGTTTTGGCTGGCTCAGCCGCTGCGCTTCGCGGAAGCATTGCCGTCCAGCAATCTCGAATGCCAGCGTGGACGAGTCCACGTCGTGGTATTTGCCATCTATCAGCCGTGCCTTGAAATCGACCACCTCGTAACCGGCGATCTGGCCCTCGTGGGACTCGGTGAGAACCGCGTGGCCGACGGCCGGAATGTATTCGCGCGGCACGCGACCACCAACCACTTCGTCGGCAAACGTCGCGCCGCTGCCCTCGGGCATGGGCTCGAAGATGATCGTCACCTCGGCAAATTGCCCCGAGCCGCCGGACTGCTTCTTGTGCGTGTAAGTGTGCTGCACGGTTTGCCCGAATGCCTCGCGGAAGCTGACCTTGGGTTTGCCCATGACCGCGTCCACGCCGAGCTCGGTGCGCATGCGGTCGATCGTGACTTCAAGGTGCAATTCGCCCATGCCCATGAGCACGGTTTGACCGGTTTCCTGGTCCACCTGCAGGCGCAGGGACGGATCGGCCTTGACCATCTTGTAGAGGGCGATGGACAACTTGTCGACGTCGTCGCGCGTCTTCGGCTCCACCGACACGCTGATGACTGGATCGGGAAAACGCATGCGCTCAAGCAGCGCCGGATGCGATGGGTCGGACAGTGAATCGCCGGTCTCGGTTTCTTTCAGCGACACGAACGCACAAATGTCCCCAGCGCGCGTTTCGTCGATCTCGCGGGTGTGGTCGGCCTGGATCTCGACGATGCGGCCAATGCGTTCCTTCTTGCCGCGCGTTACGTTGAGCAGCGTATCGCCTTTCTTGATGACGCCAGAATAAACGCGGCAAAATGTCAGCGTACCGAACTGGTCGTTTATCACCTTGAACGCCAGCGCTCGCGCAGGTGCGTCATCACTGACGGCCTGTTCGCCAATGACGTTGCCGTCTTCGTCCACGGTCGCGATGCCGCCGTTTTCGCCGGGGTAGGGCAGGTAGTCGACCACCGCGTCGAGCAATTGCTGCACGCCCTTGTTCTTGTATGACGAACCACAAAGCACGGGCACCAGCTTGCCGGTCACCGTGCCCAGGCGCAGGCAACGCTTGAGCAAATCCGGGTCAAACTCACCTGTGTTGAGCAAACGCTCAAAGCCGTCGTCGTCCAGGGCCAGTGCGGTTTCCAGCATCTCCTGGCGCTGCCTGGGCAAGTCGGCAAGCCATTGGTTGTCCGCGTCGGAGCTGAAGTGCAAACGGTCTTTGAGATCTTCGAGCGGCACGCTTTCCCACGCGCTGTCCTTGTCATCGGAGGCCCAGATGTAACCGACGCCGGCGACCAGGTCGGCCATGCCACAAAACTCGTCGCTGCTGCCCAGCGGGATCTGACAGAGCACCGCATGGCTGGCCAGGCGTTCGCGGATGCCCTTCACGCAAAACGCGAAATTCGCCCCGATGCGATCCATCTTGTTGATGTAGCACAACCGCGGCACGTTGTATTGGTCGGCCAGACGCCAGTTGGTTTCGGTCTGCGGCTCGACGCCGGCGACGCCATCGAAGACCACGACGGCACCGTCCAGCACGCGCAACGAGCGGTTCACCTCGATCGTGAAATCGACGTGTCCGGGCGTGTCGATCAAATTGATGCGGTATCCGCGCCATTCCGTGGTAACCGCTGCGGACTGGATGGTGATGCCGCGCTTGCGCTCCTGCTCCATGTAATCGGTGGTGGTGGAGCCCTTGCCGTCCTTGGTGTCGTGCACGTCGACAATCTGGTGCTTCTTGCCGGTGTAATACAACACGCGTTCGGTTGTCGTGGTCTTGCCGGCATCAATGTGCGCGATGATGCCGAGGTTTCGATAATGATCTAGGGGTTTTTGACGGGGCACAATCAGAGTTCCGGAATAGGGCGCTGAGGTAAGCGCGGGAAATACAGGTGAAGGGCCAGTGGCTGCGGGGTCTCTCAATATGGCGACTACGCAGGCACAGCCAAGGATTAATCCTACTGCCTGTGTCAACGCGCCGGGGATTTGGCGTCAAGTGCATACATGTCAGAACGTGTTCAGCATGTCCCGGTGGTCATCCGCAGACAGGTCATTCGTGGCCTGCCCGACGCTGTGCGATGGCGCAGCTGCGCGAGCGATCGTGCCAACACGACCGTCAATTCACGGCACGCGAAGCAAGGCGTGAGCGCCATCGCGCGTTGCCGATTGGCACCGCAACCGTTTCAGGCGTGGTCTTCAACCGAGGCACTGGCCGCTGAATGAGCCAGCCCCGGATGCGCCGCAGTCGCGCGGAACGTCACCACCAGCACGTCGCGGTGTGCCGGTTTGCGTGGGTCAAGCGGCGTGACCGCTGTGACGCCGTGGAGTACGCAAGCGTCCTCGACCAGCGCGGTATCCAGTGGCTGGATCAGCGTGAATGTATCCAGCACACGATCGTCCAACGCGTGGATGGTCGTCGTGCCACTTGCTATATTTTCCCTGTCGACAAGCAACACCAGTACGTAGTCGACGCCATCGCGATGCACGCCTTCGGGCGTCGGTTCGCCAGGTTCGCCGGCGCGCGCCTCGATACGAAACTGGTGAACCTCGATATGCCAGTGCAGCACAGCCGGCGCCAGCGCACCGAACGCCTCGTGGCAGAACGCCAGGATGCCGCGCAGGCTGTGGCTGTTGAAGATAGCCGGCAGCATCGGTTCAAACCAGCGCTGGATACCGCCTTGCAGGTGGTTGTAGTGCTGGCTCTGGTAGTGCGACTGATGCGGGCGCGGCTGCACTTCTCCCGTGGCGTCCGCGGCAAACGTGGCATGTCGACGCCGTCGGTGCCGCCCGCTGGCCGCGAGGTACGTATCGGGCGCCAGGTTGTTCCAGCTTGCGCTGAAGACAGGCCAATCGTCCAACGTCACGGCGCTCAGCAGATCGCGCATGGTCGCGGCTGGAACGAAAGCGAAGTGGTCGCGCTGCAACGAAGCGCGCAGGGCTGCAGGATCGGGGTGCACAGTCATGCGCGCACGGTAGCAGGGCGCGCAACCAGCGGCGATCACTTTTGCCGGATGCCGCGTCGACCGTGCATGGATCGCGACCTTTGAGCGTTGCGCCGCTGCGCGCGCACACTGACAGGACGCGCGCAAGCGCCCGAAACCCTGCAGACCAGCGGCAACCCGATCCACGCGACTGCCGATGCGCAGGGCGAAGATATTGCCCGCTCTTGCTTGTCGTGCACCAAGCTCAAGCGACCGGTCTGGATCAACCAGGCCCAAGCCGCTACCAAAGTTGCCAGCTGCCGCTGCCACCCATTCGGCCGCCGGGCAGAGGCTTCTTGCGCCGCGCTGCACCCAGCAACAGCCGCGGGCTGCATGGTTCCGGATCTGGTTGGTCGGACACTGCTGGATTGCCGGATGAAAACAGCGGCGCTGCTGTCCCGACAGCAATACGCCGGCAGGTAGATCGGCGAGCATCGGCGATTGTCTCGTCGACGACGACGCATTGCCTCCGTCATCTAGTTGACGGATTTGCGTGGCATGACAAGTTATAGACATATAGACGTTTAAATGGCTATTGACAATAGTCAAACTGATCGCTAGATTTGCCGAAACTCATCGAGACCGACGGAGGGACAGGCCCTTGGATGTCGGGGCAACCTGCGGGGTCAGCCTGCAAGGTGCCAACTCCTGCGGTGGCGCCTTGTGGCGCCATCCGACAGATGAGGGTGTCAGTGCGGAGCAGCCACGATGCGGTTGCGCTTGCGCTGACAGCCTTTCTGCCGGGCGCAGCAGCGATGTGCATACCGGAGTCAGGCAAATGATCCAGTCGTCGTGTAGCCCCGTCCCGTGTGCGCCAGCGTGGCGCGCGCAGGGTCAGCAGATTTCGACGAGCCAGCGTGCAGAACGGTCAGTCATCGTGCACCCCAGGTACGCCGACAGTGCGCGCACGGTTGACGTGCGCTATCTCTGGTGCGGCGCTCCGGGCACGCCCACAGTCATCGTGCAGGGTGGCATTTCGGCCGGCCGCGATGTGCTGGCAAACCCTGGCGACAGCGCGCCCGGCTGGTGGCGGGCGCTGGTTGGCAGCGGTTGTGCGGTTGACTTGGAGCATTTCCGCGTGCTCGCCATTGACTGGCTGACGCCTGCGGAATTGCGCACGGGCGCCGTGTCCAGCGAGGATCAGGCAGACGCTCTGGCTGCGCTGCTGCACGACCTGGGCGTCGCCCATGTCCACGCTTTCATCGGCGCGTCGTATGGCGCCATGGTTGGTCTGGCGTTTGCGGCGCGGCATGCGCGGTCGCTGCAGCGGATGGTGCTGCTGGCCGGCGCGCACCGCGCGCACCCGCTGGCTACGGCGCAGCGTTGCGTACAGCGCGACATCGTGCGCATGGCTCAATCCTGCGGCAGGGCACGCGAGGGATTGGCATTGGCCCGCCAGCTGGCGGTTACCACCTATCGCGGCAGCGAGGAATTTGCGCGGCGGTTCCACGCCGCGCCGGAGCTGCGCGACGACGGCTTCCACTTTCCGGTCGCGGATTATTTGCAGTATCAAGGCCAGCGCTTCGCCGCCCACTTCGACGCCGACCGTTTTCTGGCCTTGTCCGAGTCCATCGATCTGCATGACGTGGCGCCGGAGTGCATCAGTACGCCAGCGACCCTGGTTGGTTTTGCATCGGATCGACTGGTGCCGCTTGCCGACATGTGTGAGCTGCAGCAGCGCCTGGGCGGACCGGCCACGCTGGCCGTGGTTGCGTCGCCGTATGGGCACGACGGATTTCTCAAGGAGCCCGAGCAACTTGCACCGCTGCTGCGTGAAGCCCTGGTCTGACCGAACCGGCCAACTGGCAGTTGCATACGTCTCTTACGAAAAAGTTCATCCATCCCGTTACGCCGAAAATCCGGAGAACACCATGACCGATTCCTCTCCCTGTACCCGCGCCGTGCGTGCGGGTTTGGAAAGCGACACGCAGCACGGCGCAGTCATCCCGCCGTTGCATTTGTCGAGCAATTACAGTTTTGCCAGCTTCGGGCACAAACGCATTTACGATTATTCGCGCAGCGGCAATCCGACGCGCGATCTTTTGGGTAGCGCACTGGTCGATCTGGAACAGGGCGCAGGCGCAGTGGTGACTTCCAGCGGCATGTCGGCGGTCGCGCTGGCGCTGGAACTGGTGCCCGCCGGCGCGCACGTGCTTGCAGCCCATGATTGCTACGGCGGCACCTGGCGTTTGCTTGACGCATGGGCGAAGAAGGGGCGCTTCAGCGTGGAGTTTGCCGACCTCGGCGACAGCCTTGCGCTGGCTGCAGGCCTTGCCCGCAAGCCGGCGCTGGTATGGGTGGAGACACCGTCGAACCCGCTGTTGCGCATCACGGACATTCGCCACGTGGCGCAAGCCGCCCATGCGATCGGTGCATTGGTAGTCGTCGACAACACGTTCCTGTCACCGGCGTTGCAACAGCCACTGGCGCTGGGCGCGGACCTGGTCGTGCATTCCACTACCAAGTACATCAACGGCCACAGCGATGTGGTTGGCGGCGCCGTGGTCGCGCTTGATGCCCACGTGGCAGAAAAATTGAAGTGGTGGGCGAACTGCAATGGCCTTACCGGCGCACCGTTCGACAGTTACCTGACCCTGCGCGGCTTGCGCACACTCGGCGTGCGCCTGCGTCAGCATCAGGAAAACGCAGCACGCATCGCCGCTCATCTGGATGGCCATCCGGCCGTGCGCAAGGTGCACTACCCGGGCTTGGCCAGTCACCCCGGCCATGCCGTGGCAAGCCGGCAGCAGCAGGGTTTCGGCGCAATGCTCAGCCTTGAGCTGGCAGGTGACCTGGCTCACGTGCAGGCGTTTGTGGAGGGCCTGCAATTTTTTTCGCTGGCCGAGTCACTCGGTGGCGTCGAAAGTCTGATCGCTCATCCGGCGACGATGACCCACGCTTCGATGGCACCTGAGGCACGCAATGCCGCGGGTATTTCCGATACGCTGCTGCGGCTGTCGGTGGGCATCGAAGATGGCGACGACTTGTTGCGTGATCTTGACGCCGCACTTGCGCGTGCTGCAGCGGGGCAAACTGTGCAACGCCGGGTGAGCGCGTGAACGCTGCGTTGGCAACTGCGCCCGTGACTCCGGTGGCAGCGGCTCCGGCCGCGCTCGATTCTCGGCAGCACGCCGCAACGGATGGCGCTCGCGGCGCACCTGTTGCAGCAGCGACTACGAGCATGCATGCGGCCGCATCGACTACGGCAGTCGTGCTGTTTGGCACCGGCATTGTTGGCGGCGCATTGCTGCAGCTGCTCAACACACCTGCGGCCGACTCGTTGCAGCTGGTAGGCGTCGCCAACTCACGGCGGCAGGAAGTTGACGCGGCACGCCTGGCCAGTTGCCACTTGCGCGAGCAGTTGCGCGGCCATGGCGCAGCGCGCGACGACACAAGTCTGCTGGCAGCATTGGACGCCGGCATCGCGGGCACGAAGGTAATTGTGGACGCCACGGCCAGTGCCTTGCTGTCTGCGCAGCATCCGCAGTGGCTGGCGCGAGGCTATCGCGTGGTCACTGCCAACAAGGCGCTTGCCGGTGGCGATCTGGCAGGCTGGCGTGCGTTGCAACGGGCGCTGGCGCGCGGCGGCGGCTATGGCGACGCGGCGACCGTCGGCGCTGGCTTGCCGGTGCTCTCGACGCTGCGCCGCCTGCGTCGCTGCGGTGACCGGCTGCTGACCGTGGAAGGCGTATTCTCCGGATCGCTGTCGTGGCTGTTCAACCAGTACGACGGCAGTCGCCCGTTCTCCGAGTTGCTGCGCGAGGCGAGCCGACTCGGCTACACCGAGCCGGATCCGCGCTCTGACCTGTCTGGCGAAGACGTGGCGCGCAAGCTGCTGATCATCGCGCGCAACGCCGGCTTTGCGCTGGGCAGCGATGAGGTTCAAGTGGAGAATCTCATACCGGCGGCGTTGCGGATGCTGAACCCCGCCGCCTTCCTGGCGCGACTGGAGGAACTCGACGCGTCGATTGCCGCGCGTCATGCCGTTGCCACATCACGCGGCTGCGTATTGCGCTTTCTTGCCCGCCTCAATCAGCGCGGGCAGGCGCGTGTGGGTCTGATTGAAGTTCCGCTTGATCATCCCGCCGCGCGCCTGCGCGGCACCGACAATCAGTTTGCCTTCACCACCATGCGCTATCACGCACAGCCGCTGGTGATCCAAGGCCCGGGCGCGGGCGCCGAAATCACCGCGCAAGCGCTGCTGGGAGATGTGCTGGAGGCGCGATGAACTCAAGCGCGCGTCGTGGCGTCGCCAAGCACGACCGTCCGCGGCGCTGGCCGCCCGCGCAGCGGCACGTTTGGCCCGCGCGCCGCACGAAAGAAAGTTGTGTTGGGCTATGTGTTGACTGGGGGCTGGAAGACTTCAGCTGCCGGTGATGCGCTCTGCCGTTTCTTCGTCCGGGGGTACAAGCGGCGAGTTCGGATCGGCTTGCGCTTCCAGCCGCGCGGCTTCTACCGACGGCGTGCGCCAGCCAGACTTCACGCCCCACAGGTAAAACACCAGCCCGATCACCGCAACCACCGCCAGGTCGACGCCATACGACAGGTAGCCCTTGCCGCCAAACGTCGTGCTGCCACCCCACGACACCAGGCTCAAGGTGGGCAAGTAGCAGACCAGCCACCAGGCGCCTTTCATCTGCCGTCCGAAATCATGCCAGCCAGCTTTGGCCTGGTAGTAGAAGTACACCGGCAGCGCGACCACCATCAGCAGGATGATTTGTCCAGTGAGCGGCCACTTGGCCCAGTACAAGAGCTCGGTGGACATGATGAACGCGACTCCCGCCAGCACCGGCAAACCGGACAGGCGGAATGGCCGGTTGAGTTCCGGCGCGGTGCGGCGCAGGGTCATCACGCTGACCGGGCCAGTGAGATAAGAGATGATCGTTGCCACCGAGATCACCGCGGCCAGTGCGCCCCAGCCGCGAAAGAAAAACAGGAACAGGAAAGACACGGCAAGGTTCACCCACATCGCCGGCCTTGGCACGCCCCATTTTGGATGCACGCGGCCGAGGATCTTCGGCAGCGTGCCGTTGCGCTCCATGCCGTAGAGCATGCGCGCCGTGGTGGCGGTGTAGGTCATGCCGGTGCCGCTGGGACTGATCACCGCGTCAATGAACAGCAGGGTGGCCAGCCACTGCAGGCCGAGGATGATCGCCAGGTCGGCAAACGGCGAATTGAAATTGATGCCGCGCCAGCCGACGTTGGCCAGCATCTCGCGCGGCACCGCGCCGATGAACGATATCTGCAGCAACACGTAGACCACGGTGGCCAGCGCGATCGAGCAGATGATCGCGAACGGGATGCTCTTGCCCGGATTGCGCGCCTCGCCAGCCAGGTTTACCGGGCTCTGGAAACCGTTGAAGCTGAACACGATGCCGGCGATCGCCACCGCAGTGAGGATCGATGGAAAGTCGGTCTTGTGCAGTTCACCGTGAATGCCAACGCTGAAATTTTCCGGGTGAAAACCGCTGGCTATCAACAGCACGGCAGTAGCGGCAGGTATCACCAGCTTGAACAACGTGATCGCCGTGTTGGATCGCGCGAACAACTTCACGCTCCAGAAGTTGAACAGGAAATACATCACCACCAGTGCGCCGGCGATCAGCAAGCCATTGGTGCTCAGCTCACCGTGTCCGCCGGGCATCTGGTGATACAGATCTTTCGCCCATTGCCACTTCCATGACGACATGTACTGTGCCGACGCCTCCGCCTCCACCGAGATCACCGAGACGATCGCGATCCAGTTTGCCCACGCCGCAATGAAGCCGACCAGTGAGCCGTGCGAGTAATGCCCGTAGCGCACCATGCCGCCAGACTCGGGAAACATCGCGCCCAGTTCTGCATAGGTCAGCGCGATCGTCATGATGATCGCCGCGCCGATCAGCCACGCCCACACCGCGCCGGGGCCGGCAATCTGCGCCGCGCGCCAGGCGCCGAACAGCCAGCCCGAACCGATGATCGAACCCAGCCCGGTCAGCATCAGGGCGAAGGGGCCGACGTCGCGACGAATCGCGCGTTCCTGGGTCATGCAAGATTCCCGTGTCGGCGCGAAGTACGCCGCGAAGCGACGGATGGTTGCAGAGTTGCGCGGTCGATGTCATCTGCTGCGTGGCTCGGCGCACGCGGATGCAAACCTGCAGATCGATTATCGCGCTGCGCCAGGTGACATCACCGAATCAGGACCTCCCCATCGCGGGCAGCAGTGCTGCGTTGATACGCAAAGGCTTGCGGCGGCGTTGACTGGATGGGTAACCTCTCGGCCTGAAGTCCACGGAAGGGGAAAACAGGCTCATGCCAAGGGTGATCAATTTATTTTTGCTGATCGTTGGGGTCGTTGCCACGGGAGTTGGCATTGTGCAACTTCGTGGCGACCCGCCTGTGCCGCTGGGGCTGCCGATCGGTGCTGGCCTGATCTTGCTGGCATGGATCAGCGACAAGCGCCGGCAAAAGCGCGTGGACGACAGACGGCGCACGGCTCTGGCCGATCGCACTGCGGAACTCACCAGTGCACCGTGGGGATCGCAGCAGTCTTTGCAGGTTCCAGGCAGCTCCTGGGCAGTTGTGCCGGCCCTGCTGATAGTCGTTCTGACCGGCGGCTGGGCGGCGTTGGAGGGGCTTGGCGGTCCGCGCGTTGCCTGGGACATTGCCCTGGCCGGGGTTGTCACGTTTCTCGCTGGAAGTTTTCTGTTGGCGCGCGCGATGGCAGGGTTCGGGCGACCTGTCCTGGAGCTATCGACGCTGGGGTTCGTCGTACCGATCCACGGTCGAATTTTCTGGCGCGATGTGTCCGGCATCCACCTGTGGACGATGGTCCATCGTGGCGCTACCTCCCATATCCTGCGGTTTCGTGTCGAGCAGTACAGCCGCATCGTAAAAACAGCACACTGGACGGAACGCCTGCTGGCACCGTTCCATGTGGGTGCGCTTGGGCGTGGAATCATCGGCGTGCAGCTGCGAACCTCCGGCGAAAAGCCCGAAACGGTTTACGCCGTGGCCAGGTTTTTATGGAAACAGGCGACGGGTAACAGCTACGACTGGGATTCGGAAATGTCCGATCCCTTCAATCAGGCATTGCGGCGCACGAGCGCCCTCGCCTCGTCCTGCGAGGCCGCCGATGCTCTGGAGCAGGCCACGCGCGAGCACCCGCAGAAATCGTTGCATGAAATGGAGCAAGTCGCCAGGGACGTGGAGTTGATGGTGGCTGAGCGCAGTCGTCAGCTCATCACATCAGGCTGGTCCGTCGGCGCCGTTCTGGTAGTGACCCTCCTCGTATTCGCGTGGCCCTGGCTGAAGACGATCGTGGTCCGCTGACCGGGATCGGCGCTACCCGCTCGGGATGCTCAAAGCGATTGCTTGATTGTTGAGGCGAACAGGCTCGCCTTGCGAGCCCACGCCGGCAGCAGGTCATGGGTCTGAATATCCCCAGGTGTTTGCCAGGCGAAGGCGCTCTTCGCGCACAGTGCGTGCTTGCCGTTTTTCCTGCTGACTGCGCCTTGTATGGGTCGACGGCTCATCCTGTGCTGCGGTAGCCATCAATACATTCATGCGCATCGCCCAGCATGGAGCCGCGCCAGCGCACCGGTCTTGGCATTGTCTCGGCCGACAACCGACGTGGCTCATGATCGAGAAGACGTCCCGGCGCGGTGGACTGCTAACCCGATGCCACCCACCCTTCAGGAGCGATCATGTAAAGGCATATTGACATTACAAAATGTAATGTATAACGTACATAACGTACCCCAAAGGTGACATCATGAATCGACCTATGCGATACGTTGTGCTGATTCCACTGTCCGCGCTGGCTTTCTATGTGTTGTTCATCATGCGTGGCGTGGATCTTGGCTTGCCCGGTAGTTTGGCCGTCCTCGCAGGTGCGTGGGTTGTCTGGTACCTGCTCTGGGCGACCCTGCAGCAATCCTCTGCCGCGGCGAAAGCGGATGAGGCGATCGTGCAACTCTCGCCCGGTGAAGAGCAGGCATGGGTTGGTCTGCTGTTCACTGCGGGGATACTGGTTTACTTCGCTCTGCACAGTGCACAGATGGTGGCCGCGGATGGCAGCATGGCGCCGGAAGCCTCGAGAATCGGCCGGCAAATCGTCATGCTCATCGTGTTTTGGCAGATCGTCATGCAAGTGCTGAAGAAGCGCTGGCGCGACGCGGTCGAGCGTGACGAACGCGATCGAATCATCGAGGCGCGCTGCGACCGGACAACGCTCATCGCGTTATCGGTCTTCGTGATCAGTGTGGCCATCACGCTCGCGTTCTCACCACTCGATCGCCTCGCGTGGGCCAAGCCGATGGCAATCTCCAACGTGATGATCTTCGGCCTGATCGCTTCGTCCGCACTCGGCTATCTGGTTACGGGCGTTGCCTATTGGCGCGATCGGCACTGATCGTGGCCGGCACCCCGATCACCAACACCATCCGCAAGCTGCGCTTCGAGCACGGCGAGATGACCCAGCAGGCTTTGGCCGACACATGCGGTATTACCCGCCAAACCGTGATCGCGCTGGAAGCGGGCAAGTATGCTCCGTCGCTTGATCTGGCGTTTCGCATATCGCGAGCGTTCGGGGTAGGGCTGGACGCTGTATTCCAGTGGAAACGTTGAGCACTCTCCGAGCAAGTTTGCCTACGCATCGATGATGCGCTCATCGAGCACGGATCTGTTCCGGGCCGTTGCTGCGCGGGAATCTGCCCGGCGCACGCGGACATACGCCTTCGGACGAGATCCTTTGAGCGCGCGGTGATCCCCGACCAATTTGTGAAAATGCCCGGACGCTGGCGCGCCCGGCAACGAAGTGGGTTGGCGCGAAGGATCAGAATTACGCCATCGCGCTCCCGGCCTTGCCCCCGAACAAGCCATCAGTCATGTTGTCAGAGTGGATTCGAGCTGCCGCTTGTCGTGCTTGCTGGCCGTGCGCTTTGATGCCAAGTGACTGCGTCGGTTTCACGGTTTGGCGAGCAACTTTCCAGGTCACGCTGGCAAGGCAGCTTCGAGGGGATGGTGCACAAGCCGCGCGCGGTCGAGCGCAGTAGCGGGTATTCAATGGACAGCCGGGAGAAGATCGGATGAGTGGTTCGACATGGCGCGGGCCGCGCGAAGTCTGGCTTGCGTTGCGCTGGTCGGCACAGGGACTGCAGGCTGCCTGGCGCACTGAAGCATCGTTTCGTCTGGAAATCGCGCTGTTCGCGATCGTGTTTCCACTCGGGCTCTGGCTTGGCGATGGCCGTGCGGAAAAGGCGCTGCTCGTGGGTGTGCTGCTGCCGATTCCGGCGGCGGAGCTTTTCAACTCCGGAATCGAGGCGCTCGTCGACAAGCTGTGGCCAGAGCGCGATCCGGTTGCCGGACGCATCAAGGACTGGGGCGGAGCGGCTGTATTCTTGCTGATCGTGAACGCGGCGCTGGTCTGGGGCATTGTCCTGCTGCGGTGATTGCTGGCGTGGATCTGCGCCAGTCATACGGGCCTCGGTTCGGAGCGCGGCATCAGTCGTACTAGTATCCGCGGTGCGCGCCGGCGTGGCTCCGTTGTTGCGACCCGCGCTGCGGCTTGTGCCGTCCGCCACAGTGCAACGGCACCGGGAGGACGTGAGTTTTTTCTGCGTAGGCGGCGACTGGCTCTGCTTGCAGCCAGGCTGGGACGCGTGTCGGCAAAGCGACACACGTCGAGTTTGTGCAACGTACGTGCGAAAATCTACCGGATGCAAAGCATGCCAGTTCGATGTCCTTGGTTCGAAGGGCAAGGATCCGGCCAGGTGTTGGCAATGAAGCTGGAGACTGCTGGATGGAATACGCATGACGGGGGATGGCGCTTCGGCCGACAACGCACGGGCACTGCGCATCGACGCCGTCCGGGGCAAGGCGGACCTCGATGATTTTATCGAAGTAGCCAATGCCGTGCTGCGGTCCGATCCGGTCTGGATTGCACCGCTGCATCTTGAGCGGCGCATGGCGCTGTCAGCAAAAACCAATCCGTACTTCGAGCACGCCAGGTGGCAGGCATGGGTTGCCCGTCGCAACGGGGTGCCGGTAGGCCGCATAAGCGCCCAGGTCGACCAACTGCATATTGAGCGGTATGCGGATGCGACCGGTTTTTTCGGAATGCTCGACGCTGAAGATGATCAGGAGACTTTTGCCGCGTTGCTGGGGACCGCCGAACAGTGGCTGCGCGAGCAGGGCATGCGCAGGGTGCGCGGACCCTTCAGCCTCTCGATCAACGAGGAGACAGGATTGCTGGTGGACGGATTCGACACGCCGCCGGTTTTCATGATGGGCCATGCCCGGCCCTATTACGCAGTGCATGTCGAGCAGTGTGGGTATCGCAAGGCGGTAGACACCTTTGCCTTCATGGTGGCGCCGGACTTCCAAGCGCCGCCCGCCATGCTCCGGTTGACGCAGCGATTCTCCAGCCACCTGCGGGTACGCCCGATCAACACAAAACGCTTTGAGCAGGAGCTCGAGGTGATGCGTGACATCTTCAATGACGCGTGGGCCGACAACTGGGGGTTTCTGCCGTACACAAAATCCGAATTCCTCGAGCTGGGCAAGAACCTCCGGCTGCTGATCAGCCCCGAATTGATCCAGATAGCCGAGATCGACGGCGAGCCGGCGGCGTTCATCGTGGCATTGCCAAACATCAACGAAGCGGTGCGCGACCTGCACGGCAGGCTGCTGCCACTGGGCTGGTTGAAGCTGCTTTGGCGCGTCAAGGTGCGCTTTCCGCACACCGCGAGGGTGCCGCTCATGGGCGTGCGCCGGAAGTTCCAGGGCAAACGCCTTGGCGCTGCGCTTGCTTTCGCGGTGATCGACGCGGTCAGAGGTCGTCTGCACCGTCGCGGCGTGAACGAAGTGGAATTGTCCTGGGTCCTCGAGAGCAACACCGGCATGCGTGACATCATCGAGGCGATTGGTGGCCGCGCCTACAAGCGCTACCGGGTCTACGAACGGGAGCTGGATTGACCATGTGCTGCGCAGAACGAGATCTGCTTGATCGATTGGCCCTCGGCCCGATATGTGCGGTCAGGCTCCATCGGGCTCGAGCGTGCAAATCATGAGCAGGCCTGAGGCTTCAAGTCAGGACTCAGGTCGGCAGTGGCCAGGTGGCTCCGACCCGCGGCGACCGTGGTGGCGCCAACGCAGGCTGGTGTTGGGCATTCTTGCTGCGGTCATTCTGGCGCTGGTGATCTGGCGGCTCGTATCGGCACCCGGCGGCCAGCGCGAAGCTCAGACGAATGCCGTCACCGTGGTGACGGCCAGCGTACGTCAGGGGACGTTTACAAAGTTCCAATCGGCGGTCGGCACAGTGACTCCGCTCAGCAGCATCACGCTGCGCGTGCGCGTCACCGGACGGCTCGTCAGCGTCGCGTTCCACGGCGGGGAAATGGTCAAGCGCGGCGCAGTGCTGGCACAGATCGATCCGCAACCATTTCAGATCAAGCTCGATTCTGCCGCGGGTGAACTGGCACGCGATCAGGCCTCAAGCAGCAACGTTGCAGACACCCTGAAGCGTTACCGCCAACTGCAAGCGGAACAGTCGATTACGCCGCAACAGGTTGCCGACCAGGAGTCTCTGGCCAGCCAGAATTCGGCCAATATCCGCGTGGCCAAGAGTCGCGTCGCCGATGCGCAACTGCAGCTTGACTACACCCGGATCACGGCGCCAATTGACGGCATGGTGGGTCTGCCCAGGGTAGATCCAGGCAACGTGGTGGATGCCTCGGACCCGAACGGGCTCACCACGGTGACCCAGCTGCACCCGATCAGCGTGGTGTTTGCGGTTCCCGGCGACGCCATGGCCGGATTGGTGGCCCGCCTGCAGGCGGGCGACGTGATCCCGGTGGCGGTGTATCAGCCGGGAAGCGAAACCGTACTTGCCCGTGGCAAGCTGCTGGCCGCCAACAACCAGATCGACCCGGACACCGGCACGGTCAAGCTGAAGGCTGAATTTGACAATAGTGAAGCCGCGCTGTTTCCCAACCAGTTCGTGACCGTCAAGCTGCCCGTGCAGACGCTGGCTCGCGCGCTGCTGGTACCTACGTCGGCCATCCAGCACGGTGCTGACAAGACGTTCGTCTACGTCGTCGGGAAGGATCAGCGCGTCAGCATTGCGCCTGTGCAAACCGGGGCGGCCGACGACACCACCACGGTGCTCGAAGGCGGCGTGTCGCCCGGCACGGTGGTCGTGATTCAGGGCGCGGACCAGCTTCGAGACGGTATGCGCGTGGAACCTGTCGCAGCGTCTGCCACGCCACCACCTGCCACGACGCCGCAGTCAGCCGCGACGTCGCAGTCAGCCGCGACGTCACAACGTTCCACGACTTCGCAGCCAGCCACGACCGGCCATGTCGCGACCGGAGCGTCAGCGCCCAGCGCCATTCACGGGGGCGACCCAGACGTCGAGCGTGCGGGCCGCTCCGAGCGCTGATCGATGAATCCGTCGCGTCCCTTCATCCTGCGACCGGTGGCGACCTCGCTGCTGGCCGTGGCAATCCTGCTGCTGGGTTTTTTCACCTACCGTTTGCTGCCGGTCTCTGCGCTGCCGGAGGTTGATTTCCCAACGATCCAGGTGGTTTCCGGTTACTCCGGGGCGAGTCCGCAGATTGTCGCGGCGACCGTCACCGCACCGCTGACCCGACAATTCGGTCAAATGCCCGGCCTGGAGCAAATGGCGTCCACCAGCTCGGTGGGCCTGTCAGTCGTCACCCTGCGATTTGGCCTTGAGGTTCCGCTCGATGTCGCCGAGCAGGAAGTGCAGGCGGCGATCAATGCCGCCAACGCGCTGTTGCCGGCCGCGCTCTCGCAGCCGCCGGTGTATCACAAGGTCAATCCCGCGGATGCGCCGATCATGACGCTGGCGCTGACTTCGCCAACGCTGCCGCTGTGGCAGGTCCGCGAGATGGCCGATGCCCGGCTGATCGACAAACTCTCGCAGGTTCCGGGCGTCGGTTTGGTGAGCATCAGCGGCGGTCATCGGCCGGCGATCGTGGTGCAGGCGAACCCGGCGGCGCTGCTGGCGCGCGGACTTACGCTGGAAGACCTGCGTCGTACGCTGGTCGCGGCCAACTCCAGCCAGCCCAAGGGCGTTCTCAGCGGGCCGCTGCAGGCGTCGACGATCGGCGCCAACGACCAGTTGTCCACCGCGGCGGAATTCGCTCAGATCGTCGTCGGCTATCACGGTGGAGTGCCGCTGCGGCTGGCCGATGTCGCGAGCGTGGTCGACGGCTCAGCCGATGCGCACGTTGCTGCATGGGCCGGCCTTGACCCTGCGATCATCGTCAGCATCCAGCGCCAGCCTGGCGCCAACATCGTTGCGGTGGTGGACCGCATTCGACGGCTGCTGCCCGGAATCGAGGCTGCTCTGCCGGCCGCGGTGCAGGTGGCGACGTTGAGCGATCGCACCGACGCCGTTCGCGCATCGGTGCGCGACGTGCAGTTCGAGCTGGCGTTCGCGATGCTGCTCGTGGTGCTGGCGATTTTCCTGTTTCTGCGCTCACCGGTGGCTACTTTCATCCCGGCCGTCGTGGTGCCGTTGTCGCTGATCGGCACATTCGCGGTGATGTACGTCGCGGGCTTTTCCATCAACAACCTGACCCTGATGGCGCTCATCATCGCGACCGGTTTCGTGGTCGACGATGCGATCGTGATGATCGAGAACATCGCGCGCCACGTGGAGGCCGGCAAGCCGCCGCTCGAGGCTGCACTCGCCGGCTCGCGCGAAATCGTTTTCACGGTGATCTCGCTGACCTTGTCGCTGATTGCGGTGCTCATCCCGCTGCTGTTCATGGGCGGGCTCGTCGGCCGGCTGTTTCGCGAATTCGCGCTGACGCTGGCCGTGGCGATCCTGATTTCGGGGGTCATTTCGCTCACGCTCACGCCCATGCTGTGCGCCCGGCTGCTGAAGCCGGCGCAGGAGTCATCCCGCGGCGGCGTGCAGCGGGTCGCCGGCCAGTGGTTTGAGGGACTTTCGGCCCGTTATCTGCGCGCGCTGGATTGGGTGCTCGGCCGCCAGCGGGAAACCCAGTTTGTGGTTATCGCGATGATCTTGGCCACCGTGCTGCTATACGTGCTCATTCCAAAGGGGCTGTTTCCACTCCAGGACGCCGGAGCTTTCCAGGTGGTGACCGAAGCGCCGCCAACTGTGTCTTTCGCAGCCATGGCACAGCGCCAGCAGGATCTGACGCGCGCCATCGTGGACGATCCGGCGGTGGCAAACGTGGCCTCGTTCGTCGGCGTCGACGCTGACAACCCAAGCTTGAACAGTGGACGGATGTTGATCGACCTGAAGCCGCTGGCGCAGCGTGCGCGCATCGGCCCGGTGATGCGGCGGCTGGACTCCAAGCTTGCCGGCATTGCCGGCATCAAGGCGTATCTGCAGCCGGTGCGAAACCTCAGCGCCCAGGACCGCGCAAGCCGTGGCCAGTACGAAGTCTCGCTAGCCGCGACCGATGCGGAGTTGCTGCGCACGTGGACGCCCAGGCTGGTCAGTGGCCTGCGCCAACAACGGGCACTCACCGACGTGGCAAGCGACCAGCAGGATGGAGGCCTGGAGGCGTACGTGCAGATTGATCGGGCGCTCGCGGCCCGCTACGGGATTACGTCCGAGGACGTGAACACCGCCTTGTATAACGCTTACGGGCGGCGCGAGATCGTGAATCTGCCGACAGCTGCCGGCGCGCGTATGGTGGTGCTGGAACTCGCGCCGCCGGCGGGCGGGGTGGTAGCGGCGCTGGCGAACATCCATTTGGCCGGACGCGGCTCGCCCGGTGCGGCGCATCAGGTCACCGCGGGAAACCCCGCACCGCTCGTGCCTTTGGCATCGCTGGCCACGGTCAGCCAGCGCGACGTGCCGCTGGTCGTCACGCGGATCGACCAGCTGCCTGCCGCGACCATTTCCTTTGGCCTCGCGCCGGGTGCTTCACTCGGCGGCGCGGTGCGTTCCATCGAGTCGGTACAGCGTGCGGTGCACCTTCCGGCCGACGTGCAGATGCGCTTCGAGGGCGCGGTGAGCGCGTTTCGCGGTTCGTTGACCAGCCAGCCGTGGTTGATCCTGGCTGCGGTCATTTGTGTCTACATCGTGCTCGGGGTGTTGTATGAGAGCTATGTGCATGCGCTCACGATTCTCTCGACGCTACCTTCAGCCGGCATCGGCGCATTGCTTGCATTGATTCTTGCGGGCATGGAACTGGATGTGATTTCGATCATCGGCATCATCTTGCTGATCGGCATCGTGCAGAAGAACGCGATCATGATGATTGACTTCGCGCTCGCGGCGCAGCGCGAGCAGGGGATGGAGCCACGTGCTGCCATCGTGCAAGCCTGCCGGCTGCGCTTTCGTCCAATCATGATGACCACCTTTGCCGCGCTGCTGGGCGCCTTGCCATTGGTGCTCGGTTGGGGAGTGGGGTCGGAACTACGCCATCCACTCGGGGTTGCGGTGATCGGCGGCCTGATCGTGAGCCAGGTGCTCACGCTGTTCACGACGCCTGTGATCTACCTTGCATTCGAACGGCTCGCGCGGGCCGGGCACGGCTGGTCCAGGCACGCAGCAGATGCCGGCGGCGCGTGAGCAAGGCCGCCGATGAATTTATCCGCCCTCTTCATTGCCCGCCCGGTCGCAACGATCCTGCTCACGCTGGGCGTGATCCTGCTTGGAGCCATCGCGCTGCCGCGGCTGCCGGTGGCGCCGCTGCCGGCCGTTGAGGTGCCGACCATCAAGGTGTCGGCGGCGCTGCCGGGCGCGAGTCCGGATACGATGGCCACCGCGGTGGCAACGCCGCTGGAGCGCGCGCTGGGGCGCATAGCGGGAGTCACCGAGATGACCTCCACGAGCGTCGCCGGCGCCATGCAGATCGTGTTGCTGTTTGACCCGGGCCGGGACATGGATGGCGCAGCGCGCGACGTACAGGGCGCGCTCAATGCTGCGCGCAGTGAACTGCCCGCCGACCTGCCAGGCAATCCGAGGTATCGCGCGGTGAGTTCTTCCGACGCCCCGGTTCTGGTGCTTGCCCTGACCTCGGCCAGCACGGCTCCGGCGGCAATGTACCAGGCCGCTGCGACCGTTCTTGCGCAGAAGCTTGCGCAAATACCCGGAGTAGGCCAGGTCGACCTGGAGGGCAGCGCGTTGCCGGCGGTCCGCGTCGAACTGGACCCGACGGCCCTGGCGCACTTCGGCATGGGTTTTGACGACGTGCGTCGGGCGATTACCGCGGCGGACGTGCAGCGGCCCGCAGGCGGCTTTGACCAGGGCGAGCAGCACTGGCAGTTTGCAACTGGCGGCGCGCTGGATAGCGCCGCTGCGTTCCGGCGTGTGGTGGTGAGCTACCGCGATGGTGCGGCAGTCTATCTGCGCGACGTCGCGCAGGTCCTCGACTCGGTGGAGAATCCCTGGAATGTCGGTCTTGCCAATGGCCAACCTGCGGTGTTGGCGATCGTTCGCGGCAAGCCGGTCGCAAATATCGTGCAGATGGTCGATCGCATCAACGCCGAGCTGCCGGCCCTGCGCGCGGCGCTGCCGGCAGCCATCCGCTTGCAGGTGATGATGGATCGTACGGCGACGGTGCGCAGTTCGCTGCGTACCGCCACGCACACGCTTGGCATCGCGATGGTACTGGTGGTCCTGGTGATGCTGCTGTTTCTGCGCGATGTCCGCATGGCGTTGATCGCAAGCGTAGCGGCGCCGATATCCATCTTCGGCACGTTTGCCGCGATGTATGTGCTGGGCTACAGCCTGGACATCCTGTCGCTGATGGCACTCACGATCGCCGTGGGGTTTGCAGTTGATGACGCCGTGGTGGTGGTCGAGAACATAGCCCGCCACCTCGAGCGCGGCGTGCCGGCGCACGAGGCGGCTGCGCGCGGGGCGCGGGAAGTCGGGCTGACCGTGTTGTCCATGAGTGCGGTCCTGGTCGCCGTATTCATCCCGTTGTTGTTCATGGGCGGATATGCGGGGCTGTTCGTGCGGGAGTTCGCAGTGACGATCGTGATCGTCATCGCGTTCTCGCTCGTGGTTTCCCTCACCATCGTGCCGATGCTGTGCGCAATGTTCCTGCGGCCTGCCACCGCGGGAAAGCGCCGTGGACGCCTGCATCGCTCGATCGGCTATGCGTTTGCGCGCCTGCAGCGTGCGTACGCGCGCAGCCTCGGCTGGACGCTCGCACACCAGCGCGTCACGCTGGTGGTACTTGCCGGCGTGATCGGTCTGAATGTGGTCCTGTACGTGGTGGTGTCGAAAGGCTTTTTCCCGCGTCAGGATACGGGCCAGTTGACCGGAAGTATCCAGCTTGGAGACAGCGGTTCGTTTCCGGTACTGCAGCGACAGCTTGAGCGGTTTGCCGCGATCGTGCGCGCCGACCCGGCGGTGGAAAGCGTCACCGCTTACGCTGGCGGAGACGATCCAGACTCGGGCTCGTTGTTCGCGACGCTGAAACCGCTTTCCACCGGCCGTCCGAGCGCGGACGCGGTTGCCGCGCGCTTGCGCATTTCGCTTGAGGCGATCGCCGGCGCGACCATCGCGCTGCAATCGGTGCAGGACATTCGCGTTGGTGGCCGGCGCAGCCGCTCCAACTACCAGTACACGGTGCAGGCGGACGATCCGGCGTTGCTGCGCGTGTGGCTGCCCCGCATCGTGTCAGCCATGCAGAAGCAGGCGGAACTGAAGGACGTCAGCGTGGATGCAGGTAACCGCGGTCTGGAAACATTCGTACACATTGATCGCGACGCTGCCGCGCGCCTGGGCGTTACCGTGACGGGCGTGGACAGCGTATTGCATGACGCGTTTGCGCAGCGGCGCGTGGCGACTCTATACGGGCCCCAACAGCAGTATCGGGTGGTGATGGGCGTCGCGCCTAAGTACGCCCAGTCGCCGCAGGCGTTCGATGATCTGGGCGTCACCGGGGCGGGCGATCAGCAGGTACCGCTCACGAGTTTCGCACGCATCAGCCAGCGGCCCTCGGCGCGTGCTGTCGATCACGCGGGCCAGTTCGTGGCCACGACGATCGCGTTCGATCTCACGCCGGGGGCGTCGTTGTCGCAGGCCACCGGAGCCATCCGGCGTGCAGTGGGCGGTCTGGCCTTGCCCAGCTCGGTGCGCGGCGAGTTCGAGGGATCGGCACGCGCGTTCCGCCAGGTTCAGGGCAGCCAGCCGGCACTGATCCTCGCCGCCCTGCTGACTCTGTTCATCGTCCTGGGGATGTTGTATGAAAGTATCACCCATCCCCTGACTATTCTGTCGACGCTGCCATCCGCTGGGGTGGGAGCGCTGCTGGCGCTGATGATGCTGCACACTGATTTCAACGTCATTGCCCTGATTGGCGTCTTCGCCCTGGCCGGCATCGTGATGAAGAACGCGATCATGATGGTCGACTTCGCCCTGGTCGCGCAGCGCGAGTCCGGCATGACCTCGCGCGCGGCGATACGCCGCGCTTGCTTGCTGCGCTTCCGGCCAATCCTGATGACGTCGCTGGCGGTGTTCCTGGCGGCGATCCCGCTGGCCGTGGCTCGCGGTGGTGGAGCGGAGATGCGCCAACCGCTGGGTATCGCGATCGGCGGCGGTCTGATCGCCAGCCAGTTGTTGACGCTGTATACGACCCCGGTCGTGTTTCTGTACTTGGACCGATTGAACAAGTGGGTGGGCGACATAATGCACCGATGGACAACCCGCCTTGGCGCGGACTTTCCCGCTGGGCGCGGTGAAGCATCATGACGATTCTGGAAAACGCGGTGCTATGGCGCGCGCCGCTTCTTGTGGGTATCGCGACGTGTATCGGCGCCTGCACCGTGGGACCCAACTACGCGCGCCCGAGCGCACACGTTGCGCCGAGTTACGCTGAGGCCCACGGGCAGGGCGGGCAGGCGCTGGGTGATGCGCAAATTGGCGCGCGCTGGTGGGAGATCTACGGTGACGCCGATCTCAATGCGCTTGTGCAGCAGGTAAGCGTGGGCAACCAGTCGCTGGCGGCCGCCGCGGCCCGCGTACGCCAAGCGGACGCCCTGCTGCGGGCGGCCGGCGGCGCGCGGCTTCCCTCGCTGTCCGCAGGCACCGTGACGCGCGGCATCTCCGGTCGCAAGGACTTCGGCCTTCAGGTAGCGTGGGAGATCGACCTGTGGGGCCGGGTCCGGCGCAACGTGGAGGCCCACGGCGCGGACGCCCAGGCGAGTGCTGACGACCTTGCCGCCGCTACGCTGTCGATCCAGGCGCACGTGGTGCAGAGCTACTTTGCGCTGCGGATACAGGACGCCAGGGTCGAGTATCTGCAGCGCGCGGTAGACGTGAATGAGCGGGGGCTGCGGACCGTGCAAAACCAGCAAAAGCTGGGTGTGGCCTCGTCGGCTGTTCTTGCACAGGCGCTCACGCGCAGCGGCAGTGCGCAAACGCAGCTTGCCGATGCGCGCCTGGCGCGCGTCCAGGTTGAACACGCGCTTGCGGTGCTGGTTGGCAGGTCGCCCACCGAGTTTTCCATAGCGGCTACGCCGCTGCCGCTGGATGCGAAAGTTCCGACAACGCCGCCTGAGCTTCCGTCACAACTGCTTGAGCGCAGGCCGGGCATCGCTGCGGCGGAACGCCGGGCTGCGGCGGCAAGCGCGCGCATCGGCGTGAGCGAGGCCGAGCGGCTGCCGTCGATCAACCTTGCTGGCGGCATAGGAGTTTTGAAGGGCTGGTTTGGGGCCATGGATCTCAGGGCTGCGCTGTATCGCGGCGGCGCGGCGACCGCTGGTGTCGAGCAATCCCGGGCCGCGTATGACGAGGCCGTTGCCAACTATCGGCAGGCGGTGCTGGAAGGGTTTCAGGAAGTGGAAGACAGTCTGGCGGCGCAACGCATCCTGGGACAGGCGGCGCAGGCCAACGTCGAGGTGGTAAACGCGGTGCTCGAATCGGAGCGCGTTGCGGGCAATCAGTATCGTGCGGGTGTAGGTAAGTACGACGCCGTCGTCGAGTCCCGTGTCGCCGCCGGCCAGGCGCAAACTGCAGCGCTGGATCTGCTGCAGCGCCGACTCGATACCAGCGTGGCCTTGATCAAGGCGTTAGGCGGTGGATGGGACGAAGCAGCCGCAGATCAGTCGGTGCGCGCACAGTGAGATTTGGGCACACCCGTGGCTGACAGGGGACACGCCCGGCGACACTGGGAACCAATTTCGCGGATGCCCATCCTATGATTCGATACCGAGGGGTTCTATAATCCAGCGCAAGTTTTTACTGGCCCGAGCCCGCTGTAGAGCTCGATAAACTGGCGCGGCTAATCATAATTCGTGAATTTTATGTTATTACAGAGTAGAGTTCCGGTCGGCGTGTCGGGGGAGAGGCGCCACCCGGTGAGCTTGAGCAAACTGTTACCACGAGCGCTGCGAGACGGCCAACCCTTGAAACTGCCCACACCCACCGTTAACTCGCTGCCACTGCGACGGGCAGATTTTTCGAATCTGGCGGAAGCGCTGGACTATGCCGCCGGTGGCGAAACGGGTGCGAATTTCTATTCGGGCCGTGGCGATCTTGTAGTGGCGCTGCCGTACCGCGAGTTGCGCGTGCAGGCTCTGTGCCTGGCGCGGCGGCTTGCTTCGCTGGAACTTGCGCGCGGCGCGCGCGTTGCCATTGTCGCGGAGACCAACCCCGACTTCCTGCGCTTTTTCTTCGCCTGCCAGTACGCGGGGCTGGTCCCGGTGACGCTGCCCTCGGCGATCAATCTGGGTGGTCATGCCGCCTACGTTGAAAAGATCCGCCGGATGCTGGAGACCTGCCGTGCATCCATTGCAGTGGCGTCGGCGCAGTTGTCGCCGTTTCTGACCGAAGCAGCTGCCGGATTGGACTTGGTGCGATTCGGCACGCCCGAAGTGTTCGACGAACTCCCCGAGAGCGCCGTGGCGTTGCGCGCTAGCGGGCCGGAGGAAACGGCGTATTTGCAGTTCACTTCAGGCAGCACGGGGTTTCCACGCGCTGCAGTGATCGATGAAAGTACCGTGCTTGCGAACCTCTTTGGCTCGGTCAACCAGGGTACCGATGTTCGCGCCGACGACCGTTTCGTGTCATGGCTGCCGTTCTACCACGACATGGGCCTGATCGGCTGCCTGCTTGGCGTCGTCACCACGCAGCGTTCCGTTGACTATCTCGACACCCACGCGTTCGCGATGCGTCCGCGGCTCTGGCTTGACCTGTTGACGCGCACCGGCGGGACGATCTCCTACAGCCCTCCATTTGGCTACGAGCTTTGCGCCAAGCGGGTGAGTGCCGACGACGTGGCTCATTACGACCTGTCGCGTTGGCGCGTCGCCGGGGTGGGCGCAGAACCTATCCAGCCCGAAACGATGGAGCAGTTTGCCAGGCTGCTGGCGCCAGCAGGATTTGATGCGCTTTCGTTTGTTCCGAGCTACGGCATGGCCGAATGTTCACTCGCGATCAGCTTCTCGCCGGTGCGGCAAGGCATGACTGTCGACTGGATCGACGCGGATGCACTGTCCGATCACCTGTACGCACGACCAGCTGGCACAGGTCAGCGTCGCGGCTTTGTCCGCTGCGGCAAACCACTGCCCGGGCACGAAGTGATGGTCTGCGACGCCGCTGGCGCGCAAGTGCAGGATTTGCACATCGGGCGCATCCGCGTGCGTGGGCCGAGCGTGATGCGCGGCTATTTCGAGATGCCCGAGGAAACGCGCAAGATCCTTTCGGCGGATGGCTGGCTGGATACCGGCGATACCGGTTACCTGGTTGACGGCAGCATCGTCGTGACGGGCCGCTGCAAGGACATGATCATCATCAACGGCCGCAACATCTGGCCGCAGGACATTGAGCATATCGCCGCGCGCCAGCCGGAGTTGCGCTCGCAGGACGCCTCGGCGTTTGGCGTGCCCGGACCAGGTGGAAAAGAAATCGCGATCATGGTGGTGCAGTGCGCGAATACCGACCCGCTGATGCGGGACGGCTTGGTGACCCGGTTACGTCGGGAGATCCACCAGGAGCTCGGGATCGCCTGTCTGGTCGACTTGGTGCCGCGGCATACGTTGCCGCGCACGTCTTCCGGAAAACTGTCGCGTTCGGCCACGCGCACGGACTATCTGGAGCGGCGCGCGGAAGAGCGCGAGCAGGACAGTTTGAACGCCCCTGAACTGCTGTCGCGAGTCGGATGATCTGCGGTGACGGGGCAGCGCGAACCGCGTAGGCGGGTTGTTGCGTTGACGGGAGGCACCGGGTTCATTGGCAGTGCCATCCTGCGCCAGCTCGCTGCATCAAATTGGCAAGTGCGCGCTCTGCATCGCCCCCGCGTTGGGCGAGCGTTGCCGAAAAGCGCACACGTGGATTGGCTTGCCGGAGAGCTGACCGACGGCGCAGTATTGGCCCAACTCGTGGCTGGAGTGGATGCGGTGATTCACTGCGCCGGGGCTGTGCGCGGAGCCAGCCGCGGTGATTTCGACCGGGTGAATCAAGACGGCGTCCGTCACCTGGTTGAGGCCACTGCCCGTGTGTCTCCCTGCGCGCGATTCCTGCTGCTTTCCTCACTGGCGGCTCGGGAACCCGGACTGTCGGACTACGCCGGAAGCAAACGGCGCGGTGAAGAGACGCTGCGGGCAAACGCAGGTAGCTTGCGCTGGACGGTGCTGCGCCCACCGGCGGTGTATGGGCCCGGTGATCGCGAGATGCTGCCATTGTTCCGCGGCATGGCGCGCGGGTTCGCGTTCGTGCCTGGCCGTGGTAGCGGGCGACTGTCGTTGTTGTACGTGGAGGATCTGGTCTCGGCAGTCTTGTGCTGGTTGTCGACTGACGCCGGCTTTGGTGAAGTCTTCGAGCTGGACGATGGCAACGTCGGTGGCTACGACTGGGACGACGTGCTGCATATAGCCGCTGGCGTGCTGCGCAATGGTGGCGCAGTGCGCAAGGTGCTGGTGCCATTGGCGGTATTACGTTTCATCGCGGCCATCAACCTCGGTGCAGCGCGCGCATTGCGTTATGCTCCGATGCTGACTCCAGGCAAGGTTCGGGAGCTTGCTCATCAGGATTGGGTTGGCGACGGAAAATCCTTTGCACATTCGACCGGTTGGTCGCCGGTGTTTTCGTTTCGACAAGGGCTCGCGCGCACGTTTGGCCGCGATCCATTCGCGCAGGGGCACTGAAGGTGACGCACACACGGGTTCTGGAGGAATTGTTGACGACCGTGGCAGCTGTCAGCAAAGGGCAGACTCCGATTGACGAGACCACCGAACTGACCGGCGACTTGCACCTCGAATCGCTGCAGATCATGAACCTGCTGTTGTCCATCGAGGATCAGTTCGACATTTCCATACCAGTGAACGTGCTCGCCGACGTCAGGACGATCGGCGATCTTGCGCGGCACATTGAAGAGCAGGTGGGCCAGCGCTGATGGGACTGATGGACAAATTCGATACCGTGGCGAACACGCTGCGGGAACTGGGCACACTGGGCATCGATCCGTTCGGCGTGCAGATCGATCAAGTGCTCTCGCCCACCGAGGGCGTGATCCACGGGCGCCCGACGATTCTTGCCGGCACCAACAACTACCTTGGTCTGACCTTTGACGCAGGCTGCATCGCGGCCGCGTGTGCCGCACTCGAGCATGAGGGTACCGGTACCACAGGCTCGCGCATGGCCAACGGCAGTTACTCGGGCCACCGCGCGCTCGAACACGAGCTTGCGGAGTTTTACGGCAAGCGCGACGCAATTGTGTTTTCCACCGGCTACCAGGCGAACCTGGGCATGATCTCGGCCCTGGCCGGACCTGGAGACGTGGTCTTGATCGACGCCGATAGCCACGCCAGCATCTATGACGGCTGCCGCCTCGGCGGGGCGCAGGTGATCCGTTTCCGGCACAACGACGCCGAGGATCTGGCCAAGCGCATGCGCCGGCTGGGTTCGGCGGCAAAGGATGCGTTGATTTTGGTCGAGGGCCTTTACAGCATGCTGGGCGACCGCGCTCCGCTGGCGCGTATCGCGGAAGCCAAACGCGAGTTCGGCGGCTATCTACTGGTGGACGAAGCCCACTCGATGGGAGTGGCCGGCGCCGGCGGGCGCGGCGTCGCCGAGGCGGAGGGCGTGCTGGACGACGTCGATTTCGTCGTTGGAACCTTCAGCAAAAGCCTCGGCTGCGTGGGCGGGTTCTGCGTCAGCGACTATCCCGAGCTGGACCTCATCCGCTATGCCAGCCGACCGTACATTTTCACGGCCTCGCCGACCCCGGCGACTATCGCTTCGGTGCGCCACGCGCTGCGCCTGCTCGCCGACGGGCGTGCGCTGCGCGACCGGCTAAGGGACAACGCCGCGCGCCTGCATGCGGGCCTGGCGGCGCTGGGCTACACGCTTGGAGCGCCGCCCAGCCCGGTAGTGGCAGTGATCCTCGCCGACCGCATGACGGCGCTGAAGTTCTGGGCGGGTCTGCTTGAGCGCGGCGTGTACGTGAACCTGATGGTGCCCCCGGCCACGCCCAACGGCGAGTCGCTGGTTCGTTGCAGCATCAGTGCGGCGCATACGCCAGCGCAGATCGACGCGATATGCGCTGCGTTCGCCGACTTGCGTGCGCTAGCGTAGCCGGTCATTGCCGATGCGCTGGGGCGCAGGGTTGCCAGCCATCGCGCGTTGCTCCTTGCGCGTATTTGCGCCGGGTGCGGCGCGGGTTTCACGCACGCAGACGGCGCTTGCCGCGTCAGACGCGCGAGACGCCACGCGATGAACACACCCGTCGACAACCTTCCTGTGCCCGCCCCCAGGCAGCGGGTGCTGGCAAATTTCGGGTACCTTGCGCGGGGCCGCGGGCTGGCCGCGCTGCTGTCGTTTGGTGCCACCGCCCTCATGGCCAGGGTGCTCGGTCCTTCAGAGTTCGGCGTCGCGATGCTGATCGAGTCGTACTACCTGCTGATGCGTGGGTTGTTTGACTTCCGCACCTTCGATTCGGTGGTCCGCTTCGGAGTTCCACGGCATGCCGCGGGAGACTTGCACGGCCTGCGCCGGCTGGTGGCTGTGTGCCGCCGGGTGGACCGCTGGTCGTGCGTTGCGGGCACTGCAGTTGCCGTGATCGTGGCGCCGCTGGTTGGCCCCTTGATCGGCGTTCCGCCTGCTGCGACAGGTTTGCTGGCCGCCTACAGCCTGGTGCTGTTGACCGAAACCAACAATGCGGCAAGCGGTGTATTGCGCCTGTTCGGCCGGTTCGATGCCATCGGATGGCAGATGACCATTGGCGCCGCAGTGACGTTCGTCGGCGTCGTGGTCGCGTGGTGGCTCAACGCTCCGCTCTACGTATTCGTCGCCATCATGGCCGTGGCCCAGGCGGTCGAGAACCTGTATTTGAGCAGGCGCGGATGGCGTGAATATCGAGAACGCCTTGGCGAGCCGTCGCCGGATGCGGATGCAAGCCGGCCTCGCGTGGCGGAATTTGCGGGCATGCGACACTTCCTGTGGATGAGCTACTGGCAGTCCAACATGGACATCGTGCCCAAGCACCTGGCCATGTTGCTCGCCGGCAATCTGCTCGACGCTGCGGGCGCCGGCTTGCTGCGCCTGGCACGGCAGATCGCGAGCTTGCTCGGCAAATCGTCGGTGTTGATTCGCGACGTGTCGTTTCCGGACCTCACCCGGTTGTGGCATCACGAGCCAGCCGCGTTTCGCAGAACCGCTTACCGCACCGCGCTGGCCGGCACTGCGGTCGGGCTGGTGCTGGTGATCGTGAGCTGGTTTTGGGGTGCGGACTTCCTGCGCATCCTGGTCGGCGAGAAATTCGTCGCCGCGTCGGCGCTGCTTAGCCTGATGCTGCTGGCCTCGACGCTCGACCTCGCCGCGGCGCCACTGCGGTCGGCAATTTACGCCATCGGCCACGCCGGTCGATTGCTGGTGGCATACGTGCTGGCGATGGCGCTGTTCCTGGTGTTGTTCGTAATACTGACCAAGTGGCTGGGCCTGATCGGGCCGGGGATCGCCGCGTGTGCCGCGGCGGCCCTGCCGCTGGTCGTGATGGTCGTCTTGATTCAGCGTGCCATGGTGACCCACGGACGCCAGACCTAGGTCACCGGCAACGCGGCGCGGAAGCGGCGTCAACTGCGCCGGTGTTCGCGGTTCCATGCGGCGATGTTCTTGAGCGGCTGACGGACGTAGGTGCTGGCCTGGATCAGCCGCAGCAGCAAACGATTTACCCCGGTGCCTAGGCGGTCCATCGGCCGTTCAATGTCCAGAAACAGAACCGCGCGGGTTTCGTCGGTACCGTTCAGGACCTCATGCTCGTAGGTGTCGTCGAACAGGATCACCTGGCCTTCGTGCCAGTGCAGGGTGGCATCGCCGACGCGGATCCAGACCTTTTGCCAGTCGGCCGGAACCTTGAGCCCGAGGTGCGCGCGAATCACTGCTCGCGTCGGGCCGCGGTGCGGAGTGATGTGGTAGTGCGGCGCAAGGATAGAAAACATCGCCGTGCGCATGCCCGGCAGCGCATCCAGTATCGCCGCAGTACGCGGGCAGCGTGCGCAGTTTTCGTCCACGCGCTTGCCGTAGACGTAGAAACCGAAAGTTTTCCAGTTGTCGCCCACAGAGATGCGCTTCTGATCCGGCGAGACCTGGTGGAAGGCAGGAATGTCCTGCGGACGTTCGAGCACGCCGTCGAGTTCGGCGCGGATGTCGCGCCATGCACGCTCCAGATGCGGCACCCACTCGAACGCGGTGTTGTCGATCACCGGTCCGGTGCCCACAAGTGAATGGCGCGCCTGGAAGCGGTTGTTCCAGCGCAAGGTGCGCTTGCCGGCACGGACCAGCAGGCGGCGCCACAGAGCTACGGGCGCGTCAAGAGGTGGTCTGGTCGAGTTCATTTGCAATGCCTCTGCCTGGCGCCGGTAGATACCGGAGTCGTGGGGCGGCACGGATCAAACATGGTGGTTCACCGCCGACGACGGTACTGCGCTCTCGATCGCGGCGATGGTCCGGCGCAAAACATCCGCATAGGGTTGGCGCGAATCGATATCGATGATGCATGCGCCGTTGTAATCGAGTTTCGCCATGACCTCGATTTTATCTCTCAGCTCTGGCGCAGCGTGGTCGGGTTTGCGCGCCAGCGCGGTTTCGGCGTCGATCGCGAGGCGGATCACGACCTGCGGCCGACAGCTTGCCATCCGGTCGTACACACGCTGCTCGCTGCGCACGAGCCATTGCAACAAGCCACTCTGGCCGCGCTGCGCGCCGAGCCCCGGGCCGTCGTAGCGAAAGCCGGAAATCTGTGCCTGCGGGTAGCGGTCAGTGATCACCAGAATGCCGCGTCGTGCCAGGCGCACGGTTCGCTGAAAGTGGATCGCGCGCCAACGCGACAGCATGTACATCACCAGCGCAGTGCCCAAGCCGGGAAGCTCGCGCCGCATGTCCTGCGCCAGTGCCGCCTTGCGCGCAAGGTGTGCCTCCAGCCGGGAGCCAACGAGCGGGATGTGCCGGATCTTTTCTCCCACCTCGCCGGAGACGAGGCCAAGGTAGCGGCGCACCGCCGGCCGCGTGCGCGCGAAGTGTGCGGTGAGATCGTTCGTGAGGCTGGATTTCCCGGTGCCATCGCAGCCCACTATCGCAACCAGGCCTGGTGTCGGCGCGCACGCCCGGCCTGGCATCGGCGCTGATCCGGTCGGGCCTCGCTGGGCGGCATCGTCGGCGCTGCGCAGAACATCATTGGCCGCCTTCAATGCCGTGCCCAGCACCGCTGCGTAAGGCAGGCGGGCGTCGATGTCGAGGATATGCGCGCCGTTGAAACGCAGCATCGGGATAAGCGCGCATTTTTGCCGCAGCATGGCCAAGCCATGGTCGGGCTTGCGTGCGTGCGCAGTATCGCCATCGACGTTGAGCCGGATGACCAGCGCCGGCAGATAACCGGCCATCCAGTCATAAAGACGTTGTTCACGTGCTGCCAGCCTGCACGCCAGCCAGCCTTTGCTGGATTTGGCGGCAAGTCCCGGTCCGTCCACGGGAAAGCCGGGAGTTTCTGCCTGCGGATAGCGGTCGGTGATCACAATTGTGCCCTGCCGGCACAGCCGCAACACCTGCCGGAGCTTGTGTGCGCGCCAGCGGGAAAGCAGGTAGATGACCAGGGCGGTCAAACCATTCACTGCGCTTGATTGCGTGTCGTGCATCCGGCTTGCCTTGATCTCCAGATAGCGTGCGACGGGCGGCCCGATCAAGGGCAAGCGCGCAATGGCCTGCTTGATGTTGCCGGAGGATTGTCCAAGGTACACGAGCCGCGCGCGACCATGAGCCCGCGCGTTGCTCAGGAGATCCGCAGTGAGCGTGGACTTGCCAGACCCATCACAACCCGTGACCGCTATCACGCGGTCGAGGGTCCGGCGCTGGTGCATGGAATCGTCTGTCACGTCGGGCTTTCAGATCGCTGCGCACGCACGAAAACGCTGGCCGAGCTGGCACGCGGTTGCCATGGCGTACGCGGGCAGACAAACGCTTGGCAGCTGTCAATCGCACTTGCGCGAGGTCCCGTACTTCGCCAGGAATAAATCGCGGACACCTTCATCGAGTACACATCAAGCAGCCTTGTCGGTTTTTTCTGCACGACCGTGCCAGCGGCGATACGCTTCTGGCAACGGTCGAGCACCAGCATGCGCGCCGATCGGGCGCACGCACTCGGATGAAGTATTTCGAGAAGTTTACCAGCCCGGCTGCCGCGAATTTCA
Organism: Lysobacterales bacterium; assembly: GCA_038242205.1. Lineage (GTDB taxonomy): Bacteria > Pseudomonadota > Gammaproteobacteria > Xanthomonadales > Rhodanobacteraceae > Rhodanobacter. The sequence goes on from JBBSSI010000001.1 coordinate 167,791, forward strand.
GGAACTCCATGGTGCGCGGGGCGCGCAGATGCATAGACAGTTGCAGGCCTGTAATCTCCATCACATCGTGTCGTGTCAACCGTGTTGGAGGAATTGTGACGTCTGAAAGCAGCCAGCATCTGGCTCCGTTGATCGCGGTGGTTGGCTGCGATGGCTCGGGCAAGTCCACCGTTGTGCAACATCTGCTTGAGTGGGCCCAGGCGCAGGGCCCTGCGGCCACCGTGCACCTTGGTAGGCAAGCGGGCAACGTCGGCCGCGCGCTGGCCCGGTTGCCCTTGATTGGCTCGTGGTTTGATCGGCTGATTCATCGCAAAGTTGGCAGCGTCCACCGGAATCTGGACAAGGATCAGACGCCGGGCGTCTTGCCGGCCCTGGTCATCAGCGCGTTCACGCTGCGGGTGCAGTGGCGATTCCGGCGGATGCTGGGGTTGCGCCGGCGTGGCTTCATGGTGGTGGCCGACCGTTATCCGCAAATGGCAGTTCCTGGTGCATACGGCGGTCCGGACCTGGCGCTCGGGTTGCGCGGCAACGGCTTCGTGCGCTGGTTGGCCGAACAAGAGCAGGCCGCATTCCGACGCATGACCCGCTACCGTCCTGACCTCGTGCTTCGGCTAAACGTGGATCTGGATACGGCGTGCAGGCGCAAGCCGGATCACCGACGCGAACTGCTGCGAGCGAAAATCGCAGTGACGCCGCGGCTGTCTTATGACGGTGCGCCAATTATCGACATTGACGCGAACCGGCCGCTCACGGAAGTGCTGACGCTCGCGCGCCAGGCGGTGGCTGGCCAGCTCGCGCGGCACGGACGCGAGGCGTGAGCGCGCCGGTCGCCATGCCAGCCGCAATCATCGCGCATGCACGTTCGCAACATACGCGGTGCCTCTTTGCTGCCCGCGCGGGCCATATGCTGAGGCCGCCCGAGATTGCGTCCGTATCCGCACGGCAAATCCGCCTCGCTTCAACTCGAGCGGAGGCCGCGTTCCAATGAATGCAGACGGTCGTTCGGCGTGGGAGACGTTTCCAGCAGAAACCCTCGACGCGCTGGCCAATGCGGTGGAGATCGACGATGTCTTCGACCGCCACGTCAGTCTCCCTGACTCGATCGTGCTGGACTGCACGCAGGCGCAGCTGCGCAGCTGTTTTGCACTCTGTTGGCAGTTCTGGTGCACCGAGGTCCATCGATCCGAGTTGCTTCAGCTGGCGCAGACGCTGGTGCGCGAGCGCGATCTGGACCCAGCCGAGCGCCTGCGCTACAAGCACATCCGGGCGGCTTACAAGCAACTGCGGGCGGCGCTCGTGCTCTACGGCAAGCGGCATCGCGAACCGCCGTTGTTTGGCGCGACCGTGCGGCTTCTGGGCACGCTGCAGGATGCGTTTCGCCATGGCCGTCGCCCGGCAGTGCGCGGGTACGGTTTGCTCCTGCGCTTGTTGCTGAGTCCGCCCCTGTGGAAAATCATGAAGCATCGCGCGGGAAACGTGCGTATCGACACAGCCGCAGGGTTTCTCGTCTACCGCAGGCAGGAGGCGCGGCGTCTGCAGCAATTGCTGGAGCGCACGCAGCTTTCGGGTGAAGACTTTCATGCGATGCGCAAGATCATCAGTCGCAAGGTGGCGTTCTACGGTACGTTGCGGACGCTGTGGACTGATGAGACGACGTACAAGACGTGGCGTTATCTGAGTGCCATCAATGGTCTGATGGGGGCTCGACATGACGAGATGGTGAAACATGCTCTGTCAGGCAATTACGACTATCGCAGCCCCACGCCGCTGCCGCATGAAATCCGCTGGCGGCTGGAAGCATTCGTTGCAAGCTATCGCTTGTAACGGCCGCTTCGGGCGCTGCAGTCCTGCCTTCGGCAGGATGCCAGCGGCATGGCCTTTCGGGCCAGGGGCATGTCTGTTCTGTGACCACACAGAGAGAGCGTGACGCGGACCCCGCCGGCGCCCTGCATGTCCGCGTTGCAGAAGCGGACATCTGCCACCGGCCTTCAGCATTCGATGACGTTGACCGCCAAACCGCCGCGACTGGTTTCCTTGTACTTGTCCATCATGTCGCGGCCGGTATCGCGCATGGTCTTGATGACCTTGTCCAGCGAGACATGATGTTTGCCGTCGCTCTTCAGGGCCATGCGGCTGGCGTTGATGGCCTTGACCGAGCCCATCGCATTGCGTTCGATGCACGGGATTTGCACCAGGCCGCCAATCGGATCGCAGGTGAGGCCGAGGTTGTGTTCCATGCCGATCTCGGCAGCATTTTCCACTTGCATGACATTGCCGCCGAGCGCGGCAGTGAGGCCGCCGGCGGCCATGGAACAGGCCACGCCGACCTCGCCCTGACAGCCCACTTCGGCGCCGGAGAGTGAGGCGTTTTCCTTGTACAGGATGCCGATGGCAGCGGCGGTGAGCAGATAGTTGATGATGCCTTCGTCGGTCGCGTTTGGACAAAAGCGCAGGTAGTAATGACCGACTGCAGGGATGATGCCGGCCGCGCCATTTGTCGGTGCAGTGACCACGCGGCCACCGGCGGCGTTTTCCTCGTTGACCGCCAGTGCATACAAATTGACCCAGTCCAGAATGGTCAGTGGATCTTTCAGCGCAGCTTCGGGGTGGCTGCGCAGTTCTTCCAGCATGGCCGGCGCGCGCCGCGTGACTTTCAATCCACCGGGCAACACACCGGGCGAGCGCAAGCCGCGGTTGACGCAATCAACCATTGCTTTCCAGATGACCAGCAGGCCTGCGCGCGTGTCCGCTTCCGAACGCCACGCGCTTTCGTTGGCCAGCATCAGTTGCGCGATGGTCAGGTTGTGTTGCTGGCACAGCGCCAGCATCTGGTTTCCGCTGGAAAATCGGTAGGGTTGTGCGGTGGTGTCGGCGACGATGCGATCTTCGGCGGCCTCATCCGTATTGACCACGAAGCCACCGCCGACCGAGTAATAGTCACGCGTGCCAATCGCATTGTCGTCGGCATCGTACGCGGTAAAGCGCATGCCGTTGGTATGGAACGGCAGCTTCTGGCGTTTGTTGAAAATCAAATCGCGCTTTTCCTCGAATTCTATCTCGCGTTTGCCGAGCAGGTTGATGCGCTGGCTGCCACGGATACGCTCAAGCGTGGCCGGAATGTCGTCGGGATTCACCGTATCCGGATGCTGACCTTCGAAGCCAAGCATCACTGCCTTGTCGGTGCCGTGGCCGCGACCGGTCAATGCCAGCGAGCCATACAGTTCTGCACGCAGGCGGCATACCTTGTCCAGCGCGCCTTGCGCTTCCAGCCACTGCTCGACGAAGCGCGCAGCGGCGCGCATCGGCCCCACAGTGTGCGAAGAAGACGGCCCGATGCCGATCTTGAACAAGTCAAATACGCTGACGGCCATGGTCGTATCGCAGCAGTTTGGACAGAAGTGGCTATTCTACTGGCCGTTCCCGCACTTGGCAGTTCCACGCTTCGCCATGGTCGATTTTGTCCTGTATCAACGCGATTACTGTCACTTGTGCGACATGGCGCTGGCCGTGCTGGCCCAGGCGCGGGCGCCGGACTTCGACAGCGTCTGGGTGGATGACTGCGCAAAGCTGGAACAGCGCTACGGCACGCGCGTGCCGGTATTGCGCAACGCGCGTGATGGCCGCGAGCTGGACTGGCCATTTGATGCACAAGCTGTGCGCGTGTTTGTCGACCGGCCGCCCGCCGCGTAGCCGTAGTGGCGTACCGCGGCGCGCATTGCCGCAGGCTGCGCAGGGCACACGCGGAGCTTGCCATTTGGTGACGCGCGCATTGTTTCGAGGAGCAAGCCGGCGCTATCGCTCGCGCTGGTCCGCGCAATTTGGCATCATCGGACGTAGCGACCGTTGCACGGGGTGCGCTGAGCGTTTGGGGATTCACCCGCGGGGTAGATGAATGCGTTGCTGGCTGATCGCGTCGGCGTGGCTGCTGGGATTGAGCGTGAGCGGCTTCGCGAGCGCGCTGGCTGCGCAGCCGACTGTTGCCACGGGCACCCGCGTCAGCACCATGCTGCCGACACCACAGTTTCGCCGTTACGGTCTGGCTGATGGCCTGCCTAGCGGACCGATTTATTCCGTCGCGCAGGATCATCGCGGCTTGATGTGGTTTGGCGCCGCTGCCGGTCTGGTGCGATTTGACGGAGTCGACTTCAAGGTCTTCAGACATGCTCCGGGCGACCCCATGTCGTTGCCAGCAAACCAGTCCTATGCCTTGTTCGTGGATGCCGGCAATCGCATCTGGACCGGTGGGGTATCCACTGGAGCGAATGTCTACGACCAGTCCAGCGGACGCTTCAAGCATTGGGAACACAGCGACGATCATCCCTCCAGCTTGGCCAGCAACGAGGTTTGGGACATCGCACAAACTGCCGACGGCAGCATCTGGCTGGCGACGCAGGGTGGACTGGACCGGCTGTTGCCCGATGAGAGCGGCTTCGAGCACGTGGTGCTGGATAGCAGTGTCGCCCCTGGAGTTTCGCAGGGAGCTGCTCGCGCATTGCTGGCAGAAAGTGACGGGCGACTGTGGATAGGCGCCGAGAGCGGTCTTTACCTGCGCCGCGCCGATGGCAGCATTTCAAAGGTGCCGGTGGATCCCGCCTTTAAAGGCAACGTCGCCAAGGTCTGGCATATAGAAGGAGGGCATGAGGATGTTCGCGTAGGAGTCACGGGCGGTTTGCTGGTTATCGGCAAAGACGGTGTGGCTCGCCCTGTGGCCGCTCGGGAGCTGGCGCAGTCGCGCGTATTGAGCAGTGCGCGTGACGCACAAGGACGCTTGTGGCTCGGTACGTTGAACGGGCTTGTGATGGACGCTGGTCAAGCAGGTCTGCATTCTTTTGGAGGCCAGCAACTGCTGCCCGGTGGTCTTCCCAGCGACCGCGTGTGGCGCGTGCTGCAAGATCGTGAGGGTGGACTGTGGTTGACGTTCGAGAATTCGGGGGTTGCCTATCTCGCTCCGAACTGGGACGGATTTACGCGCTTCACGCATGTCCCTGACGACCCCGCCAGCCTGGCCGGCACTGGCGCGGTGTCGGTTGCTGCCAGGCCAGACGGAACGCTTTGGGTAGGCGGCTTCGAGGGCTGGGTGGACAAGCTTGATCCGCACAGCGGCCACGTAGAGCACGTGGTGCGCGGGCTGCACGGCGAAGTGATTGCAATGGCGGAAGACTCTCGCGGGCGGGTGTGGATCGTCGGTCCCGATCAACTGCATGTGTATGACCATGGCAAGCTTGCAGCTATCGATCTGCAGCGAATGCAAATCGCACGTCCGCCGACATCGCTGGCAGTGGATGGCGAGCGTCTTTACTTGGGTACGTGGGGCGCTGGCGTGTTTGCGCTGGACATGGAGCAACTCAATGCTACGCCGATGGTAAAAGGCGAAGAGCTGGGAGATTTCGCGTTTACGCACAAGCTGCTGCTGCGAGCGGAGCGGCTCTGGAGCACCAGCGGCGGAGGCCTGCAGCGCAGCGGTGAGCAGGGTATGGGGTTGAGTTTCGTACCCGGTTTGCCGAAACAGGAGGTGGCCGCGGTTGCCTTTGATGCGACTGGTGGCTTCTGGACCATGAACGATCGCATTCTGGAGCATTACCAGGGTCTGAAAGGTCAGGCACGGCTCGTCGATCACGTTGACATCAGCAACAAGCCATTCGCAGCCGAGCCGCGAAATATACTTGTCGATCGGCAAGGCCGGGTTTGGTTGTTTGCAGATCCGGGCCTGTGGCGCTACGACCCGGCAACCCGCCAGTTTCGTGAGTTTGGCGTGTCGCAGGGCTTGTCCAACGCGCAATTTTCCGGAGGCTCCGTAGACGTCACTCCGGACGGCACCATGTTCGCAGCGAGCAACGGCGGCGTCATGGCGTTTCGGCCAGAACGGCTTGAACGCGTGCGCACTCCCGACGAGCCGCCGTTATTGACGCTGACCCAAGTGATGGTCAGGCGCGACGGGCGAATGCAGGAGCTTGCGACGGATCGTGGTCCGCTGACTTTGCAATGGAATGACCGGGATGTGCGAATAAGTGCGCGCTTGAGCTCGTATATCGAGCCAGCCACTAACAAGTACCGCTATTGGTTGCATGGAGTCGATTCCGATTGGGTGACCGCGCCCACGCGCGGCGAGCGTGATTTCACCGGCCTGCGCGCAGGCTCGTACACGCTGGAGGTCAACGCTGCCGGGCCTGATGGGAAATGGCACGCGCTGGCGCAGCCGCTGCAGCTGAATGTTCAGGCTCCGCCCTGGGCGCGTTGGTGGGCGTGGCTGGCGTATGTGCTGGTGGCCGGGATGCTGTTCGGCTCGGTTCTGCTGGCCTGGCGCCGGCGCCTGGCTGCACGCCATCACTTGCAGATGCTCGAGCAGCTGCGGCAGATGGCGGAAACCGCGAGCGCGGCGAAGACCCGTTTTCTGGCAACGCTGAGTCACGAGATCCGCACGCCCATGACCGGCGTCATGGGCATGGCCGAACTGTTGCTGAGCACGCCATTGTCGCCAACCCAGCACGATTACACGCGGAGCATGCAGCGTTCCGGCGCCATGCTGCTGAAGCTGCTCAACGATTCGCTGGACCTGGCGCGCATCGAGGCCGGGCGACTGGACCTGGAACCCACGCCGTTCAATGTGCACGATCTGCTCAATGAAGTGATGGCCGTTGAGCGTGGACTGGCGCAGATCAAGGGCATCGGCCTGCAATTGACCATGGCAAAAGATTTTCCAGCCTGGGTGCTGGGTGATGCGCTGCGGATCAAGCAGGTGCTGCTCAACCTGGTCAACAACGCATTGAAATTCACCGAGCGCGGAAGCGTCACGGTCTACGCGCAGTGCGCAGACGAAGGCTTGTTGTTCAGTATCACCGATACCGGGCCGGGCATTCCAGAAGCCAGTCAAACGCGCATGTTTCAGCGCTTTGAGCAGGCCGACGGTCCCAAGCGATCTTCCGGCAGCGGCCTCGGGCTGGCAATTTGCCGCGAGCTGGTGAGCTTGATGAACGGCAGCATCGAGATGGAGTCGCAGGTGGGCGGTGGCAGCACCTTCCGCGTGCGCTTGCCACTGGTCGAACTGCCGCCGATAAGCATGCTGCCGGAGCCGACCGTGGAGCCGGGACGTCACTGTCATCTGCTGCTGGTGGAGGATGACAGTATCGTGGCTGCGGTCATTCGTGGCCTGCTTGAGAGCCAGGGCCATGAGGTTACGCACGTGGTCAACGGGCTGTCGGCACTGGCCGAGATGGCGCACACCGACTTTGACGCCGTGCTGCTCGATCTTGACCTGCCCGGAATTGACGGTTTCCAGGTGGCGCGCCTGCTGCGCCAGCGGGAAAATGCCGGGCAGCGCGTGCCGATCATGGCCGTCACGGCGCGCTCCACCAGCGGCGACGAGGCGCGGGCACGCGGCGCCGGCATGGATGGTTTCCTGCGCAAGCCGCTTACCGGTGAACAACTGGCGGATGCCCTGGCGCGCGTGCTGAGCCTGGCGCGAGAGTCCCGCCCGGCCTGAGCTACATGTCGAATTTGTGCAGCTCGAAACCGCGCTGCTGATACTCGCGCCAGCGTTGTCGCGAGCCATCCCGCTCGGCGGGATCGGCGGCCACCACTTCCAGCACGCGCTGATAGCTGCCCGCAGCACACGTCTCGCGCAAATTGATCACCAGCGGGCGGTCCGGGGTTGTCATGTCCGGCGCCACGATCAGTACTGCGGTGTGGGCATCATCGTCGTCGCCAGCAAGCTGGTGCGGAATCATGGTGTCCTCGTCAAACGCCCAAAGCAGCTCGTCAATGGCATCGGCCTGCTCGGCATCGCGCGCCAGGATCAAGGCTGGCGTTTGCGCGGCGTACGCTTTCTTCGCCAGTTCACACACCAGCAGCAAGGGCTGCTCGCGAAAACGTTTGTCGATCAGGTAGAAGTCGGCACGCATCAGGCACAAGGCAGGTCCGGAACAAGCATGCAGTGTAACGGCTCGGCGCATATCCCTTGCGCGCAGGCCTAGCTGCGAGCGCGATCGATCAGCCACTGCGTCAGCAGCGCAACCGGGCGACCCGTGGCCATACCCTTGCGGCCTTCGTCCCACGCCGTGCCGGCGATATCCAGGTGCGCCCAGCGCTGACCGCGGGTGAAGCGTGAGAGAAAACAGGCGGCCGTGATGGCGCCGGCGGACTTGCCGCCGATGTTGGCCACGTCGGCGAATGTGGAATCGAGCTGAGTCTGATATTCGTCCCACAGTGGCAGCCGCCACGCGCGGTCCAGCGTGGCTTCGCCGGCCGCAATCAGTTGCGCCACCAGATCGTCGTCCGCGCTCATCAGCCCGCTGGCATGCTTGCCGAGCGCCACTACGCATGCGCCGGTGAGTGTGGCCACGTCGATGAGCACCTGCGGCTGGAAGGTCCGTGCGGTGTAGGTCAGTGCATCACACAGGATCAAGCGACCTTCGGCGTCGGTATTGAGGACTTCGATGGTCTGCCCCGACAGGCTGGTGAGGACGTCGCTGGGTCGATAGCTGGCGCCGCCGGGCATGTTTTCCACGGTGGGTATCACGCACACCAGGTTGAGTTTCAGGTGCAACTGCGTGGCCGCGACAAACGCACCGAGCACGGCGGCAGCGCCGCCCATGTCGAATTTCATCTCTTCCATGCCCGGCGAGGGCTTGAGGTTGATGCCACCTGCGTCAAACGTGACGCCCTTGCCGATGAGCGCGTACGGCTTCTGCCCGGTGGTGTCGCCGCGGTACTCCAGAACGACCAGATTCGGTGGATGGATCGAGCCACCGGCAACTGCCAGCAGCGCGCCGAAGCCGAGCGCTTGCATTGCCGCACGATCCAGCGTTTTGCAAGTTACGTTTGCAGTAGTCGCGCCAAGCGCGCGTGACTGTTCGGCGATGTAATCGGGCGTGCAGATGTTCGGTGGCAGGTTGGCCAGCTCGCGTGCCAGGTGCACGCCGGACGCGGTGGCGCTGGCTTGATCCAGCGCTGGTTGATCGTCGCCATCGCCAGCCAGACGAAGCTGGCGCAAACGCACCGGAACGTCCTTGTCACTGGCCGCGCGCGTGGCGTCATAGCGATACAGCGCGTGGTCAAACGCCAGCGCGACGATGCGAACGCGTGCCGCGCGGTCACGACCTGGCACGGCGATGTCGGTGAGATAACACACGGCGTCGCTACCCGGCAGCTTGCCCACCACGCGCGCGGCAGCGAGCGTCGCCTTGCGCAAGCGTGCCGCATCAAACTCCGCTTGCGCACCCAAGCCCATTACCAGTACGCGCTTTGTCGGAATATGCGCCGGTGACAACAGCAGCGTGCTGCTGCCGAGTTTGCCGTTGATGTCACCGCTTTGCAGGTGCTGGCGGATCACTCCGCCAGCGGCTTGATCAACCGCGCCTGCGGCGGTGCTCAGCGTGCCGTCGGCGAATACGCCAACGATGCTGCAAGCGCTGTCGACCTTGTCCGCGCTCGCGGCTTCCAGACTGAACTGCAGGGTCATTGATCACGCTCCTGTGCGGGTGGTGGCGGGTGCGACACGCTAGACTGCGCCATTGTCGATGCCGGCCCAGCCCGAGCTGGGCAGCAGGGCACGGCGCCGGACTGCGACCTTGGCCGTGACTGATCGGCACGGTTGCCATCGACTCCCTGCAAGCGGAAAAGTCTAGCGCATGCTCAGCATTCTGGATCGCTATTTCCTGCGCGAGCTGGCGCAGACCGTCGCGGCCGCCGCCGTGGTGCTGCTGGTGATAGCCGCTGGTAGCGCGTTTGCCAAAGTGCTGCAGGAAGTAGCCAATGGCAGTTTCCCGCCAAGCGTCATGTTCCAGGTGCTCGGCCTGCAGACCTTGGGCGGACTGACCAACTTGCTGCCGCTGGCCAGCTTCATCGGCGTGCTGATGGCGTTGGGACGGATGTATCGCGAGAGCGAAATGCACGTGTTGGCATCTGCTGGCATGGGTCCTGGTGGATTGCTCCGGCCGGTATTGATGCTTGGCGGCATCCTGGTTGGCATCACCCTGTTCGTTGCCCTGTGGCTGGGGCCGTGGGCGCTGCGTACCAGCGAATCACTTGTGACTGCAGCCAATCGTTCGGTGATCGCCGCGGGCCTGGATGCCGGGCGCTTCACGGAGCTGCCGAATGAAGGCGGCATCATTTTCGTCGAGCGCCTGAGTCGCGACGGCAGCCAGTTGGGGCGCACGTTTGTCGCCACCCAACGCGTCGGCAAGAACGGGCAACCTCACGTAAAAGTGATCAGCGCCAGCAGCGGCCAGCTGTATCAGGAAAGTAGTGGCGCAGGGCGCTTCATCGCTTTCCATGACGGCTGGCAATACGACCTGCCACTGGGAACGGACGACTGGATGCAGATGCACTACGAGCGCAACGACACGGCGTTGTCCAGCGTGCAGGCCGATGATGACGCGGATCCAATTGCGGCCGCATCAACCTTGGCGTTGATGCAGTCGTCCGATCCCCTGGCACGAGCCGAGTTCGCCTGGCGCGCGAACGCCCCGGCGCTGACTTTCCTGTTTCTGCTGCTGGCCGTGCCACTGGCGCGGCAGAGCCCGCGCGAGCCACGTTACGGCCGATTGCTGCTGGCCGTGCTCGGCTTCTATCTTTACTACTCGCTGCTGGCGCTCGGCCGCGCACAAATCGCCAAGGATCATTGGCACACCCAGGCGCCCCTATGGGCGCTGCACGCGCTGGTGCTCTGCTCTGCGTTGTGGCTGCTGTGGCGGCAATATGCGCCGGTCGCGCGTCGCGGCAAGGTCAGCGTATGAGCGTGCTGAGCATCAAGCGGGTGGACCGGTTGATTGGCGTGAGCGTGCTCGTGTCCGTGCTCATGGTGTGGCTGGTGTTGAGCGGTTTCGACGCGGTGACGCAGCTGCTGCGCCAACTTGGCAACATTGGCAAGCATGGCTACACGCTGCTGGACGCGTTCACTTATGTGCTGGTGACGTTTCCACGCCGTGCCTACGAGATGTTTGGTTACTCCGCATTGATCGGCGGGTTGCTGTCGCTTGGCGGACTGGCAGCCAGTGGCGAGCTGACTGCATTGCGTGCAGCGGGCATGTCGCAGTTGCGCATTGCCGGCTCGGCTGTCGGCGTCATTGCGGTATTGATTGCCGGTGTGGTGCTGCTGGGAGAAACGGCGGCACCCTGGGGTGATCAGGTGGCCCAGTCGATGCAGCTACGCATGCGCTCGGGCACGTTGGGCATGGGCACCCGCAGTGGCTTGTGGACTCGCGATGGAAACAACTTTGTCAACGCGCGGGGGACCACTTTGCGCGTACATGACCGAGTGACCGGCGTGCAACTCACCGACGTGCGTGAATTCGGTTTTGCCAAGGACGGGCAACTCGTGCATTTCACCTGGGCGAAAACGGCCGAGCACGATGGCCAGCAATGGACACTGCGCGACGTGCGCAATTCCGCGCTGACCGCGCACGGGGTGAAGACGACGATCGCTGCGCAGCAACCCTGGCAGGTGCGCATCGACCCGCAGGTGCTGGTGCAGTCAGTGGTGCAGCCGCAATATCTTTCAATGCGCGATTTGCAACGCAATATCGGCTATCTGCGCAGCAACGGCGAGCAGCCGGGCAGTTATGCCCTGGCGCTATGGCGGCGCGCTTTGTATCCATTCAACGTGCTGGTGCTGGTGTTGTGCACGATGCCGTTTGCGTTTGGCGCGCTGCGCTCCGGAGGACTGGGCAAGCGCATTTTCATGGGCATGCTGCTGGCCATCGCGTGGTATTTCATGCAACAGGCGCTGGTGAATCTCGGCGCGGTGTACGGCTTGTCGGCGTTCTGGGCAAACCTGACGCCGGCGCTCGTGCTGGCGTTGGCGGCAACGGTGTATTTTCGCCGCCGCGTATGATCATTCATGGCCGTCCATACGGCCGCATGCTGGTATTCGAGAAGAGATGGCAATGGACCCGATAGATCTGCGCAGCGATACAGTCACCAAACCCACGGCGGCGATGCGGGCGGCAATGATGGCGGCCGAGGTAGGCGACGATGTGTACGGCGAAGACCCGACGGTAAACGCCTTGCAGCAGCGCCTGGCCGACGATCTGGGGTTCGATGCTGGATTGTTTGTGCCCAGCGGGACCCAGTCCAATTTGCTTGCGCTGTTTGCGCATTGCGAGCGCGGTGACGAATACCTGGTAGGCATGGATGCGCATACCTACCATCACGAGGGCGGCGGCGCCGCCGTGCTCGGCTCGATCCAGCCACAGCCGGTGGTTCAAGCTGATGACGGCACGTTGCCGCTGGAGCGCGTGGAGGCCGTCATCAAGCCGCTTGATCCGCACTTCGCGCGCACGCGATTGCTGGCACTTGAAGACACCTGGAACGGCCGCGCGCTGCCGCTGGACTACTTCCCGGCGGCGCGCGAGCTGGCGCGCAAGCACGGGCTGGGCATGCACCTGGATGGCGCACGGTTGTTCAACGCGGCGCTGGCGGGCAAGGTGCCCGCCAGCGCAATCACGCAGTATTTCGATACCGTGTCCGTGTGCCTTTCCAAGGGCCTGGGCGCTCCGGTTGGATCGGTACTGGTGGGCTCGCATGCGCTGATCGACAAGGCGCGGCGGTGGCGCAAGGTTGCCGGCGGCGGCTGGCGCCAGGCCGGCATCCTTGCTGCAGCCGGGCTGTATGCGCTGGATCATCACGTCGCGCGCCTGGCGGACGATCACCGGCGCGCCGAAACGCTCGCCGGTCATTTGCGCGAGATCCGCGGCCTGCAGCTGCTTGGTCAATACAGCAACATGCTGTTCATCAAGGTACCGTCGGATCGTCTGCACGCTTTGGACGTCCATTTGCACGCGGCAGGTATCCGCATCAGCAGCGGTCACGAAGCCACGCTACGCCTGGTGACGCACCTGGATGTTGACGATGCGGCAGTGACACGCGTGGCTACCGCGTTTCGTGAATTTTTCACGCACTGACAGCGCTGATTGTGGGACGTCAGCTCTGCATCGCGCCGAAATACTCAGGACGCCAGACGGTCCACAGGCCGGAGCGCACGGACGCGGGTTGATTTGACGCGTGCTGCGGTTCCAGTGCCGGTCTGCTTGCGTACGTGATCAAACTTGCGAATGAAGTCGCGCACTTGCGGATACACGGTTTCGCGCCAGCGACGACCGCTGAAAATACCGAAATGGCCAGCCCCTTCGATGACTTTCTGTACCTGTCGTGCGGCGGGAATCCCGGTGCACAAGTCGTGTGCGGCCGCAGTCTGGCCGAGGCCGGATATGTCGTCCAGTTCCCCCTCGATCGTGAGCAGTGCACTAGTGGTGATTGCCGCAGGGTTGACGCGCTCGCCAGCCACGTCCCACAGGCCGCGCGGCAAGAGAAACTTCTGAAAGACCTTTTCGATGGTCTCGAGGTAGAACTTCGCCGGCATGTCCAGCACGGCGTTGTATTCGTCATAGAACTTGCGATGTGACGAGGCGTCGTCCAGGTCTCCGCGCAGCAGGTCCTGATAAAAATCCCAGTGCGAATTCAGATGACGGTTCGGGTTCATGGCGATGAATCCGGCATGCTGCAGGAAGCCCGGATACACCTCGCGACCGTGACCCGGATAGTTCGGTGGCACGGTCTGGATCACGTTGCCCTTGAACCACGACAAGGGCTGTTTGGTGGCCAGATTGTCCACGCTGGTCGGGCTGCGACGCGTATCGATCGGGCCGCCCATCATGGTCAGGCTCAGCGGCGTGTCTTCGCCGCGCGCGGCCATCAGCGAAACCGCCGCCAGCACCGGCACCGTCGGCTGACACACCGAAATAACGTGCAGTTCGTGCGCGCCGATATGGCGGATGAACTGCTCGATGTAGGCAACATAGTCGTCCAGGCCAAAGGTGCCAGACTCAGCCGGCACCATGCGTGCATCGATCCAGTCGGTGATATAGACCTTGTGGTCGTTGAGCAAGGTGCGCACCGTGTCGCGCAGCAGCGTGGCGTGATGGCCGGACAGCGGTGCGACCACCAGCACGATCGGGTCAGTCTTCATCTTCTCGATCGTTCCCGGATCATCGCTGAAGCGTTTGAACCGCTTGAGCTGACAAAACGGCATGTCCACGGCGACGCGCTCGATTACCGCAATTTCGTGATCGTGCGCGGTGGCGCTGTGGATGTCGAAATGCGGCTTTTCGTATTCCTTGCCCAGTCGAAACAGCAGCTCGTAGCCGGCCGCGAGGCGAGGCGCGCCGGGCAATTGCGCGAACGGCGCATGTTGATCAGCGAGCAGATGCGCGCTGGCCTGCGCGAAGTAACTCATCGGACCGAAAATCGCGCGTTGCCATTCGTGGATTTGATAGAGCATGGGCGTGGTCGCTGTTGACGATAATCGGCACATGATAACGGGGTTTGCCGACCTACGTTGCGCTGCGACATCTGGCGTTTCTCAAGCCGACCAGCGCATTGATCGCTGCAGCAATCGCTTCGCAGTCCAGGAATTTTGCGTACCCAGGAAACCCGAGCACAGATCGTCGTGAACGATCGAGTCGAGGCGCGATGAAAAGTTCAGCGCAACCGCCGCAGTTCCGTGTGTGCCAGCAGATCGTGCAGGGCACGACGGCGTGGGTCGAACAGTGCCGGCGCAGACCATCCAACCCAGACCAGCAGTGCGATCCAAAGTGTCGGGCGCAGCCCCAACACCGGCGCCAGCATCAGCAACAGCAGCGGCGCGGCCGCAACCAGCAGGCGAACCAACGCCTGTCTCCACGAAGGCGCGCCGCCATCGTCGCGGGTCAGGCGGATGCGCCACGCGCGCATGCCCAGCGTCTGCCCGCCGTGGCGCCATGAAGCCATGAAATAGGCTGTCACGGCCACGCTCTGCAGCAGCTGGTACCACAGCGGTATGTGCACTTGTGCGCCGGTAGTGATCAACCGGCCGCCAGTCGCCAGCTGGCACAGCAAACCAATCACCATGACCATCGCGGTCACTGCAAGCAGGTCGTACACCAGCGCGGCCAGGCGTCGCCACAGCGAACCGGGCAGGGAAATTTCAGAGTTACTTGTCATCGGCCACTTGCGTAGTAATCACACAATGCCCAGCATGGTGCGCATGAAAAGAGAGGCGGGTGACGCCATTATCGCCGATGCGGACCAGCGCAGCATTGCCGCGTTTCTGGAGCGGGTGTGGTCCGAGGATGGCCTGGCCGAGCGCACGCTGGAAGCCTATCGGCGCGACCTTCAAGCCTTGGCCGCCTGGCTCGCTACTCGCGGGCGCAACTTGCGCGACGCGCGTCGTGAAGATATTTCGGCGTATCACGGCGCCTGTGCTGGAGCCGTGCGCTCCATGGCGCGGCGCCAGTCAACGTTTCATCGTTACTACGCCTTCGTGGCACGTGACGTGCCAAACTTTGTTGATCCGACCCTGCGCATCGAGCGGCCCAGGATCCCGCGCAGCCTGCCCAAGGCATTGCCCGAGCGTGAGATTGAAAGCCTGCTGGCCGCGCCGGACGTGGACACCGCGCTCGGCGTGCGCGATCGCGCGATGCTGGAGTTGATGTATGCCAGTGGCCTGCGGGTGTCCGAGCTGGTCGGGTTGCCGCTGGCCGCACTCAACCCGCGTCAGGGCGTGCTGCGCGTTACCGGCAAGGGTGAAAAGGATCGTCTGGTGCCGGTCGGTGAGATCGCGCTGCAATGGGTCAGCACGTATCTTGCCAGCGTGCGTCCGCAACTCGCCAACGGCCGCCAGCCGGCAGCACTGTTTCTCAGCCGACGTGGCACCGGCATGTCGCGCCAGATGTTCTGGACGCTGGTCAAGCGTCATGCCTTGACTGCCGGCATCAATACCTCGCGCATATCACCGCACGTGCTGCGCCATTCGTTTGCCACGCACCTGTTGAATCACGGCGCGGATTTACGCGCGCTGCAGATGCTGCTGGGTCACAGCTCACTCAGCACCACGCAGATCTATACGCTGGTAGCCAAGGAAGGATTGAAGAGGCTGCATGCGCTGCATCATCCGCGTGGATGATGCCCGTTGCCGCTGGATGCGCGACAATGGCCCCACAGCGAAGCGCCAATGTTTGCGCGATCGCCGAAACCGGAGAACCCGTGTGCAGATCCATACGGTCCATGCCGCGGCTGCTTTGACGTTTTCACTTCCGGGCTGCTTTCCAGAGCTTCTTCGCGCAACGATTCAGCGCGGCGCCCGATAGCCACCGGGCACGCCGTGCGCGCTCAGCACCAGTTGCCAAAGCTGATTGCGGCGACTGCGGAATGCAGCGGCGGATACGGCAAGATAATACGTCCACATGCGGCGGAAACGTTCGTCGTAAGCCCCGGCCAGCTTCGGCCAGGCGGCGGTGAAATTGGCGAGCCACGCCTGCAGCGTGCGGTCGTAATCGGCGCCAAAGTTATGCCAGTCCTCGACCACGAACAAGTCGCGCAGGGCGTCCGTCACCTGGTTAGCCGCCGGTACCATGGAGTTGGGAAAAATGTACTTCTCGATCCAGGGGTCCGGATGCGCCGGCGTACCGTTGGTGCCGATGCAGTGCAGCACGGAGAGGCCGCCGCGATTGAGGCAACGCTGCACGCACTCGAAATACGCGCGATAGTTCTTGCCGCCGACGTGCTCGAACATGCCGATCGAATACACCGCATCGAACTTTTCGTCCATGTCGTGGTAATCCTGCAGGCGAATCTCGATCGGCAGGCCAGCGCACAGTTTTCGCGCAAACGCCGCCTGCTGTTGCGACACGGTAATACCGACGCCGCTGACGCCGTAGTGCTCGGCCGCGTATTTCAGTGCCTCTCCCCAGCCGCAGCCGATATCGAGTATGCGCTGGCCGCGCTTGAGCTGAAGCTTGCGGCATACCAGATCGAGTTTCGCCACCTGCGCGTCGTCGAGATTGTCGGCCTGCGCCCAGTAGCCACAGGAATACACCAGGCGTCGGCCAAGCATGGCGTGGAACAGATCGTTGCCCAGGTCGTAGTGCGCTTTACCGACGGTGTAGGCGTGTTCGCCACGTTGCAGGTTGATGAAGCGCGCCTTGAGGTGCGCGACCACCGCGTCAAACGTGAGCAGTTTCTGGTCGAGCTCGGCACGCAGCACGCGGGTAAGCATGCCGGCCAGATCTTCCGCGTCCCACCAACCGTCCATATAGGCCTCGCCGAAACCCAGCGAGCCGTGATCGAACACGCGTGCATACAGTCGCTGATCGTGTACCTGCAAATCTACGGCTGCAGTGCCATCGAGTTGGATATCTGCAGCATGCAGCAATTCGTGGACGCGTTGCCTCAGCGTGACCTGATTCATGATTACCTCCATGCGTCACAAGCGCGGTGCGCTGCTATTTTTTGCCAAGTACCGCAAAGTCCGCCGGCGTGAGTGCGTACACCACGTCAACACCCGCCGCACGCACTCGCGTCAGCATGTGCTCAGCTGCGTCCTTGCTCATCAGAAATTCCACTTTCGCGGGCAGGTCGTCGGCAAGTTCGAAAAACGCTTCTTCGTGCAACACGCCGTTCCGACCAAAACCGGCGGTAGCGCGAAACACGGAGCCGCCGCCGAGTCCGTCGCGTTTGGCCTGTTCCAGCAGCCATTCGGTAACCAGCATGGTGTTGTGGCGCGCTCGCACGTGACAATAGAACGTCAGGTGGACACCTTGTTGCAGCGTTGCGTCAGTCATCCGTGTGCACTCCTATGCGTGTTGAAGCAAACCGCGGGCCAGCAACAGCCCGAGCATGGTCATCGCCAGCGAACCCACGACGTGGACCACGACGTGCCCGCTGAACCACAGATACTGCTGGCGCAGAAGCAACGTCGTGGCTTCACCAGAGAACGTGGAAAAGGTCGTCAGGCCGCCGAGGAACCCGGTAAACACGAGTAGACGCAGCGCTGGTGAAAGGGTCTGGAAGTGGTCGAATAGCCCGATCATCACACCCATCAACAAGCCGCCGGTGAGGTTGGCGGCCAGCGTGCCAAGTGGCAGCGTGGGAAATACCGGGTTGAGCAATGCTCCCAGCCCCCAGCGTAGCCAACAGCCAACCGCGCCACCTGCACCGATTGCAACAAATCCACCAATGCTCACCTTGCGCGCCTCCCAACCTGGACAATTCGGGTCCGGTAGCCAGCGGCACAGGCGCACCTGCACCGCCGGAAGCCGGGGTTGCAGGCATCATCAACCTCATCACGCTGCGCGCTTGAGGCGGTTGGCAGCGCATGAAAACTCGCGCTGCGGGAGGTATGCCATCTCCGTGCGTGATCGTACCTCAGTGCGGGCGCGTTGGGGAGCAGGTCTGCAGCACACTGCGCAGGCCAAAAACAGTGCGCGGCGATTGGCGGCACGCTCTGGGAATCTGCCAGGGCGAGCCCGGTTTTTGCGCTGGGCAAGCAGCGCTGATCGTTTGCACGGGGCTCCTCAGACGCTGGCCTATACTGACCGACCTTCGTTGCTGCATGGTTTTGCATGCCCACCGCCACGCCTGTTGCACGGCGCAGCCTGCCGTGGTTGCTTGCCGCCTTGTCGATGATCGGTCCGTTTTCGATCGACGCGGTGTTTCCGGCGTTTCCGCTGTTGGGGGACCGCTTCAACGTGGATGCGACAGCGCTGCAGCAGATGATCAGCGTGTACCTGATCACGTATGCCGCGATGAGCCTGTTTCACGGCGCGATCTCCGACGCCATCGGCCGCAAGCCGATAATCATTGCCGGTTTGCTGCTGTTCACCCTGGCCTCGGCCGGCGCGGCGCTGTCCACGACCTATCCGATGCTGCTGATGTTTCGTGGCTTGCAGGGGATGTGCGCGGGCGCGGGTCTGGTGGTGGGGCGTGCAGTGATCCGTGACACCCACTCCGGGCCGGCAGCGCAGCGTTTGATGTCGCAGGTCATGATGATCTTCGGCGTGGCGCCGGTGATCGCGCCGATGGTCGGCGCGCAGCTGCTAGGCGTCGGCGGCTGGCACGGCATCTTCTGGCTGTTGACCGCGTTTACGTTGATCCTGGCCGGTGTGCTGACGCTACTGCTGGACGAAAGCCATCCGCCGGCGCGGCGAACCCGGTTTGCGCCGCAACCGCTGCTGGCCAGTTACGTGGCGTTTGGTCGCGACCGTCTGTTCTGGCCGTTGCTGGTTTCCAGCTCAGTGAACTTTGCCGGGCTGTTCCTGTATATCTCCTCCGCGCCGCAGATCGTGCGTGAATTGCTGGGTTTGTCCGCGCAGGGATTCCCCTGGCTGTTTTTGCCGGTGGTGGTCGGGCTGATTTTCGGCGCGTGGTTGTCCGGACATCTGGCAGAACGGCGCAGCATCACGTTTACCGTAAGCCTTGGATATGCGGTGATGCTGATGGCGTGCGCGGCACACCTGCTGCTCGCGCTGCTGCTCCCGGCGCCGCAACTGCCTTGGTCCATGTTGCCGCTGGTATTGCATGGCGTTGGCGTGCAGCTTGCGTTTCCGACCTTGACGTTGCTGCTGCTGGATCGCTTTCCGCATCATCGCGGGGGCATTTCCTCGGTGCAGGCATTTGCCAGTTTGCTGCTCAGCGCGGTGGTCGCGGGCGTACTGTCGCCGATGCTTTCGACGAGCATGCTGCACCTCGCGCGCGGTGCCAGTGGGTTCACGCTGATCGGCGTGGCGGCGTGGTTCTGGCATGGGCGCATACATCGTGCACAGCCGGACTCGCCGTTGCCGCGAGACGTTGCCTTGCAGGCGCAGATCGCGCAACCGCGTTAAGTGGTGCGCCGCCTTTAGAGCGTTTGCCATGACGGAAAGACCAACGCCATGCTGATCGCAGTCGCGCAATCGTGCAGGCTCTTGCCTGCCCTTGACCTGCGCGCTACCGAGTTCGGCGTATAAGCTCAACAGATTGACATGTGAGATGTGGGATCTGGACAAGCGATGAGCAGGAGGCAGTGATGAGCATGCGTTGGACAAGTTCGGCGGCGGTTGCCGATTACGTGGGACGGCATTCGCGCGAAACGCCGGTGCAAGTGCAACTACGCAAAGAGACGGCAAAGTTGCCGCAGGCCAAGATGCAGATTGGCCCGGATCAGGCGGCTTTTTTTTCTTTGCTGGTGCGCGCGCTTGGCGTGCACCGGGCACCGGAGATAGGTACGTTCACTGGCTACAGCTCGCTCGCGGTGGCCAGTGCGCTGCCGGCCGACGGCCGCCTGGTGTGTTGTGACGCCAGTTCGGAATGGACTGCCGTGGCCGGTCGGTACTGGCGCGAGGCTGGCGTGGAAACGCACATTGATTTGCACCTCGGTCCTGCGGCGGAGACGCTGACGACGCTGCTGGCCAAGCCGGGAAACGCGGGCAGTTTCGACTTTGCCTTCATCGATGCAGAAAAGACGGGTTATGACGGCTATTACGAGGCCTGCCTGCAGCTGCTGCGTTCGGGCGGCGTCATGGCACTGGACAACATGTTGTGGGGCGGAGCGGTTGCCGATGCGGCGCGCAATGACCCCGATACCGTCGCGCTGCGCGTGCTCAATACCAAGGTGTATGCGGATGCGCGGGTGGATGCCTCGCTGCTGACAATCGGCGATGGAGTCTTGCTCGTACGCAAGCGCTGAGCAGTGTGCACGCGATCAAGTTGCTGCTCGTGTCGCCGTGAACGAGTCAGTGCTGATGGGCACCTCAGCCTCTGGCAACGCGCGGCTGGGTGATGTGCCCGGCACTCAACGCCTGTACGAGCGACGGCGAGCGATAGCCTGCATCGGCCTGCCAGCGCTGCCAGACCGAAGCGTCGATCGTTTCGTTGATCGATTCGCCCAGGACACGGTTAGCGGGCGACTTGAACCGCTTGTACAGACCACCCATGAATTCGGCGTACGAGTTGCGTGGCACTCCCGTCCAGGCATCGGCGATGGGCACGAACGCTTTGCTGCCGGCCAGCCCGCACGCCGCTGCCTTGTATTGCAGCCATGCCAGCGGCAGGTCGGGAAGCGGGTCGGGCTTGCGTCCGGCGCCATCGCAATCGTTTCCGCCGCCGACGTCGGAATGGGAGCCAATGAACCAGCGTTGTTCGATCTCGACCTGCTCGCGCTTCTTGGATGTCAGCGTTTCGCCGGGTTGCAGGGTGTACGGGTTGCGTGTCCACAGCGCTGGTGCAAAGTCCGCGCGATGCTCGTCCAGGGCCAGCGCCTGGTAAGCGTATTTGACGATCCTGCTCAACTCGGTGTCGTGAAATCGGTAGCGCTTGCGGGAAAACGGAAACCATGAAGCGGTATCCGGTATGCCAAGTGCGCCGACCGTTTCCCATACGCCGATGTAATGGATGTCCACGGCATTTGAATGCGCGGCACGATACGCCACGGCCTTCGCGTCGCCGGGTTCATGCGTCGTGTCGCGATAGAAATCGTATGCTGCGGAAATCTCCGCCGGAATGACCTGCGCAGCGCCGCGGCGTTTGAGCAAGCCGCATTTGGCGATCATGCCGCCCAGGCTGCGTGCGGTATATGCGCCGCGACTGAAGCCAAACAGATACAGCTCGTCGCCTGGTTGCCATGTGGCACACAGCCAGCGGTAACCATCCAGTACGTTGCCGGCAAGACCGTAGCCGAATGCACCGCCCAGCAAGTGGATCAACCCTGGCTGCACGCCAACGCCCGGGATGTAGTTGACCAATTGCTCGACCCCGGCTGCATCATGCGACGCGATCAACTGCACCAGGCGATCGACGTTTGTGTTTGACTCCGGTTTGCTCCAGGTACCGTCGAACAGCAACACGAGGCGACGTGTGGTCATGGTGTATTTGGCCGTCTACAACGCAGGCGCATGATGGTGCCACAGGGCTGCGCGCAATTGCGTGACGACGGCGAAAGCTTGGCTTATGACGTGTGCTGTATGCCGGCGGTCATTGCATCACAAGCCAGGCGGCACAGTACAAGAATCCGCGTCGTACAAACGCCGTGCCTGACCGCAGACCGGGTCAGGCTTTGGCGCCAGCTGCCGCGTTGACTTCGATCGCTCTGTATGGCCAAACCCCGTGCAGGCTGCGCACAAGTCCGCGGGTGGTCGCGGTCACGCTGGTCAAGCGCTCGCCCCATCGTCTGTGTGCCGCAGGTCCTGCACGCAAGGACATTTGCTTTGCCGTTGCCGCCTCAAAGGCAAGCGGCGTACGCTCGACCGGTGTAAACCGGACGGGAGGGCAGCAGCATGGACAAACGTACACAGGCCGAGCGGGCGCGCAGATTTCGTGACATGCACGTGCGCGGGCACATCTTGTTGCTGCCCAATGCCTGGGATGCCGGCAGTGCGCGCTTGTTCGCGCAGCGCGGGTTTGCCGCAGTGGCCACGACCAGCGGCGGCATGGCGTGGTCGTTGGGCTATCAGGATGGCGAACAGCTTCCGCTGGCCGAAATGCTGGCGGCGGTCGCCCGCATGACGCGCGTCTGCAGCGTGCCGCTGACGGTGGACCTTGAGTGTGGATACGGCTCTACACCGCAGGCTGTGGAGGAGTCGGTGCGAGCGGTGATCGCCGCTGGTGCGGTGGGGATCAATCTTGAGGATGGCCTGCCCGGCCACGGCCGCTGCGACCGCTCGAAGCCGCGGCGGCCCGGATCGCTGCAGCCCGTGACGCCGCTACCGGCAGCGGCGTGCCGCTGGTGATCAATGCGCGCGTGGACTTGTGGTTGCACGGCGACGCGCACGCCGTCGCCGCACCCATCGACGAGGCGCTGCGGCGCGCGCGAGCGTATCTGGCGGCCGGCGCTGACTGCATTTATCCCATCGGCCTGAGTGATCTTGATGTACTGACGACGTTCGTGGAGGAGCTGGGCGCGCCGGTCAACGTCGCCGCTGGCCCGACCATGCCGAGTCTGCAGGAATTGGCGCAGATTGGCGTGGCACGCGTGAGCACGGCCACCCGTCTGGCGACGCTGGCATTCGCGGCAGTGGATCACGCTGCCGGCCTGATTCGCGAAAGTGGGCGCTTTGGTGTACTTGATTCGCCGTTCACCTATGCCGATGCGCAGGATTTGTTTGCCCGCGCAGATTGATCAGCGCGGATTTTTTTTGTCATCTGCCCATCACCCTAAGGATTTTTCTGTGAACAGTCGTCTTGATTACCGCAAAGCCGCGCCCGATGCGTTCAAAGCCATGCTTAACCTGGAGCTGGCCGTACACCGTGGGGGTCTGGAGGCGCCGCTGCTCGAGCTGGTGAAAATGCGCGCTTCGCAGATCAACGCGTGTGGGTACTGTCTGGACATGCACAGCAAGGACGCGCGGGCTGCCGGGGAAAGCGAACAGCGCTTGTATGCGTTGCCGGCCTGGCGTGAAGCCCCGTTTTACAGCATGCGCGAGCGCGCGGCGCTGGCCTGGACCGAAGCGGTGACCCAGGTTTCCACCAATGACCTGCCTGATGATCTGTATCAGGAGGTACACAAGGAGTTTGATGACAAGGCCATGGTCGAGCTGACCCTTGCCATCATCGCCATCAACGGCTGGAATCGCCTGGCGATCGGCTTTCGTGCGGAGGTCGGCAGCTACGTCGTGCCGCGGGCTGCACAGTGATGCGTTGTCGATCCAGTGGGCTGCAGCCGTGACCAAACGCAACGGAAAAACTTTGCCGCGCGCATTTTATCGACGTGACTCGCGCGTAGTCGCGGTCGAGTTGTTGAACAAGATACTCATTGCCGCCGATGGTCGCAGCGGGCGCATTGTCGAGACCGAGGCGTATTGCGGCGCGTTTGATCCGGCGGCGCATGCGTATCGCGGCAAGACCCGGCGCAACGCCACCATGTTTGGCCCGCCCGGCAGAATGTATGTGTATTTCACCTATGGCATGCACTGGTGTTGCAACGCCGTGTGCGGCGAAGTGGACGAAGGCGTCGCCGTGTTGTTTCGCGCATTGGCGCCGCTTGGTGGCCTGGACGCAATGCGTGAGGCACGACCCAAGGCGCGCCGGGATCGCGACTTGTGCAGCGGGCCGGCGCGGCTGGCGCAGGCGCTGGGGATCAGCGGTGTGCACGATGGCATTGATCTGGTCACGGGCGATGGTGGTTTTCGCATTGTCGACGATGGTGTGCCGCCACCCGCCGAACCGGTGGTCACCGCGCGCGTCGGCATCACCCACGCTGTCGCAGAACCCTGGCGTTGGTACGTTGCCGGTGATCCCAACGTTTCTCGTCGCTGAGCGTGCGGCGTGGCCTGCAAGTTATGCGCAGCCTCCGGCGCATTGCGCCATCAGGGCACACGGCGGGATGCGGTTTCGCAGAATCGCTGCGGATGCTGGATGCGGGATGCGGGATGCTGCATGCGGCCGCAGCGCAGCGATCCTGAACACGATACGAGATGCGCGCCGTGCGCTATCCAGGCGATGGCGCAGTAACGGCGGACTGTGCCAACGCAAAGGCTGCGCAGGGCAGCTCCATTGCTGCACCGACACATCTGTGCTGTGCGGGATCTACCCGATCGTCATCCTGAATCCACACGCGTGTATACCGGTGTGCCGCTGACCTGCCTGCGTGCTGCAACTCAGAGCAGTCCGCGCGCCTTCAGGAAATCCCGCGCGTCGCTGGCGTCGTGTTCAAACCAGGCGCGCGTGGAACCGAGCCGAAACGAGTAACCCCACGCATCCATGTCAGCCATCATCCGACTCCGGCCGACTCCGGGGATCTCGTCGGCGAGGATGATCTGCAGGTAGCAGGTTGCGTCTTCTTCGGCGATGGAATCCGTGGCGTTGGTATGGACGGCCAGACGCCGCTCCAGTGGCAACACCAGCAGATGACAGGCTTCATGCAACAGCGAGTGGATCGGCGTGTCGTCACGCGCATGGACGACATTGGCGATAACTCCGGCCTCGCTGTCACCCCAATAGCTGCCGGGGATCGTTTCGCCGTCGGGGACTTGCTGCAACTGCAGATCGAAGCGTGCGAGCAGCTCCGCCGTTGCTGGAAACCCGACGTCGAGCAAGCGCATGATGTCGGCAACCACCGGCGCATTTGATTCCATGGACATGGCTGGCTGCGTGGTTGCGCCTGCGCGCTGGTTCAACCAGCCTTGATGGCGCTTCCCGTCTTGCCGGTGTTGCCCGACCCGGCTTTCCCGGCCGCTGGTTCCGGGCCGCCTGAGAGCGTCACGGACAGCTCAAGGATTTCGTGATCAACGCTGCGTTCGACGTTGATATTGATGTCCTCGATGTCTACGTGCACATACTTCTTGATGACCTCGAGCAACTCATTGCGCATCATCGGCAGGTAGTCAGGCGCGCCCCGGGTCGAACGCTCCTGGGCAACAATAATGCGCAGGCGTTCGCGGGCAACGGTGGCGGTAGCTTCGGGTTTGCGCCGGAGAAAATCGAGAATGCCCATCGTGATCAGCCTCCGAATACACGCTGGAGAAAGCCCTTCTTGGGCACATCGACGAAGCGCAGCGGGCGCTCCTCACCAAGGATGCGGGCGACCGTGTCGCTGTAGGCCTGACCGGCCTGTGATTGGGCGTCGACGATCACCGGGATGCCGTTGTTGGAAGCGGTCAGCACATTGGTAGATTCCGGAATCACCCCGACCACGCTTATGCCGAGGATTTCCTCCACGTCTTTGACGCTGAGCATCTCGCCAATGGCGACGCGATGCGCGTTGTAGCGGGTCAGCAGCAGATGCTGGGTGACCGGCTCCTCGCCGCGTTCGGCGCGTCGGGTCTTGCTGGCGAGCAGGCCAAGGATGCGATCGGAATCGCGCACCGACGACACTTCCGGGTTGACGACCACCACTGCCTGGTCGGCGAAGTACATCGCCAGATGTGCACCTTTCTCGATACCGGCAGGAGAGTCGCACACGATGTATTCGAAACCCTCCGCCGCCAGCCCATCGAGGACTTTCTCCACGCCCTCTTGATTCAGCGCGTCCTTGTCCCGCGTCTGGCTGGCGGCAAGGACGTACAGGTTGTCGTAGCGCTTGTCGCGAATCAGCGATTGCTTGAGCGTGGATTCACCGTGCACGACGTTGACCAGGTCGTACACCACGCGCCGTTCGCAGCCCATGATCAGGTCGAGGTTACGCAAGCCCACGTCGAAATCGATGACGGCGACTTTCTTTCCGGCCATGGCCAGTCCGGTGGCGAGCGAGGCGCTGGTGGTGGTCTTGCCGACCCCGCCCTTGCCGGAGGTGACAACGATGATCTCAGCAGTCAATGGCCCATCTCCGCGTGATGTGTTGTGGCAAGGATGAATATTTGCAGGCGCTGCTCACAGTTTGGCCAGCAGCAGTTTTTCGCCATCCAGCCAGCATTGCACGGACTGGCCTTCGAGTTGATCCGGAATCTGTTCAAACACGCGGTACTGGCCGGCAATGGCGACCAGCTCGGCGCGAAAGTCGGCGACAAAGATGCGCGCGGAAACGTCGCCTTGCGCGCCAGCCATGGCCCTGCCGCGCAGGCTGCCGTAGACGTGGATATGACCGTCGGCAATGACTTCGGCGCCGTTTGCGATGGCTCCGGTCACGATGAGGTCGCAATCACGCGCGTAGATTTGCTGGCCCGAGCGGACCGAGCCGGCGTGATACATCGCCGTATGCGGACGCTCCGGCGCTGGTGCGAGGATTGCTTCGCGATGATCCGCAACCGATGCCGATGTAGCCTGCGCTGTCGGCACCGCGTCCGTCGCTGCGGCAGTCGCGCTGCCAGTGGCAGGCTCGTAGGCCGCGCGAAACTTGGCGATCAACGGCAGGCCCAGGCGCCGCGCGAGAGCCTCGGTTTCATTCGTGCCGTAGGCCAGTCCGACTGGCAGCATGCCGGCGCCGCGCACTGCCTCGAGCAATGCATCGACGGTGCCGTCGTCGGGCAGGTGCAGCAAGTGACTGAGATCCAGCACTACCGCGGCGTGCTCGAACATCTGTGGCGCGGAGCGCACACGTCGCTCCAGTTCACTGCCGACTGCGGCGGCATCTGCGCGGCGTACGCGCACGCAAGCCATGCCGACCTGGCCGAAGCGCAAGTCACACGCATCGCTGACCTCCACGGCGGCCTTCACTGTTTGCGTTCTCCGATAGTGCGCAGTGGTGCGCTGGATGGAGCTTGCGGGCGTATGCGCTCGGCCAGCCATGGCACATCGGGCAGGCCGCCATGCTCCAGCCAGGTGTCGCGGACGTAGGCGTAGCTGGGCAAGTCGCGCGCCAGCAGGCTGACATTTGGTCCGTCTTCACCCATGCGCTGCTGGCCTACTTCCTGAAATCCGTAGGTGCCATGAAACAGCACTATGACGTCGTCGCGCGGCTCCAGGAAGACTTCGCAGGTGAGCAGCGGGACGCGCACTTCGGCGTAACTGTGCACGTCGCAATAAAACACGCGGCCAAGACCGTGGCGCCGATAAGTATTGGCTACGACGATGCGGTCGATATACAGAAATTGCGGGTAATGGTTGGCGAACCAGCGATAGTTCGGACTACTGTAAACACCGCCCTCACGCAATGCGATGAGGAAACCTGCCAGGTGCCCGTCAACCTCCGCCACGCGGAAGTACTCGGCATGCAGGTAGAAATATCGCAGCTGCGCGCTGGTGAGCGCCAGAATGGAACGACCGGCCGCATTGTTGAGTGCCAGTACGTCGCTCAGGTCCTGCTCACGTACATCGCGGATGGCAAGGGGCATTCGTTGCTCCGCATGGATGAATACACCATCAAGACCGACTGCGGGTCTCGCACGAGGTTGCATTATGCCATGGGGTGCAGGCACGCACTGCGCGCCTGTATCGCGCTGCGGGCAGCCAGATCGGGCGCCGGCAGGCACGCGCTGCCGCTCGGCCGATTGCGCCAAGCCCGCGCTCGCCTATGATGCGAGTCATGCTGCGGCCACATTTCAACCATATTCGCGTCTTGCGCTACACGGGGCTGTTTACCTACCTGTGTGTCAGCGTGCCGTTGTGGCGCGGCAGCTGGGGTTTGACCCAGGTCAGCGCGTGGTGGAGCAACCCGACACTGTCCGGATGGATCCTGTCCTATGTGGTGTTCGGCGTGGTGTATCTGGCGTTGACCAGAACGCAGGCGGTGGCGCGCTCAGCTCCGGGCGGCCAGCTGGTCAAGCTGTGCGGAATGGTGTTGCTTACCGGCTCGGCCATTGCCGTGGGTTGGTTCAGCCAGAGCGGCTTGTCCGCCATGCTGATGCTGGTGATTGCCGTCGTCCTGCCGTGGCAGATGCCGATGATCGCCGGCCTGGTCTGGTTGCTGGTGCAAAATTTGCTGCTGGTGCCGGTGATCGCCAGCTACGCGGGCTGGACACCCGGCATGGCGATCTTGCAGGTGTGCATGTACCTGGGTCTCTCGGCGCTGGTGTTTTTTACCTCGACGGTCGCCAGCCAGCAAGCGGAACAACGCGAGATGCAGCGCCGCTTGAACGCCGAACTGCGCGCCACCCGCGCGTTACTGGCAGAGTCCAGCCGGATCGCCGAGCGCATGCGCATTGCGCGTGATCTGCACGATTTGATTGGTCATCACCTGACCGCTCTGAGCCTGAACCTGGAGG
The DNA here is from genome assembly GCA_038242205.1 of Lysobacterales bacterium. Lineage (GTDB taxonomy): Bacteria > Pseudomonadota > Gammaproteobacteria > Xanthomonadales > Rhodanobacteraceae > Rhodanobacter. Next base: position 196,152 of record JBBSSI010000001.1, read on the forward strand.
TAGCCAGCCATCTCACCAGCGAGCCGGCCAGCGCGCACGTGCGCAAGGCGCAGGACACGGCCAGGCATTTGCTGGCTGACGTTCGTGAGGCGGTCAGCGAGCTGCGTCAGGACGATGCGATTGACCTGACCCAGGCGCTGCGCAGCCTGATTGACGCGGTGCCGGGCCTGGCCGTGCACGTAGTGATGCCGCCGCGCTTCAGCGTGGAAGATCCGCAGCGTGCGCAGGTATTGCTGCGCTGCGCGCAGGAGATCATCACCAACACAGCCCGACACGCTGGTGCGCGCAACCTGTGGCTGAATTTTGCCTATGCCGGGACGAACATGCTCGGCCTGCACGCGCGCGATGATGGACGCGGCGTGGAACTCGTGGCCCCGGGCAACGGCTTGTCCGGCATGCGCGAGCGGCTGGCGGAATTTGGCGGCAGCGTTGCGCTCGACAGCGGCGTAAGTCGCGGCTTTGCACTCACCGTGCGACTACCGCTGGGCGAGCACAGCGCGCTGGCGCACACGCCTTTGCGCTCGGAGCCGCCAGCGTTGAGCGTGTTGTAGGCATCTGTCCGGCTGTGCCACCGGCGTAGGCAGACGTGGCTTGCAGTGGGCTGGCCGCTGCCCTGCGGGCCTCGGCGTATTGATGCCGAGCGGGCCGACCCACGGCCTCGATCCAGGCGGAAATCTGCCGACGGGTGGGCGCTTTGTCGATCGCATGGGCGGCGGCGGGCGTGCGAGAATGTTTCACTGGCATCATCTGCCGCACGCGGGCGTTGTCCTTACCTGACCTGCTAGCCGAGGAATCGCGATGATTTCCGTGTGTCTTGTCGACGATCAGAATCTGGTCCGCCAGGGGGTTCGCTCGCTGCTGGACCTGGCTGAGGATATTCGCGTGGTGGCCGAATGCGCCGACGGCGCGCAGGCGGTACTGGACATTCCGCGCGTCAAGCCTGACGTGGTGCTGCTGGACCTGCGCATGCCGAACATGAGCGGGCTCGACGTCCTGCACGCGCTGGCTGCGCGCAATGAGTTGCCGCCCACCATCATCCTGACCACGTTCGACGATGACCAGCTGGTGCTGCAGGGCCTGAAGGCGGGCGCCCGCGGGTACTTGCTCAAGGATGTCACCCTTGAACAACTCGTGCAGGCCGTGCGCACGGTTGCTGCCGGCGGCTCACTGGTGGCGCCGATGGTCACGCAACGGCTGCTGGCCGGCGTGGCGCGCATGCAGAATCATTTCACCAGCCTGGAACAACCCGACCCATTGACCGAGCGCGAAACGGAAATCCTGCGGCTGTTGTCCGGCGGTTACAGCAACAAGGAAATTGCCAATTCGCTGGGTGTGGCCGAAGGCACGGTAAAGAATCATGTCTCCAACATCCTTTCCAAGCTCGGCGTGCGTGATCGCACGCGCGCGGTGCTCAAGGCGCTGGAGATGGGCATCGTGTAAAAATGCGGGCGTGTGGCAACTTGCGGCTTTTCGCGAGGTGTCCTCCACGCGCCTTTTTGCGCCGTTCATTGCAGTCGTTGAACGCGGGTCGGCATGCTTGTGAGCATCGCGATATACCGGCTTGCAGACGGCTAAATTGGTCGCGTGAAACGGCATGGCGTTCCGGCCCGTGAACCAGTAACATCCGTCACTTCGGTACGTGCCGACCCATGGCCGACGCTGCGGGACGCCGGGCGTGGCTCGCGCGAAGGCGTGGACGGAAACCCTGATAGTGCGTAGAGACGCTCGGAGAACCCTGGAATGATGCGTGTCCTTGAATTTCTTGTAGCCTTGCTCATCGTCGCCGCTCTCGGCGTGGTGGCAGGTGTAGCCAGCCCCGGTAGCGGTCACGTGGATCGCTCGCTGACGGTCGGCAAGGACCTGCGTCAGGTCTATGACGTACTTGACAACTTCCGCCGCTTCCCGGATTACGCCGTGCTGCGTAGCCAGGATCGGGCGCTGCAGTTCAAGTTGTCCGGCAAGTCCTTTGGCCCGGGCGCAGAAATCAGCTGGACCAGCACGGCGCCGAAAATCGGCGACGGCGGCTTGACCATCGCCAGCGCCACGCCGGAATTTGCCACGGTTGACACGTCAACGCCGACTGCCAGCATCGTGTGGAATCTGGACAACAAGTGGCGTGGGCTCGACAAGCATTTCACCTTTGACCTGAAGCGCAGTGGCAAGCTCACCGTCATCAACTGGGCGTACGACGTCACGTACGGCTGGAACTTGGTGGACCGCTTCAGCAATTTGTACATTCATGGCGAGCCGGATTCCTTCATCCAGGGCGGCCTGGCCAACTTGCAGAACGTGCTGGCGGCCATCCCCAACGTTGATTACAGCAAGATGATTCCCGCCATCGAACAGACGCAGCCGCAGCCGGTGCTGCTGATCCCCACTTCAATCCAGCGCAAGGACGGCATTGACGGACTGGAAGATGCAGTCGCCAAGGCGGTCACCGAGATCAATGCCGCAGCCAAACAGCTGGGCGTCAAAGTCACCGGCCCGCGCGTCGTCATCACCACGAATTACGGCGATCAGACATACACATTTGACGTGGCGATGCCGATCGATTCCAGCACGTTGACGGTCAATGGCCAGAGTGAGCAGCTGGTTGCTCCCACGCAGCCGGCGATCGACACGTCCGGCGCCTCGGATGATGCAACTGCCACCGCTGACGCAGCGGCAGTCAAGGCAAGCCCGGGCAGCCGTGATCGTTTCGGCCGCCTCAATATCGGCAACGGCGTGCGCGCCACGCTTGCATTTGGCGGTCCTGCGCTCAAGGGCATGTGGAGTGGAACGTTCGCTGGGGTGCCGTTGACGCGCGACATGCTCAAGGCTTACTCACAAACCCACGGTTACCGGTTTGATGATGTCGTCAATCGCTCGTATGACGTGCTGGTTACGCCCCCGGTGAAGGACGCCGGTGGTGCGATCAGTACTTACGCCCAGTACGCGATCTATCTGCCACTCAGTGATGCGCCGGAGCAGACCCCGGAGCAGGGAGCCGGCCTTGAGCCACCAACGTTGGACGCGGCACCGGCACCATCCAGCACCGCGCCTGCTGCAGCCGGAACGGCGCCGACTTCGGCGAGCAGCGCGCCGGCACCCGCGACCAGCGCCGGATAATAACGGCCGCGCCCCGATCGCGCCGCGCCAGATTTGCCGCGCCTCACGGCAACGTGCGGCAGCGTTATGCCAGACGCCTGCGCTGGAATCGCCCTGCCGCATCGCTGCGCTGCACGCCATGCGCATGAGCAGGCCTACCGCGGAAACTTCAGGTCCGGCACTGTCCGTTACCCTGCGCAATAGCTGCCGCCCTCGCGCTACGGTGCTGCGCACATGATCGAGACCGACCGGCTCACCCGCTGTTATGGCAACCTGACTGCGGTAGACGCATTGAGCATTCACGTCGAACCGGGCCAGGTTCTTGGCTTGCTCGGCCCCAATGGCGCGGGCAAGACCACCGTCATGCGCATGATTGCGGGCTTTTTGCTTCCCAGCTCGGGCACGGCCCGCGTGTGTGGCTACGACGTCACGCGTGAGCCACTCAAAGCCAAGCGGGCACTTGGATATCTGTCCGAAGGTGCGCCCAGCTACAGTGAAATGACCGTGCGTGAGTTTCTGCAATTCATCCAGCGCATGCGTGGAATGCACAATGAATTGGGGCGCCGGCGCTTCGATGAGGTGGTGCAGCAGTTGCAGCTCGAAGAGGTGCTGGACACTGGTATCGACACGTTGTCCAAAGGCCTGCGGCGACGCGTAGGTCTGGCCCAGGCGATCCTGCATGATCCGCCGGTGTTGATGCTCGATGAACCCACCGATGGCCTGGATCCCAATCAAAAGCACGCAGTGCGGCGGTTGATCGACGTCATGGCACGCAATCGCACGATTCTCATATCCACGCACCTGCTGGAGGAAGTACATGCGCTGTGCAATCGCGTAGTGATCATTGCGCATGGCAAACTGCTCGCCAATGCCACTCCGCTGGAACTGGAGCAGCGCTCGCGTTACCACGGGGCGGTGTCCTTCAGCGCCCCGGGCAGCGGCCTGACCCAGGAGATGCTCGGGCGCCTGCCGCAGGTTGCGGCCATAGAAGTGGATGCGCTGGATGGCCGCACCACCGTGTTTCCCAAGCCGGGCGAGCGGATTCTCGATGCGGTGGAACAGCTGTTGCGCCAGCAAGGCGTGCAGGTCTCCGAAATTCAACTTGAGCGCGGCCGTCTGGATGAAGTGTTTCGCCAGATCACCGTCGACAATGAAGATCCTGCGCCCGGCGCGGAGCATCCGGCATGAGTCCCGTGAACGCTGTCATGCGTCGCGAGCTGCGCAGCTATTTCGTCACCCCCGTGGCGTACCTGTTCCTGCTGATGTTTCTGGTAGTCAGCGGCATCCTGACGTTCTATGTGGGAGATTTCTACGAACGCGAGCAAGCGGACCTGCAGCCGTTTTTCGCGATGCATCCATGGCTGTACCTGATTCTGGTACCGGCGATCACCATGGGCATGTGGGCGCAGGAATCCAATGGGGGCACGCTGGAACTGCTGCTCACTTTGCCGTTGACGTTGTGGCAGGCCGTGATCGGCAAGTTTCTGGCGGCCTGGTTGTTCATGGGGCTGGCGCTGGCGCTGACGTTTCCCATCTGGATCACGGTCAACTATCTGGGATCACCAGACAACGCAGTCATCGTGGCCAGCTATCTGGGGAGCTGGCTGATGGCCGGAACGTTTGTCGCCATCGGCGAATGCATGTCCGCGCTGACGCGCAGTCAAGTGGTGGCATTCATTCTTACCGCGCTGGTTTGTGCGGTGCTGATTCTGGTCGGCGAGCCGCAGATCGTGGACTTTTTCCACGACACCCTGCCGCGCAAAATGATCAACGCCGTCGCGCATCTGTCCATGCTGCGCCACTTTGAGGCCATCGCGCGAGGCGTGCTGGACGTGCGTGACGTGTTGTACTTCGTGCTCAGTACTCTGGGTTGGTTGTTTGCCGCCACGCTCCTGCTTGACTTGAAGCGGACGCGCTGAGTCATGCCCGGCAAGCGCCTGCAAAGTTTCTGGTCAAGCCTGCGTCATCCACGGCGCAGTGCGCTGCTGGTAGCGATGTTGGTGCTGCTGGTATTCACGTTCGTACCATTGATCGTGGCTGGCAGTCGGTGGATGCATGCCTCGCGCATCGACCTCACCGCCGATCGGCTGTATACGCTGACGCCCGGCACATTGCGCATCATCGATTCACTGCAGCGACCGTTGCGCCTTACGCTGTACTTCTCCGCGCATGCGGCGCGCGATCTGCCGCAGCTGCGCAGCTACGACAAGCGCGTGCGCGAGATGCTGCAAGAGATGGTCGCCCGCGCGCAGGGCCGCATCCGGCTGCAGCTGATCGACCCGGTGCCGTATTCGGATGACGAGGCCAGCGCCCAGGGCAGCGGCTTGACGGCGGCCAACGGCGGCAGCAACGGCGAACGCGTGTTTTTCGGTCTCGCCGGTACCGCGCTGTCCGGGCCACTGGATGCGGACAGCGGCGAGGAACGTACGGCGGAATCCACACTCGCCATCAGTTTTTTTGATCCGGCACGCGAGGCGTTCCTCGAGTACGACATTGCCAAGCTGCTGTACGAATTGAACCTGACGCAGAAGCCGGTGATCGGCGTCATTACAACCCTGCCGATCGAAGGAAACCCCGCACTCGGTGAGCCGCCCTGGGCGACATTGCAGCAACTTGGCCAGCTGTTCGATGTGCGGGCGCTGGATGCGACACGGATGCAGCGCGTCGATCCGGCGATCCGGGTGCTGCTGCTGGTGCAGCCCGGTGCGCTGCCGGTTGCGGCGCAATACGCGCTTGACCAGTACGTTCTCGGTGGTGGGCACCTGGTGGTATTTGTCGACCCGAATGCCGAGCAGGCAACCGTCCCCTATGAAAACGCAGGCGCGTCATCGGCTGACGACGATGCTGGAATGACGCGGTTGTTTGCTGCATGGGGCGTGGTCTACGACCCGCAAAAGGTGGTGCTGGATCGCGCCCGGGCGTTGCAGATTGAGCTCGCTGGCAGCAGCGTCAATCATCCGGCCATGCTGGATCTGGGCGCCGCCGAGCTGAATCACGACGATGTGATTACTGCCAGCCTGCAGCGCATCAACGTGTCCACGGCGGGGTATTTTGATCTGGCAGCCCACGCCACCACCCGCCTGCTGCCGCTGCTGCAGAGCAGCGCCGAGGCCGAAGTGATGTCGCGGCAACAAGTGTTGGCAGCGGCCAATGATCCGTCCCGGCTGCTCGGCGGCTACACGCCGGACAACACCCTTTACGTCCTGGCGGCGCGTTTGCGCGGAACGCTCGTCAGCGCGTTTCCCGAGTATGCAAAGGCCCCTGGACACATTGCCAAATCCGCCGCCAATGCGGAAGTGATCCTCGTGGCGGATACCGATTTGTTGAGCGACCGGTTATGGGTGGAACCACAAACCATTCTCGGCCAGACCATGATGCGGGTGTTTGCCGACAACGGCGACTTTGTCACCAACATGGTGGACAACCTCAATGGCTCGTCAGCGCTGCTGTCGATCCGTGCCCGAACGACCTCGCAGAGGCCATTCACCCGGGTGCAGGCGTTGCGCAACGTCGCGGACCAGAAGTTCCTGCAGAAGGAATACGAGCTGGAACAGGAGCTGGCTGAAACGCGTCGCCGGCTGGATGAGTTGCAGCCAGGCAAGGGTGCCGCTGCCGGCGTGACGGTGGAGCAGCGCCGGGAGATCGAGCAGTTTCGTCAGCGCCAGCTCGCGATCAACAAGGAATTACGCGATGTGCAGCATCAGCTGAATGCCGAGATCGACGCGCTCGGGGTGCGGGTGAAAGTTGCCAACATCACTCTGGTCCCTGCGCTGCTGATCCTGTTCGGACTGTTCTACGGCTGGCGCAGGGCGCGACGCAGCCGGCGCCGACGCTGAGATCCCCGTTTGTGTATGGAGCGCGCCAGCGGCTGCGTCAAAAGCGCACACGGGCTTAGCCGGCGAGCCGCGCCCGTGAACCATGGTGAAAGCTTCTGACCGGTAATCTCGCTGTGACCGGGCTTTGCATGACGTGGCCTGCCGCGACATCCACGGCACCCGACATTATGCTGGAGCATGGACATGATTGGATGTGGTGCAGCGTCGTGATGGCAAGCGTGTTGAAGTGGATCGAACCGTGGGAGTTTTCGTGGGTGTTTCTGGCTACGTTTGCCCTTGCGTGCGTGCTGTATGTTCGCGGCTGTCGCCGGCTGCATGTGAGTTTTGCTCGTCAGCTGACTTTCTGGATCGGCATGGCGGTGATCTACGCCTCGCTGCAGACCTATCTGGACTACTTTGCCGAGCATGAATTCTTCATGCACCGCACGCAGCAGCTCCTGCTCCACCACCTGGCGCCACTGCTGATTTGTGCAACTTATCCGATGAGCGTCATGCGTGCCGGCGTGCCCCTGACCTGGCGCCACGCGCTGGTGCGACCCGTTCAGCGGTCCTGGCCGTGGCGGGCGACCAGCGGCGTGTTGTTCAATCCGGTTGTAGCTACCGTGCTCTTTGTGTTGTTTGTGCTGATCTGGTTGTGGCCGCCGCTGCAAACACTGGCCATGCTCGACTGGCGCGTCTATCGCTTCATGAACTGGACGATGCTGATCAGTGGTTTCCTCTATTGGTCGCTGGTGCTCGACCATCGCCCGCATCCGCCAGCACGCATGACCGCAGGCATGCGCGTGCTGTCGCCGGGCATCACCATGACCCCGCAAATTGTCGCCGGTGCCATCATCACGTTCTCCCGCACCGACCTGTACCCGATCTTTGAGGTATGCGGCCGCGCTTTCACCTTCAACGTGCTTACCGGACAGATGATTGGCGGACTGATCACCTGGGTGCCGGCGGCATTCATCGAGTCCGCTGGCGCCTTGCTGGCGCTGCGCGTGTGGTTGCGCCTGTCCCGGGCAGGACGATTGCCGCAGCGGGCAACCCAGTCCGCGCCGGCATCACCGCCGACCAGTGTCGCGTTGCACTGAACCGCATTTCAGATCGGGTGGTGCGCGGCGTGGTGCACGTTTGGCGGCACGCGCGTTCGGCTGGCATGCGCCACTGGCTGCGCGGGATTTCCCAAACCAACGCCCATGGCATTGGCCGGACGGGCAAGAAAAGTGGTACTCGTCGCGCTGCCGTCGGCAAACGTCAGCGTGAGCAGGACGTGGTCGCCGGGCAGGACCGGTTTGATCGGCCGCGTCAGCATCAAGTGATAACCGCCCGGTGCAAGCTGGGCGACGCCTTCGGCTGGTATCGGCATGGCATCGACCATGCGCATGCGGCTGGTACCGCCGGCAAGTGAACTGACGTGCAACATCACCTGCGCATAGGTTCTGCTGCGCGCTCCGGTCAGTTCGACCGGTTGCTTGCCCAGATTCTGCAATATTGCGTAGCCACCGGCCGGCAGATCACCGGGCAGAATGCGCAACCAGGCGTGAGTCACGCGGATCTGGGTCGCGCTGGTCGCATGCAGCGCGCAGGGTAGCAAGGCAAGCTCCAGCAACATGCTGCCGATGAGTGTTTTCATGAGCTGGCCTGCGGACTGAGCAGTAGATGCAGATCGTGCACGAGGTCATCCTGCGTCGCGTTCGGCGTGGCGAGCACGCGGGCGTGTCCCGCGCGATCAAACACGTAGATGGCCGAGCTGTGGCTCACTTCATACCCGCCGTCACGCGTCGCCGGCTCGCGGGTGAACGCAGAGCGGTAGCGTTTGCTCAATGCTTCCACCGCTCGTGGCGATCCAGTCAAACCCACTGCGCGCGGGTCGAACGCGTTGACGTAAGCCTTGAGTACCGACGGCGTATCGCGCGTCGGGTCAACGCTGACGAACAGGATGCGAGCGCCATCGGCGACGGTGCCAAGGCGCTGCATGGTCACGTGCAACTGCGCCAACGTCAGCGGACACACGTCCGGACAGTGCGTGTAGCCGAAATACAGCAACACGACTTTCCCGCGGAAGTCTGCGCCGGTGACGACCTTGCCGGCATCGTCGGTCAGCGCGAAGTCGAGATCAGGCATGTGCCCGGTAATGTTGGTCAGGCGCAACGGCAGCGGCGCAGCGCTGCTGCATCCGCCGAGCGCCAACGCACCAAGCAAGACCATGCCGGCCAGCAGCGACCATGCCCAGAGTCGTGGACGCGAGGATTTTCTGCAGAACGCCAAGTGCATCATCTGGCCAAGGATACGCCTTGCGCGCATGGTGCAAGCTCAACGCGTCTGCGACGCTACCATCTGCCGCATTGCCCGGGGACCAGCACTGCGATGGTGAAATCACGCCGTCATGGTTACGCTTGGCTTCTTTGCCGGAGTTGTGTGATGCATTTTGACCTGCCGCCGGTGACGCGCAATCTGCTGATCGCCAACGTTGTGGTGTTTGTCCTGCAGCAGGTCATGGGCGATACCCTGCTGCAGTATTGCGCGCTGTGGCCGCTGGGCCCGGATCAGGTGTTCCAGAGCGCGCAAGGCGTCCTTTCGATCGGCTTTCGCCCGTGGCAAGTGGTGACGTACGCGTTCATGCACGGCAACTTCGCGCATATCGCGTTCAACATGATCGCGCTGTTCATGTTTGGCGGGACGATCGAGCGCACATTTGGCGCACGCAACTTCATCGTCTACTACTTTGTCTGCGCGGTCGCTGCGGCCATCGCGCAGTTACTCGTGCTGCATTATTTTTCGCCGGGAAAATTTTTCCCGACCATCGGTGCCTCCGGTGCAATATTCGGCCTGCTGCTGGCATTCGGCATGCTGTACCCGCGCGAAAAAATGTTTCTGATTTTTCTGCCGATACCGATGCCGGCATGGCTGTTCGTGATTGGCTACGCGGCGGTGGAGCTGTACATGGGTGTGACCGGGACGCAAGCCGGCGTGGCCCATTTTGCCCACCTGGGCGGCATGGTGGCCGGTATCGTCATGATCGAATACTGGCGCGGGCACTTGCCCATCAAGCCGCAGCGCAGGCTGCTGCGCTGACGCCGCGGCGGGCTAACGCAAGCTCAGAAAATCCGCGCTGACAACAAAGCGTACGGAGTCCAGGCGCAGGCGCGACGCGGGCAGCGCACCCAGTACCGCTGTGCGCTCGCCCGTAACAGCCGCAATTTCCGCGACGCTGATCGACGGATTGACCGCGCGCAGCGCAAGCAGGCGCGAGAGCTCGTCGTCCAGGATCTTTGTTGCGGCGGCCAACGCCGAGTCGATCGCCACCTGCGCATGGGCAGTGGCCTGCACCTGCGCGCGTTCGAGCATCGGCGGCACCAGCCGCCCCAGCACTTTGCGATAGCGCGCCACGTCGATGGAGCGCCCGGGCGCGCGCTGCAACGCGATCGCACTGGGCTGAAATTGTCGACGTTCAGTCAAGCGGGTATCGACCGTGATGACCAGCGGCTGTATGGGCAGAAAGCGCTCGATATCCAGACGCTGGTCGGCGACGCATTCCAGCAGATACACAGCCTGCAGCAGCGCGGTGTGTGCGGGAAGCTCGTCATCCACCATGAAGGCAGCATTGCCCAGCTCGCTGGACAGCGCCAAATCCAGTGCGCCAAGCACCAGCGGATGATCCAGGCGCAGCAACGGCAGGTCGTCCCGCGCCAGCGCAACCTCGCGCGCAAAGGTGATGGACATCGGCCCTTCGGCGAAACCCGGCAGCGCATCCGTTGAGAGGTATTGCGGATCGAGGACGGTGATCTGCCCACCGAGTTCTTCAGCATGGATGCCGAATGCCTCCAGCAGCCGCTGCACGAATGCATCGCGCGCCGGATCGATGTCTTCGCGGGCAAATGCACGCTGCAGTTCGTCGGCGTGCAGGTCTCGACTGGCCGCCAGTTCCAGCAGGTGGTCGCGTCCGCGGCGGATCAGCTCGGCGGCTTCTGCATGGCTGGCGCGCGTGTCTAGCAACAGCGCGTCAAGTTCCTGATCGCGGTTGTCGACACCGCGCGCGTGCTCGTCTGCCAGACGGATCAAGGATTGCGCATACCGGCGCAGCAACTCGCGGCCATCTGCGGGGCTGTGGCGAAATGCGTCAGCGCCCTCGTCGTACCAGCGCGCCAACACGTGTTGCGCGCTGTCGGCGACGACCACGATGTGGATGCTTACAGCGTGGCTTTGCCCAATGCGGTCCAGGCGACCAATACGCTGTTCGAGCAGGTCCGGATCCAGCGGCAGGTCCCACAGGATCAGGTGGTGCGCGAACTGGAAGTTGCGCCCTTCGGCGCCGATCTCGGCACACAGCAACAATCGGGCGCCATCGGCTTGCGCGAAATAGGCGGCATTCCGATCGCGTTGCACCAGTCCGAGCCCCTCGTGGAAGCGCGCCACGCGTACACCGCTTCGGGTTCGCAGCGCCTCTTCCAGCGCCAGTACTTTTTCCTGGCTGCGGCAGATCAGCAGGAATTTTTCACCTGCATGCTGGTCGAGCAGAGCAAGCAGGACTTCGAGGCGCGGATCGGAACTGTAGTCAGCGTCCACAGCGGTTGGTGGCTGCTGGATATCGGCATGAAACTCGGCCAGCAGCGCCTGGCGCGTACTTTCATCCAGCGTATCGGCGCCGATGACATGCCACTGTGGAAGGCGTTGCGGAAATCCGCCCACGGCAGCCCGGCGATTGCGAAACATCGCACGGCCCGTGCCGTGACGGTCGATCAGCGCCGCCAGCAGATCGCGCGCATTGTCCGGGTCGGTGGTGTCGGCCATGCGGGTGGAAAGTTCCGCGTCAGCCTGAAATGCGTCGGTCAGAATGGCGCGTTGCACATCGTCCAGCACGGCGCCGACGAGCAGCTGGTCGGCGATGGCAGACAATCCCTGCCACGTATCGGTTTCGTCCAGATAGCCATCCAGACTGCTGTAGCGCTGCGGATCGAGCAGGCGCAGGCGAGCGAAGTGACCGCTGCGGCCGAGTTGTTCGGGTGTCGCCGTAAGCAGAATGACACCGGCGGTGCGTGCGGCCAGCTGCTCGACCAATGCATAACGCGGGCTGGTCACCTGCGCCGACCAGGCCAGGTGATGCGCTTCATCGACCACCAGCAGATCCCACGGCGCGTCAAGCATTTGCTGTGCGTGTCTGGGTGAATGTTGCAAAAAGCCAAAGCCAGCGATGACCAGTTGCGTGTCCTCGAACGGATTGCCCGCGTCGTCGCCGGGCGCATTGGCGGCGTCCAGCGCTTCGCAGCGTTCCTCGTCGTAAATCGCAAAGCTGAGGTTGAAGCGACGCAGCATTTCCACGAACCACTGGTAAACCAGTGCGTCGGGCAGCAACAAGAGCACGCGCGTCGAACGACCGGTGGCCAGCTGCCGGGCGATGATCATGCCAGCCTCGATGGTCTTGCCCAGCCCCACTTCATCTGCCAGCAGCACGCGCGGCGGGCGCCGCGCGGCGGCGATACCGGCAACGCGCAGCTGATGCGGTATCAGGCCGATACGCGCGCTGGACAATCCCCACGTAGGCGACCGACGCGCGGCGGCACGGTGCTGCAACGCCTGCACGCGCAACTCAAACTGGCTCACCGTGTCGGTGCGCCCGCCAATCAGGCGGTCATCGGCCTGACTCACACTTTGTTCGTCGTCAAGCTGGCCTTCTTCCAGTTCGCGGCCTTCGCCGCGATAGATCAGGATCTCCTCGCGCACCTCCACGCGTTCCACCAGAAACGCGATGCCCTTGCCGGCCACCCTCTGTCCGGCGCGAAACTCCGCGCGCAGCAGCGGCGCCGAGTCGATCGCGTATGGGCGCAGGATGCCGGCCTTGGCAAACAGCACTTGCAGTTGCCGGCCTTCAACGCGCAGGACCGTGCCCAGGCCCAGTTCGGGTTCGGCGGAAGAGATCCAGCGTTGACCAGGAACAAACATCGCGCAGCTACTTGTAGCGGTGGACTGACGATTATCCGCCGTGCAGCGCGTGCTGGGAACCGTCAGGCGACGTCGACGCCCGGCAGCTTGCTGTCAATACCTGCAATTTGCGTGGCCAGGGCGCGCAATGCGCCATGTTGAGAGTTGCCCAGTTGCCGCGCCAGCGGACCAAGGTAGTGCGCAGGCGCCAGCGCGATGGCGCGTTCAATCAGCGGCACCGCCTCGGACACACGACCGCTGCCGGCCAGCACGGAAGCCCAGCTGCACAATCCGCGATAGTCGCCGCCTGCAGCCGAGCGGGCGTAAAGAGAAAACGCCTGCACCTGGTCGACGGGTACTTCCCAGCCATACTCGTAAAACTGGCCGAGGAAGTGCATTGCGCGGGCATGGCCGAGCGCCGTTGCGCGCGTAAAGCCGTGGAACGCCGCGGCCTGGTCGCGTGGCATGCCGCGACCGTTCAAGGCCATCTGCGCCAGGTTGTAGATGGCCCAGTCCAGATTCAATGCCGCGGCGCGCCGGTACCACGCCACGGCCAGGGGGAAATCCACCGCGCCGCCCCAACCATTCTCGTGGCAGCGGCCAAGCATGTTCATGGCCATCGGCATGTCGCATTGCGCCGCACGCTGAAACCAGTAACGCGCTTCGCTGCCGTCCGCCGGCACACCGCGCCCGTCCAGGTACAACTGGCCGAGCCAGGTTTGCGCAGCCGGATGCCCGGCGCGCGCGGCAGCGAGCAAGGTTGCGGCCGCGCCGCTCGGGTCATCGTGCAGTTGGCGGTTGACTGCGGAGCTGTCCAGCGCAGGCAATGCTTGCGGCGCCGGCGTGCTCAAGGCGCGCTCCATTCGCGCAACAAGTTGTGATACACGCCGGTGAGCGCAAGCAGCGCGGCTGGATCGCTGCCAGCGTTTTGCGTGAGGGTCTGGATCGCCAGATCCAGATCAAACAGGATGCGGCGCTGGGCGTCGCTGCGGAGCAAGCTTTGCACCCAGAAGAATGACGCGATGCGTGCGCCGCGCGTCACCGGCTGCACCTTGTGCAGGCTGCTGCCCGGGTACAGCAGCAGGTCGCCGGCCGGCAACTTTGCTGCATGGGTGCCGAAGGTATCCTCGATTACCAGCTCGCCGCCGTCATATTCGTCGGGCGCAGACAGGAACAGCGTGGCCGCAAGGTCCGTGCGAATTGCCAGCGCCGGCTCGTGCGTGCGGTCATAGCGAAGGGCATTGTCCACATGAAAGCCAAACTGTTGCCCGTCGGCGTAACGGTTGAACAACGGCGGGTACACGTGACGCGGCAGCGCGTTGGAAAAGAACGTCGGATGGCACAGCACGGCCGCTTTCACGATGGCACCAAGTTCTACCGCCAATGGATCGCGCTCATCCAGCTGGCCATTTTGCTTGACCTTGCCGGACTGGTGTCCGGCCGTCTTGCGGCCGTCGGCCCACTGTGCGCCATCCAGGCGCTGGCGAAACTGGATCACCTGCTCGGCCGTCAGGACTGCGGGAATGTGCAGCATCATGGCGATGGATTCATCAAGCCGATTCCAGCCGGTGGAATGCGCCGGACGGACATTTGTTCACGGACGCGCGGTGCCCAGCCGCAGGCGCACCGCTGCAACGGCGCGCGCATCGTTCAAAGCCTGAAGTTCGCGCTGACCACCACCGATCGGCCCGGAGCCACCGACACATAGTGCGATGCGTAAGCCTTGTCGAAGTAGTACTTGTCGGTGAGGTTCTGCACGTTCAGCTGCAAGCTCAGCCGGCGGTTGACGGTGTAGGCAGCCATGGCGTCGAAGCGCGTATAGGCCGGCACCCATTTGGTGTTGGCGGTGTTGCCAAAGACCTTGTCCATGTAGAACGCGCCGCCGCCGATCGTCAACGCCGGCGTAATGGCGTAACTGGTCCACAGCGAGCCACTGGCTCGGGCGGTGTTTGGAAACTGGTTGCCTTCATCGCCGGGAGCTGCTGGCGACGCCGTCACCAGCTTGCTGTCCAGCCAGGTCACCCCGGCGAATATCTGCCACTGCGCGGTAAGGCTGCCGCTGAGGCCCAGCTCGATACCGTCCACGCGCTGCTTGCCGACGTTGGCCATGGGGCCGCCGCGCACGCCGGTCAAGGCAACCCGGGCGTTGGATTTCTCCGTGCGAAACACCGCGGCGGTCAGCGAGACGCGATCTGCCAGCACGTCCCACTTGGTACCCAATTCCAGGTTGCGGCTGCTTTCGGGCTTGAGATCGGCATTCGCCAGCGAGATGCCATCGGCACCATCGCCGGCATCCACGCCCGGCGGATTGGATGCGGTGCCCCACGACGCGTACACGCTGCCGTTGCCTGCCGGTTTGTAGACCAGGCCGGCCTGGTAGTTCCAGAAATTGCTGTCGTTGCGGAGTGTCGCCGCTGCACTTGCCGAGCGGGTGCGAAAGCTGTCGAAACGCGCGCCGAGATTGAGCAGCCAGTGCTCGCTCAGGGTCATGGTGTCAAACGCCCACGCCGAGCGCGTCTGCGTGGTGATGTCGAATGGCGCGTTGGCCGGAGTGATCGCGCGCGCCCACGGATCGTGCGGGTTCGGATGGTTTACCGGCGCGCACCAGTAGCCGGACGGAGCACCGATGCCGAACGTGCACGATCCGTTGATGATATTGCCGTTTTCGCTGGGCAGCGGCAGCCCGGTGAGCGGATTGATCGTGCCCAGCAGGTAGCTGTCACGATGCGTCTCCTCCCGGCTCAGTTCCACGCCGGTGGCGAGGCTGTGCTTGATGCTTCCGGTCTGGAATTCGCCGGTCAGGTCGGTCTGGTTGGTCAGATTGGTAGTATCGCTGACGCGATTATTGCCGCGGCGCCAGACACCGCCGTTGAGTAGAAAGTTGCCCTGGCTGTCGTCGGGCAGGGTCCAGATGTAATCGTTGGTCGAGCGCGCATACACCGTGGCGTTGCGCAGCGTCCAGCCACTGCTGAAGTTGTGCTGCAGGCGAATGCTGCCGACGTCGTTGTCCTGTTTCTGGAAGTCGCGGTCGAGCAAGCCATAGAAAGTATCGTGCGCCACCTTGATCGGCGAGCCGTCGCCATTGAGGTTCGCGTTCGGGCTGCCGAGCGCAAACGGATTGTTGTAGGGAATGCCGCTGTCGGGTGTGTCGTTGCTGTGCAGATGGTAGTAACTGAGCGTCGCGCTGGTGGCGGACTTCAAGCCGAACGTGATGGAAGGCGCGATGCCCCAGCGCTTGTTGTCCGGACCGTTGCGGCCGGGTATGTCGCTTGCGTGATCCATCACGTTCAGGCGAAACGCAGTGTCGTTGCCGAGCGTCTGGTTCCAGTCTGCGCTGGCTCTGCGGTAACTGTCGCTGCCCAGGCCAACGCTGCCGCTGATGAAGTCCCTGCTGCCAGGTGCCTTGGTTACCAGATTGATGCTGCCGCCGACCGAGCCCCGACCGGTGTAAGCGGAGCTGGGGCCCTTGGTGACCTCGATCTGTTCTATGTCAAACACTTCGCGCGTCTGCGAGCCGGAGCTGCGTACGCCGTCAATGAACAGCGAGCTTTGCGAGTCAAAGCCGCGGATGAAAGGGCGATCGCCATTCGGGTTGCCGCCCTCGCCAGCGCCAAACGTGATGCCGGGCACGGTGCGCAGCGCATCCTGCAGCGACAACGCGCCAGTCTGCTGCAGGACGGCTTGCGAGATGACGGAAACCGATCGCGGCGTATCGACGAGCGGGGCGGTGAATTTTGGCGAGCTGGGGGCAATCACCGTGCCGTTGACTTTTACCGGGCTCAGCGGGGTGACCTGGCTTTCGTCTGGACGTGCGGTGTCGGCCACTGCAGGGTCGGCGCCGTGTGCCACCAAGGGCACCAGCACCAGACCAATCGCCGACATCACCAGACGGCGCGGGCTTGCCGCATGGGAGGTTACAAAGCGTTGCTCGGACATGGGGTTCCCTGATTCAGACGAACGTACTCGACGGCACGCGCTGCGGCATGGTCAGGCACAAGATCAGCAAGCTCGGCGCTGTTGGCGGTTCCAGTCCCACCCAGCGCTGAACCGCGGGGCCCGCACCTGGCTCGCGCAACGGCGCTGCTGCGGCGCGATGATAAGGCAAGTGATAATGATTCGCAATAAGTCGACAGCTGCGGAACGGTGAAAAGCAGCAGGTATCAGCGCGACGTTTGGCAGTGGCGAATAGTTCGGCGGAAATTCCAGGCAAAAAAAAACGCTGCGGGATTGGCGCAGCGTTTTCATTCGGGCCGTGGGATGACCACGGCATCGGCAGTTGCGGATGCTTACCAGATCTTCACTTGCTTGTCGGCCGACCGCACCATGGCATCGCCCGCCTTGCACTGGAACGCGGTGGCAAACGCTTCCATGTTGGATGGCGCCCCCATCGCGCGCAGCGAAGCTGGTGCGTGCGGGTCGGTGTTGAGGTAGAGCACCGCCTGCTTCTCGCGTACGCTTCCGCGCCACACGCGCGCCCAGTTAAGGAAAAACCGCTGATCCTCGGTGTAACCGTCGATCTTCTTGCCGGCGTCCGCGGGGTTGTTCTTCAACGCCACTTGCAACGCATCGTAGGCCACGTTCAAGCCGCCGAGATCGGCGATGTTTTCGCCGAGCGTGAGTTTGCCGTTGACATGCGCGTCGGGCTTGTCCTTGATTGGCGTGTAGTCGTTGAACTGCTGCACCAGCTTGGCGGTACGCGCCTGGAACTTGGTCTTGTCCTGTTTGCTCCACCAATCGACGTTATTGCCCGCACCGTCGAACTGACTGCCCTCATCGTCGAAGCCGTGGCTGGCCTCGTGACCGATGACCGCGCCGATGCCGCCGTAGTTGATCGCATCGTCGGCCTTGGCGTCGAAAAACGGCGGCTGCAGGATCGCGGCCGGGAAGTTGATCGTGTTGTCAGTGGGGTTGTAGTACGCGTTGACCGTCTGTGGGGTCATGCCCCAGTCCTTGCGGTCGGTCGGTTTGCCGATCTTGGCAATGTCGTAGTCGTAGTTGAACTTGTCCGCGGCCATGATGTTGGCGTAAAAATTGTCTGCGGTAATCTGCAGGCCCGCCCAGTCACGCCACTTGTCCGGATAGCCGATTTTCGGCAGAAACGTGTCCCACTTGGCAATGGCCTTGGTCTTGGTCGCGTCGCTCATCCAGTCCAGATTCTGGATGCGCGCCTTGAGTGCGTTGCGCACGTTGGTAACCAATTCCTCGGCGCGGCTCTTGGCTTCAGGGGTGAAAGTCTTGGCGACATAGAGCTGCCCGAGCGCCTGGCCCATGGAACTGTTGACCGCAGCCAGCACGCGCTTCCAACGCGGCTTCTGCTCGGGTGTGCCGGCCAGCGTCTTGCCGTAGAAATCGAATTTGTTCGACTGGAAATCCTGGCTCAGATACGGCGAAGCGTCATCAATGGTGTGAAAGCGCAGGTACGCCTGCCACTGGCTGATCGGCGCCCTGGCCAGCAACTTGTCAAATTCGGCGAAGAATTTCGGCTGCGACAGCGAGAAGCCCTTGTCGACGGTGACACCTTGCGCGGCGAAGAACTTTTCCCAGTTGAAGTGCGGCGTGACCTGGTCGGCCTGCTTGACGCTGACAAAGTGGTACTGGTTTGCCGGTGCACGCAGCTCGACCGGCGCCAGCGAAGCCTTGGCCAGCTCGGTTTCAAACGCAAGCACCTGATCAGCCTGCGCGGCAGCGTCCGCTTTCGCCACACCGGTGAGCTCCAGTGCCTTGGCAACATAGGCGACGTACGCCTTGCGCTCATCGGCATGCTTCGGATCCAGGTAATACTCCTTCGTCGGCAGACCCAGGCCGCCCTGGAACGCGTAGCCGATCTGCATGTCCGCATGCTTGTAGTCGGCACTGGAGCCAAAGGCGAACACCTGCATGTCGCCATTGGCAAAATTGCTGGTGATGTAATCAGCCACGTCGTGACCGGTTTTCAGGCCGCTGATGGCGGCAAGTTTCGGCTTGATCGGCTCGAAGCCGGCTTTCTCGATCGCGCCTTCGTTCATGCCCGACGCGTACAGGTTGCCAATCTTCTGCTCGATCGACCCGGACTTCGCGCTCGCGACGCCCTTGACTGCGTCATCAACGATATTGTGCTGCGTGTTCAGGCTGTCATCGGCCAACTTGTCGAACGCGCCCCAGCGGCTGCGGTCGTTGGGAATCGGGTTGGCGGCAACCCACTTGGCGTTGACGAAACCGTTGAAGTCCTGACAGGCCAGAAGCGTGGGGTCGAGCTCGCTGACATCGAAGACGCTTTTGGTGGCGTCAGCCGCGCTGGTCACCGTGCTGCTGGCGGCCGGTGCACTGCTTGCAGGTGCAGACGGCGCATTCGAGGTTGCTGGCGTTTCGGGCTTGCCGCAAGCGGTGAGGGCAAGAGCGATGCTGGCGGCCAGTGCCAGTGTCTTCAGATAGTGGTTGGTCATGACGTCTCGGTTGATGGGTGGTGTCGCCAGTGGGGCGTTGGTGGACGGTTGTCTGATGGTGCGATGCCCAGTTTGACTTAATAACGCAAAGGTCGTCAGGCCAAACTAAGTCAAGCGCAGACGCATACCCAGTGTCAAAGGTCAGGGAGTGGCGGCCGACGGCCCGTTGAGATCAGCATCCAGACTGCGCAGCTGGGCGTTGTTCAAGCGCAGCACCGGGTAAGCGCCAACCTGCTGCGCGCTGTACCAGGGCGAGCGTTCGAAGAAATATTCCAGCCGCGCGCGCGGATCGGCTGCGAACGCGGGCTCTTCATGCAGCTTGCGCGTGAATGCTGCCTGCAGCGCGGGATCCCTGGCCAGCATCGCGCGGGCAAGCTGCTCGGCCACGCGAGGCTCTGCGTATTCCTTGGACTCGAAGATGGCATTGAGAAAACCCCAGTGCAAAAGCGAATCGGGTGCTTGCGGCTCGAGCAGGTTGATGACGACGTTGGCGGCGCGCTGGTCGAGCGCGACGACGGCTGAGCCGGGCGCAAGCTGCACGTGCTGCTGCGCATGCGCGAGGGTGAATTCGCGCAGCATCAAGTGCCCTTCGAACGGCTGCGTGGCCCATACCGGATGTTCAAGCTGATAACCCTGCGCGTCGATGCGCTGCGCGCGTTGCAGGCGCCGGTAACTGATGCCGTGCGCGTCGAGCGCGTCGATCAAGACCGTCCACTGTGCAGGGATCACATAGGCGGCAGGGGGCGCAATCGACACGTCCGGCAGCAGGCCGTTCCAGCTGTTGACGGTAAAGGTATCGGTCTGGCCCCGGTTGTAGTGAATCCAAGGTGCCCCGGAGATGGCACTGGGCGTTCGCGTGTACGCATAGCCCTTGATCTCGATCGGCGTGGCATGTGGGTCGGGCTTGAATGTGATCGGCACCTGCGCCTGGCTTTGTTGCACGCGCGCAATGACGTTGGCATCGGCCATCCGCGTGGCGGCGAGCAGCGTGTCGCGGTCTTTTCCGACCTGTGCAAGCATGAGTTGAACGATGTCATACGTGGCGCGCACGCGGCTGGCGTACGGCTTCAACATATGCGTTTCCACCAGCAGCGCTGGACGATTCTGCAGCGCGGCGTAGCCGGTGGAAAAGCGTGGGCCGGACCCAAAATTCGCGATGCCCTGGCGCGGGTCGGCGTTGTCCTTGAAATCCAGATAGATCGAGGCCAGGTGGCCACGCTGTTGGTAAGCGGGTATGACGTTGTGCATCGCGTCGCGCAGCCAGCGGTCTATCGCCGGGTCAAGCTTGTGGGGATCTTCGGTGTACCAGGTCAGGTCGTACTGATAGTCCGCGCCATCGGTGGTGTGGATGTCGATCAACAGGTCCGGCAACCAGCGCTGCCACAGTTTCAACCATGCGCGCATTTCCGGCGCGTCAGCCTTCAGGTAATCACGGTTGAGGTTGAGGTACTGCGCCTGACCGCGAAAGCCCATGCTGGCTGGGCCGTTCTGGTTGATGCGGTGATACGGGGAGGCATTCTCGTGACCGTCCACGCTGAAGACCGGGATGTACACCAGCACCACGTGATCAAGCAGATGCGGGTATTTACCCATGATGGCGATATCACGCAGCAGCATCAGGCCGGCGTCCTTGCCCTCGATTTCGCCCGGGTGAATCCCGGCCTGCAGCAGCACCACCGGTTTGCGCGCAGCACGCGCCGCGGCCGGGTCAAACGTGCCATCGGCGCTGGCGACGACAACACTCAGCGGCCGGCCCTGCGGCGTGGTGCCGAAGGTTTCGATGCGGAGCATTCCCGGCGCCGCTTGCTGCAGGCGCTGCAGGTAGGCCAGCGTGCGCGCATAGTTGGGCGTGGTGCGAAATTCTGCCGCCTCTGCCGGAGTTTTCCAGGCGGCCGCGCGCGCTGCGACAGCGTGCGCGGTCAAGGTGAAAAACCCCAGCAGGATAAACAGCAGCAAGCGGGTCATGACATCTTTCCGTGCCCGGACATGGGTGCCTTGCGCGCCAACGAGGGCAATCGCAGTCGGCAACATGCAGCTACGAGACTGCAATGGTCGGGTGTGGCGATGCCGGCAGGGTATCGGGCGCCACTGCGCCGCCGGAGATGATGAATGCCATCGCCTGGTCCATGGTCCAGTCGGTTGGAGTGAGCTCTTCCACCGGCACCAGTTCAAGGTAGCCGCCGGTCGGGTTGGGCGTGGTCGGGATGTACACCGCCGCAATCTCGCGGCCGGACCCTTCCTCGAGCATCACCCGGGTGACAAAACCAACCACCTTCAGACCGCGTCGCGGAAAATCAATGAGCACCACGCGCTGCATGCCACTGGGCTTGTTCTGCAGCACCGCCATCAATTTCTTGGTGCCGCCGTAGATCGTCTGCACCAGCGGAATGCGCGCGAGCAGCCCGTCAAACGCCGTGAGAAAGCGCTGGCCGATCACGCGCGTGGCAATGAAACCCAGCGTGTACAGCGCGCCCAGCGTGATCAGCAAGGCGACGATGAACGTCAGCCACTGCGTGTTGAGAGTGTCGGCCGTGCGCGGCGCCACCAGTGCGAGCATGCCGATCAGGGTTTCGACCAAAGGCGCGCCGATGCCGGCCAGCAGGCTCAGGACAAACTTGAACACCAGCCAGGTCACCCATAACGGAATGAACGTCAGCAGGCCGGTGAGCAGGTAGCGTTTGATGTGCAGGGAAGCCATGGGGTCGTTCGCCGGTTTGCGCTTGCATAGTGTAAGGGGTGCGCGGTGAGCGCCGTTCGACCAGCGTCGCACCCGGCGCGTGCTCGGTGCGGCCTTGGCGCGGCTGGTGTCGACCGCACGCAAGCGGCGCTGTAGATGAGCACACCGCGCTCGCGCCATATCGGCGTCAGGCAATCTCGGCGCGGGTCAGGGCTTTTTGCCGCCGCGGCCGTGGCCAAATCCATTGAGCGGATCGCTCGTTGTCGGGCGCACTTTGTAGCCGTCGTGAAAATGCCGGCGGCGTGACGATTCGCGCGCTTCATGCAGCCGCTGGGCGTGCGCGGCCAGCACATCGCCGCGCGTGAGGATGCCGACCAGCTTGTGCGGGTCGTCCTTGCTGACCACCACCAATCGTCCGATTTTCTGCTCGACCATGTGGTCGGCCGCCTCGCGCAGCGAGTGTGCCTCGGTTACCGCAACCGGCGCGCGGGTCGCCAGCTCGCCCAGGGTCAGCGTGTAATGCCACTGCGGATCGAGCAGCGTGCGTCGGGTCAGCACCCCGCGCACGTGGCCGTGTTCGTCCACTACCGGGAACCCCTGATGCCGCATCGCCCCACTGCCTTGGGTGAGCCACGGTCGCACCTCGGCCAGGGTCTGGGTGGTCTTGAGCGTCACCACATCGCGCGAGCAAACGTCGCCGACCGACACCTGTTCCAGGTAGTCCGCCGCGTAGCCGGTGGGCACGCGCACGCCGCGCCGCGCGATCTTCTCGGTCATGATGGTGTTGCGCATGAGCAGCGCGGAAATAAGGTAAGCGGCAGTACAGCCGCCTAAAAGTGGCAGCAGCGTCGCCGCCTGGCGCGTGGTTTCAAAGGCGAATACCACCGCGGTCAGCAGCGCTCGCGACGAACCGGCGAAGATTGCCGCCATGCCGACCAGCGCGGCAATGCGCAAGTCCACGTTGGCCGCCGGCAGCACGGCGTTGATGGCGATGCCGAGCACTGCACCGAGCGAGCCGCCGATCATGAAAAGTGGCGCCAGGGTGCCGCCTGACGTGCCACTGCCCAGCGCGATGACCCAGGCGAGAAACTTCAACGCGCCGAAGGTGAGCAGCATGGTCAGGCCAAACTCACCCTGTACCAGCGCATCGATGTTGTCGTAGCCCACGCCCAGCGTGCGCGGTTCGATCCAGCCAACGAAACCGGCGACCGCAGCACCGAGCGCCGGCCACCACATCCAGTGCACCGGAAGCTTGGCAAACATGTCCTCGACAAAATATACCGACCGACTGACCCAGATCGACGCATAGCCGACCATGCTGCCGACCAGTACCAGGCTGACCAGCGCAATGCTGCCCGGCTGCAGCACGTCGGGCATCAGAAACACCGCGCCGGCGCCATAACTGGCGTAGCGCACGCTCACCGCCGCGACCGTTGCCAGCGCGACCGGAATCAACGAGCGCGGACGCAGCTCGAACAGCAGCAGTTCGATTGCCAGTACCAGCGCGGACACCGGCGCGCCAAATACTTCGGCCATGCCGGCTGCGGCGCCGGCGGCCAGCAGCACTTTGCGTTCGTCAGCGGTAACGCGCAGCAGTTGGCCAAGCAGCGAACCCAGCGCGCCACCGGTCGAAATGATCGGGCCTTCGGCGCCGAACGGGCCGCCGGTGCCGATGGTGAACGCCGAAGACACCGGCTTGAGCCAGGTCATGCGCGCCGGAATGTTCGATTCGTTGGTGAGGATTTGCTCCATGGCCTCCGGTATGCCGTGGCCCTGGATCGCGCGCGATCCCCAGCGCGCCATGATGCCGGCGATCAAGCCGCCGATGACCGGCATCACGATCACCCATGCGCCCAACCGCGTGTTGGCCGCCGACAGCACCGATCCGGGCTTGTGCCCAGGACCAAGCACATCGGAAACGCGGCCGTAAAAAGTGACGTCGGTGATGAGGTTGATCAGCAGCATCAGCAGTTGCGCGATCCACGCCGACACCAGCCCAACCACGATCGCCAGCAGGCTGATCCACAGGATGCGCCGCGTTACCAGCGTCGACTTGCGCGGCATGTTGGCCGCATCCAGGGAAAGCCCGAGCTCCGGCGCAACGGGCAGCGCATCGGTACTGCCGGCCGTACGTACGCGCACCGGCCGATCAGGCGGGGTATTGGGTGGGGTCATGTAGTCATCATTTGAGCGGTAAACCCGCTTACTTTACAGGCTGCGGGCTTTACAGGCTGCGCGTAAATCGCAGTTTGCAACAAGTCGCAACCCGCTGACGTCGGCCCTGGCGGTGCCGCATGCGTAGACCTGCGGGTGCTGCGCATCGGCGCGCGGCCGGCAAGGCGCGCGATCAGCGCCGCAAGCGCTTGCGTGACCGCGCCGCAGCGATCAGCCAGCTGCCGTGGACGCTGCGCGAAGCCGACTTGAACCACGCGATGCAGGCATCCGGCATCGGCACGAGTCGTCACCGCTGCGCCAATCGAGAACCACCTCTGTCGCGCGCAGATGTGATTTTTTTCCGTGGGTGGCGAATCATGGGTGGAATCGACAGGAAACCATGGTCCATGAACAGCAGGGAACGGCAGCAGCAGTTTGCGGCGCTGTTGCACGAACATCGCGGCATCGTGTTCAAGATCGCCGGTTTGTACAGCCGCACGGCGGCCGACCGCGACGATCTGGTGCAGGAGATAAGTACCCAGTTGTGGCGTTCGTTCTCCAGTTATGCCCAGGCGCGAGCGAAGTTCTCCACCTGGATGTACCGCGTCGCGTTGAACGTGGCGATCTCACAGGCGCGGCGCGAGCGCTGGTCGGAGGCCGACCGCTTCGAGCCGTTGGAATCGCATCATCTGGAAACCGTGGGCGGTGGCGAACCGATCGCCGAACAGGACGAACGCTTGCAGGCTTTGTACGCCTTCATCGGCCAGCTCGACCCGCTCAACCGCGCGCTGATTCTGCTGTACCTGGAAGACCGCAATTACATCGAGATGGCCGAGATCCTCGGCATCAGCGAAACCAATGTGGCAACCAAGATCAGTCGCATCAAACAGAAACTGCGCGGTCAGATGACTGCGTCCACCGGAGCTTAGACCATGGAACTCGATGACATGAAACTCGCTTGGCAATCGCTGGACCACCGGCTCGAAAAACAGCATGCACTGAACGTGCGGATTTACCGCGACAATCGGCTGGACCGGATGCGCCGCGGCCTGCAACCGCTTGTGTGGGGGCAGGCGCTGCAGATGGTGATTGGCGCGCTTGGCCTGCTGGTGCTGGCGCCGATCTGGATCGCCTATCGGCAGGATGCGGCCGTGCTCATCGCCGGCGTCGTGATGCACGTGTATTGCCTTGGCCTGATCGTGTTCGGCGCGCTCGTGCAGGGAAATATTGCACGTCTGGACTACGCCGCGCCGGTGCTGGTGATCCAGCGTCAGTTGCTGAAGCTGCGGCGGATCTATGCGGTGGGCGGCGCGCTGGTGGTTGGACTGCCTTGGTGGTTCCTGACCGCCCCGCTGCTGGTGGTGCTGACGCGCGGCGGGATCATGCAAAACGCGCCATCAGTGATATGGATCCAGTTGGCGATCGGTGCAGTTGGCCTGCTCGCTACCTTCTGGTTCCACCGCTGGTCGCACCAGCCTGAGCGCGCCGCGCTGGCACGCAAGCTGGACGACAGCACCACTGGCGGCAGCATCAGGCGCGCACAGGCGGCAACGGACGACATCGCGCGGTTCGAACAAGAGTAAGTGGATCGCCAGCCTCTTCCGCACGCCTCCCTGGCATTGTCCGTCGATCATGTCCAGCTGCCCGCTGACAAAAAGCAGACCTCGGCGGGCAGTCAGCGCCCTGCAGGACTATCGGGATTTGGCTTTCAGCCGCACGTAAACCTGCTTGCGCACGACGGCGATGAGTTTGCCCGAGGCGGTAGTCACCTCGGTCTCGAACCAGTGCAAGACTCTCTCACCGTTGGCCGCGGCGGCGCGCAGTTCGTCCACCACGCTGCTGTCGAGTTTGAAGTGGGCATACACGTGCTCGTAGCCCGGGGCAACGAAGTTGATCGTCGCGGACTTGTCCCAGACGATGTAGTTGCGGCCCAGCTGGTGCATTACCAGCAGCATCCAGAACGGATCGGTCATGGCAAACAGGTTGCCGCCAAACTGGCTGCGTACGTAGTTGCGGTTCCACCAGCGCAGTCGCAGCACAACCTGCGCTTCGGTGTAGTCGGCGCTGAGCGACTGGATGCGGATCGCGTTGAACAGGAATGGCGGCCACAAGTTGATCAGCCGGCGGAACGTATTGGCGTGCATGCGGATCCGAAGTGGCAGCAACAATGGAGTGCCGTACTGGCAGGTGAGGATGCATGTCCGGTACGCGCCAGCTGGCACCACGCCCCGGCATGCATCACCTGGAATACCGGCTGATCAACGGCGCGATCCAGCTGCCGCAACCGCAGTGGTGCGAGCGCGCTGCCGACCCGTAAACTGGCCAATAGCTCCGGCCTGCGAGCAACACAGCGCCCCGATCAAAACAACATCGAGGCCATCTTGCGCCGATAGCGGGCGACCAGATCTGCATCCTCCAGCGTTGAAAACGCCGCAAGCAGACGCTTCTTGCCCTGACCTTCGTTCCACTCCGGTGCCTTCTGCAGGATAAGCAGGAATTGTTCAAGGCCAGCTTCCGCATTGCCTTCGAGCAACAGTCGCACCCCAAGCAGGTCGTGCGCCTCCCAGTTCGCCGGGTCGGTCTGCACGCGCTGTTGCAGGTCGTCCAGAGACGGTGCGGCGGCCAGCGTGTGCGCCAGATCCAGCGCGGTACGCAGGCGGATGGTGCGGGCGTCAGTGACCAGGTTGATGGGCAACTCGGCAAGCGCCGCCTCGGCGGCTTCGATTTGACCGGCGTGCATATGCGACTGCGCCAGGTATAGCTTGAGCTCGGCATTGTCCGGGCTGCCAGCCAGCTCTTTCTGGATGCGCGCAACCGCTTGCTCGGGATTCTCCGCAGCGGCGACCGCGTCGGGTTCGGCCGGTGTCGCAACAGGTGGTGGTCCCAACGCCTGCACGTGAGGCGCCAGAAACGCGCGCACCTCGGTCTCTGTCAGCGCGCCGGTAAATCCGTCCACCGGTTGGCCGCCCTTGAGCAGCACCACGGTCGGGATGCTGCGAATGTCGAACATGCCGGCCAGCTCTTGCTGGGATTCCACGTCCACCTTGCCCAGGCGAAACGCGCCGTTGAATTCGCCGGCAATCTTTTCCAGGATCGGTCCCAGCGTCTTGCACGGTTCGCACCACGCGGCCCAGAAGTCGAGCAGCACGGGCGTGCTCATCGATTCCTGCATGACGGTTACGGCAAAGCTGTGGTCGATCACGTCAAAAACATGCGACTCGGCTGCAGGTTCAGTCACGGGTGACTCCTTGATGGGCGGACCTGATTGAGATCAGGGTGTTGCCCAGCATATCAAGCCGGTCGTGCCCGGTTCAGCGCCGTGGCCGCAGATTTGCGAGAATTGCCAGCATCGCCGCGCGGCAAATGGGCACTGATGGCATGGCTACCGGCGCGCCGGAACAGTTGATGGTTTGCGAATATTGCGACACGGTTTACCGTCGCTGCGCTCTGGCGCGTGGCGAAGTGGCCGAGTGCCCGCGCTGCCTGTGCGTGCTGGAGCGCCACCAGTGGCTGAACCCGGCGGTGCTGCTCGCTCTGGTCCTGACGGCGCTGCTGCTGTTCGTGCAGGCCAACGTCTGGCCGATCGTCACGCTGGGTCTCAACGGGCAGTTCAACGGCGTTACGCTGTGGGGAATGATCATTGCCCTGTGGCGCGAAGATGCCGGCGTGGTGGCAGTGATCACGGCCGCGACGCTGTTCGTTTTTCCGCTGGTGAAGATGCTGCTGCTCGGCTGGCTGCTGTGGTTTGCGCGGCTGGGCGCGCGCGCCCCGGGGTTCGCGCGGATGATGGTGATACTGCACTTCGTCAACCCCTGGACCATGAGCGAGGTGTTTGTGCTTGGCGCGCTGGTATCGATCGTCAAGGCGCATCTGTATTTCGAAGTCGTGGCCGATCCGGGCATCTACGCTTACGCCGCGCTGACGGTATTGATCACGCTGTTTTCCGGCATGGATTTGCGCGACCTGTGGGACATGCCCGAGCTGGACGCGCCATGAGCGCCTTGCCGCGCGCCATCGACCTGGGCCTGATTGCGTGCCGCGTGTGCGGACTGGTGTGTCGCAACGTCGCGCACGACCTGCGACTGGACGGGGACGGCGTGGACGATGCCATGGCGTGCCCACGCTGCGGCTCGGCGCTGCGGCGACGCAAAAGCGCCAGTTTCGCGCGCACGTGGGCGTTGCTGATCGCCGCGTTCATCCTCTACATTCCAGCGAACGTGCTGCCGATCATGCGCACGGCCAGTTTGAACGACGTTGACGACAACACCATCATAAGCGGCATTGTCGAGTTGTGGCGCAACGGCTCGCCGGCGCTGGCCTTGATCGTGTTTTGTGCCAGCCTTGTGGTGCCAATGCTCAAGTTCACCGTGCTCGCGTTTCTGCTTGGCAGCAGCCAGCGGCACAGTGGCTGGGCGCTGACGCAGCGCGCCAGGCTGTACCGCTTTGTGGAGTTGATCGGGTATTGGTCGATGCTGGACGTTTTTGTCGTGGCGGTGCTGAGCGGGCTGGTGCGCTTCGACGTGTTGAGTCGCGTCGAGCCGTTGCCCGGTGTGATCTTTTTCGGCCTGACCGTGGTGCTGACCATGCTGGCCTCGATGAGTTTTGATCCGCGTTTGATCTGGGATGGCAGGGCGCCTGATGAGTGAAGAAACTCCCGACTATGCGCCCGACAATGCCTTGCCGATGCCTTTGGTCGTGCGTCGGCGGCGTACGCACGCTTCGTTGATCTGGCTGGTGCCGGCGCTGGCCGCGCTGATCGGTGTGGCGCTGGTAGTCAGCAACTGGCTGCAGGCGGGCCCGCAAATCACCATTAGCTTCCAGAGCGCCGAAGGCCTGAGTGCCGGCAAAACCCCCGTGAAGTTCAAGAACGTGGTGATTGGCCACGTCCAGAAAATCAGCCTGAGCGCGGATCGCAGCCGGGTTGTGGTCGGGGTGGCGCTGGAAAAAAGTGCAGAAAAATTCGCCACCCAGGGCACCCGTTACTGGGTGGTGCGCCCGCGCGTGGGCCTGGGCGGTGTGTCGGGCATCGATACGCTGCTGTCGGGCGCGTTCATCGGCGCGGATATCGGCGAGTCGGATACGGTCGTGGAGAATTTCACCGGCCTGGAAATTCCGCCAGCGGTGAATCACGGCGCTCCGGGCCGCGGTTTCATGCTGCAGGCTGCCGACCTGGGTTCGCTGGATATCGGCTCCCCCGTTTATTTCCGGCGCATCCAGGTCGGACGCGTGGTGTCGTATGCGCTGGACAAGGACGGCAAGGGTGTCTCCCTGCATATTTTCATTGACGGTCCCTACGATGCGTTTGTCACCAAATCCACGCGTTTCTGGAACGCCAGCGGCGTGGATGTGGTCATTGGTGCGAACGGGCTCAAGCTCAACACGCAGTCGCTGGCGACGGTGCTGGCCGGTGGCGTTGCTTTTCAGGCGCCGCCCGGGCCGCATGACACCACACTGGCGCCGGAGCAGGCCGCGTTCGAACTGTTTGGCGAGAAAGCCACCGCCATGGCTCCGCCTGACGGCCCTTCGCAGTACATGCGCATGCGCTTCGAACAGTCGGTGCGCGGGCTGGCGGTGGATGCGCCGGTGGAGTTTCTCGGTATTGCCATTGGCAGGGTGGTGTCGATCAAGCTTGACTACGATCAAGACAAGCAGCGCTTTCCGGTACTGGTTGGGGCAATCGTCTATCCGCATCGACTGGGCAATGCCTACGACAAGTTGGAAGCGCTCGCCAAAACCAGTGGCGGCAGCTCCGATTTTGCCTACCTGATGGGGGGCCTGATTGACCACGGCCTGCGCGCCCAGGTGCGCACCGGCAACCTGCTTACCGGCCAGCTGTACGTGGCGCTGGATTTTGTTCCGCATACGCCCAAGGTGGCCTTTGATGCTGCCGCCAAGCCGTTGGCCATACCCACCGTTACCGGCAGCTTCGACAAGCTGCAGGAACAGCTGGCGGAAATTGTCGACAAGTTCGGCGACGTGCCATTCGACAGCATTGGCAAGAATCTCGACCAGGCACTGAGCGGGATCAACACCACGCTCAAGCAGGTCAACGCGCAGACGCTGCCGGAGTTCAAGACCACGCTGCAGGGCGTGCAGAAAACCATGGGCACGGCGGACGACGCGTTGTCCGGTGATTCGCCGCTGCAACACAACCTGGATGGGACGCTGCAGGAGGTGCAACGCACGGCGCGCTCGCTGCGCGTGCTTACCGATTATCTGAGCGGACATCCCGAGGCGCTGCTGCGCGGACGCAAGGTGGACGCCACCGCTCCGGTGCGCGTGCCCGTGCCGCCCGCAGCAGTGCCATCACCAGCGAGAAAGCCATGAGCCGAGTAACCGCGTTGTTTATTGCCGGGCTGGGCGCACTCGCTTTGAGCGCGTGCGCGTCGGCGCCGCTGCATTACTACACGCTGCTGGCACCAGCCGGTGAGGCGGGCACAGCGTCCAGCGCAGCGCTGTCGGGCGCGCCGGCACTGCCATTCGAACTGTTGCCGGTCAGCGTGCCAGCGCAGGTTGACCAGCCACAGCTGGTAGTACGCGACGGTGCGCAGGGCATGTTGCTCTTGAACGGGGAGCGCTGGATTGCGCCGTTGGCTGACGAACTGCGCAGCGCGCTGGCCGCCGATCTGGTGCGCGTGCTGCACAGTCGGGACGCCACCGGCCTGCCCGCAAATGACCAGCCGCGCCTGCGCATCCAGCTTGATGTGCGCAGCTTTGACTCGCAACCAGGCAGCTACGCGCTGCTTGCCGGTACGTGGAACGTGCGCATGCTCAACAGCCCGCGGCCGGCGGCGATCACCTGCACCAGCAGCGTGCGCGAAACGGTAGGTCCGGGTTATGCGGCACTCGTGCAGGGACACCAGCAGGCCATTGCTGCGCTTGCGGCACACATCGCCGTGGTCGCGCGCGCGTTGAGCGCCGGACAGAGCGCGGTGTGCCCGGCCACCTGAGCGGTTTGTCCGGGCCGCCATGCTTGGCGCCCGGCGCGCGCTGGGCTAGGCTGCTGCGTTCACCCGGGCGCGTTTGCGCCACGTGGCATCCACTGGATCATGGCAACGTCATCATGCACGACACGCAAGCCCCGCATCCGCCTGCAGCCGACACCGCCGGGCCCGGCTATCGCCCGCAGGTGGTGGAGGCCGCGGCTCAGGCGTACTGGAATGCGCACCACGCCTACGAGGTAAGCGAGGACGCCTCGCGTCCAAAGTTTTACTGCCTGTCGATGCTGCCGTATCCCTCCGGCGCGTTGCACATGGGCCACGTGCGCAACTACACGATTGGCGACGTGATCAGCCGCTACCAGCGCATGAACGGCAAGAACGTGCTGCAGCCGATGGGTTGGGACGCGTTTGGACTTCCAGCGGAAAATGCCGCGATCAAGAACCACACCGCGCCGGCAAAGTGGACCTACGCCAACATCGAGCACATGCGTGGTCAGCTGCAAGCGCTGGGTTACGCGATTGACTGGACGCGCGAGTTCGCTACCTGCCAGCCGGATTACTACCGCTGGGAACAGCTGATGTTTACCCGCCTGCTGAAAAAAGGCATGGCTTACCGCAAGAACGCGGTGGTGAACTGGGACCCGGTCGACCACACCGTGCTGGCCAACGAGCAGGTCATTGACGGACGCGGCTGGCGCTCCGGCGCCGTGGTGGAGAAGCGCGAAATTCCGCAGTGGTTTTTGAAGATCACCGATTACGCGCAGGAATTGCTCGACGGCCTGGACCAGCTGCCGGCCTGGCCCGAGGCGGTCAAGACCATGCAGCGCAACTGGCTGGGGCGCAGCGAAGGCCTGGAGATCCGCTTTGCCGTGGACGGCGAAGTGGACGCGCTGACAGTATTCACCACGCGCCCCGACACGCTGTTTGGCGTCACGTTTTTATCCATCGCCGGCGAGCATCCGCTGGCGCTGAAGGCGGCGCAGGACAACCCGCAACTTGCCGCGTTTCTCGCCGAGTTGAAACACGGCGGCGTGTCCGAGGCGGAGCTGGAAACCCAGGACAAGCGCGGCATGGACACCGGCTTGCGCGCAATCCATCCGCTGAGCGGCGAAGCACTGCCGATCTGGGTCGCCAACTTTGTCCTGATGGGTTACGGCACCGGCGCGGTGATGGCAGTGCCCGGTCACGATGAGCGCGACGCGGCGTTTGCGCGCATCTACAACCTGCCGGCAAAGATGGTGATCGTCGACCGTTCCGTGCTTGACGCGGCGCGCGAAATTCGTCGCGATCTGGGCAAGGCCGATGGCGCCGATCCGATGCAGGCGGCGCTGCGCGGCGAGGCCATCGATGCCTATGACACCGCATCCGCCGTGCGCGTGATCGAGGAGTTCGAGAATCGCATCGTCGCCGGCGAGGCGTTCACCGAGCATGGTTTGCTGATCAACTCCGGTGAATATGACGGGCTGGATTTCGCTGCGGCGTTCGCGGCGCTGGCGCAGCGGCTGGAATCCACCGGCGCCGGGCAGCGTCGGGTCAACTGGCGCCTGCGCGATTGGGGCGTCAGCCGCCAGCGCTATTGGGGTTGCCCGATTCCGGTGATCTACTGCGCAGCCTGCGGCGCGGTGCCGGTGCCGGAGGATCAGCTGCCGGTGGTGCTGCCCGAAGACGTGGCTGACGCCTTCAGCGCAGCGGGCGGCGTGCAGTCTCCGCTGAAGTCCGATCCCCAGTGGCGCAAGTGCAACTGTCCGCAGTGCGGCGGCGCGGCCGAGCGCGAGACCGACACGTTCGACACGTTCATGGAGTCGAGCTGGTATTACGCGCGTTACACCAGCCCCGGTGCGCAAGCGCAGATTGATGCGCGCGCGGATTACTGGCTGCCCGTGGACCAGTACATCGGCGGCATTGAACACGCGATCATGCACCTTCTGTATTTTCGCTTTTATCACAAGCTGATGCGCGATGCGGGCATGGTCAGCAGCGACGAGCCGGCGCGAAACCTGCTGTGCCAGGGCATGGTGATTGCCGAAACGTTTTATCGCGAGAACGCCGAGGGCGGGCGCGACTGGATCAATCCAGCGGCGGTTGACATGCAGCGCGATGAGCGCGGCCACGTGACCGGCGCAGTGCTGCGCGCCGATGGCAAGAGCGTGCAGATTGGCGGCATCGAAAAGATGTCCAAGTCCAGGAACAATGGCATCGATCCGCAGACCATGGTCGATCGCTACGGCGCCGACACCGTGCGCTTGTTCTCGATGTTTGCCGCCCCGCCGGAGCAGTCGCTGGAGTGGAGCGAAGCCGGCGTCGAGGGCATGGCGCGATTCCTCAAGCGCTTCTGGCGCGAGGTGACCACACACGCCGCCAGCACCGAGCATCCGGTAGTCGACCCGACGGCGCTGGATGGTCAACAAAAGGCCATGCGTCGCCAGCTGCATGAAACCATCCAGAAGGTCAGCAATGACTTTGGCCATCGCCACGCGTTCAACACGGCCATTGCCGCCCTGATGGAGTTGTTGAACGCGCTGAACAGGTTTACCGATCAAACCGATCAAGGACGCGCAGTGCGGCACGAGGCGCTGGAGGCGATGGTGCTGCTGCTCAATCCCGTGGTGCCGCATATCAGCCACGCGCTGTGGCAGGTACTCGGCCACGCGCCGGTCGTGCTGGAAGACCAGCCGTGGCCGCAAGTGGATGCGAGCGCGCTGCTGCGCGATACGCTGACGCTTGCCGTGCAGATAAATGGCAAACTGCGCGCCACCATCGAGCTGCCGGCCAACGCCTCCAGAGACGACGCGCAGGCGTTGGCCCTGGCGCAGCCGCAGGTCGCGCACTTTCTGCAGGGCTTGAACGTGCGCAAGGTCATCGTGGTACCCGGCAAGATCGTCAACATCGTTGCAGGATGAAATCATGAGTCGCATGCACGCAGGTCGATCGATCCGCACAGCTTTGCTGTTGGCGCTGGCGCTGGCGCTGGCGGCCTGCGGCTTTCATTTACGCCGGAACGCGCAGCTGCCTGCATCCATGCAGCGCGTACATCTCACCGTCAATGGCAGCAGCGTGCTGCAGCGCCATCTGGCGCGCGCGCTGCTGGCTTCCGGCGTCATCGTGGAAGACTCTGGCGGTCCGGAGATTGCCGAGTTGCGCGTGCCGGTGGCGGCGTTTGGTTCGGAAACGGTCAGCGCCGGCGGTTATTCGCGCATCAGCGAATTTGCCGTGCGCTACCAGGTGCAGTTCGAGGTGACCGATGCAGCCGGAAAGGTCTTGATTCCCCGTCAGCGCATTGATATGTCGCGCGAGTACAGCTACGACGCAACCAACACCGTGGGGAATGCCGCGCAGGTTGAAGAGATTCAGCGCAGCCTCAACGATGACATGGTGCAGGCCATCCTGTTCCGCCTGCAGGCTGCCAGCAAACAGCCACAGGCGGCAGCGACAACCAACTGATGACGATGGCCGTCGGGCAATGGCAGAAGGCGCTTGCGGCCGACAAGCTGGCGCCGGTGTATCTGCTCGCCGGCGCGCCGCTGCTGGTGCTTGAAGCGGGCGATGCCCTGCGCGCGCGCGCCAAAGTGCTGGGCTACGACGAACGCGAGGTACTCGAAGTCGGCCAGCATTTTGACTGGAACGACCTCGCGCGTGCCGCCGCTGGCATGTCCCTGTTTGCCACGCGGCGCCTGCTTGACCTGCGCCTGCCCACGGGTCGCGTCGGCATCGATGGGGCCAAGGCAATTACCGCGTTCTGCGCCGATCCACCGCCCGATGTGACCTTGCTCATCACCGCGCTGGAGTGGAGCAACAAGCACGATGCGGCGTGGAGTCGCAAGCTCGATGCAAGCGGTGTCATGGTGGTTTTCAATCCGCCGCGAGCCGATGCCTGGCCGGCATGGATCGGCGCGCGGCTGGCGTCGCGCGGGTTGTCCGCCACGCCCGATGCCATAGCGCTGCTGGCCGAGCGCGTCGAGGGCAATCTGCTCGCCGCCGCGCAGGAGATCGACAAGCTCGTCGTGCTGCATGGCGAAGGCCGCGTCGATCTCGCCGAGATGGAAGCGCTGGTGGCCGATAGCGCCCGCTACGATGTGTTCAAACTTACTGATGCGGCCTTTGGCGGCGACGGCGCGCGGGCGCTGCGCATCCTTGCCGGCCTGCGCGCCGAGGGCGACGAGCTGCTGGCACTGATGGGCTGGCTGGTGAATCAACTGCAGCTGGCACTGCGCCTGGCCAACGCGCGCGACCTCAATGCGCAGATGCGCGCGGAGCATTTGTTCTCCGCGCGCGAAAGCCTGTTTCGGCAAGCTTTGCGCCGCGCCCCGCGCGAGCACTGGCTGCGCTGCCTGAGCCGCGCCGCGCGCATCGATCGCATGGTCAAGGGTCGCGAGCTGGGCAACCCGTGGCGCGAAGCCGAGCGCCTGCTTGCCGCCATTGCCGAGCCGCGCGCCGACAAGGCGCTGGCATGATCCGCGCGCGCGTCCGGCGCAGTCCATTGCGCTGCGCGCGCAGACAGCGGCGTGGACCTGAGCCTGCATCATGAGCCAGCGTCCGCTTGCTATTTTCGGTGGCACGTTTGATCCGATCCACGTCGGGCATCTCAGCGTGGCCTGGGAAGCGTCCGAGCTGCTCGACGCCGACGTGTGCTTGATGCCAGCCAGCGTACCGCCGCATCGTCCGCCCCCGCTGGCAAGCGCTGCGCAACGCGCTGGCATGCTGCGCGTCGCGTTGCAGGGCCAGTCACGCTTGCAGATAGACACGCGTGAGCTGGCGCGCAGCGGACCGTCCTACAGCGTGGACACGCTGCGCGAGCTGCGCGCCGAACACGGCTCGCGAACGCTGATCCTGCTGATCGGTGCCGACGCCTTTGCCGGCCTCGCGACCTGGCATCGCTGGCGCGAGCTTTTTGCGCTTGCGCACGTGGGTGTACTCAGCCGCCCCGGCGTGTCCGCGCTGCTGCCCGCCGAGCTCGAGCGCGAAGTGGTTGGGCGGCGCGTGAACGAGCCGACTAGCTTGCACCAATCACCGGCAGGCAAGGTTGTCCAGCTGGCCGTGACGCCGCTGGAGATCTCCGCGACGCGCATCCGCGAGCTGCTGGCCGCCGGCCGCGACCCGCGCTATCTGTTGCCGGCGGGACTGTTCGCTGATCCCCACTTGCTGTCTGCATACCGGCACTGAGTTTCTTGGTGCCCGCGCAAACCATGCGCTGACTTCGCGCATGCGCGGGGTCATACATTCATGCCTGTATCGGAAAGACGTCGGCCAGAAGAACTGCAGCGTTTTGCAGCCCTCGCAATGACGCTGCGCTGCGGGCACGTGCGCAGGTCCTGGGGTTCCGAGGTTGCTCTGAATTCAGGGTAGAAAACAACTTCACCGCGATCGACGGTGTTTGCGTTGAACGACAGCTTCCGACCCTAAGGCGACGGTCGCGACTGTCTGCTATTGAGCAGCCTGGTCGCTGGCGAACGCAGGCTCAACCTAAAGTTGGCATCCTCTTGACCTCCGATTATCGCTGCGTGGTTCGGGCGGGCATAGACACAAGGTCAATTGAGCACATCCGAGCGACGCGAAGGCTGCGTAGTCATCGCCAACTTCCGCACCGATGATGAATCCATTTCGCACCAACTACGCATCCAACCTGCTGACAACTGCAAATGCTGCGGTTGCGCGAACCTTCCGAATCCCTGCGCCAACGACCTGCATGCTGGCGCGCACATGTAGAGGAATACGACTGATGAACGATACGTTGCAGATGGCTCCACACCGACTACGCCGACGAATCCTGATGCCCACACTCGTCATTGCCGGCTTCCTGTGCAGTTCCGCCGTGCTCGCCCAGATGCCGCCATCACCAACCAAACCGATCAGCGGCACAGAACGGGCTGCGGTCATCACGGAACTTGGTCAGCAATTGAAGTCTCAGTACATTTTCCCTGCTGTTGCCGCCAAGACAGCCGCCGCGCTCTCGGCCAAGGCGGCGCACGGTGACTACCGCGACGACAAGAGCACGACAGCCTTTGCCAAAGCCTTGTCCAGCGACTTGAGGTCCATCGGCAACGACAGACATTTAAGAGTCAAATTTGCACCGGGCTTCTCACTGCCGCCGCGAAACGCTGACAGAGCGCCGACCCCCAAAGAGATGGCGCAAATGAACGCGCAGATGCGCTCCTCTGCCGCCCGCGAGAGCTATGGCATCAGTCGCGTGCAATTGCTGCCCGGCGACGTCAGCTATATCGACTTGCGAAACTTCGGCCATCCGGAATTCGACGGCGCCGCGTACGACGCGGCCATGTCCCTGGTCGCCGGAACCAAGGCGCTTGTCCTCGACCTGCGGCGCAATGGCGGCGGCACGCCGGACGGCGTGGCCTATCTGATCAGCCATTTCTTTCCGCTAGGCGATGCCCGACACCTCAACGACATCTACGTCCGTGCCGACAACAGTACACGCCAGTACTGGACGATTCCGTCCGCGATGCCCCGCTTCACCGGTCCGATCTACGTGCTCACCTCGCATTTTACCGGCTCCGGCGCCGAGGAATGCGCCTACGACCTGCAGACCCAGAAGCGCGCCACGCTGGTCGGTGAGACTACCGGTGGTGCTGCTAATCCAGGTGGCTACATTTCAATCGGTTATGGCTTCATTGCCTTCGTCCCCATGGCACGTCCCATCAACCCGATCACCAAAACCAACTGGGAACATGTGGGTGTGCAGCCAGATATCGCCGTGCCCGCAGGCTCCGCCATGAAGGTCGCGTACGTTGCCATCCTCAACGACTTTGTGAAAGAGTCGACGGATACGGCTGAACAAACAAAACTCAAGGGCATCCTGGCCCGTGTCCAATCGGGCAAATTCGAACTGCCCGCGTACTACCCGCACAACTGACGCGCGGCCGACAAGCGATCGCCAGACAGGGCCCAAGCACGATGTTGTGCCGTCGTTTACGCATGCAGCAATCCACGGGCTCGGTCTGCTATCGCTTCCGTACAGCCATTTGGCGGGGGTCTGGGAAACTCGGAACGCCATGGCGTCCGACCAGTAGTGAAGGACAGAAGCAAACGAGGTTACTGGCCGAGCACATCGCTGACTTGCTCGGCGCCAGGGGAACGAAACACTGAACCCTGTCAAGAAGTCAAACTAGATATATGCGATCCAGACAACTCATTTGTGGAGCATTTCAATGGAATACATCTTTATTCCCCTCATCATGATGACGCCACCCGTATTGATCGTCCTGATCTGGCTGCGCTATCGCTATCGGCAAACGCAGGCGCGCTATCAAACCATGCTGCAACTGGCCGACAAGGGCGTGGAGTTACCGCCGCAGCTGCTGGTCGAACCGAGCGTCGTCTACTCCGAACGACGCCGGGCGCTGGTATTGATTGGCGGGGGGCTCGGGCTGATGGCGATGTTTCTCGCGTTGCCGGGTCAGCTCGACAACGGTCGAAGCATCGGCACGCTGTGGGGACTCGGCCTGCTACCGTTAATGATTGGCTTGGGATATCTCGCCAGTTGGTGGTTGAACCGGCGCGAGAAGCTGGGTGACTGAGAGCGCAAGCGAGGCGCGAGTTGACCAGGCGCTGGTATTCCGTGCACGGCTGGGCAATGACCCGCAAGCGTTTGAACAATTGGTGCGCCGCCATCAGGGCACGGTGCGCGCGCAGTTGCGCCGCCTAATGCATGGCGATCACGCCGCAGCCGATGATCTGGCACAGGAAGCCTTTCTGTTGGCGTGGCGGAAGCTGGATCAGTTTCGCGATGAAGCACGTTTTTCGACTTGGCTTTACCGCATCGCCTATAGCTGTTTCCTGCAAGCATGCCGGAAAAAGTCGTGGTTGCTTAGTGGTTACAACGAGGACGAAATCGCGCTGTTGCCAGCACTGGCGCGTACGATAGATCTGCAGATGGATCTGGAACGTGCCATGCAACGCCTGTCTGTTGCCGAACAAACGGTGCTACTGCATTGCACTCAACTGGGCCTGAGTCACGAAGAGGCGGCCTATGTGCTGGCAATGCCGCTCGGCACTGTGAAAACCCACGCAACGCGTGGCAAGGCAAAACTGAAGACATGGCTGGCGGCGTGGCACGATGTCGACGAGGAGCAAACACCATGAATCACTCAGACGACAATGAAATCGATGTGTTGCTGCGCAAGCAGCTCGAAGGCCCAGTACCAGACAACGGCTTTTCCGATTGCGTGATGCAACGGCTTCCGCAGCGTCGCCGTCGCGTAGTGTGGCCGCTCTGGGTCGGGATATTGGCGGGAACAGGGGCATACTGGCTGAGCCTCCTGTCTACGCCATTGCTGCAGGTTGGGTGGCGGGATTGGTTCCGTGGCGAGCTGTCGGCATCCGCAATCTCCCTGATGGCGGTGGCTGCCGGAATGTCGCTACTAGCGTGCTGTTGGACAATGATGGAAGCAGAGGACCACTGAGGCGTCAGTTGGCTCGCAGACCGCCTTGATCTCCAGAACGGCAGCTTTCTGGAGCGCTGATCGAGGGGGCTATGTCAGCAATTGGCCGCAAGGTGACTTCTAATTTTGATCCTGGCAGTCCCTTTTTTTAAAAGGCTGGTGGCGACGCGGAACGACTGCAGGTCCGAACTTGACTGCTCGTTACCCCGACGTCTGTGCGTTGGTGATGCGTTGCGCCGATGCGGTTCGCTCAGGCTTTCACGTGCCGCCAGCCATCTGCCGCACCTTGATCCACACGAACTCGGCGGGTCTGAGCGGCGCGAAGCCGATGGAGATGTTGACGATGCCTTTGTCCGCGTCGGCTGGCGTTGTCGTCTCCTTGTCGCACTTGACGAAGTAGGCTTCGCGCGGCGTCGACCCTTGGAATGCGCCCTGCACAAACAGCCCGTGCATGAAGGCGCCAACGTTCAGTCTTGTCTGCGCCCACAGCGCTTCGCCGTTCGGCTCGAATGCGAACCATGCTGTCCCGCGGCGCACGCTTTGCTCGATGAACAGCGCGGTGCGCC
Organism: Lysobacterales bacterium; assembly: GCA_038242205.1. GTDB lineage: Bacteria > Pseudomonadota > Gammaproteobacteria > Xanthomonadales > Rhodanobacteraceae > Rhodanobacter. Next base: position 236,135 of record JBBSSI010000001.1, read on the forward strand.
GCACCGGAATGTATTTCCATTCCGAGGCGCGATCCCCACAACAGGGCGCGGTAATCCACCAGCATCTTTTAGCGCGCGATGGTTACCGGGATGACGTTGTCGTCCGGAGCGCGGTCGATCAGCTTGTTGTAAGGATCGATCCCGGCCAGCACGGGTTCGCGGTCGACGGTGAGTGTCACGGTGGTGATCGGCTGGGTAAGGTGAACCTTGTGCATCTCCAGCGGCGTGGCGAGCGCGTCGCCTTCGGAAGCCACCCCAAACACCCCGACATCCACTTCATCGTCGACCGGAATCGCGGTCTCGCGGCCGAGCGCGTCGGCGCGTACTTTGCTTGCAGCCAGCCTCAACTGCACATCGTAGCGACCGTCAGGACGCCGCTTGGTCGTCGCCTGTTCGACCTGGAAGTTCCACAGCGTGATCGTATCAAACAGGTCGGTAATGACGTGCTGCAGCCTGGCCGGCGCCGCTGCGCGCAAGTCAGCGATCAGGTCATTGGAGGTCGGGAAAGGCGGGCCAGTGAAGCGGTGGCGCGAGAGGAAATTGCGTAGCACGGCATTGATCTCGTCTTCGCCCAGATAATCGCGCAACGCGTAAAACGCGAGCGCGCCCTTGTGGTAGTAGATGTAGGCTTGCTCGCCTGCCGCGAGCGCAAGCGGCATTTCGCGCTCGCGCTCGTTGCTGCGACCAGCCAGGTATCTGTCGAGTTCGTAGCGCAAAAACCGGTGCACGCTGGCCCGCCCGTAGGTGTGCTCCATCACCATGAGCGAGGTGTACTCGGCAACAGACTCGGTGAGCATCAATCGACCCTGGACATCGGCGCCGATCACCTGGTGTGCCCACCACTGATGCGACACCTCGTGCGTCGTCAGCCAGGAAGGCATGTCGAGGCTGCCCGGAGCATCGTCGATCCGCAGTAGAAAAACCGGCCACTCGTTGATGGCGATCATGGACGGTCCTGATGTAGCCGCCACTTGTTCGTAAGCCGGAACTTCGACCATGCGCAATTGCCGGAACTGGTACGGGCCAAAATTTGCCACGCAGTAGGCGAGTGAACGCTGTGCCGCATCAATGAGGCGCGCAACGTTGGCACCGTGCGCCGGGTCGTAGAAGATGCGGATGGGGATCTGCTGGCCGTTCGGCGCGGACCAGGTGCGCTCTCGCGTCATGTATCGCCCTGAAACGAAGGAAACTGCAGGGAGTGCCGGCGCGAACGCGTGATAGTGAAAAACGGGACGGCCGTTTTCCGTCCACTGGCGCACGAGCTCACCTGGTGCAAAGGCGGTCTGGCCGGGTGCCGTGCTGACCACGCTGTCGAGGGCGACCCAGGACAGGGCCTGGTTCTGGAAGATGAAATGTCGTGCGGCCTCGTCGCTGACCAGGGGCACACGTGGTTTCGGCGCTAGCCCGTACCGCGCACGATCGTCGGCGTCGTGCAGCTCGTCGAAGGGTTGGTAGCCAAGCTTGGGAGCAAACGTGAAGTCGTCCGGATTGAGGTAAGTCCCGTTGGCGACCACGGCATTGTTTGGGTCGGCATTCACAAACCCATGTGGCTCGTAGCGGACGCGATAGCTGAGCTCGATCGACTCGGCCGGCGCGAGCGGCGCGACGAGCCGGAAAACCTGCACGCCGTTGGTGGCGTCGGTGACGACCGGAGTCACGGCGCGGCTCCACTTCATCGCGTCGATGTGCACCGTTGGATCGAGGCTGACGAACAGCGTGTCGAGTGGCTTGCTCTCCTTGTTGATGTAGGTCTGCACGCCGGAGAGCGACACGGCGTTGCGGTCGGGAAACAGATCGGCGCGCACCTTGACGCCGACCAGCCATGGCTGCGCAACGCGTGCGTATGACGAGTAGGTTTTCTCATAAACGGCGGCGGCCATCTTGCGGGCAGCCGAGCTTTGGTAGGTGTTGAGGACATTGGTGTTGTAGAAGACGACCCCCGCGCACGCCAGCGCTGCCGCGGCGCTCAAGCCCGCGACAACCGCGGCAGTGCGTCCGAAACGCGCGCGCGCCCGGCGCAGCCGGATGCTCCAGCGTTCGTCGCTGCCGCGTGCCCAGAACAGATAACCCGCGACCGACAACACAAGCCCTACAAAAATCCAGACCAGCGAAAGCCACGCGATATTCGCAGCGTAGCGGCCGAACCCATTCATTTGCGAATAGATGAAGTCCGGCCAGGAGCCAAACTTCCAGAGCTGGTGATCGAAGCCCAGGTTGGCAAGCGACTGCGTGAGCACGTAGAACATGATCAGCAGAAAGTGGCCGAGGTATTTGTTGTTCGCCACGCTGTGCACGCAGAACGCGAGCAGGGTGAAAGCCACCACGGTCGGGAACTGGATGCCGTAAAGGAAACGCACGTAGAGCAACAGCTCGAAATGGAAGGAGCCCTTGAGCGCCTGCACAGCCACGCCACCTGCCAGAAGTACCAGCGAAAACAAGGCCTCGGCTGCAAGCAAGCCCAGCAGCTTGCCTGTCATCGTTACCGACGCCGGAACGGGTAACGCATCGACCACTCCGCTGGCACCGAGCTGCCGCTCGCGCCACGCCAGTTCGCCCGCGTAGATCACCGCGAGGACTACAAAGTAGAACTGTGATCCGACGAGGATCGCGTAGGCCACCTTGCCGGTCACCGGGTCAATCGGCGTGCCATACCATCGGCCGGCGTACCAAGCGTTGGACAGCGCGTTGAGGAGCCCGGCTGCGCACAGGGCGAGAAAAGCCTTGTCCCTGACAATTCGCACGAGCGAAAAGCGCGTCAAGCTGGAAAGTTGTCGCAGCCACGTGTGGCGGTCAAAGCACGGCTCCGTCGTGCGCGAAGAGGTTCTCGCGATCCGCGCCTCGGTCGCACCCTGTGGTCGTCGTGCCCGCCTTGGTCTGGCGCCCGTGCTCGTGCGCACCTGCAGGCGGAAGCGCGTCCAGCCGATGGCCAGGGCAGATGCCGCAATCGACAACCAGATCAGATGACTCCCCAACAACGTATCTGACAATTCGAACAGCCTGCTGTTCTTTTCCGCGATCGTCCAATAACGCGTGACGTGGTTGATCGTCTCAAGGCCGAACGGGTCAATCAGTGCGCCCAACTTTCCACCATCGACACTCCCGATCAGCGCGCTCGCGATACTGCTCATGGCCAGCAGCACGACCCCTTGCGTATAGATGGCCATTTCATTGCGCGTGATCACGCCCACCGCGAAAAACAGCGTGGTCGTGGCGAGCACGCCCGGAACCACCACCACCAGGAAAGGATTGATGTAGTTGCCGGCCACGAAGGGAAGCAGCTTGGCGCTGTCTGCCCACGGCATGAACATGTTGGCCGCTGAACCCAGCGGAATGGCGCAGAACAGCAGCAGGATCACCACGGACACTCCGGCGAATCGGCCGCCGAGATACTGCGCTTTGCCAAGCGGCGTGGTGAACAGCAGCTCGTCGGTCCGCCAGCGAAAGTCGCGCACCGCGTCCAGCCCGATGATTGCTGCTGCCACCACCTGGCCGATGGCAGCCAGGATGACCATTTGTTTTGCCAGGCTGTAGGGCGAATTCAGGAACACGCGGCCCGCCCCGGCGATAGCGTTCGAGACGAAACCACCAAGGGCAAGTACAAACAAGGCGGCGAAGAAGACGTACGTACTCACCCGACGCAGATGGTCGCGCAGCTCGAATGAGAAAACCGTCCAGAACATACGTCGCCTACTCCGTCGTGGTCGCAGCGGCCGCCAACTTGTGGAAGTACAGATCCTCGAGCGCAGGCGCGATGGCGACGAACCCGTCACCGGGATCGCTTTCGCTGTACACGTGGATTACCGGAACCCCCTCGACCAGGCGCGAGGAAATCACGCGATGCCGTGCGCGGTATTCCTCAAGCTGGTCACGGGTGATCGTGCGGCTCCAGATGCGTCCACGCACCTCCTCAAGCAGGGTCGACGGCCGGCCCTCGCACACCACGCGCCCCTGCGCGATGATCGCCATGCGGCCGCACAGTTCGCGGACATCCTCGACGATGTGCGTGGAGAGCATGACGACCACGTTGGAGGCGATTTCGGCCAGCAGGTCGAGCAGGCGATAGCGCTCGGTCGGATCGAGTCCGGCCGTAGGCTCGTCGACGATGAGCAGGCGCGGACTGCCGGCGAGGGCGATGGCAATCCCGAGCCGCTGTTTCATCCCACCTGAAAACGTACCCACCTTGCGCTTGCGATGCTCGAACAGGTTGGTCTGTTGCAGCAGCGCGTTTACCAGTTCGCGCCGCGCGCGGGCGTTTCCGGTTCCCTTCAAGTTGGCGAAATGATCGAGGATCAGCTCGGCGGACAGGTTCGGGTACATGCCGAATTCCTGCGGCAGGTAACCGAGCACGCGCCGCACCTGACCGGGATGTGCGAGCACGTCGATGTCACCCAACGTGATCGAGCCTGCGTCGGGGGACTGCAGCGTGGCGATCGTGCGCATCAGCGTCGACTTGCCTGCGCCGTTGGGCCCGAGCAAACCAAACATTCCTGGCGGCACGGTCAGCGAAACGTCGTCCAGAGCACGCATACCATCCGCATAAGTCTTGCTGACGTTGCGGATCGTCAGGGTCGATGCTGCGCCTGTCTCCTGGTGTCCTTGATCGGACCACTCCGGTTTCGCGGTTGCTTGCGATGGCACCATGGCTTGCTCCTCGTGTAACGATTCGCGATGGCTGCAGACATCCTTTGGTCGCTACTTTCTGATGGTTTGTTCGTGCGTGTTGAGTGCGGCCGTCACGCCAGGCACCTGGTCTGCACCTGCCGGCACAGTGATGCTTGATCCCTGAAAGTCGTTGCCAATGGGTTGCACGCGGCCGCCCAGGCACTTGCCCAGAAAGCCTTCGGTCACGGCGAAAAATGCCTTGCTGTTCTCCGGTCGCTGAAAGCCGTGGCCTTCGTCAGGAAACAGCACGTAGGTCACCGGGATGGCGTTGGCCTGCATCGCCTTGACGATCTGGTCGCTTTCGTTCTGGTTCACGCGAGGATCATTGGCGCCCTGGCCGATCAGCAGCGGTTTGCTGATCTTGTCCGCGCGAGTGAGCGGCGAGCGTTGTGCGAGAAGCTGCTTGCCGGCTGCCGTGCGTGGATCGCCGATGCGCTTGGCGAACTGCTCGTACAGCGAAGCCCAGTACGGCGGAATGGTGCTCAGCAGCGTGTTGAGGTTGGAAGGCCCGACAATGTCGACGCCACATTTGAAAACGTCGGGCGTGAATGTCATGCCTACCAGCGTGGCGTAGCCGCCGTAGCTGGCGCCTATGATCGCCACTTCGTTCTTGTCCGTTACACCGTGACTTACCGCCCAGTCGACCGCATCGATCAAGTCGTCGTGCATCTTGCCGGCCCATTCGTGGTCGCCAGCGTTGACGAATTTCTTGCCGAACCCGGTCGAGCCTCGAAAGTTGACGGTCAGCACCGCATACCCGCGGTTGGCTAGCCACTGATCAAGAGGGCTGTAGCCGTACTCATCGCGCCCCCATGGGCCGCCGTGCACCAGCAGCGCCAGCGGCACCGGCTTGTCCGCGTTGCCATCGTGATTGGTGTCCGCGCCCTGCGGCAGGCTGAGATAGCTGACCAGGGTCAAACCGTCACGCGAGGTGATCACCTTGGGCCACATGGGCACCAGCGGCTTGCCGTCGAGCGCTGGCCGTGCCGAGAACAGCTTGACCGGTGCATTCCCGCGTTCGTAGGTGTAATACACGGTCGGCGTTTCCGCCGCCGAGTAGCGCACGATCCAGGTCTTGTCGTCGAGCGTGCGCGCGTTGATGGCAATATCGCCGGGGCCGATGTGCTGCAAGACTTTCAAATCGGCGGCGATGCCCTTGTCCAGCGGCTTCCATTCCTTTTTCAGATAGTCGACCGCCACGGCCTGCAGTTTGCCGCTGCGTGGATCGACCAGCGTTTCGCCGACATCTGCACGCTTGTCTTCGAGCAGCAAGTGCTTCTTGCCGCTGGCGCTGTCCACGGCGTACAGGGCGGAGGTGTTGCGTCCGCGCGAATCGACGAGGTACTGCGTCGTGCCATCGGTGGTGTAACCGACCGACGAGGTGGTCAATGAATCCTCGAACGGAATTCCGTCCACCTTCTTCCAGCCTCCGCTGCCGTCTGGCGCCAGCAGATCCTGCCCTCCATCAGGACGCGACTTCAGCGTCATGCGTACCTTGTAGTTGCCGTCCACCAGATAGCCAGCAATGGACTGCGTGTTCTTCTCCACCAGCGTGCGCTGCCCGCTGGCCAGGTCGACTCGGTAAAGATCATGCCACTTTGATTCGCGATCATTCATGCCGACCAGAATCGACTCGGGATGCAGCGGACTGACGTTGCTGACGAATGCGCGTGTCTTGGGAAAAGGCGACAGATCTCGCGTTGCTCCCGAGACCAGATCCAGGCTGTACAGATGGAAGTTCTCGTCACCACCGGAGTCGCGCAGATACAGCAAGGTGTGCGGCCGATAACTCCAGAAGTAGTCGGATATGCCGCGCGCCTTGTCTGCCGTGACCGACTTGGCCTTGGACAGGTCGCCCTTCGGCGCAGTCCAGACGTTGATCACGCCATCGACCGGAGCGATCCAGCTCAGGTATTTGCCGTCCGGACTGATCTGCACGTTGGCGCGCTGAGGATTTCCGAACAGCGCATCGCGTGATATCAATTCGGCCGGGTCGGCTGCTGGAAGTGTGGCCGGCCCATGGGGTACTTTGGCGGATTGGGCTTGGATAGCGCCAGCGCCCAGGACGCAGATCAGGGTGCAGATGAGCGAGTAATGCTTGAGTGATTTCACAGGCTTCTCCGGTCTCGTGGAATCTGACGACTCTTTGCATATTCAGTGTTGAAACCCGTTCAACCAGATCGCGGCTGTGCCGTGACCGTCGCCGCTGCACCGGTCGAATCGACTTGGTGCCAGCGCTGACCCATTTTTTTTCCGGCTATCACGTTGGGGTCGCGCCGATAGTTCAAGGTGGCTTCTTCGCTGCTCACGCGGGGCGTTGCGGCACGGCATCGAAGTGGCGTCGCGTGTCATCGGCCTACCAGCCGCAGGCCAGTGCCGCTCGCGCGCGCGCTGTAAAGTTGCAGTTCGACGTCCTCCAGAACGATCTCCCACGTATCCTCTGCGAGCCACGCTGGTCTCAGGCTTTCCAGAACGTCGAAATGCTCCGGGGTGCACTGATGCCTCAATCGCGCCAAATGGCTCAGCGTGCGCTCGACTTGCTCAGCGTCAATACTCCTGTTCACGGCAACCTCCACTGTTCTGCGTGTGACGTCTATACGTAAACTACGGGGCAGCCGCCATGCGAGCGCTGCGACCTTTCGCTTGACCATATGACGCAGGAAATCTGTACAGGGACCATCGCGCAATGTCGCCTGGCTCTGATGGCCTTGAGAGACCGATTCGTTGACCTTGTCGCGGACTAAAAAAAATGAAAATCCCGCGTTATTCGGCTTGCTGGCGCCAGTGTTGGCTGAGCTTTCTTTCGGCGATCGTGTTGCGCTCGCAGCTATGAGTAAGCGCGGGTTGTTCGCTGGTTGCATTCTTCATGCAGAGAAGTTTCGCGCCCGCCATCCATCACCGGTTTGGTTTTTCGCCGTTCGGAAAAGTGAAATCCACCGTGCCGTCGGCATCGAAGTTGGCGATGACCTTAGCCTTGTTGGCCGTAGTCGATGATTACGGTATTGCCAATGGCAACGCCCATCAGTGCTGCCGGTGTTGCAGCAAATGCGGGTGTTGCGAAAACGAACCCAACCAACGCGCCCAGCATGCACAATCCAACTTTCAAGAGATCTCTCCCTCACCCCAACTTTCAAGAGATCTCTCCCTCACCATAAATCACCGAGGCATCGCCTCGCAGAAGCGAGGCTTTGGCCCGTCCCTATGGAGTTTTATAACGGTAATGAGAGTCGTCCGCCCCTCCCAACTGGGAGGGTGATTACCGAGTATCAAACGGCGTCAATGACGAACCACGCGCAGAAGTTCCGTCTGGCTGTTTACGCCGACCTTGTTGAAGATGATCTTCAGATATTGCCGCGCCGTTCCAACGGAAATCTCCAGCGCTCGGGCGGATTCCGGCAGGGTCAACCCTTGTGCAAGTTGCCAGGTCAGGTCGGCCTCCCGTGCAGTGAGGCCAAATTCGTCGCGCAGTACGCGCGGCGGCAGACAAAACGCGTTGGCCGAGTCAACAACATGCAGCATGATGTCGCGCGGGTCGCAGCCGCCAAGGATCGCCTGGTGAGCGGGCAAAACTGTGACCACGAGCGGCCAGCCTGGCCGGTGTTTTCCCAGCACGAGCTTGGGCAGAAGCGATGGATTAGCGGTCCAGCCGTGAGCGGGCGATCCCAACCCCGCCATTCGAGCCGCATGGATCGCCTGCAGCAATTTTCTGTCATCGGAGGGGTCGGTGGCGAGGATGCCGTTCTGCCATCGCCGCAGCCGATCGCCGCGCGCAAGCGTGGCTTCGGCCGCACCGTTGACATGGGTCACGTTGCCACGTGCCCCGATCATGATGACGCCGTCCTGCACGATGTCCAATGCATCGAACGCTGATTGACTCAAGCAGCGTTCGCGCTGCATCCGGCCGGCCAAGGTGGCCACAGCAACCAGATGGGGCAGACACAGGCCCAGCATGGCCAGCGCGTCGTCATCGAAATCACGGTCAGAGCTGAGCGAACGGCAGAAGTTGCTTATCATCACATCGTCGCCATCAACGCGAACGCCGAAGGCCGATAAACCGCCATCCAATGGTCTCAGCGCCTGTTGATACATGTCGCTTCGAGCAAGTTGCCTTCGGCTAATCAATCCCGTGATGCGCAAAAACGAGCCCTCGCGCGTGGTTGCCAGCACCTGTCTGTATTCAGCCGACGACGAAACGCCATTGAGTCCGGCCAAATCGCCCGCGGTCAAATGATGTGACGTCGCTATGCTCCCGCCCGTTGCCTGGCCGAAGCGCATGACAACGGCATGGCGGGCACCCACTGCGGAACACAGCAGATCCAGCGCACGGGATTCCGGCTGCTCATGCAGCAGGCACCCATATAGCTCGCCTACGAGGGTTCCGAGGGTTTGCGACATGTCATCCACCCAAATGAGCCGACGATGTGCACAGTGCGCCGATACTCCCCGCACGCGCGTAGGTAGCATCAGCTGCCGTCGATCATCGTCCCTGCTTGCTGCTGCCGCAAGCCGACACACAGCGCAGCCCCCAGCGATGTGGGACTGGATCATCGCCCGGAATGAAGGGTCAGCAACAAGTTGAAGGGCGCGGCAGTTCGCTGCAAGGACGAACCTCGTAAAACCGAAGTCGACGGGGATGTGCTGAGGCCTGGGCACGACTACTTGCTCCTACGGCAGGTCGCCTTGCTGCAAGCGCACGGCAGAAACGTTATGGTTCAGCGGCACTAGCGTCGGTGCATTGACTTTCAGGCGGGCCGACGTGTCGATCTTCTGGATCAAGCGATGGTCTGGAACAAGCCGATGGGTGCGGGTTTAAGCCCCGCGAAGCGGCGCTGACCGGCCATTGGCACAAGAGACAAGCCTGACCAAAGCCGGCTGCGAGCTGTTGATCTCCGCGAACATCGCAACCCAGTATCTAGAAAAGACCGGCGTTCCCAGTCTGGTAGGGCTGTTGCGCGCGCTCCGACGCTGAGGACGGCGCAATTCATTTTGACCCATACCTCCCATCTGAGAGTATCGCGTGGTTCGATGCATTGGCTAAAAGTCGGTGAAATAGCTGATTGCGGCAGCCCGCGGCCATTCTCTAGTCCACGCAAAATGGGAAAACAGCATGAATGAAATGGCACATACTGAAGCAGGAAGTGCTGTTTAATCGTCAGCATGAAAACGCAGCAATCCAGTGAATTCGGACGTGGGCCGGATAGCTATGACGCTGGAAGACCGGCATCCGTCGTTGCAGAAAGCTGTTCACCTCGCCAGCCCTTCGCATGTTGAGCGCCGCGATGATAACGAGCTCAACCAAGCGCCATTCGGCTCTGACCGCTTTAGGGCTCTGATCAATTTGCAATCCATTCCTTTACAACCCCAAAGCCGCAACTCTTGGAGACCAATGATGAAAGTGGCAGGTTCATTGACTTTGTTGACGCTGGTAATTTCTGGTGTGCTGGGTGTTTATCCTGTAAATGCGATCGCTCAGGCCGGGAATGCGTCTTCCGCGTTTTATAACGCCCCGCGCACGCTGACGCTAGACGAAGGCAAGCTCACGCCGGTGATGCGCTTTGATCCCAGCTTGCTTGGCGACGAGGGTCAGGCATGCAAGAACTTCGACGCCTACGCCAATGGCAAATGGCTGGCCGCCAACCGGATTCCCGGCGACGAACTTTCATGGGGCTCCTGGGACATGCTGGGCAAGCGCTCCGAGTCAGTGCAGAAGCAGCTTGCCGAGCAGGCCGCTGCCGATGCTCACGCCACCGGCACGCGCAAGATTGTCGCGGACTTCTGGGCCAGCGGCATGGACCAGGCAAAACGTGATGCGCTCGGGGTAAATCCGGTTCAGGCGCAACTGGACGAAATCGACGCGCTCACCGACGCGAAATCCATCGCAGACTACATGCAAAGAACCGCCGCCGACGGTGGCCGGCTACCGTTCAACTTCGAGCCACTGAACGACTTCAAGAATTCGAGCGTCAACATCGCTTACATCGAGCAGGGTGGCCTCGCTTTACGCGAGAAGACGCTGTATTTCGATGCGGACAAGCAGCCGATTCGTGATGCGTATGTCGCATACCTGACGACGCTGTTCGACCTGTCCGGCGAATCCAAGGCCCAGGCGGCGGCTCAAGCCAAGCAGGCGATGGCGTTTGAGACGCGGCTGGCCAAAGCGTCGAAGTCCACAGAGGAAATGGCCGGCGACGCGAGCCTGATGTACAACCCGATTGCGCCGGCCGAGGCTGACAAACTCACGCCCAACTTCCCGTGGACAGCGTTCTTCAAGGCTCAGGGCATTCCCACACCAGCGATGTTCTCGCTGTCGGTGCCGGCGTTCCACCAGGAAATCAACGCAATGCTGACAGACACGCCGGTGGCAGCCTGGAAGAGCTATCTGCGCGGGCAAGTGCTTAACCAGGCGGCGCCCAATCTGTCGCAGACCTTTGTTGATGCGGTCTACAAATTCTACAAGGATGCCCTGGGCATGCAGGAAGCCCCGCCGCGCTGGCGTCAGGTGCTTCGCAAGATTGACGCTGACGTGGCCGAGCCGATGGGAGAGATGTACGTAGAGGCAGCATTTCCTCCACAGTCCAAGGCGCAGGTCGAGGCGCTTGTCGGCAACCTGCGCATCGCGCTCAAGGCACGGATTGAACACCTGACCTGGATGGGTCCGGATACTAGAAAAAAAGCGCTGGCAAAATGGGAAACTTTCAGACCCAAGATCGGCTTTCCAGACAAATGGCGAGACTGGAGTGGGCTTGTGACCTCGCGCGGCGACTACTACGGAAACATCCGCGCGGCGAAGGCGTTCAATCGTCGCTGGGAACTGAACAAGGTCGGCAAGCCAGTGGATCGCAACGAGTGGTTCACGAGTCCTCAGGTAGTCAACGCATTTTACGATCAGCAACAAAACGAAATCGTTTTCACCGCAGCGATCCTGCAGCCGCCGTTCTTCGATCCGAAGGCCGATCCCGCGCTCAACTATGGCGGCATTGGGGCGGTGATCGGACACGAAATGACCCATGGTTACGACGACCAAGGCGCCCGCTTCGGACCCACCGGCAACTTCGAGAACTGGTGGACGCCGGCGGACGAGAAAGCGTTTGCGGCGCTGGCCGGAAAGCTGGTGAAACAGTACGACCAGTACGAAGTGGCGTCCGGCCAGCACATCAACGGCAAGCTGACGCTGAGCGAGAACATCGCCGATCTCGGCGGCCTTGCCACCGCCTACGACGCCATGCATATAGCAACCGCCGGCCAGCCCGATCCCATGATCGATGGTCTCAGCCGCGATCAGCGCTTTTTCCTCAACTGGTCCACGAGTTGGCGCAACAAGTACACGCCAGAGGCCCAGAAAATCCAGCTGCGGGCCGACACGCACGCCCCCTCCAGCGTGCGCTCCTACGCACCCTCGTCAAACATGCCGGCGTTCGCTTCCGCATTTTCCTGCAAGGCCGGGGACGCCATGAACCTGAATGCCGGGCAGCAGGTGCATATTTGGTGAGCGCAAGTCGAACATCGGAGCGAGCGATAAAACGGGGGTGCGAAAAAGAGAGGCCAAACTCAGCGAGTGACCGCTTTGCGGCAACCCAGCAGAGAGCGCGACTTAGTCCTCTAGGTTGGAAACAAGTCCTGCTTACTTGATGCTGGCAGGCCGATCTTCGAAGGCTTGAACCGACCCGTAGCAGACTGCAGATCGGATCTTGATTACCTCCGTCCGCGTTTAAAGCTGCGGCACGGTCAGCTTCGCCAAACAATTTGCTCAGGCCTGGATACCCCCAGCCATCTGCTGCACCTTTATCCACACGAACTCGGCAGGTCTGAGCGGCGCGAAGCCGATGGAGATGTTGACGATGCCTTTGTCCGCGTCGGCTGGCATTGTCGTCTCCTTGTCGCACTTGACGCAGTAGGCTTCGCGCGGCGTCGACCCCTGGAACGCGCCCTGCAGAAACAGCGCGTGCATGAATGCGCCTACGTTCAGTCGGATCTGCGCCCACAGCGCTTCGCCGTTCGGCTCGAATGCGACCCATGCTGTCCCGCGGCGCACGCTTTGCTCGATGAACAGCGCCGTGCGCCGCACCGGAATGTATTTCCATTCCGAAGCGCGATCGTCGCCACCGTGCAACGTGCGCGATCCCCACAGCAGGGCGCCATGCGGCGCAAAAGTGCGGATGCAGTTGACTGCAAGCGGGCTGAGCGTGGCGTTCTCGTTGTCAGTCAGCCGAAGCTTCGGTTGCGTCACGCCGACGAGGCTCGCCGCGGTGCCGGCCGGCGCTTTCCAGACGCCGCGCTGGCTGTCGGTGCGTGCAAAAATCCCGGCAACGAAGCCGCACGGCGGAAACTCGCGTGGTTGGTTTTGCTGCAGCGGGTCCGGCACAGTCAGCCAGGGAAAATAAAATGCAGCATTGATCGCGTCGTCGCCGGTGATGTCGTCGGGACCGGACTTCAATGCATCGAAGCTGGCGTTCTGCGCGCAGTCGACGATGAGGAACGCACGCCGGTCGCGGCAGAATTTCTGCAATGCCCGGATCGTCGTGCCTCGGGTTTCCCCCGGCACGCAGAGCAGATTGAACAGGTCGACGCGGTCAAGCAGGGACACGCCTTGGCCCGGATCGGTCAGCGCGAGCGCCGCTTCAAACGCGTCGTCATCAGGATGCAGCACGACACCATCGCTGCCGCCGGCAAGCCTGGCCGCATCAGGGATGATGCCGGCGCCGTTGGCATTGCCTGCATCATCCGTCCGCACCATGGCGGTGTCTGCGGGCGGTTGGTCGCCGCTTGCCCGCGCATCAATCAAGCCCGATTCCGCCTTCAGCACCGTCTCGATAAATCGCGGGTCGGGAGCCAGCATCGACACGTTTTCGAATGTCTCCACGATCAAGCCGGCGGGATCCTCGCGCGCGTCGGCCACGAGCAACCGGAAGCGAGAGGTGTCATGGGCGTCGCTCGTGGTCACCCTTTCAGTAATGACCGCATGCCCGTTCATCCATTCGCCTGGATTGCGCGCCACGATTTCAAGCTTGACCGTGCTGTTCTGCGCGTCGCCAAGCACTACCCGCGCGGGCGCGGCCGCGCAGACAAGCCGCACGATGTAGGCGCGCTGGCCACCGTTGGCGAAGAACTGATTGACCGCGTACCCGAGCAGGCTGCGGGCGTCGAGGCCACCAAACTGGAGCACATAGTCGCTCCAGCTCAGTACCAGTCCGGCATGATCGACCGGACCTTTTGCGGCCCAGCCCACAAAGGCCGTGATTGAAGTCGCTGCAGCGGAAATCGCACGGGTGCCGCTCGAAATTTCTTCGACATACACCCCGGGAAATGTCGGTGAACGTGGCATCGTGCGCGCCCCTTTTCAAGTTCACAACGAACGGGTACGACAACTCGCCCGAGGTAGGTCGTCGCGATATCGTTGCGGGCGGCGACGTTTGCGGCGCAATTTGCAGCCGCGCCGATTTTACCCACTTACCTGCAGCTGGCTCTGCACTTCGTTGATCGAATCGCGGATGCGTTTGCTGAAGAGCGAGTCGGCGTGGTGCAGCAGCAGCAGGCGGTCGGTGGCGCGGGTCATGGCCACGTAGAGCAGACGCGCCTCGGCGCTTTCGTCGTCGCCCGCGCGTGGCAGTTGACCAAGTCCGGGGATGATCACCAGCGGAAACTCCAGGCCCTTGCTCGAGTGCATGCTGATCAGCTTCACCGCATCCTTGACCAGGAACAGCGCACTCTTGCCGGCGCTGGTGTCGGCAAGGCGGCACGCGATATCCGCCTGGTCCAGCACCTCGCGCAGTTGCGCACCTTGCCAGTTGTGTCGGTACAGCACGCCGATGTCATCGAGCCGGCGGCCGCGAGCTTGTTCGTCACGAATCTGGCTGACCACCAGCGCCATTTCGGCGTGTGCGCTGTCGGCGCGCAGCAGCTCCGGCACGGCGCCGCGGCGCCCGGCACTTTCCGGTGCAATCAACGGCACGCCGTCTTCTTCGCCGGCGCTGGCGCGCAGCAGTTCGACGGCAAAGCTGCGTGCCACCGACAGGATTTCCAGCGTGTTGCGATAGTTGAGCTTGAGGATCGTGGTGCGACCCTGCGCCTGCACCCCGAGGCTTTTCCAGGTGAACTTGCGCCGGTCGGTGTGACCGTTGATGTTTTGTGCGTCGTCGTAAAGGATCAGCAGCGAGTTGGTTTGCGGGTCGACCATCTGCACGATCAGCTTGTACCAGTCCGGTTCAAAGTCGTGGCCCTCGTCGATCAACACCGCGCCGTACTGGAAGCGCGGGATCTGCCCGCGCTCCACGCCGTCGATGACGCGTTCGACCAGCTGCGTGAAAAAGTCCGTACCGTGCGCAGGCAGATCCACGTGATAGGCGCTGAGCATCTTGTGGCACCATCGATGGAAGTTGTACACCTGCACCTTGTCGCTGAGGCCGCGCTCGCCCACCAGTTGTTCGAGTCGCGCGGCCAGGGTCTTGTTGTAGCAAAGCACCAGAATCGGCTTGCCCAGTTCGCGCGCCAGTTGCATCGCGCGAAAGCCCAGGATCATGGTCTTGCCCGAGCCGGCCACGCCGTGGATCAATCGATGTTCGGCGCCGATCGAACGCGCCAGCTGCTCCTGCTGCGCATCCATGACCTTGATCAGATCGGGAATCTCCACCGCATGCGGCGTCTCACCGGCGCTGTCAAACAGTCCGAACTGGCCTTCGCCCGCGGCCACGCGAATCTCCGGAAACAGATGCCAGCGCATGCGGTCGATCTGCGGCAGCGTCATGGCAACCGGAAACACTTGCGGAAACATGGCCCACAGCCGCTCCTGAAACGCCTCGGCGTCGACCGTGTTGTAGATCTCGTCCGAACAGATGGCCAGGTAGTCGGGAATCACCGCGCCCAGGTCGCCATCGATGAACTGCTGGCGACTGATGTTGGCCAGCACCACGCCATAAGCCCACGGCATCACCAGCTTGCCGGCATGGCGCGAGTTGATGCCATGGCGCAGCGCCGGGTCGGCCTCCAGCACCACGCCAATCTCCAGTGCGTATGCGCGCGCCTGCAGCAGCGGGTTGCTTTCTTTCACGAGCCCGCGGTTGGTGATCAGGGTGAACTGCGTGCGGTCGGCGCGCTGGATGCTGTCCCACTTCCAGTCCTTCACTTCCAGCACCAGCAGCCCGCGCCGCGGATGGAAGACGACAAAATCCGGGCGCCGCTGCTTCAAGCCGACGGGTACGTCGTACCACAGCAGGTAGTCGTCTTCGAGCTTGCTTTCCAGACGTTCGGAAAAGCGCTTTTCACCGGGAGTCATGCGCGGCAGGCAGCCGCTGCGAATCGGAATGAGTGTTGCCACTGGTAGCCCCGGACAGATGCTGCGGCAACGTTAGCCCATCGGGGCGGGCTGTCAATGCACGCGACTTATCACCATCCGCACTTCGCGGCACGCCGAAGTGTCGCTGTGCGCAAGTGGAGACACGCCCTGGTGCTATGCCGGATCAGCTCCAGGGCGCGCGCCGCGTTCAGCTGTCCAGCGACGCGTCCAGCGTGATCCTGGCTTTGAGCACCTTGGACACCGGGCACCCCAGCTTGGTTTCCTCGGCGATCTGACTGAACTTTTCAGCGCTCGCTCCGGGTACTTTTGCGTTGCAGGTGAGATGCACGTCGGTGATCGAGAAGCCGCCGCCATCCTTGACCAGGGTGACCACCGCCTTGGTGTCGATGCTTTCGGCAACCAGGTCAGCGTTGCCCAGTCCAAGCGAAAGCGCCATGGAAAAACAGGCGGCGTGCGCGGCGGCAATCAACTCTTCCGGGTTGGTCCCGGGGCCGTCCTCAAAGCGCGATTTGAATCCGTACGGAGCTTCCCGCAGCACTTCGGTTTCCGTGGAAATACTGCCCTGGCCGCTGCGAATGTCACCGGACCAGTGTGCGGATGCGAATTTTTTCACGTGATTCTCCTGCAGGCGGCGAAGGAAGTTGGACAAATGCGGGTTGAAGGATGAAGACGGGCTGGTGACCTAGCACCATGTATTTGCACGAATGGGCAAGCCCAAGCCCGCGCAGCATGGCAACGTCGGCATGCAGGTTGCGCGAACGTTCTGACGTGCGTCTTTCACACGCGGTTTGCGCCGACGGGGCCTATGATCAGCGTTTTCCACAGCGGAACATTCGACCATGGCTCCAGTCATCAACCACGAGCGCGCAGCACAACGTTTTGTCAGCCATGAAGACGGCGCCGAGGCGGTGCTCGATTACTCACTGAGCGACGGCGTCATGAGCATTGACCACACTGGCGTGCCTACGGAAATGCGCGGCCGCGGCATGGCCGGCGCGCTGGTGCAAAGTGCATTGACCGCCGCACGCACCGAGGGTTGGAAGGTCGTGCCGGCATGCTCGTATGCGGCGTCATGGATGGAACAGCACCCCGAGTTCAACGATCTGCGTGCTTGAACTCTGGTTATGATCGCTATATTGCTGAGCGCTGCGTCGGCGCGAAGGGACGTCTCCATGCTGGATGTGCAGGAGTCAAAAGCGTGACCGCAGCGCTCCGCTCAACGCGCGCTGGCGCGAGTTGCATACGTGGCTAAGCGCGTTCCACGTTCCACTGCCGGCAAGGCCAAAACGCCATCCGCGCGCCGCTGGTCAGCGTTGCGGCTGGTGCGCACGCGCCCGCGGGTGATGGCGTCACTGGGCATCTTTCTGGCGATCGGCGCCACGCTGATGTTTTCCGGCGTCGGCCTGGCCAATGCCGTACTGCTCGCGTTCGATCTGGCCGCAGTGGTGTTTTTGAGCGTTCTTGCGCAGCTGTTCAACACCTCATCGCTGGCAAACATGCGCCGGCAGGCGCAAAACCTGGATACCGGACGCTGGGCGGTGCTGTGGAGTGGAGTGATCCTTGCGACGGTGGTGCTGGTAGCCCTGGCCAACGCGTTGCAATCGGCCAAGGGCGGCGGCTGGATGCCGCTGGCGACCGGCGTGGCTAGCGTCATCCTGAGCTGGCTGTTTCTCAACAGCATGTTTGCCATCCATTACGCCCACGGCTATTACGGCAACTATGGTGACGAACATACCGGGCTGGAGTTTCCGAAAACGCCCAAGCCTGATTACTGGGATTTTGCGTATTTCTCGATCGTGATCGGCATGACCTTTCAGGTGTCCGATGTGCAGATCACCAGCAATTATCTTCGGCGAGTGGTCCTGCTGCACAGCGTGATCGCGTTTTTCTTCAACGTCTTCATTATTGCCATCACCGTGAACATAGTGGCCGGGCAAAGCAGCTGAGCTGACCCGGCGCGTTTGCGCAAGGCAGGCGCGGCAACCTGGAGACGTCGCATCAGCGCAGATCCGGCAACGTGGCGGCCGGGAAGCTGGCGCGGCGGCCGGGCGGTATACTCCACACCATTCACCCACAACCTGTTCCGAGGCAAGACCACTTGAGCAAAAGCCAGCGCAATCCTTCGACAGTCACCCTTACCGTACTTCGCAAGCAGGTCATCGCTGCGCTGGAGTCGCTGAAAGCCAAGGATGTGCGCGAGATTGATGTGCGTGGCCGCACGTCCATCGCCGACTTGTTCGTGATCGCCTCGGGGACGTCCGCGCGTCACGTCAAATCCATTGCCGACGAGGTCACGCAGTTTGCCAAGAAGGCCGGCGTGATGCCGCTGGGGGTGGAGGGCGAGCAGGAAGGCGAGTGGATACTGGTCGACCTTGGCGACGTCATCGTCCACGTCATGTTGCCGCGGGTGCGCGAATTTTACGGACTGGAACGGCTGTGGTCCGTGGGCGGCGACGCCGCTCACGAAGCGGATGCGGCGCAGGTGGTCTGATTCGTCGATGCACGGTTCGTCCCCGGTCGTGCAACGGGTGAGGCGCGCGTGCACGCAACCCTGATCGCGGTTGGTGAGCGCATGCCCGGTTGGGTGGCGCAGGGGTTTGCCGAATATCGCAAGCGCCTTTCGCGCGAGCTGCCGCTGGAACTGGTGGAGATCAAACCGGGTCATCGCGGCAAGGGTGCCGACGACGTGCGCGCGATGCACGAAGAAGGCGTGGCGATACTCGCCGCAGTGGGCCGCGATACGCACGTGGTTGCGCTCGACGGCCGCGGCAAAAACTGGTCGAGCGCAGCGCTGGCCGAACAGCTGGCGCAGTGGCGCATGGCCGGGCGTGACCTGGCGTTTCTCATAGGCGGAGCGGACGGCCATGCGCCGGAAGTTCTCGCCCGCGCCGAGCAGACATGGTCGCTCGGGCCGTTGACCATGCCGCACATGCTGGTGCGCTTGCTGCTGGCCGAGCAGCTGTATCGCGCCACCACCATTCTTGCCGGGCATCCTTACCATCGCGCATGAGTGCGCGCGAGCGCGTGCATATGAGCGCGGGCAAAGGGGCATGCAAGTGGATGGCGCTGGAGATGCGCGTTACGCTTGCCGGCTCGTCGACCCGCCGGAGTCCGCATGCTGCATCTTGCTTCGCAATCGCCGCGTCGCCGCCAGTTGCTGGAACAGCTTGGTGTGGATTTCGCCGTGCTCGAGGTCGAGGTTCCCGAGCAGCGCGATCCGGCCGAGACGCCGCAGGCTTATGTGAGCCGCGTGGCACTGGGCAAGGCGCGCGCGGGACTGGCAGCGCTGGATGCCAGCAACGGCGCGCTGGTGCTCGGCGCCGATACCGAAGTGGTATTGGATGACGAGGTATTCGGCAAACCGCGCGATGCGGCCGCGGCAACGGCAATGCTGCGCCTGCTGTCCGGGCGCACGCATACCGTCGTTTCAGTGGTGTGGCTGGTCGGTGCGCAACGCGAGCGCAGCGCAACGTGCATCTCGCAGGTGACGTTTGCCGACCTGAGCGCGGCGGATATCGAGTCTTATGTCGCCACGCGGGAGTCGTTTGGCAAGGCGGGCGCTTATGCCATCCAGGGCCGAGGCGCGGCGCTGATAGCGCATTTGCAGGGCAGCTACTCCGGAGTCATGGGCCTGCCGCTGTTTGAGACCGCTCGCTTGCTGCGCGAGGCTGGCGCCAGCCACGGCTGAACTTCAGCTCGCCGCAGAAAAGGTGAAAAACCACACGCTCAGCGCCAGCGCGTTGTGCGTTCCGTGCGCGACAACTGCCGGCCATAGCGACTGGTAATGCAGGCGCAACCATCCCAGCGCAACGCCCAGCAGGATCAACTCGGGCATGGCGTACCACTGCCATTGCAGACCCGGCAGATGGATGGCGGCAAAGGCGCTGGCGCTGAGCAGCACCGCAAACCACACGCCGCAATGCGGCCTCAAAGCCGACAACAGCGTGCCGCGAAACAGCAGCTCCTCGACCAATGGGGCAAGGCTGACGGCCATGATCGCCAGCACGATGCGCCAGAGCAGCGGCGCGCTTCTGGTCAGCGCCTCGATATCCTGTGAGATCTTGTGGTCCTGCGCCAAAAGCTGCGTCAGCAGGCCGCCGAGCAGCGGCATCAGGCCACCAACAAGCACGGCGGCGAGCAGCCAGTGTCCACGCGCTGGCCTGATGACACCCAGTCCGGGTGGCGTGGCCAGAGCCCATAGTTGTGGCCAGCGCCGGTGCACCAGCGCCAACACCAGCAGCGCCGAGCAGCACACGCCGGCGATGGTGATTGCCGCGACCGTCCCGGGCTGCTGCAGGGCGCCGGTCACCGCCTGGCCGATCGGGACTGCTGGCGGCGGCGAGCGCGCAAAGTGTTGCGCCACGCTGACGACCCCCAGCAGCACTCCGGAAAAAGCCACCTGCAAGATCAGATACAACGCCACCAGGCCCAATGCCGCCCACACCGACGGCGCGCGCGGCCGCACGCACGGTGGCGCTGATGACGCCGACGGCGAAATCGGCAGGGCGTCGCTGGTCATCGGCGTGCGCTCATGGCGCGGCGCGTCGGGATCGATTGCCGGATCCGTCAGGCCAGCATGACTGCGCGACCCACGCCGACGGCGGACATGATCAGCAGCGCAAACCACGCCAGCATGCCCATGCCAAATCCCGGCCCACGCCTGGCCGGATCGTTCATGTATGCCAGCGCGTACCACACCCGGCCAACGACCCACACCAGTCCGGCGATGCCGGCCCAGCCGCTGAAGCCGTGGCTTGCCGCCAACCACAAGGTGGGCAGAAAGAGCACCGTGCTTTCAATGGTGTTCATCTGGATCCGGTACGCCCGCTCATATAGCGGATGGCCGCTGGTTGCGGGCGCCTTGATGCCATATTTGCCGCGTGCGCGTCCGGTGGCGAATGTGGTTGCGAACAACAGCACGATGGTGAGAAAAGTCACCACGGCAGGTAGTTGGGTCATGCATCCATCCTCACGAAAGATCACTTACTGTAGCCGCTGGCGGGCGTGGCGTGATCGCCGGCAACCGGTTATCTTCGCGCCACGGTGTCGTGATCCGGGTTCATCAGCGGGGAGCAATATGGATTGGCGAAAAGGCGGCAGCAGCAGCAACATTGAAATGCGCAGCGGTGGCGGCGGCGGTGGACGCGGGTTCGGCGGGGGCGGACGCATGGGCCTGGGCGGCCTGATCGTACTGGCGCTGATCGGCTGGATCTTTTTCAAGAACCCGCTGGCGCTGCTCGATCAGAGCAGTTCCCAACTCGGCGGGTCGACCCAGACCACAACCACGCAGGTCGACGCCGAACAGCAGGCGTTCGTCAGCGCGATTCTGGCCTCCACCGAACGGACCTGGGCCGAGCTTTTCCAGGCCCGCGGCCTGACGTATGTCGACCCCAAGCTGGACTTGTTCAATGGCAGCGTGAGTACCGCTTGCGGCGGCGCGACGACAGCGGTTGGTCCGTTCTATTGCCCGGGCGACCAGGAGGTCTATCTGGACGTGGCATTTTTCCAGCAGCTGCAGGATCAGTTGCATTCGTCCGGAGACTTTGCGCGGGCGTATGTCATTGCCCATGAGGTAGGCCATCACGTGCAAAAGTTGACCGGCGTGTTTGACCAGGTGACCGCTGCCCGACGCCGCGGAGCGCCCATGGATGGTGCCGATGGCCTGTCGGTGCGCCAGGAGCTCCAGGCAGACTGCTACGCCGGCGTCTGGGGTAACCACAGCCAGCAGAAACTGCAGTGGTTGGTGCCCGGTGATATTGAATCGGCGCTCAACGCGGCCAGCCACATTGGCGATGACACCTTGCAGGAACAGTCGCAGGGTCAGGTGCGGCCCGACACGTTCACGCACGGTACGTCCGCGCAGCGAGTGCGCTGGTTCAAGACCGGCTTCAGCAGCGGCGACATGGCCCAGTGCGATACGTTCAGCGGCGCGCTCTGAGCGCTGAAACCCGAGTCATCCCGCGCCGCCGGTAGCAAACGCTACTTGCGGCGAGGCGGCTTCAGACCACCGGCGCGCGGTGGCTTGAACCCGCCGGCACGCGAACGCACGGCGAGGCCGGGCTTGCCTGCTGGTGACGACGCACCCGACGCGGCGCTGTCGCCTTCGGTGCCGTCCCACTCGTGGATGCGCAGCTGTTGCTGCATCACCCAGACTTTTTTCAGGTGTTCGAACGTCTCGCTGGGCATGCCATCGGGCAGGTCGATCAAGCTGTAGTGGTCGCGGATGCTCAGCCGCCCGATGAACTGGCTGTCCAGACCAGCCTCGTTGGCGATCGCGCCGACGATGTTGCCCGGCTTTACTCCATGTTCGTGGCCAACCTCGATGCGATACGTGCGCTTGCCGTCTTCGGTAGCGTGGGCGCGCAGTGGCCGTTGGCTGCCTGCATGCGCCGGTGCATGTGCCTGCACGGCAGCTTCGCGCGGTGCGCGGGCACGGGTTGGGCTGGGCGCGTCGTGCTCGCGCCGAGGTGGCGCGGGGCGCTCGCTGGCGCTGCGCTCACGCGGCGCCCGTTCGCGCCCGGTGCTTTCCCGCGTCGCCGGCACGAACGGCTCGCGCTTGGGCGGCGGCGTCAGCAGCAGCGGCTGGTTGCCCTGTGCAATCCGCGCCAGGGCTGCGGCAATTTCCAGCGCCGGCACATCGTGTTCGCTCTCGTATTGCTCGATGAGCTTTTGAAACAGGTCCAGATCGCCGACCGCCAGCGTGTCGCTGATGCGCTGCTTGAACTTGTTGATGCGCACATCGTTGACCGCTTCCACCGACGGCAACTGCATCTGCTCGATCGGCTGCCGGGTCGCGCGCTCGATTGCGTGCAGCATGCCTTTTTCGCGCGGCGTGACAAACAGGATCGCCTCGCCGCTGCGTCCGGCGCGGCCGGTGCGGCCAATGCGGTGGATGTAGCTTTCAATGTCGTAGGGGATGTCGTAATTCACCACGTGGCTGATGCGGTCCACGTCCAACCCGCGCGCGGCAACGTCGGTGGCCACCAGGATATCCAGCTTGCCGTCCTTCAGTTGCTGGATCACGCGCTCGCGCTGCGGCTGGGCAATATCGCCGTTGATCGCCGCTGCCGCCAGTCCACGCGCCTGCAGTTTGCCGGCCAGCTCGTCGGTGGATATCTTGGTGCGCGCAAAGATGAGCATCGCGTCAAAAGGCTCGGCTTCCAGAATCCGCGTCAACGCATCCAGCTTGTGCATGCCGCTGACGAACCAGTAGCGCTGATGGATGTGCGGCGTGGTCGCGGCTGAATTCTTGATGACCACTTCCACCGGATCGCGCAGGTGCTTTTGCGCGATCTTGCGGATCATGCTTGGCATGGTTGCCGAGAACAGCGCAACCTGACGCTCCGGCGGCGTGGCCAGCAGCACCTTCTCGACGTCGTCGATGAAACCCATGCGCAGCATTTCGTCGGCTTCATCCAGCACCAGGAAACGCAGCTCGGACAGATCCAGCGTGCCGCGGTCCAGATGATCAATGACGCGCCCGGGCGTTCCCACCACAACGTGCACGCCGCGCTTGAGCGCATGCAACTGTGGGCCATAACTTTGCCCGCCGTAGATCGGCAGCACCTGGAAACCCGGAATGTGCGCGGCGTAGCGTTGAAATGCTTCGGCCACCTGGATGGCCAATTCCCGCGTGGGTGCCAGCACCAGGGCCTGCGGTTTGCCGGCGCGCGGCAGCAGTCGCGACAGGATCGGCAGCGCGAACGCGGCCGTCTTGCCGGTGCCGGTCTGCGCCGTCCCCAGCACGTCGCGGCCTTCCAGCAGCGGCGGGATGGTGGCAGCCTGGATCGGCGAGGGCGACTCGTAGCCCACATCCGCAAGCACGGCCAGAACGTCGGGATGCAGGGCGAGTCCGCCAAAACCGGACGCGACCGGGGCGTTCTCTGCGGTGGGGGAAGACATGGAAACCTCGTAACGGGAGCGGTGTCGGAAGCGACACGCAGGCGCGAGAGTTTAACAGCCATCGCCGTTGCGCGTTCCCTGGCACCGGTCGTGCGCATGCCATTGGCTACACTCGGGCACATTGCTGTCATGGAGAATTGTCATGCTCAAGACGCTCAGCGAACAGCGTTGCCACGGCGGCGTGCAGGGATTCTACGAACACGCTTCCGACGCCTGCGGCGGGCCCATGCGTTTTGCGCTGTTCTTGCCACCGCAGGCGAAAAAGCGCTCATGCCCGGTTTTGTATTTTCTGGCCGGCCTCACCTGCACGCAGGAAACGGCGACGATCAAGGCCGGCGCGCAGCGCCTTGCCGCACAGCTGGGCATGGCGCTGGTAATGCCCGATACCAGCCCGCGCGATACCGGGATTGCGGATGCAACCGGGGATTGGGAAGTGGGCGAGGGCGCCGGCTTTTATCTTGACGCAACCCAGGCGCCGTGGTCGTCGCGGTTTCGCATGGAGCGCTACATCACGCGCGAACTGCCCGCGTTGCTGGCCGCCAGCTTTCCGCTGGACGTCACCCGCAGCGCGCTGTGTGGGCATTCCATGGGCGGGCATGGCGCACTGACGCTGGGCTTGCGCCATCGCGAAATGTATCGCTCGATATCCGCGTTGTCGCCGATTGTCGCGCCCAGCCAGGTGCCGTGGGGACACAAGGCGTTTACCCGCTATCTCGGCCCGGCGCCGCAGGACTGGTTACAGCACGACGCTTGCGCGCTGGTGCGCGGGCAGACGTTTCCCGGCACGTTGTTGGTCGACCAGGGCGAGGACGATCCGTTCCTCGCCAAACAGCTGCAACCGGAATTATTTGAACGCGCCTGTGCAGATGCCGGACAGGCGCTGCTGCTGCGCCGTCACGCCGGTTACGACCACAGCTACTACTTTATTGCCAGCTTCATCGACGACCACTTGCGGCATCACGCAACGGCGCTGGGATTGCTCTGAGCGTCGGGCGCATTGCGCGCGAATCGACAACATCCGATGCAAACGTGGCGACCATCAAGGTCGCCACGTTGTGTTGCCAGCGCAGGCAAAACCAGCTGCTCAGGCTTTGGCTGCCGGTCGCGGGTGCGCCGAGCGGCGCCGCTGTTGATTGCCGGCGGCGTGATCGCCACGCCCCTTTGGCGCATAACCATTGTTGGGACGCGCAGCCGTACCCGGTCGACCCTGGCGTGGTTGGCGCTGACCCTGCTTGGGCCGCGGTGCGCCCGCGTCCAGGCGCAGCGGCGCAGATGGCTCGAAGCCGGCGACCGGGATGATCTTGATCTCCTGCTTGAGCATTTTGTCGATGTCCCGCAGCAGGCCGGACTCATCGTGGCTGACCAGTGATACCGCCAGCCCTTCCAGCCCGGCGCGACCAGTACGACCAATGCGATGCACATAGTCCTCGGCAACCATCGGCAAATCGTAGTTGACCACGATCGGCAACTGCTCGATGTCGATGCCGCGCGCGGCAATATCGGTGGCCACCAGCACGGTCACACGGTGCGTCTTGAAATCGCTCAGTGCGCGGGTGCGGGCGTTCTGGCTCTTGTTGCCGTGGATCGCCGCGGTGCGCAGGCCAGACGCATTGAGAAACGTCACCAGCTTGTCGGCGCCATGCTTGGTGCGACTGAACACCAGCGTCTGCCGGCGGCTGTCGGCAGCCAGCAGGTGCAAGAGCAAGTCGCGCTTGCGCGCCGCGTCCACCGGATGCACCTGATGACTGACAAGCGTCGCCACGGCGTTCGGCGTGTCGACGGAAATTTCCTGCGCGTTGTGCATGAACTCTTTTGCCAGGGTCTTGATCTCGGCGGCAAACGTGGCCGAGTACAGCAGGGTCTGGCGTTTTTTCGGCACCGTGGCGAGGATGCGCTTGAGCGCGGGCAGGAAGCCCATGTCCAGCATGCGATCGGCTTCGTCAAGCACCAGCGTTTCCACCGCGGACAAGTCCAGCGTGCGCTGCTGCATGTGGTCGAGCAGACGCCCGGGCGTGGCAATGACGATATCCACGCCGCGACGCATCGCGTTGATCTGCGGGCCCATGCTGACGCCGCCAAAGATCGTCGTGCTGCTGACCTGCATGTACTTGCTGTAGCTGCGCATGTTGTCGTGGATCTGCGCGGCAAGCTCGCGGGTGGGGGTGAGAATCAGCGCACGCGGACGCCGCGTCATCGTTTGACCGGCGCTGGACAACTTCTGCAGCAGCGGCAGGGCAAACGCGGCAGTCTTGCCGGTGCCGGTCTGCGCCGCGCACAGCAGATCCTGACCATGCAGGGCGGGCGGAATCGCCGCAGCCTGGATCGGCGTGGGTTCGGTGTAACCGTATTCGGCAAGCGCGCGCAACAACGCGGGCACAAGGCCCAGCGAATCGAAGGACATGTAACACTCCTGAGCAACCCGGAGTGTTCATACCGTGTTGCAGATAAAGGAAAAGGGCGACTTGAGATCGCAACAGTCAGAACGACTGCGCCGCCCACTATAGCCGTTACTGGTGCGCACATCTACAGGGTCAGGTGGGCAAACCGGCCGCCAGCGCGCATTGAGGTCGAAGCTGCAGCCGCGGATCGGCGCCACGCGAGTGGCACATATCAGCATGCGTGCGGCTTGCTCAGCTGTGCACCGGCGGCTTTCCCGTGTGCGCCGGGTTCCAGCGTGCGCAGTCTGGGCGTCGTACGCTGGCGCGCATGTCGATCACAAGTGCTGTCGCGCCACGATCAGATAACTGTTGAACGGGGTGCGCCCGCGCAACGGCGTCATGCGTACCTCCAGCCCGACATCCTCCAGGGGCACGCGCAATTCGCTCATGCTCGGATAGTGCTGTACGCCGCCGGGGATCCAGCCGCTGGCCTCGAGGAAAAACTCTTCCACCCGCGTTGCATGAAAACGCCAGTTTGCCTCGCGCAGCACATTGCGAATCAGCAGCATGCCGCCCGGGGCAAGGTGCTGCGCGGCGGTTGCCAGCAGCGCCCGCTGGCGATCCGCTGGCAGGTAATGCAACACGTCCAGCAGAGCGACATGACCGCATGTCGGCGGCAGTGTGGCAGCGTCGGCGCACTGCATGCGCAGCGCGTGCTCAAGCCCGGCGCTTCGCGCCGCTGCCAGTCCGGCGTTGATCTTGCGCGCATCATGATCGACGCCGGTATAGCTGACGCGCGCGTGGGCGGCAGTCAGGTATTGCCCGAGCAGACCGATGCCGCAGCCAATGTCCAGTATGGGCAACGTGGAGTCACCCAGCAGATCGGCAGCCGCGGCGTATACCGGATCGTTCGCCAGTTTCCAGCGCGCATGCAGTCGATGACCCAACTGCGCGTAGCGCGCGGCGATGGATTTTCGTGCGGCAAGATCGAGTGACTGCATGCTGCTCCCGTGCGCGTCCCAACGGTACAAGCCCAACGGTACAAGCGTGCCGCGTTTGCGGCCAGCAAGCCGCCCGGACCGATCATAGTGGAGAAAGCCGGCGCGCCCGATTTGGTGACGTGATAGCGTTCGCGCACTGTGGGGGATGGCTGATGTCCTTGCTGTCGCCTTTGCGCGAACCTGATCACGAGTAGCCGCGTACCGTGCTCGCGAGTTTTCTCGGCTGTATGCAGGATGCGTTTGACTATTTCCTGCTGACTTTCGTCATCGTTGCCATTGCCCGTGAGTTTCACGTTGGCAAGGCGGAAGTTACCTACGCCTTGATCCCTACCCTGGCAGCGCGACCGCCAGGCGCGCTTGTGTTTGGACGGCTGGCAGATCGTCTTGGCCGTCGCCCGATCCTGATGCTGAACGTCGTGCCGTTTTCCATCTTCTAGCTGGCCACGGCGTTTGTCCCGTCGCTGACCGCACTGCTGGTGTTGCGTTTTCTGTTTGGGATTGCCACGGGCGGGGAGTGGGGCATCGGCGCATCGCTGAGGATGGAGTCAATCCGCGCAAAGTCACGCGGCGTCATTTCCGGCCTGCTGCAGAGCGGCTATCCATGCAGGTGTTTTCCGGGCGCATTGGCGAACGGGCGGCGTTGGTGAACCGGCTGCTGGTGGATCACATCGGCTGGCGCGGTTTGTTAGTCGCGGCTGCATTGTCTGCGCTGTTGGGGCTGTACATCCGGCGCAGCGTGGCCGAGTCGGCGGTATGCCAAGAACAGCGCCGGACGCAGCCGCGAGTTGGCCTGTTTGCTTGCATGCGCGGACACTGGAAGCTGGCGCTGTACCTGATGCTTTTGATGGCGGCATGCAGCATGTTCAGCCACGGCTGGCAGAACATGTGTCCGACGTTCCTGCAGGTGAACCTGCACCTACCCGCTGGTTCGGGCACGGCGGTCATGCTCGCGTTCTCCATGTCGCCGTGGATGGGCACCGTGGCAATTGTGCTCGCCCTGCTGGCGTGACTCGGACCGGAGGCGCGCGGCACCGAGTTTGCTCCGGCAAAAGCCGCGCGATGATGGCCTGTACAGCCATGCGCAGCTGTTAGACTCCGCCGTTTGATTGCTTCAGCGAGGCAGGCAATGAAGGCTGGCAAGGACAAGGTCATCTCTTTGCATTACACCCTTGCGGTGGACGGCGAGAAGGTTGAAAGTTCGCATGATCGCGGTGAACCGTTGTGGATCCTGCTTGGTCACGGCCAGCTCGTTCCGGGGCTGGAAGCGGCCATCGACGGGCATGCAGCAGGTGAATCGTTTGAGGTCGATGTGGCCGCGACCGATGCGTATGGCGAGCGCCACGAAGGCCAGCTGCAGCGCTTGTCAAAAAAGTACGTGGCCGACGCGAATCGGCTCAAACCGGGTATGGCCACGGTGCTCAAGAAGAAGGACGGAAGCCAGCAATCGGTGACGGTGCACAAGGTCGGCATGAGCACGATCGATCTGGACCTGAACCACCCGATGGCCGGCAAGGTGCTGCATTTTTCGGTGGAACTTGGCGACGTGCGTGATGCAAGCGCTGAAGAGATCACCCACGGCCATGCGCATGCGCCCGGCGGCGCCGAACACTGAGCCGAGCATTCAACTGATTTGCGCATGCGACCAGGCGATGTGGCGAACCGTTTGCTGCCAGCGACGCGTTTGCGCGTCGCGCCAGAGTTGAGTGCCATCGGTGGGTGACGCTGCGCCGACGTACTGCCGATCGGCCGGATGGCCGATAGCGCCTCGTCGCGGCCATGCGCAATGGCTTCACTCCAGCACGCGTTTACCGTAGACAAAGTGCTCGCCCCAGTACGGGCCGTCGATATCATCCAGACGCACCGTGCCGCCGCTGTTGGGCGCATGCACGAACCGCCCTTTGCCGACGTACACGCCAACATGGCTGATGCTGCCGCCGCTGGCGAAGAACACCAGATCTCCGCTGGCCAGTTGCGTCATGCGCCGCATGTTGCGCCCGCTCATGGTCGACATGTCGTGCGAGGTGCGCGGTAGCTGCAGGCCGGTTGCATGGCGGTCGATGTAGTCCACCAGGCCGCTGCAATCAAAGCCGCCGGCCGGCGTGTTGCCACCCCATCGATACGGCGTGCCAACCAGCGCGATGGCGCGAAACAGGACGTCGTTGGCTGCGCCGGCGCTGGCCGGCGAAGGAGCGCGCGCCGGCAGCTCGGCCAGCGCGGAGCGCGATGCCTTGAACGTGCGCTGCTGCGGCCGCGGGCCGCTGGCGCAAGCGGCGAGAAAGCCTGCCAGTCCGGCGATCAGCATCCATTGCAGCAAGCGCGAAAGCCGCACGCTTGCAGTGGTGGATCGAACGGTGGCGGCGTAGTGCATGAAAACCTCGGTGTGGCTGACACCGAGGTTAACCAATCGCTGGCGCGGACGGAAGTTTTCAGGTGGTCGATGACGCCGAAGGCGGCGGCGCGTTCGGAAGCGACAGCGGCCTCGACGGCGCGATCGGCGGTGGCGGCGGGGGCGGCGGCTGTGCGTTGGATCGCACGGGGGCAGGCGGGAATGCAGGCGTCGGCGGTGGTGGCGGCACGCTGGTGTAGTCCGTGCGCGTCGAGGCAGCGCGGGGTGCTGGCGGGGACGGTGCACCTGGTTGATTCAGCGCAAAGGTGATTGGCACGCGCACATAAGATTTGATCGCTTTGCCGTTTTCTATCGCTGGGTTGTAGTGCGACTGCATGACCACCTCGCGCGCCGCCCATACCAGTTCGGGAGCGGCGTTGGTTGTCGAGACCACCTTGTAGCTCAATGCCTTGCCGTCGGTATTTACCAGCACATCGGCCACGACCGTGCCCTGCTGTCGATTCTTGAGCGCATCTTCCGGGTAGACGGGTGCTGCGCCGGAGGCGAGAGGGGTATCGGCGCTGGTTGACTGGCTGGCTGCCGGCGGCGTGGTGCTGTGCACGACAAAGGCGCCGCCAGCCATCAGTGCAGCCAGCCCGATGAAGCCGCAGCGCCGGCGCAGCGGGCCGGGACGTTGACGTTTGATCATGTGCAGACGCTCCTTCAGTTGTGGCTCGGCGAGCCAGGGGATGAGCGCCGGAGACATCACCACGCCGGTGCTGTGCAGCAAGGCGTGGGCGTAGCGCGCTTCTTCGCGCGGGCATTGGCGCAGCATGCTTGCGTCGCACGCCAGTTCCTGATCCAGCCGCAGGCGCGGCAAGGCCAGCCACGCAAGCGGATGAAACCAGAGCAGCGCGCAGGCGACTTCCGCGAGCACGCTCCACCATGCGTCGCCGCGCCGCAAATGGGTTAGTTCGTGGTCCAGCACCAGCCGCCGCTGGTCGGCGTTGAAGCGCTGCAGGAAATCCTCCGGCAGCAAGAGCAGGCTGCGCGGACTCCACAGCACGGCTGGTCCTGCCGCATGCATCCGCAGGCGGGACGGGTGCAATCCACGAAGCAGCGGTTGCAGCTCCACCAACATCGCGGGGGATGGCGGCTGACTGTGTTGCAGCAAGCGCGCGTACTGCACGGCCAGTCGCAGCACGCAGCACGCGCTGCCGCCGATCCACGCCCACAGCGCCCAATGCAACGCCAGCGCGTCAGTCATGGGTTGCGGCAACATGCTTGCGGAGCCGGCCAGTGTCCATGCGTGAGGGTTCACCGCCAGCACTCGCGGCAAGGCCGGCAGCCACGGCAGCAACGCCAACAGCGGCGGCAGTAACCACAGGGTGAAAGCCGGTTCGGCGCCAAATGCATAGCGCGCCAGCTTGCGCGTCACCAGCACGCAGGCCAACCCGAACGTGACATACAGCAGCATCGTTGCCATCTCAGCGTCCTTTCCGGTCGATCGCATCCAGCAGTTTGCGCAGCTCGGCCACATCCCGCGCCGAGAGCTTTTCGTGTTCACTGAAGTGCGTCAGCAGCGGAGTCAGCTTGCCGCCGAACACGCGATCAAGCAGGCTGCGGCTTTCACTTTGCTGCCAGTCAGACCGCTGCAGAAGCGGTGAATAGAGATAACGGCGACCGTCCCTGGTCGCGCGCAGCGCACCCTTGCCAAGCAGGCGATTGAGCAGGGTCTTGATGGTCTTCTCGTGCCAGCCACCGGGTGTGCTCAAGGCCACGACGACTTCCTCGGCACTCTGCGGCGCGCTTTGCCACAGCACCTCCATGACCCGGCTTTCGGCGTCGCTGATGGATATGGGTGTGCGCATTTCGCCTCCGATTACACGTGTAGTCAAACTAAAGATTACGCGCGTAATAGATCTGACGCAAGCGTTTTGTTGGAACCAGCTTTTGGCGTGTGCGAGCTGGCAGGCGTCAGCCCTGAATACCCGCAGCAGCGAGGTCGTGTCGCGATGCGGTGCAATCGGCAGCGCGCAGGGTTTGCGCAGGTGCCAAGTCCCGACGTGGTTTTTCGAACTGTCGGTCGCCGACTGCACCATCCGCGCTCGCGGTGCAGTGGCCGCCGAAGCCTTGCCGAGGCGCATTACAATCGCGGCATGGACACTTTTACCTTGCAGCAAGGCCGCATTCCACTGCTCATCAGCCTGCCGCACGACGGCAGTTTCATTCCCGACGCCATTGCCGCAAGCATGCTGCCGCATGCACGCGGTTCGCTGGATACCGACTGGCACGTCGCGCGCCTGTATGCGCCACTTGCGCAAGAGCTCGGCGCCAGCGTGCTCAAGCCATACGCTTCGCGTTACGTGGTCGATCTCAATCGACCGGCTGATGGCCATGCGTTGTATCCCGGGCAGCGCGAAACCGGCGTGGTGCCGAGCATCGGTTTTGACGGCAAGCCGCTGTACGCGTCGGCTCAGGAACCGGATGGCGCCGAAGTGCAACGGCGCATAAACGAGTTTTGGCAGCCATATCACCGCGCGCTCGCGCAGGAACTTGCGCGACTGCTGGCCAAGCACGGTCGCGCGGTGCTGTGGGAAGGCCACTCCATTCGCAGTCGCGTGCCGATGTTGTTCGCCGGGCGGCTACCCGATTTCAACCTGGGCACGGCATCGGGTAGCAGCTGTGCTCCGGGTTTGCAGGGTGCGCTGCAGGTTCTCCTGGAAAAATCCACGGGCGGCTTCAGCCATGCCGTCAACGGGCGCTTCAAGGGCGGCTACATCACGCGGCATTACGGTAATCCGGATGCCGGAGTGCACGCCGTGCAACTGGAGCTGGTGCAGTGCAACTACATGGACGAAGACAGCCGTCTGTTTGACGAGCGCAAAGCGGCCGGCGTGCGGCAGCAAATCCTTTCCATGCTGCAGGTGTGCCTGGAGTGAGCGCAAGATCTGGCGGTCCCGTCCGCGTCTGGTGAATGTCAAGAATCTTGTTGCTTGCGTAGCTCGATATTCGGCGTTTTGTTCAGCGTTGGTATCGGACGCGCGCTGCACTGTCGCCACGTCGCCCCCGACACGCCGGGTTCCGGCCGGGTTTGCGATGGTTACTCATTTGAGGTTTGAATCATGATGCGACAACTTGCGATCGCTTCTTTGCTGGTAGCGGGACTGGCGCTTTCCGGTGGTGTCCTGGCGCAGTCAGCCGAACCACAGGCAATGCCCGCGACCCAGTCCGAACCCGCGGCAATGCCGGCAACGCCTGTCGCGCCAGCGGCGAACGCCACTCCCGCAGTCAAGACTGCGCACCATAAAGCCCATCACAAGGCACAGCACAAAGCTCACCACAAGGTGAGCACAAAGACGCCCGCGCCTGCTGCTGCAGCAACTTCCGGCAGCTGACACTT
The DNA here is from genome assembly GCA_038242205.1 of Lysobacterales bacterium. Lineage (GTDB taxonomy): Bacteria > Pseudomonadota > Gammaproteobacteria > Xanthomonadales > Rhodanobacteraceae > Rhodanobacter. Next base: position 269,097 of record JBBSSI010000001.1, read on the forward strand.
CCGCCGCTGCAAGTTCACAGGCCTTGCCACTGCAAAGTGGCAGGGCCTTTTTTTCGCGTGTCGCGCCTGCGCTTCGGCGCTGCTCCGGCCCGATTCAGCCCTTGGGCGCGGGCAGCATCGCGATGCACTTCAGTTCAATGGCGATGGGCGTGGGCAATGCGCTGACGCCAACCGTGGTGCGACACGCATCAACCCCGGCAAAGTGCTCTGCGTACAGCTCGTTGTAGATGGCAAAGTCAGCTTGCATGTCGGTCAGAAAAACGGTGACGTCGATCAAGTCCTGCCACGCCGCGCCGCTGGCCAGCAGGATCGCTCGCACGTTGGCAAATACCTGGGCACATTGCGCGGCGATGTCATGACTGAGCAGACGGCCGTCCGTTGCATAGACGTTGCCGGGGATGTCTCCCCTGCCTGGTTGGCGCGGGCCAACCCCGGACAAAAACAGCAGGTTGCCCATGCGCCGCGCGTGCGGATAAGCACCCACCGGTACGGGCGCGCTTTGCGTGTTGATGATGTTGCTCACGCCGCCGGCACAGGGCTGGCAAGCAGCTGCTGCAGCGCACGCTCGTATGCCGAATGCACCTCGGCGGACGAGCTGATGTGCATGCCCAGATCGTTGATGTGGCCCTGATCCAGGCTGTAGCACCACGCATGCACCGATAGCTTCTGCCCGCGGTCCCAGGCGTCCATCACCATGGTCGTGTGGCACAGGTTTATCGCTTGCTCGATGGCATTGAGCTCGCACAAGCGGGCGTTGCGCATCGGCATGGTCGGGATCGCGGCCAGCATCGCCGCATACTTTTCCGCTACTTCGCCAACATGCCGCAGCCAGTTGTCGACCAGGCCGATGCGCAGGTGGTCGAGCACCGCCTGCACCCCGCCGCAGCCGTAATGGCCAACCACCATGATGTGTTCGACCTTCAGCGCGTCGACCGCAAACTGCACGGTACTCAGGCAATTGAGGTCGGTGTGCGAAACCACGTTGGACACGTTGCGGTGCACGAAGATCTCGCCCGGCGACAGGTCGACAATTTGCGTGGATGGCACGCGTGAATCGGAGCAGCCGATCCACAGATACTTCGGCGTCTGCTGCTTCGCCAATTGCTCGAAAAATTGTGGGTCCCGCGCGCGCAGTTCAGCGGACCAGTGACGATTGCGATCAAGCAGGTCTTGCAGTGGATTTTCCAAGGGTGTGACGCTCCGCGGTAACGATGAATGACGACTCCGCATCAATAGCGGATACAGATGTTTTTCGCTTCGGTGAAAAAGTGCAGTGCGTCGGTGCCACCTTCGCGCCCGAGTCCGGATTGACCCATGCCGCCGAACGGCGTGCGCAGATCGCGCAGCAGCCAGCAGTTGACCCAGACGATGCCGAACGCGAGTTGCGGACCCAGTCGGTGCGCGCGCGAGAGGTCCTGCGTCCACAGCGATGCGGCCAGGCCGTAGCGACTGTCGTTGGCAATGGCCAGCGCCTCGGCTTCATCCTCGAACGGAATCAGGCTGACGACCGGGCCGAAGATTTCCTGCTGATTGGTGCATGCGCTGCTCGGCAAACCTTCGATTATCGTAGGCGCGACAAACCAGCCGTGCGCGCAGCGTCCCGCTATGCTCGCGGCGTCACCACCGCAGAGGATCTTGCCGCCTTCTTTGCGCGCTTGCGCAATGCAGCCGAGCACCTTGTCGTAGTGCGCGCGTGACACCAGCGCGCCGAGGTCGCTCGTGGCGTCGTTGGGATCGCCCACGCGCAGCGCGCGTACGCGCTCAAGATAGCGCTCGCGGAATTGCGCGTAGATCGAGCGCTGCACCAGCAAGCGCGATCCGCACAGGCATATCTCGCCCTGGTTGGCGAAGCCCGAGCGCACGATGGTGTCGAGGTTGGCGTCCGACAGGTCCGCGTCGGCAAACACGATGGCCGGATTCTTGCCGCCCATTTCCAGCGAGACTTTCTTGAACTGCGGCGCGGCGGTCGCGGCAATCTGCGTGCCGGTGGCGGTGCTGCCAGTGAATGAAAGCGCCCGCACGCGCGGGTGCGCAACAAGCGCCTGGCCGACCGTGGGACCGCGTCCGTGCACGATGTTCAGCACTCCGGGCGGGAAGCCTGCCTGGATGCTCAACTCGCCCAGCAGCGCCGCAGTGCACGGCGTGATTTCCGATGGCTTGGCAACCACCGTATTGCCGGCGGCGAGCGCCGGCGCAATCTTCCACGTGAACAGATACAGCGGCAGATTCCATGGACTGATGCAGCCGACCACGCCCAGCGGTTGGCGCAAGGTGTAGTTGATTGCGCCGGTGCCGGGCGCACCGGTTTCCATCGCGTGCGACTCGCTGCCCCAGGTCATGATCGCGGCGGCGAAGTAACGCAGGTTGCTCATGGCGCGGGGAATGTCCAGCTGGCGCGCCAGGCTCAGCGGCTTGCCCGTGTCGCGCGATTCCAGCGCGGCGAATTCATCGACGCGCGCCTCGATCAGATCCGCCAGACGCTGTAACAGCTGCGCGCGCTGCGCAACGGGCGTGCACGCCCATGCCGGTGCAGCGCGCGCAGCGGCAGCCACGGCCGCATCCACATCTGCCGAGCTGGAATCCGGACACTGGGCGAAAATGCTGCCGACCGCAGGTTCGGCCACGTCGAGCCATGCCGCGGCCTGAGCTGCCTGTAACTGGCCATCAATAAGATTGTTGAGGCGCACTGGTGACATCCGTGCAGTGTAAAACCGGCACCGGGCAAATGCACCGCACGGCTGCGTACGGTGCGCCGCCAGTCAACTCAAGGCGCGCGTCCGCCCGCCGTCAACCGCGATGCTTACGCCGTTGACGTACGCCGCCGCAGGCGTGCACAGAAACGCAATGACGGCAGCGATCTCGCTGGCTTGCCCAAAGCGGCCAGCGGGCACGTCGGCCAGGATGTCGGCAGCGACCGCCTCGACGGTGCGCCCGCTGGCCGTCGCACGCGTGGCGAGCAGGCTGTCCAGCCGCGGCGTGTGCGTATAACCGGGCAGCACGTTGTTGACGGTAATACCGGCGGCGGCCAGTTCAGTGGCGAGTGTCTTGGCCCAGCTGGCTACGGCAGCGCGCACGGTGTTGGAAACACCCAGACCGGCGATGGGCTCTTTCACGGATGTTGAAATCACGTTGACGATGCGCCCAAAACCGCTCGCGCGCATCCCGGGCAACAGGGCTTGCAACAACGTCTGGTTGGCCAGCAGATGTTGCCGGAAAGCCGTCTCGAACGCTTCGATTGTGGCCGCCTGTGCGCTGCCGGCGGGTGGGCCACCGGAGTTGTTGATCAGGATCTGCACCGGCTTCGCTGCAGCAACTGCCATTGCCGTGGTCTGCAACTGAGCGGTGTCGAGCATGTCCACGCTGCGCCAGTCATGCTGCTGACCGGCATGCATGCGCGGCAGGTTGACGGTGGCTGCAGTGAGCTTGTCGACCGAGCGTGCCAGCAGCGTGACGTTTGCGCCCAACAGCGCCAGTTCCGTAGCCGCGGCAAGTCCGATGCCGCTGGAGGCACCGCACACCAGAGCGTGGCGGTCGTTCAAGGTCAGATGCATGGTGTAACTCCTGCAATCGAGTTGTCAGTGCAGCAACAGACGCATGCTCGTGGCCACGATCCAGCATAGCCAGCCCAGCCACGGTCCGAAGCGCCAGACCCGGCGCCAGCCGGTGATGTGTGGATCATGCAACGCCGGTAACACCGGCGAGCGTAGAGCGCGCTGCAGCCGCGTCCAGATCTGCAGGCGGGTAGCCTTGCCGTCATCGGGGGTGGTGATGATCTGCCATTGACGCGGATGTGCAGACCGCAGTCGACGCGCCACCAGCCACTGCGCGACCAGCGACAGAGCAAACATCAGCACACCGGCGAGCAGCAGGCCGAGATAAAGCACGATCATGGATTGTGGCTGCCATCGTCACCGGCTTTCCTGGCATCGCCTGCGGCGCCCGCTTTCTTGTCCTGCGGCGTACTCCACGGTACGGCGGGCAGCACGGAACGCAGCGTGTTGAGAACACCGTCGCCGTCGGTCTGCTTTTTGCAGATGGCGTTATCGACGGCCTTGGCGTAGGTCTTGTTCATGATGCCGACCCACAGCGTGCCATCGGGTCCGTGCGGCACCTTGAAACTGCCGGTGGAGCTCATCTGCAGCGTGGCCTTGGCGGGCAGCGTTGCCGGTGATTGTTCCCAATAGGTTCCTCCGGCTTGCTGCTTCTGCGAGCTGTACACCAGCAGATAGCGCGCATTGGCGTCGTCCACGCGGAAACTGCCGAATGCACCGGTGGTCTCGTTGCCCCAGCCCATGTGCTCACACAAACCGACGTCCTGCTGGCGAAGCGGCTGGAAGCCGCCGTCCAGCAATACCAGGGTGGGCGCAAACAGATAGCTGGAGTGCAACCAGCGGCTGTTCAATTCGGCCTTGACCGCAATGCGATAAGGCAGCTTGACGGCTGTGGGCAGGCGGAAGGCAAGAAAGTAGCTGTGGCTACCGTCGAGATTGGCGACCATGCCACCGCCGCCCAGCTCGAAGCGCTGCGGCTCCCATGGCAACGCAGTCTGATAGGAGAAATCCGCAAAGTTGCTGCAGCACGGTGTGGCTGCCTGCAGACGCTTGATCGCCTGCTCGCGCGTTTGGGCAGCATCCGTAGCCGGGCGCAGGTTTGGAGGGATGAGGATCTTGGCGATCTTGGCGGTATGACACCCGCCCAACGCGACCAGCAGCGAAGCCAGGATCGCGGGGCGGAGCCAGTGGCCAGGCATGATGCGGGCGTCGCTCAAAATTCCGCCGTGCCGGCAGCGCGCGGGTAGGGGATCGCATCGCGAATGTTGGCCAGGCCGCAGATGTAGACCAGCAAGCGCTCGAAGCCCAGACCGAACCCGGCGTGCGGCACCGTGCCGTAGCGACGCAGGTCGCGATACCAGCCGTAGTTGGCTGGATCGAGCTTGAACTGCGCCATGCGCCGATCCAGGTAATCCAGCCGCTCTTCGCGCTGGGAACCGCCGATGATTTCGCCAATGCCCGGCGCCAGTACGTCCATCGCCGCAACGGTTTTCTCGTCATCGTTCAAGCGCATGTAGAACGCCTTGATCGCTTCGGGGTAGTTCATGACAACCACCGGGCGGCCAATATGTTTCTCGGCCAGGTAACGCTCGTGTTCGGTCTGCAGGTCCACGCCCCACGCCACCGGGTACTCGAATTTTTCGCCGCAATTTTGCAGGATCGTGATGGCATCGGCGTACTCGATGCGCTCGAACGGTTTGGCAATGAACGCCTGCATGCGCGTGATCGCATCGGGCGTGACGCGTTCGGCGAAGAACGCCATGTCGTCCGCACGTTCGTCCAGCACAGCCTGGAATATCGCCTTGAGAAACGCTTCAGCACAGTCGGCATCAGCCGCCAGATCGGCGAACGCAATCTCCGGTTCCACCATCCAGAACTCGGCCAGGTGCCGCGGCGTGTTCGAGTTTTCCGCGCGAAAAGTCGGACCGAAGGTATAGACCTTGCTCATCGCCAGCGCATACGCCTCGACGTTGAGCTGGCCGGATACCGTCAGAAACGCTTCGCGGCCGAAGAAATCCCGGCGGTAGTCGATGCGGCCCTGCGCATCGCGCGGCAGGTTGGCCAGATCCAGCGTGGACAGGCGGAACATGTCACCGGCGCCTTCCGCGTCCGAGGTGGTGATGATCGGCGTGTTGATCCAGAAAAATCCTTGCTCGGTCAGGTGGCGATGGATTGCCGTCATCATGGTGTGGCGCACGCGCGTCACCGCGCCAAACAGATTGGTACGCGGACGCAGGTGGGCGACTTCGCGCAGAAACTCCATGGAATGCTGCTTGGGCTGGATCGGGTAGGTTTCCGGATCGTCGACCAGGCCGACCACTTCCACCGCCGTTGCCTGCAATTCGAACTTTTGCCCCTTGCCTTGTGAAGCTACCAGCGTGCCATGGACGATGACGCTGGCACCGGCGGTCAGGTGTTTTACTTCACTGTCGTAGTTGGCCAGGGTGGCCGGCACCACGGCCTGGATCGGATCGAAGCACGAACCATCCGTGACGTTGACGAACGACAGGCCCGCCTTCGAGTCGCGGCGGGTGCGTACCCAGCCGCGCACGGTCACCTGCGTGCCGGCAGCCACGCTGCCGCCAAGCGCCTGTTTAACGCTGTAAATCGTCGGACTGGCCGCGGCCATCAAGCAACACTCCTGCAAACGCGAGCGGCGGACAAGACCACATGGTCGGCCGCCTGCGCGCAAAGGCCCATGATAATGTAGTGGCTGCACTCGCCGCGAATGCCGCGGTGAGTTTCGAAACGCAGGTCAGTCATCATGCAGATCACGATCACTCCCGCCGCCCATGCGCGCATGCGGCATTTCCTGGCTACCGAGCCACTGGCTGCCGGCGTGCGCTTTGGCGTGAAGCGCACGGGTTGTTCGGGCTTTGGCTATGTGGTGGATCTGGCACAAACGCTCGCTGCGGGCGAAAACATCGTCGACATCGATGGCCTGCCGCTGGTCGTGAGCGACGCCAGCGTGGCGCTGCTGGATGGCACGGTCATCGATTTCCAGAAGCAGGGACTGAATGCGAGCTTCGTGTTTCACAACCCGAACGCCACCGGTGCGTGCGGTTGCGGGGAGAGCTTTACCGTAGCTTGAGCCGGCCGTGACGCCCGCCCTGCCTGTGGCCTGGCGCTTGCGCGGGCGGCCCGCGCCGCCGTACAATCGTCGGTCTGTCTGTAGCCCCCTGCGCCCTCAAGGTGCCTGGTAGCTGCAGGCTGTACTTGCCTCACCGCATACGGCGGGAGGCTGCCAGGCCAATTGGCCGCATCCACAAGGAGCAACCCCTGCGATGACCCTGCGTCATTACGAAGTCGTGTTCATGGTCCATCCCGACCAGAGCGAACAGGTTCCGGCGATGATCGAGCGTTACAAGACGCTGATCGAGTCCGATGGCGGCAAAATCTACCGGTTGGAAGATTGGGGCCGGCGTCAACTCGCCTATCCGATCATGAACCTGGCAAAAGCACATTATGTGCTGCTCAATATTGAAGCGAGCCAGGCGGCGTTGACCGAGCTCGAATCCGGTTTCCGTTTCAATGATGCCGTGCTGCGTCACTTGATCATCCGCCGTGATGAGTCCGACGTTGCCAGCGACACCGAGGCATCATTCATCATCAAGAGCAAGGAAAAGGATGACGCCAAGTCATCGCGCCGCCGCGATGACGATGATGGCGAACACGACCACCATCGCGACAGCGACGCTTAAGAGGAATCCAGACCATGTCCAAATTTTTCCGCCGCCGCAAGTTTTGCCGATTCACCGCTGAAGGCGTCAAGGAGATCGATTACAAGGATCTCAACACGCTGCGGCAGTACGTCACCGAGAACGGCAAGATCGTGCCCAGCCGCATCACCGGCACCAAGGCGCGCTATCAGCGTCAGCTGGCTACGGCGATCAAGCGCGCGCGCTTCCTGTCGTTATTGCCGTATACAGACAATCACAACGTCTGATCTGCGCGTTGCGCTCCGCTTGCGGGGCGCGGCTTGCATGCAATGCCGCCGACCGTTGTCGGCAGCGCGCGGGACAAATCAGGTGCGCGCCTGGTGTACGTCAAGTTCAGCCCGAGCCCGTGCCGGCTCGGGTCGCCTCAGAGACTCTTTCGGACATCCGTCCAGTGGTTGCGTCGGGCTACACCGGCGCTAACGAAAAGGAAGCATCATGGAACTCATTCTTCTGCAAAAAGTCCGCAACCTCGGCACGCTGGGCGACAAGGTCAGCGTCAAGCCGGGATACGGGCGAAACTTTCTGCTGCCACAGGGCAAGGCCGTGCGTGCCAACGCTGCAAATCTTGCGGCTTTCGAGCAGCGGCGTGCCGAGTACGAAGCCAAGGCCAACACCTCCCTGACCGATGCGCAAACGCGCCTGGCACAGCTTGACGGCGTGTCCGTGACGCTGTCCGCACACGCCAGCGCAGAGGGCAAATTGTTTGGTTCCGTCAGCCCTCGCGATATCGCCGAAGCGCTGCGTGCCGCCGGTCACCAGGTGACCAAGGGTGAAGTCATCCTGGGTGAAGGCCCGCTGCGCAACATTGGCGAGTACGACGTTGTCGTGGCATTGCATGCCGATGTCCAGACCACGGTCAAGGTGATCGTCGTCAGCGACAAGTAAGCGCGGCGCGGTTCATGTTTCGGCGGGTGCCTTCGGGTGCCCGTTTTTTTTTGTGAATCGGGCAGCCACGGCGTTGCGCAGGGCATTGCCAGCGCCGGCCTCGTCGATCAGATTTGTTCTGCCACTTTGCACGAACGGCGAATCCATGCGCCGCTCGCTGCGCGAAAGTGCCCGGCCATCGGCAGCTTTTTATCCACAACAAGTCACAGCTTATCCACAGAGTTGTTGTCTCGGCGGATGAGATTGCGCCGCGTATGATGGCTGTCGGTGCCGAGATCGCGAAAGTGTCGGAGTGCTGTTCGTTTCCCTGTGAGGTAATCCGATGCCGTTTGTCTCCGAACGTCAGGCCACTGGCGCCGCCATTGAAGCACTGCGCGTGCCGCCACACTCCATTGACGCCGAGCAATCAGTGCTGGGTGGCTTGATGCTTGCGCCTGACGCGCTGGACCGCGTCGCGGATCGACTGGCCGAACAGGACTTTTACCGCAAGGATCACCGCCTGATCTGGCGCGCGATCAACGAGCTGGCGAACAAGGGCATGCCCTGCGATGCGGTCACGTTAGGCGACTGGTTCGACACCAACGGCCTGGCGGAAATGGCCGGCGGCGCCGGTTACCTCATCGAGTTGGCCAACAACACGCCAAGCGCCGCCAACATCACCGCCTACGCAGAGATCGTGCGCGAGAAGTCCGTGCTGCGCCAGTTGATCGACGCGGGCACATCGATCACCGAGGATGGCTACCGACCGCAGGGCCAGAGCGTGCAGGAGGTTCTGGAGAACGCCGAACAGCGCGTGTTCCACATTGCCGAATCCGGCGCGCGCGGCAAGAAGGATTCGGTGTCGATGCGCGAGGCGGTGAAAGATGCGTTTCGCCTGCTCAGTGAGCGCTACGAGAACCGCGGCCAGCTTACCGGCATCACCACCGGCTTCACCGATCTGGACAACCTCACCTCCGGCCTGCAGCCGTCCGACTTGATCATCGTCGCCGCGCGTCCGTCGATGGGCAAAACCGCGTTTGCGCTGAACATCGCCGAGACCGCCGCGCTTCGCAACAAGAAGCCGGTGGCGGTGTTTTCCATGGAAATGTCGTCCTCGCAGCTGGCGTTTCGCCTGATCTCCTCGGTTGGGCGCATCCATCAGCAGCGTCTGCGCAACGGTGATCTCGAAGAGGAGGATTGGCCGCGCGTGTCCAACGCAATCTCGATCCTGTCTGAAGCGAAGATCTTCATCGATGACACGCCGAGCCTGTCACCGGTGGAACTGCGTTCGCGTTCGCGGCGATTGCATCGCGAGCACGGCGGACTGGGCTTGATCGTGGTCGACTATCTGCAGCTGATGCAGGTGCCGGGCAGCAAGGAAAATCGCGCGACGGAAATCTCCGAGATCTCGCGCTCGCTGAAGGGGCTGGCGAAAGAGCTGAACGTGCCGGTCGTGGCCTTGTCGCAGTTGAATCGTTCGCTGGAGCAGCGCGCTGACAAGCGACCCATGATGTCCGACTTGCGTGAATCGGGCGCCATCGAGCAGGACGCCGATGTCATCATGTTCATCTACCGAGACGAGTACTACAACAAGGAAACGCAGGACAAGGGCATGGCTGAAATCATCATCGGCAAGCAGCGCAACGGCCCAACTGACACCTGCAAGCTGACGTTTCTCGGGCAGTACACGAAGTTCGAAAACTACGCGCCGGATTCGTTTGCCGGATCGTTTGAGTGACTTCAGATTCTTGGCCGGAGGATTCTCCGCGTGCTGCAAACCGGCGGGCACACGGGACGCAAAGCGGCGCACGCTGAACATGCACGACGGCAGTTGGTTGCGGCGGCTGCATTAAAGAGCCGTCCGCATGAAGAGCCAGGTGCTTGAAGAGCCAGGTGCTTGAAGAAATGTTGCGCGGCCCGGTCGTCGCGCTGACCCCGGATCAATCGCGAAAGTTGTCAAACTGCAGTGGCAATTCCACGTCGGTCTTGCGCAGCAAAGCCATGGCGGCCTGCAGGTCATCGCGTTTCTTGCCCGTCACGCGCAGCTTGTCACCGTTGATCTGTGCCTCGACTTTCAGCTTGGCCGCTTTGAGTGCCGCGACAAGTTTCTTGGCGATGGCTTGCTCGATGCCCTGCTTGATCGTGACCTTCTGGCGTGCGCCGCCCAGGTTTACTTCCGGCTCGGCGGCGTCTAGCGCGCGAATGTCGATCTTGCGCGCGGTCAGGCGTCCTCGCAGGATGTCCAGCATTTGCTCCAGTTGAAACGCGCTCGGTGCGCTTTGCGTGATCACCGAATCGTCCAGCGCAAAGCTCGCGTCCGCGCCCTTGAAATCAAATCGGTTCGACAGTTCGCGATTGGCCTGGTCGACGGCATTGGTCAACTCGTGCTTGTCCACTTCGGAGATCACGTCAAACGATGGCATCGGCAGAGCTCGCTGCGGGCAGGCTTGCAGTGTAAGCGATGCGGCTTGGCGCCGGCCATAATGCGCTGCTGACCCTGAGGCGAGAGCTGGCCGTGAGTACGCGATGAACGTGGATGTGCTGATCATCGGCGCCGGGGCGGCCGGACTGATGTGCGCTGCCGTGGCCGGCGCGCGCGGTCGCCGCGTGTTGCTGGTGGATCACGCCAACAAGGTCGGCAAGAAGATCCTCATGTCCGGTGGAGGGCGCTGCAACTTCACCAACACGGGGGCGGGGCCGGCAAATTACCTGTCTGCCAATCCGCATTTCGCAAAGTCGGCGCTGGCGCGATACACACCTGCCGACTTCATCGCGCTGGTGGATAGCCATGGCATTGCCTGGCACGAGAAGGAACTGGGCCAGCTGTTTTGCGATGATTCGTCCAGGCAGATCGTGCACATGCTGCTGGACGAATGTGCAGCTGCCGGAGTTACGGTGGAAGCGAGCTGCCCCGTGCGGGACATTCGCCAGCGGCACGACGGCTTCACTGCATTGACTGCGCGCGGTCCGGTGCATGCGCAGTCGCTGGTGGTGGCCAGCGGCGGCTTGTCCATCCCCAGCATGGGAGCCAGCGGCTTTGGTTACGATCTGGCACGCCAGTTTGGCCACGCCGTCCTGCCTGTGCGTGCCGGCCTGGTACCGCTGACGCTGAGCGGCAAACATCAGGAGCTTTATCAACCTCTGGCCGGTGTCGCGTTGCCGATCGTGGAAGCGCGCCTGGGACGGCGAGCGTTTCGCGGCGGATTGTTGTTCACTCATCGTGGCCTGAGTGGGCCGGCAATCCTGCAAATTTCGTCATACTGGCAGCCCGGCGCCGATCTGCGCCTCGACTTTTTGCCAAACCAGGTCGCGGCCGAATGGCTGGTTGCACAGCGCGCACTGCGCCCGCAGTCGGAGCTGAAAACGATATTGTCCGAGCAGTTGCCCCGGCGCCTCGCTGAATGTTTGGGCGCGGCATGGGACGCCGCGCGACCGATGTGTCAGTACCGCAATGCCGAGCTGGCGCAGATTGGTGCACAGCTCAACGCGTGGACGTTCACTGCCAGCGGTACGGAAGGCTATCGGACCGCCGAAGTCACGCTGGGCGGCGTTGATACGGCCGGGCTGTCGTCAACCACGATGGAGTCAAGGCACGTGCCCGGCCTGTACTTCATCGGCGAAGTGGTTGACGTCAGCGGCTGGCTTGGCGGTTACAACTTTCAGTGGGCATGGGCCTCGGCGCAGGCTGCTGGGGCCGCGCTCTGAAACGGAGTGGTGATTGCCATATCCCTGCGTGACCTTTGCGTTTGGGTGGCGACGCTCAGGCGTCATGCCAGTCCAGGGTGCCGTCGATCACCGTGTGGCTGTGACCGCCGACCCAGATGGCCCCGTCCTCGATGCGCACGACCAGCCGCGCGTCGTGACCAATTTCGCGGCCCTGACTGACGGTGTAGCCGCGTGCAGCGCCGGTGGCGTCCGCCTGCGCCATGTATGCGGCGATCAAGCCGTTCGCAGCACCGGACGCGGGATCCTCGATGATGCCGACGCCAGCTGGGAAGGCGCGTACGACAACGTCATGCCCCGCCTCGGCAAGATTGCTTGCCGCACGGCAAGTGGAACGCGCAAATACGCATAAACCCATGCTGTCGCTGGCTTGCGCAAGCGCACGAATGGCTGAGTGATCAGGCTGCCAGCTGCGCAGCGTTGCTTCATCGGCCACTTCCGCCAACCACCAGCGACGGCCACCATCGACCAGCGCCGGAGGCAAATGTCCCATCTGGATCCCGGCCAGCGTCGCCCGAAGCAGCGGGTGTGCATCCAGTCCGGTGGCCACCACGCTCGCGATCGGCGCGCGCAGCAGAAGCTCACGGTCGTGGCCGCTGCCCTCTACGCGAATCGGCAGCACGCCGGCATCGCACTCCTGCCAAAGCATGCCATCGCGTGGCTTTGCCAGCGCGCATTCAAGCACCGCGTGGGCGCTGCCGATGCTGGGATGCCCGGCGAATGGAATTTCCTGCTGCGGAGTGAAGATGCGCACCCTGTAGCTGGCTTGCGCCGTGCGTATGGGCAACAGGAACGTGGTTTCCACCAGCGCAGTCCAGCGCGCAAAACGCTGCATGGTGGCAGTGCTCCAGGCTTGCGCGCCAATGACAACGCCCAGATGATTTCCGCCACCAGGTTTGGCGGCAAAGACGTCCAGATGCAGAAAGCGGAGCTGAGTCATGGATACTTCGTGCTGCCGCGCAGGCGCGAGGAGCGGCGGATGATAGCTGTGTTGGCGTATCGGCGCCGTATGCCGCATGCAAGTTCAAATTGGTGCGCGCGCCATGCCCAGCGTCGTGCGCGTGGTCGACAACAGCCCTGCGCTCACGCCAAGATGCCCAACCGCGCTTGCCCTGCAGGAGTTTCTGGTGCCGATCACCCTCATCATCATTGCCATCACCAGCGTCGTCTCATTCATGGCTTTCAAGAACGCCAGATTGTTGAATGACCTGTTGCTGTGGCCGCCGGCGGTGGCGCGGCAGCGCGAGTATCACCGGCTGCTGACCTACGGTCTGGTGCACGCTGATTTCATGCACCTGTTGTTCAACATGATCACGTTGTACTTCTTCGGCCGGGTGATGGAGATTTTTTTCACTACCCGCCTTGGCACATTCGGTTTTGCCTTGTTCTATGTCGGCGCGCTGGTGGTGTCGATCCTGCCCACGTATCTGAAGAATCGGAACAACCCCGAGTACCGCAGTCTGGGAGCGTCCGGCGCTGTATCTGCGGTCTTGTTCGCGTTCATCCTGCTCGCGCCGTGGCAGATGATCATCGTCCTGGTAATACCGCTGCCGGCGATCGTTTACGCCTTTGCGTACACGGCGTATTCGATCTACATGGATCGACGCGGTGGCGGGCACGTCAACCACAGTGCGCATCTGTGGGGTGCGTTGTATGGCGTGCTGGTCACGCTGTTGGTGGATCCGCGCGTACTTCCGTACTTCCTCAATGCGCTGTCGCACCCATCATTCTGACCGTCCGCTTTCACATCGGCGGGTTTCGCAGCACAGCGATAATTGGTGCAGCAATGGGCAGGCGTGCATACTGATGACGGTATTGATCAACCGCGCAGGAGAACTAACGCATGGCCACGACCCGCAAGGCGTCCGCGAAGCAAAAGTTCGCGGCAAAGAAATCATCCATCAAAAAGCCACTGGCCAAGACCACGCCCAGTGCCAGCAGTGGCAGCAAGTCGCCAGGACGCAAGCTTGCTGCCAGCAAGGCTGCAACGAGCAGCTCGAAAAAGGCATCCAGCAAGTCTCCCGCATTGAAATCACATGCCAGCAAAAAGATTGCTGCCACGAAAGTTGTGGCCGGCAAGCAGGCCAGCAGTGGCAAAGCAGCCAAAAAACCTGGAGCGACTAATACTTCCGCTGGGAAGAAGCCCTTGGCAAAGACGGCCGTAGCCAAGAAGGCGGTAGCCAAGAAGGCGGTAGCCAAGAAAACCGTAGTCAAGAAGGCCGTAGCCAAGAAGGCCGTAGCCAAGAAGGCCGTAGCCAAGAAGGCCGTAGCCAAGAAGGTCGTAGCCCAAAAAGTCGTGGCCAAGAAGGCGGTGGCCAGGAAAGCCGTAGTCAAGAAAGCCGTAGCCAAGGCCAGACCCACGACCAAGCCAACGGTTTCTCGCCCGAATGCGGCAACGGGCCACTCAATGAGCAATCCAGCTCCACGCAGTGCCAGCGGCGACGCACCGGTCCAGCACATCACGCCTGAGGAAGCTGTTGCACACATCCAGGCGTTGCTTGAGGCCAAGCAGGAACGTGGACATCAAACGCCGCCTTGGCCGGGTGCCGGTGACGCCGTCTCTTCAACTGAAGGCGGCAACCCGTCGACTGTTTCCACCACGGCGGGACCTTCCACAGCGGTTGATACCACGGCGCCATTGAATGCGCCGCGTGCCAATCCGGGTAAACGCGGAAAATGAGAGCGGAGCGACGCCTGATGCTCTGCGACCTATCTCCATGAGTGGCGAGCAGCGCGCAATAAACGTGCGGCTCCTGCTCATGGAACGTTCAACGGCTGCCGGCTGGCTTGGATAGGTCAGCCTAAACGGAGAAGGCGCATGAAACGCTTGTTGGCTGGTCTTGTCCTGAGCACCGCTGTGTTGGGGTTGTCTGGCTGCTATATCGATCCCGGCTACAACTACGTTCGCCAGAACGGTTACCAAGGCGATGCCTACTACGGTCATAGCGTGCGCACTTACGACGATGGCTACTATGCGTCGCCAGCGTATGGCGGCTACTACACGTCACCGGGCTATGGCGGGTATTACGGTAATGGATATGCGCCCGGAGTCAGCCTGGGCATCAGTGGCGTGTGGTACGGAGGCTCGTCCTGGCGAGGTGGTCAAGGCTATCGCGATCATTACGGTTATGGCGGTGGCTACTGGCGCGGCCAACACAGCGACATGCCTCCGCAACGACTGGATCGGGATAGCCCGCGCGGCGACAACGGACAGCGCGATCATCGGCGTGATCACTGACCTCACGTGCGCGCGAAATGCCGGGGGTTGTGGTGACGGCGCGAGCAAAGCATCAGGCAAGACTCGTTGTCGGCGCGATCGCGTGCCTTTTTCTCGCCGCGTGTGGCAGCCTGCGCTATTACGGTCAGGCGGTGCGCGGACAAGCTGAGCTTGTGGCTCGACGGCGGCCCGTGCGCGACGTGATCAACGATCCAGCGACCGCGCCGCAGCTAGCGGCGCGCCTGCAACTGGCGCTGCAGGCACGGCAGTTTGCGACACAGCGGTTGAGCCTGCCAGACACCCGCAGTTATACACGCTACGTTGCGTTGCATCGGCGCTTCGTGGTGTGGAACGTGTTTGCCACACCACGCTACTCCGTCGATGCGCTGCGACACTGTTTTCCTATTGCCGGCTGCGTGGGCTATCGCGGCTGGTTCAGTCAGGCAGCAGCGCAGGCTGATGCAAGCCGCTTGCAAGCCAGTGGCGCGGATGTGTGGGTCGGCGGGGTGACCGCGTATTCCACTTTGGGCTGGTTCGCTGACCCGATCCTTTCCAGCATGCTGGATGGCGACGATGACGCGTTGAGCAGCACGATTTTTCACGAGCTTGCCCATCAGTTGATTTACGCAAGGCACGACACGGCGTTCAACGAATCTTTTGCCACCTTCGTGCAGACGGAAGGCTTGCGCCAGTGGCGGCAAGCGCGCGGTATGCCGGCGCAAAATGGCCGCGAGCAGCGATGGCGAGATGGTTTCACCGACCTGGTACTGGACTTGCGCGCGCGGTTGGCGGCGCTGTATGCCAGTGGCGTCGATGACGCAGCGATGGCCGCTGGCAAGCAGGCGGAAATCACCGCTTTTCGCACGCGCTATGACCATTGGCAGCAGCGCGAGCGGGTGCCAACAGCGCGCTTTGCGGCCTGGATTGCCCAGCCCATCAACAACGCCCGACTTTTGCCATTCGGCCTTTATGATGGATGGCTGCCAGCCTTTGCCGAGTTGTATCGACGTTCCGGACGCAGTTGGCCCGCATTTCACGCCAGCGTGCGCATGCTGGCGCGCAAACCCCTGGTTGCGCGCAACCGTGAGCTGCAAGCGCTGATGGGCAGCGTAGACGACCATGCACCCATTCCGTGCGGGAACGCCTGGCGCATTGCGGGTGCAAATACATGTCCCTGAATGTGCAGCGATCGCTGCGCAAATGGAGCACTTGTACGCCCGCGTCTGCGGTTACAAGCAGCGCTCTGCCGATGCTGATCAAACGCTGAATACTGCCTTCGGGTGTACACGCCGAACTCACATTCACCCATGCAGAATCCTTCGCGTATCGCCGTGATGGCGACAAGAGGCGACACATCTCACCGTGTCACCGGGGGGTGGCCTGCTCCCCAGCAGGACCACTCGACAAGCCCCGTCAGTCCTCCCCTGGCTGCCGGGGTTTTATTTTGTCCGGCGCTCGCGAGAATGTATTCCCACAAGCCATGCTTATGCGGGCAAACCCGCGCATGTTGGGTGCGGGTGCATACGGTACAGGCACGAGCCTGATTGTCATCGATGCCGTAGACTCAAGAACCGCGACCCTTGCATCGGAGTGAGCACATGTCCAGCGTTTATGATTTCAGCGTCCGTGATATCGACGGCCAGACACGCTCACTGGGCGAATGGCGCGGCAAGACCTTGTTGATCGTGAATGTGGCTTCCAAATGCGGTTTTACGCCCCAGTACAAGGGACTGGAAAGCTTGTGGCAGGATCAACGCGACCTGGGCCTGGTGGTGCTGGGTTTTCCATGCGATCAGTTTGGTCACCAGGAACCGGGTGACGAGGCACAGATCAAGGAGTTTTGCAGCACACGCTACGATGTCACGTTTCCGATGTTTGCCAAGTTGGAAGTGAACGGCGAGGACGCGGACCCGCTGTACAAGTGGCTCAAAAGCGAAGGCAAGGGCGTGCTTGGGAGTGAGTCGATCAAGTGGAATTTCACCAAGTTTCTGGTCGATGCCGAGGGCCAGGTCGTCAAGCGGTATGCATCCACTGATTCGCCGGAAAAGGTTGGCAAGGATACGCTGGAGCGCATGCAGGCTGGAGTTGATTGACCACCGCACGCTCCACGCTCTCATAACCTTGCGCGGCTCTGATAACCTTGCGCGCTTCGCCAGTACCCGTTACAGCCGCTGGTCGTTGCCCATCCGCACGAGAAAGCCATGCAGATTGCCGAACAGGCCGTGGTTGCCTTTCATTACACGCTTACCGATGACGACGGCCAGGTCATCGACCGTTCTGTTGAGCATGCGCCGCTGACTTACCTTCAGGGCGCTGGACAGATCGTGCCCGGGCTGGAGCGACAGATGGACGGCCATAGTCCCGGTGACCAGTTCATAGCGCAGGTCCGCGCGGAAGAAGGTTATGGCGCGCGCCACCCAGAGTTGATGCAGCAGGTGCCGCGCAGTGCGTTTCCCGGTATTGACGAGATCCAT
This sequence comes from Lysobacterales bacterium, assembly GCA_038242205.1. Lineage (GTDB taxonomy): Bacteria > Pseudomonadota > Gammaproteobacteria > Xanthomonadales > Rhodanobacteraceae > Rhodanobacter. Next base: position 286,645 of record JBBSSI010000001.1, read on the forward strand.
CCTGGAATGCAGTTCCAGGGGCGCAGCCCCGAGGGCGAGATGAGCGTTACTGTAACCAAGGTTGAGAACGACACCATCTCAATTGACGGCAATCACCCGCTGGCGGGCAAGACGTTGCACTTTTCTGTCGAGATTGTCGACGTGCGCGAAGCAACCGCCGAGGAGCGCGAGCATGGCCACGTTCACGGCGCAGGCGGCCACGCTCACTGATCTTGCTTGCCTGCGGCGCCGGCTGCGGCGCATTCGGCGCGCGTTGATCAATCGGGCAAAAAAATCAGTACCAGTCGAGCAGAGAGATGCCGACTCCGGCGTAGGTGGCATGGTGGTTGTAGTCGATCAGGCTTTCGCCATAGCCGTTGAACAGCTCGGTGTAACCGCGCACATTACCCACCAGCGGAAAGCTCCAGGTGAAGCGCGCTGACCCATGGCTGCGCGCGCCGCCACGCATGGAATGCCGCAGCAACATGCCAAACTCCTGGCCGCGCCACTCGTGCACGATCTGCACTTCGCCACGTCCCATGTAGTCACTTATATCCGGGTTGTTGTCATCACCTTTAGTCTCCGGAATGCGCCACCACGGACGCACCATCACTACCCAGTCCCCACGTTCCAAGCCGATGCTGCCAACCACGCGGTTCCAGCTGCGTGACAGCGGATCGCTGCGACCATTGGACTGGTGGACGGCACTGATACCGAGCAGGCGCCCGTCCCAGCCAAAGATGTGATAGTTGGTGTTGAACACCAGCATGGCTTCGGGTTCGTAATTGGTTTCGCGGAATGGGCGCGAAAGTTTGCTGTCGTAGACCTGCCAGCGCGACGACTGGGTATAACCTACCCACAGGTCACCGACATCGCCGAACACGCCCTGCCAGACTTTGGTTTTGATGCTCAGTTGAAACTTTGCCTCGGCGTTCTCCAGTTGTTCATTGGCCCCGGCCGAGTTGGTCGGGTTCGGGCTTTCCGGCCGCTTGTTCTGGCGGCTGGTGACGAACAGCGGCATGATGTACATCGGCCGATAGCCGCGCAGGTTCAGCGTGCCCAGATGGGTCTCCGGGGCCAACTCCCAGCGGCTGTCAAGCAGCGAGAGTGGCTTGTCCACCTCGTTGTTGGGTTGCGTTGACGATGACGTGGATGGGGCAGCGCCGGATCTGAAAATGGCTGGCGTCGCGGCACTCTTGTCCGCGCGCTTTTGAGCCGCCGGAAGGTTCACGCGGCCGGTCGAATGGTCGTAGCACGCCAGACGCTGTGCGTCGCCTTCAATGCCTGTACATGCGCGAATATCGGTGGGATCAGGATTTTGCGCATGAGCGCAAACGGCCATGAAGCTGGCCGCCATGGCAAGCAGCACGGAAAAAGAACGCGGCGTCATCAAACATCCGAGGGCAGGTGGCAGGGCGTGAAGTATGGCGCGGATGCCGGGCAATGTGTGTGCGTGACAGTGAAAAAATGCGGCGGCTTCGGCGATGTAATTGACCTGCGCATCCGGCCTGCTGCGGACGCTGCGAGAATTCGTATCAGCTGTGCCGACTCGCGCCGCGTTCAAGATTCATGCTGGCAGTCCGCTTGAACAAGCAGGCTGCCAACAACCCTCCGCGGCTTCTCAAGATGCGGAGGAAAACGCTGCCGCTGGGCCGCGGCTCGGCGGTCGAATGCCTAGTGTTTCTGCCACTGCTGATATTCGCGCGCACTTATGCTGCCGTTGCGGTTGCGATCAGCATTCAGAAAGTCATTCGCCAACGGCGGGTAAGCCGCGGCCTGCTCTTCCGTGATGCCTCTGCCACCAGCGGCCAATTGCTCGAACGAAGGTGCAGGACCGACAATGGGCGCCGGCGCAGGGCTGCTGCGGACCGTGAGTTCACCCTGTGGCGTCTGGTAACTTGCCGCGTTGCCACTGCTGCCTGCCATGGTCGGGCTGGCAGGAGGCGATGGCGGCATCGGCGGGCTTGGCGGCATCGGTGCGGCGGGTGGTGGCGGGGGAGTTGGTACGGGCGCTTCCTGCGCGACGCTGACGCCGGCGAACATCAGCGCGCTGGCGGTCATGGCACAGAACAGTGATTTGCGGAAATTCATCGTGAATACTCCATGGATACATGTTGGTTGCAAGCGGTCGGCGCCACGCGCCTTTGGGTGGCCGTGCTGGGTCCGGCACAATCCGGGCGCAAGGGACGCGGCATATCCGATGCTCATGCTCGGTGCACGTCCGTGAAGGTGTCGTATCGTTGAGCATTCAGCCGTTGTCCAGAGTGCGCAGTATGAGCAATCAGCAGGCGCGCGCTTTGCACCTGGCGGCGCAGGGATTGCTGCAACCTTCGCCGCGTCGTGCTCAGCGCAGTGACCTGCTGGCGGCGTTTGGCCGAATGCGCTTGCTGCAGATTGATTCCATCAACGTGGTGGCGCGCAGCGCCTATCTGGTGTTGTATGCACGCCTCGGAAATTATCCGATGCAGTGGCTGGATGACGCACTGCAGGGCGGGCAGCTCGCGGAGTGCTGGGCACACGAAGCCTGCCTCGTAGCCGCAGCGGATGTGGCGTGGCATCGGCACCCCGGTAACCAGCGCCCCAACCATTGGGCGCAGCGGAATGCGACCCACATGTATGCCGCGCAACGCGCACCGATGCGCGCCTTGCTGCGCTCCATCGCGAAGTCCGGGCCGGTACGCGCAGCGGATTTCACCCCGACCGGCGAAGCTGGGCAGCGCACATCCGGCTGGTGGGACTGGAAGCCGGAAAAGCGCTGGCTCGAGGCGTGGTTTGCGCTGGGTGAATTGATGATTGCGCGGCGAGACGGGTTTCAACGCGTTTACGATCTCACTGCCAACGTGTTGGCGAACCTTGATCCGCCGCCGGATCGGGCCGTTGCCAAACTCCACCCTGCCGCAGTGCGCGAGCGTTTCGTGCTAGACAGTGTGCGTGCCCTGGGCGTGACCCGCGCCAGTTGGGTCGCCGATTACCATCGCCTGCGTCCACTCGTGACCGACGCGGAGTTGGCACCCCTGGTGGCGCATGGGCACTTGCTGCAAGTTGAGGTGCGCGGCTGGAAATCCGCCGCTTATGTGCATCGGGATCACCTGCGCCTGCTCGATGCCGCGCAGCTCGGTCGCCTGCGCGCCACACATACCGCACTGTTGTCTCCGTTTGATCCGGTGCTGTGGGATCGCGCACGGCTGCGTGAGATGTTTGATTTCAGCTATGTGCTGGAGTGCTACACGCCGGCGCCACAGCGCCGTTATGGTTACTTCGTGCTGTCAATCCTGCACCGCGGAAGGCTCGTCGGCCGGCTGGATGCCAAGGCGCTGCGAGCACGCGGCATCTTCCAGATCAAGACGCTCTTGCTGGAAGACGGCGTGTTGGCCGAGCCACGCCTGCTGCGTGATGTGGCCGCGGCGATTGCCGCGACCGCGCGCTGGCATGCAACGCCGCAGATCCAGCTGGAGCAGACACACCCCACCGAATTGGCCGCTGCGTTGCGCGCCTTGTGGGCGTAAAGCGGCGCGGACCGTGATATGCGATCCGCGTCTCGTTCAGCTCTCAGCGCACGCTTGATGCTGGCGCAGGGTCCGTAGCGCAGGCCTTGCCGTGCAGCGCTTCCCGCAGCTGCGTAGCCAGGGAGTTGCAGCGGCTGGCCAGTTGCGGGCGAATAGCTGCGTCCTTCGAATCGCGCAGCAAGCTCGCACGCATTTCCTCGTAGCGCGATTGCAACTGTCCGGGCGCATAGATCTCAGCCGCGCGATGGCAGGCCAGGTAGCTCGACAGGTAGTCATCGCAGGCGGCAATACCCGTACGCTCCGGCAGCGTGGCAGAACCGCCTGTGGGGTTGGCCGATGTTGTGTCGCCTGCACCCGAACGTTTTTGCGTGCGCGTGGAAGGTGTGGCGCTCGGGCTGGGGACTGATGAAGCGCGCTCGGTTGCCGGTGTGATCGTGCTGCGGTTTTGCGGCGACGGCTTGTTCTGGGCGCAAGCGGCCAGGACCAGGCTGGCGGTGATCGCACCAAGGTACAGACGAAGTGGCATGGGCATCAGATAGTCCTTGAGGATGGAAGGGCCGACGCAGGCGTCGGGCAGGGCGCGCAGTTCGCTGGCAGACAGTGGCATTACTGCTGCAGCATGTCCAATCTTCAGCCGTGGTCATCCCCAACCACATGTGGGTCACGCACATGGTCGAGCATTTGCAAAATCGCACAGGCGCCATCCGCCTCGCTGCTGGTGCCCGTTCCGGCCGTTGCTTGCAGCGCTGCGCAAGAGGAATTGGCGGTTGCCGGATACGATCGTCACAGCTTTGGACCTGCCCCCTTGACAAATCCCCTGACCCGAGAAAATCCGTTATGCTGTTGCCGCTGCGCCTGTTCGGCACCACGTGCACGGTAAGGATTTTGCTTTGATCCCCATCGTTTCACCCGCTCTCGACATGCTCAGTAAGTTGCTGGTCTGCAAGGGCCGCTTTTTCCAGCGTCAATGTCAAGGATCGGAGTGAGCTATGTCGGAACGTGAAGAAGGTACAGTCAAGTGGTTCAACGATGCGAAGGGATTTGGCTTCATTGCCCGTGAAGGCGGTCCGGATGTATTCGTGCATTTTCGGGCCATCACCGGGTCAGGTTTCAAGAGCCTGCAGGAAGGCCAGAAGGTGAGCTTCAACGTTGTCCAGGGCCAGAAGGGGCTGCAGGCGGAAGACGTTACACCGGCTTGATCGCCAACGATGCAAACAAAGGGGCTGGCTTTTGCCGGCCCCTTTTGCTTGGCGCGCACGGACCGGGAGGAGCTTCTGCACACTAGTGATGGCGCGCGCGGTGCTATGGCGTTACCCACTGATGGCGCGACAGTGGTCAGGCACTCGCTGCCAGTTGTCGCCGGGGACGGCTCCGGTTTTGAGCTTTTGTGCGTTGCTCCGGAAGGATCGTGGCATCGCGCACTGTATTGGCTTCCCGCGCTCGGTATATCGGCCCGGAATTATCTGCCGCTGGCCGAAGCGTTGGCCGCTCGCGGCATCTGCGTGGTCATTCACGAATGGCGCGGCATTGGCTCCAGCAACCTGCGGGCCAGCCGTCATTGCAACTGGGGCTACCGCGAAATCCTGCAGGACGACCTGCCGGCCGCGCAGCACGTTTTGCGCGCACGATGGCCGCAAGCGACATGGTGCATAGGCGGACACAGTCTGGGTGGACAAATGGCCATGCTGCGCGCGGCGCTGCAGCCGGCCGATTACGCCGGCATCGTGCTGGTTGCCAGCGGCGTGCCGTACTGGCGCCAGTTTCGTTACCCATGGTTGCTCGCGGCCGCGTTTGTCCTCGCCCCATGCCTGGTGTGGCTGTGCGGTTTTCTTCCCGGTCGCAGACTTGGCTTCGGTGGAAGGGAGGCGCGCAGGCTGGTTGCCGATTGGGCACGAACCGGTCGCAGCGGTCAGTACCACGTGCCCGGGTTTGCGCCTGATCTGGAGCAATCGCTGGCTGCATTGCGCACGCCGCTGCTCGGGTTGTCCATCACTGGCGATTGGCTGGGTCCGGCGCGCTCATTGCGCTATCTGCTGGACAAGGCGCCTTTGGCCCCGCGCAACATGGAAAGCATCAGCGTGTCGGTACCGAACGCCAGGTCGCGGCCGCATTTTGCCTGGATGCAGGCGCCGCATAGCATTGCCGAGCGCAGCGCAAGCTGGATAACTGCGCACGTCAACTGAAGGCGCACGCAGATGCTTGAGTTGGTGCCGGCTCGGCAGCATGTTCAAGAACCTGTCTATCCCTGGATATTCCACGTGAAAATTTTTTCCCCACTGGCACAACGCAGTGTCATCTTGCGCAATCGCATAGCGGTCTCGCCGATGTGCCAGTACTCGGCAGTGGACGGGATGCCGGACAACTGGCACCTGGTGCATCTGGGCAGTCGTGCGGTGGGCGGCGCCGGCGCCGTGCTGGCCGAGGCCACTGCGATTTCCGCAGACGGGCGCATCTCGCCCAACGACACCGGTCTGTGGAACGACGCGCAAATGCTCGCGTGGCAGCCTGTTGCGCGCTTCATCACTGCGCACGGTGCCGTGGCAGGCATGCAACTGGCGCATGCCGGGCGCAAGGCCAGCACGTTCAGGCCGTGGGACGGTCACGGCCCGATGTCCGCTGAACAGGGCGGGTGGCCGACGGTTGCGCCATCGGCAGTGCCGTTTGACGCAGAGGCGCCGGTGCCTGCCGCGCTGGACCGGGCAGGCATTCAACGCGTCGTCGCGGATTTTCGCGACGCGGCTCGGCGCGCGCTGAGTGCCGGCTTCGAGCTGCTTGAGTTGCACGCAGCACATGGCTACTTGCTGCACCAGTTTCTGTCGCCGTTGAGTAATCAGCGCGGCGATGAGTACGGTGGCAGTTTTGAAAATCGCACGCGCCTGCTGCGCGAAGTGCTGGCAGCGGTGCGCGAGGTATGGCCCGAGCGTTTGCCGCTGTGGATTCGGATCTCGGCGACGGACTGGGCCGAAGCGGACGCTGGCTGGAATATCGAGCAAAGCGTGCAGCTGGCGCAGCAGGTTAAAACGCTCGGCGTGGACTTGATCGACGTTTCCAGCGGCGGCACGCTGCCACACGCCAGCGTGCCGGTGGCGCCCGGGTATCAAGTGCCGTTTGCCGCACGCATCCGTCGCCAGAGCGGGATCGCAACCGGTGCGGTGGGCTTGATCACAACGCCAAGCCAAGCGGCGGCGATTGTCGACGACGACGGCGCCGACGTGGTGCTGCTGGCGCGCGAGAGTCTGCGCGATCCCTATTTCCCCATGCGCGCGGCCGCCGAGCTGGGAGTGTCGATTGCTGCGCCGGTGCAATACCAGCGCGCCTGGTAAGTCGGCCGCCAACGGGGGCGAACGCGTCGCGCGCAGTCGCCTGCGCGCGGGGGGACCGGATATCCGCGTGGCGCGTTGGCGGCGTGAGAAAAAAGTCGACCGGTTCCCGTTCGGCACACTCGGGCTGGACGTGGGTCCGGCGCTACGGCACGATTGCAGATGTTCTTCATCGTGCGGAGTGTTCCGTGGCCGACTTCAATAATTTCGCGGCGTTCTATCCGTACTACCTCTCGCAGCACAGCAACCGCATTTGCCGACGCTGGCATTTCATCGGCAGCACGCTGGTGGTAGTCCTCGTGCTGTTTGCCGTGGTCGGTCAGCGTTGGAGTTGGCTGTGGTTGCTGCCGCTTGCCGGTTATGGCTGCGCGTGGATCGGGCACTTTGTCTATCAGAAAAATCGACCGGCGACCTTCAGCCACCCGCTGTACAGCCTGCGTGGCGACTGGGTGATGTACGGTCAGATGCTGCGTGGCAAGCTGCGATTCTGAGGCGCCGGAATGCGGTGCGGCGCATTCCGTGTATCAGGAAGTGCGAACGTCAGCGATATTTCTCGTGACAGCTCTTGCAGGTCTGACCAATCGGCTTGATCGCCGCCACCAGCGTCTCGCACGTGCCTGGTGCAGCTTGCAGCGCTTGCTGGGTGCGTTCCTGCAATTGCGCCGCCGCATTGCTGAACGGCTTTTCGTCCATGTGGAACACCGGCATGATGTCGCTGGCCGTGGAGTGCACGCGCTCCAGATGGTGGGCGCTGACCGTCGCGTTGCACTGCTTGGCCTTGATCGCGCCGCGCAGCTGGCCCATGTGATAGTCCATGGTGGTCATCACCGCCTCCGGCATGGGATTGCGCGCGCGCAGGGTGTTCATCACGTTGATGGTGCCAACGACACCGATGGCCAGGCCGAGCAGAATCAACAAGGCAACGCGCATGATCATCATCCGTTGGGAACAGCGGCAAGGATAGCCGAGCCGGTTGCGTCCGGGCCAGCCACGCTGGCGCCAAGCGACACAAGGGATAAAATGACCGACCTCTACCTGCATGGCTGACGACATGGCCAGCGTCGTGACCCGACTGCCGGAAACCCAAAGCGCGCTCATGAGCAACGCGGCGATTGGCGCCGAACGTTTTGCTGGCGTCGAGCGTTTGTATGGTGCGGGTAGTGTGGCCACGTTTGCTCGCGCGCACGTGTGCGTGATCGGCATTGGCGGCGTGGGCTCGTGGGCCGCCGAAGCATTGGCGCGCAGCGGCGTGGGCCATCTGACCCTGATCGATGCGGATGAGATTTGTGTGTCCAACACCAATCGACAATTGCACGCGCTGGATGGCGAGTTTGGCAAAACCAAGGTTGCCGTCATCGCCAGCCGCGCCCTCGCGATCAATCCGGCGATCGAGCTGGATGCACTGGAGCGTTTTCTCACCCCGGCCGCGCTGGACGAATTGCTGGATCGTGGCTACGACATCGTGCTCGATGCGTGCGACGCCTTTCGCGTCAAGCTTGAAACCATTGCCTGGTGTCGACGCCGCAAACTGCCCATAGTCAGCGTGGGTTCGGCTGGTGGCCGCACCGACGCTACGCAGATCCGCGTGCGCGACCTGTCGCGTACCGAGCACGACGCCATGTTCAGCCTGATCCGCAAAAAGCTGCGTACGGACTTCCATTTCCCGCGCAACCCTGATCGCTACTTCGGCGTGTCCGCCGTCTATTCGCTGCAGAACGTGCAGTACCCACAAGCGGATGGCAGCGTGGGCGGATTGCGTCCGCCCGGCGGTGAGTCACTGAACCTGGCCTGCGGCGGTGGTCTGGGCGCCGCCACCCACGTCACCGGCACATTCGCGTTTGCCGCAGTCGGCAAGGTGCTGGAAAAACTGCTTGGCAAAGCTTCGAGCAGGTCATAACACGGGTACTGCCCGCGAAACGCGGCAGATCAAAAGGCAAATGCCCATACCGCGCGCTTTGCCGGAGTGACCTATGTCGATGTCTCAGGCTTATCTCCGCAGCTTGGCAACGACTGGCGATGTCCAGAAGCGGACGCAGAAAGGCGGCGAGCATTGCTCGCCACACGAGGCAGTTTGGCAACGATCGATGCGAGACGCAGAGAGCCTGCGGCCGGTGCCCGCCGTACGCAGGCGGGTCGCCGTCTCGCACACTTAAATGAGTTGCTCTACCACCCCATGTAATGGCCACCGTTGACCGCGAGGTTGGCGCCAGTGACCCAGGCGGCCTTCTCGTCGAGGAAGAACGCAACGGCGTAGGCGATCTCGTCTGGATCGCCAAGGCGTCCGAGTGGAATCTGCGCAACGATCTTGGCGCGCACTTCTTCCGGCACCGCCATGACCATGTCCGTGCCGATGTAACCGGGCGACACCGTATTCACCGTAACGCCGAATTTGGCATTCTCCTGCGCCAGTGAAATCGTGAAGCCGTGCATGCCAGCCTTCGCGGCGGCGTAGTTGGCCTGACCGTACTGACCCTTTTGACCGTTGATGGAGCTGATCTGCACGATCCGCCCCCATTTGCGCGCGCGCATGCCCTCAATGATCGGACGCGTGACGTTGAAGCACGCATTGAGGTTGGTGTTGATCACGTCGGTCCATTGCTCGTAGCTCATCTTGTGGAACGTGCTGTCGCGGGTGATGCCGGCATTGTTGACGAGGATATCGATGGGACCGATCTTTTCCTCGATATCACGCACCATAGCGGCACAGGCCACGGGATCTGAGACGTCACCGGCGACGGTCAGCACGTCGATGCCGTCCGCGTGCAATTGCTCACGCCAGATTCTGGTCTTCTCTTCGTTGCGGTAGTTGGTGACAACCTTGTGCCCCATCTGTGCGAGGCGGCGAACGATTGCGGTACCAATGCCGCCGGTGCCGCCAGTAACCAATGCCGTGCGTTGGGTCATATCGATGCGTCTCCTGAGAAAGGTGGTGAGGGATAGCGATCAGGGTTGTCCGCAATTGCGGGCAGACCGGCTATTTATAGCGGTTCGCGCCGCATAGTGACCGCTGCAATGCGGCATTGAGCCGGTCGAAATTGCCTTCGGCGGCAATTTCGTTCAAAGCCTCGCCATCGGCGTGGCCTTGAAACCGCACTCGCGCGCCCGAATCTTCAACGCCAGTCATGAACTTCCATTTTTGTCATTACGGAACACCAGCGCATGAACACAACCGTGGAAACCCGAAAGTTTGAAGCCGAAGTCGCCCAGGTCATGCATCTGGTCACGCACTCGCTGTACTCCAACAAGGACATATTCCTGCGCGAGCTGGTGTCCAACGCGTCCGACGCCTGCGACAAGCTGCGTTTCGAATCGATCGCCAACCCCGCGTTGACCGGTGACGACAGCGAACTGCACATCGACGTGAGCTTGGACAATGAAGCGCGCACCGTCAGCGTCCGCGACAACGGCATCGGCATGAGCCGGGACGAATTGGTGGCCAACATCGGCACCATCGCCAGCTCCGGTACGCGCCGTTATCTGGAAGCCATGTCGGGCGAGCAGCAGGCCGATGCTCGGCTGATAGGTCAGTTTGGCGTGGGCTTTTATTCTGCGTTCGTGGTTGCCGACAAGGTCACCGTGCTCAGTCGCCGCGCCGATGCTCTGGCATCCGAGGGCGTGAAGTGGGAAAGCGGTGGGCAAGGGGAGTACACGCTGGAGTCAGTCGATCTGGCCAAACGTGGCACCACGGTGATCCTGCACCTGAAGGCGGACGAGGATGAATTCCTCAAGCGCTGGCAGCTGCGCTCGCTGATCACGCGCTATTCCGATCACGTCGCGTTTCCGATCCGCATGCCAGTGGACGCTGCTGACAAGGGCACGGACGACAAACCTGCCGACGAGTGGGAAACCGTCAACGCCGCTTCGGCGCTGTGGACCAAACCCAAGGCGGACATTTCCGACGCTGATTATCAAAGCTTCTACAAGTCGCTCGGACACGACTTCAACGATGCGCTGGCCTGGACCCACAACCGGGTCGAGGGCAGCCAGAGCTTCACGACATTGCTGTACCTGCCGGCGCAGCCGCCGTTCGACCTGATGATGGGCGGCCGCGACGAGCGCAAGGGGCTCAAGCTCTACATCAAGCGCGTCTTCATCATGGACGCGGCCGAAGAGTTGCTGCCGAACTACCTGCGTTTCGTGCGCGGTGTGGTCGATGCCGACGACCTGCCGCTCAATGTCAGCCGCGAGATCCTGCAGCACAATCGCCAGTTCGATCGCATCAAGGCGGCGTGTGTAAAGCGCGTGCTGGACTTGATCGAGAAGCTGGCCCAGGACGAACCGGAAAAATTCGCGACGTTTTACAAGGCCTTCGGCAATACGCTGAAGGATGGCATAAGCGAGGACGCCAACAACCGGGAGCGCATCGCGAAGCTGCTGCGCTTTGCCTCGACCAAGGGCGAAGGCACGGCGCAAGACACGTCGTTCGACGCCTACATCGCACGCATGCAGCCGAGTCAGGACACCATCTGGTACATCACGGCGGACAGTTACGCCGCAGCGCTGGGAAGCCCGCAGCTGGAAGCATTCAAGGCCAAGGGCACGGAAGTGCTGCTGATGTCTGATCGCATCGACGAATGGATGCTTGGCGCGCTCAGCGAGTACGCTGGCAAAAAACTGCACAACGTCGCCAAGGGCGAGCTGCCGCTGGACGAGGCGGACAAGAAAAGGCAGGAAGAAGCCAGCAAGGAAGCGGAGCCGCTGCTGAAGAAGCTCAAGGAGCTGCTTGGCGATCGTGTGGGCGAGGTCAAGGTCTCCGCGCGCCTCACCGATTCGCCGTCCTGCCTGGCCCTGAGCGATTACGAGATGGCCCCGCACCTGGCGCGTCTGCTGCGCGAGGCCGGGCAGGAAATGCCAGATTCAAAACCAACGCTGGAGATCAACCCGGCGCATGCATTGGTCAAGCGCGTCGAGACCGAAGCTGACGAAGCCAAAGCCGGCGACCTCGCCATGCTGTTGCTCGAGCAGGCGGAAATCTCCGCCGGAGCGCCGTTACCCGATCCGTCTGCTTTCGTGCAGCGCATGAATCGAGTGTTGATGAGTTGAGCTAGCTCTTGTCTGGTTGATACGAAAACGCCCGCCACCGCGCGGGCTTTTTCTTTTTTGTTTACCGCTTTCCCCCTCTCTATGGACTGCTGCCCAAGGAAGAAACGCTTTTGCTCCCTCTCCCCTGCCAGGGGGAGAGGGCTGGGGTGAGGGGGATGCTCCTGTTTTTTCTCAAGAAAGCTCAACGCTGTCGGAACGCTTCCCGCCCCGGGTTCACTTCACTCGTGATCTTCGGACCGTCGATATTTCTTACGTTTCCAAGAGACCTGCGTTTTACGGATTTCAGATCCGCGGCATTAATAACCATTAAAACAATAACATACGAACCCCTCGGGGACTTGGCACGGACCCTGCTTTCACACCGTACTCACACAACTCGGGGATTCGCGTGAAAAAACTAAACTTCCTTGCTTCCATAGGACTGCTGACGCTTGGAGCCACTGGCGTCGCCAATGCCACTATCAACACAGTATTTGACAGCTGGGACGACGGTTTGGCGAGCTTCAATGCCACGGTGAACGGCGCCGGCGGCACGGCAACCCAGGACCAATGGAACTCGCTGGTCTTTTCAAACGGCAATACGGAGCTCGTTCGCTCCGGTTACACCGTGAAAAGGACTAATGGTGGCTCGATGTTTGACAATGGCGTCTATCAAGCCTTCAACTCCTCGCCGAGCGCCAGTACGAGCGGCCGCACGATCGATATCAGCCCGTTCGGAGACGGCTCGGACGCCGGACACGGGAGCAACAACGGTCTCGGCTCCAAGATAAGCGGCCTGACTTTTGTCTTCAACAGCGCGATCAATTCCCTCGGCTTCGAAGTGGGTGACTGGGCGACCTGCTGCCAACAGTCGGACCTGTATATTTCCTTTGGCACCAACGCGCCGATCAAGGTCGGTTCATCCACAGTCTTTGGCGACCAGTTCCTGACCAACGGTGGAGCCGGGGTTTACGTCGCCGCATTCGATGACAGCGGCACGTTCGACACCGTGAACTTCTGGGGTGACGGCTGGGGCGAATTCCTGGTGATGGGTGGAACGATCAGCTATGCCGTGCTTGACGAGGGAAGCTTGCCGCCGACCGATGTCCCCGAGCCGGCTGCGCTTGGCGTTTTTGGCGCTGGTTTGTTTCTCATGGGTCTGATGCTGCGCAGGCGCAAGGCTGCCTGACCGCACCGGACATCTGCTGGAAAGCGAAGGCGGCCGTTCAGGCCGCCTTCGTTCGTTGGCGCATCGCGCAGTTCCTCGCTCGACTTACGCGACAGGTTGCAACTGATTGCCCGAGCGGAAAGCGTATGACCGTAATCTGTCATCTGCAGTCGGTGATGCAACATTGCCGGGCCCCTGACGCTTGAGTGCGCATTCAACGTGAGCCCGCTTCAATGGTCATGCTGCCGTTCTCAGTAGGCAAACTTGTCTGGCGCGATCCGCAGCGAGATACGACGAGCCTTGGCGATGAGCCGCGCGCGTTGCAGCAGACGAAAAGCTCAAGAGGCTCTGGACATTTTCGGATGTCCTGTTGCGAATGCTGCTACCGCAGCGGCAGTTCCTTCGTTGTCTTCTGCAGAATTTTCATCGATTCGGCGTGGCGTTTCTTCCAATCGCGAAACTGCGCATCGTTCCCCGTATCGCTCGCATAGATCACTGCGTGGGACTGCAACGGCGGAGTTGCGGGGTAAAGATGTGTCGGCGATGGAATGGGTTGGGCTTCCGGCTGGCGGGCGACGGGCTGCGAAATGGCTGGCGACGGCACACTTACGCTGGCAGACGGAATCACGCCGATCACCAGCAGGCTCGCGACCATGCTTGCGCTCAAGGTCAGAGGCGAGTCCATCGGGCTGGACGCGCGCCTTGCGCGAGTTTGTACCGAGCGCACGGTGGCCATGAGTTGCCCGCCGTGGATGAGTTCGATCGGCTTGTCTTGGGCAAATTGACGTGCTTCGTCGGTGTAGTCGCCCAGGGCGACGATCTTTACGGCGGCCGCATTATGGTGCAGCAGAAGCCCGTACATTTCGCGCACGATTTTTACGCCAACCTGGCGATTCTGCCACTGCTTGCATTGCACCAGGGTGGTGCTGCCGTCTTTGCGCAGGAGAAGGTCGATGCCGCCATCGGCGCCGCCAAGGCCGGTCTCTTCAATGGCGTAGCCCTGGCGGCGGAAGGCTTCGCCCGTCAGTTGCTCAAATTGGCGCCAGCTCATCTGTCGCAGGCTGTCCATACCGGTCTGGCCCTCGAGCAGGTGGCGACGACGCGCGCGGCCAATGAACGAGAATACGGCGGCGAGCCAGCATGCGATGAGCAGCGTCCAGCCGATCGGTGCATAAGTTCCGCTGGAGACCAGTTCGCCCAACCCGGACAAATACGGACCGCCAGTGATTTCCAAGTACCAGCCGATGCCGTGACGTATCGCCACGTATCCGACCAAGCCCACCGCGATGCCTGCCGGCCACGGCAGCGCGACCAGGATATCCATGCCGCTATGACGGCGCTTTGCCATGTAGCCTCCTGCGCATTCCCTTGACCGATCGACCATAGCTTGAAGGTCCGGGAATGCAAATACGCGTGCCGACCGCGTCCTGGCATTGCGCGGCAGGCGTTCTGCCGTTGGTCAGTTCAAAATGCGCATTGGCTACTGCGTCGTTGACTCTGGAGACTTGACCGACCCCGCTGCACAACGCCTTGCAGATTTCCGCCGGTGCTATCCGTGACATCGACGACCGAGTCGAGCCCGTCGACAATATCGCCGCCACTTGCACGCCACTGCGATTCAACACAATCTTGTCTGCTTCACGTATCAGGTCGACGCCAACCGCGCTGACGGCGCAGCACTTTCATCGCAATCACGCAAAACCCGAGCCATGCAACACTTTCGAAGAAAGCGGCCAGAACGTCGCTGAGAAAGTGCGCTCCGACGTACATGCGACTGACAGCCACCAGCGTGACCATGGACAGCGCGCCAATGATCGCGGCCCATTGCCTGCCGCGGGAAGCACCGCTGCTGATCAACAGCGCGGCCACGAAACCATAGAACAGAGTGGCAAGCGACGTATGCCCGCTCGGAAAGCTGAAGCTGGTCAAGGTCACGATCGGATCAACGAAGTGAGGCCGCGGCCGCGCCATCAGATGCTTGCATATATTGTTGATAATGGTTCCGCCGGGAATCACCAACGCCATACCGAGCAACCAGTCACGCTTGCCCTGTCTGTACAACACCATTGCCAGCAAGATGCACACGATGCCGATCGGCAGCATGCCGTGTATCGTCGAAATCGCAAGCATGAAACGCGTTGTGGTTGGAGTGGCGCGCAGGTGCAGCCAGTCGGCCAACTGTTGATCGAGCAGCGTGATGCTTCCGCCGCTGCGGACGTCTCCGGCAAGATCGATGAAGACGCCAATTGCGCCGACAATCAGAAATCCGATCAGGCTCAGCGACCACGCAGGATGATTCCCGAGCGTGCGCCAAAGGTTGAGGAGCTTGCGGATCCAGGAATCCGTCGAGCCGTCCGGCGTGTGGTTGGTGTCCATCAAGCTTCCAGATTTCACGAAATCGCAAGCTGCAGTTCCGCGCTGGCGAGCGTGCGCGTAGCCAATGGCGAGATGTACCGGCGCGGGCCGCGGTTCCACACTTGCCTGCAGCCGCATGGTGATTATGCGATGCACTCGACGTTGACTTGTCATGGTGAAGGATGACGGCGATTGGATCATGTCGCGTAATCGTAGCCAACCGATGTCTTATCCATTTCACGCGCATGATTGAAAGCAACTTCCATCCATACATGGAGTGACCAGCATGCGCCGCACGCGCGGCTATCGTCGCCTGTCTCTGCTTATGGCATTGAGCGCCTTGGCGATAAGTGCCTGCGGATCACTGCCTTCGCTCGAGGGCCGTACCACCACGAGCGCATTGGGCGCTGAGCAGGCGCATGCCACGCTGCTGGGGCAGGCCGTCCAGCCGCTCGTGGCTGCACATCCGAACCTCAGCGGACTGTACCCACTGGACGATCCGCTTGCGGCGTTTGCTGCAAGGATCCTGCTGGCGCGCCGCGCCGAACGCACGCTCGATGCGCAGTATTACATCTGGCAAAACGACACCACCGGGAGGATGTTGCTGGCCGAACTGGAGCTCGCGGCGCGACGCGGCGTGCGCGTGCGGCTGCTGCTCGACGACAACGGTATTCGCGGCGACCTGGACGGCACGCTTGCCGCTCTAGCCGGCCAGCCGAATTTCGAAGTGCGACTGTTCAACCCGTTTATCTTGCGCCGCGTCAAATGGGCCAACTACGCCACGGCTTTCTCGCGGCTGAATCACCGCATGCACAACAAATCGTTCACCGCCGACAACCAGGCCAGCATCATTGGCGGACGCAATGTCGGTGATACCTACTTTGGTGCGACCGAAGGCGTCCTTTTTTCCGACCTCGACGTGCTGGCAATCGGACCAGTGGTGCCGCAGGTTTCGCTTGAATTTGATCGCTATTGGGCCAGCGATCTGGCTTATCCGATTGATCGGATGGTGCGCAAGCCAGCTGCGGGCGCGCTGGCAACCTTTCATGCCCAAGAGGCTCAACTGAACGTTGATCCAGCCGCCAGCGGTTATCGACAGGCATTGGCCAACGATCGCGCCGTGCGCAGCCTGGCCGATGAAACGCCGGCGCTGACCTGGGCGCGCACGCAGATGCTCAGTGATCCGCCGGAAAAGGCGTTCGGCGGCGTTGCGAAAAAAGGTGAGCGGCTGATCGATGACCTTGCGCCAGTGTTTGCTGGCGCCAGCCAGTCGCTGGAACTGGTGTCGCCTTACCTCGTTCTCCGCGCCAGCGGCACGCGGGATATCGCAGCCATGGCCGAACGCGGCGTGGAGGTGCGCGTACTGACCAATTCGCTGGCAGCCACGGACACCGCTGCCGTGCACGCTGGCTACGCCAAGCGGCGCAAGCAGTTGCTTGCAGCCGGGGTCAAACTCTACGAATGGCCGCCTTCGCAGAGGAACCCGAGCGACCCCAAACTTGCCGGCCCGTTCGGCAGTTCCGGTTCCAGCCTGCATGCGAAGACGTTTTCCATCGACGGACAACGCCTGTTTATCGGTTCCTTCAACTTTGATCCGCGCTCTGCGAATCTGAACACCGAGATGGGTTTCCTGATCGAGAGCCCGACGCTCGCGCAATCCATGCACTCTGCGTTCGTGCATGATATTCCGCGGCGTGCGTACGAGGTCACGCTTGACGCCAACGGGCATCTGCATTGGCTGCGTTGGGAGAACGGCAAATTGCGTCGCTACGACACCGAACCGGAGACCACATGGACAAGCCGCACGATCGTGCGCTTGCTCAGCGTGGTGCCTATTGATTGGCTGCTCTAGCGAGACTGCACAAGCGGGTTCTTCGTCTTGATCGGGGCCCGGCAACCCCGGCGCATCGTTGCAGTTATTGCTGAAGCGGTCGCTGAGCTTCACCTTGGCCGGTTCCACCAGCATCATCTCCGCGGAGACATCAGCTTTTTGCCGACCCAGCGGGACTGCGTCAGCGCCATGGGCGTGATGGCGCATTCCATGCAACATTCGCCAGTGGGCAACCTTTGCCCGGCGCTGGCCTGCATTACCAATGCCTACGCGTCGTTTGCAGCAGGCTCGGCTTTGCTTTCTGCGGCAATTTTGCGCAGCGCAAGTTCGAACGCCTCCGGCGGCTGGCCGCCGGAAATCAGATGACGGCCGTTGACGATCGTGGCCGGCACGGAGCTGATGCCGTGGTCCAGATAAAACTTCTCCTGCGTGCGCACATCGCTGGCGTAATCATCGCCGGCCAGTATCTGCCGTGCCCGATCGGTATCCAGGCCCACTGCGCCAACTACGCGCAGCAGAATGTCGTGCGCGCTGACATCCTGCCCTTCAGTGAAGTACGCCTTCAGCAGGGCCTGCTTGAGCACCAGATGCTGGCCGTCCATCTCGGCCCAGTGCAGCAGGCGATGGGCATCGAACGTGTTGTAAACGCGGGTGCGCCGATCGAGGTTGAAGGTGAACCCAAGTTCGGCGCCGCGCTTGCGGATCATCTCGCGGTTCATTTCAAGTTGCGCGGGCGAGCTGCCGTACTTGCGCACCAGATGTTCGGTAGTGTCTTCGCCTTCCGGCGGCAGCTGTGGATTGAGCTCGAACGGCTGCAAATGGATTTCCGCAGTGACCTCACCTTGCAGTTTTTCCAGCGCTTGCTCCAGCGCGGCTAGTCCGATCGCACACCACGGACAGGAGACATCGGAGACGAAGTCAATGCGCAGCGGAGTCGGTGCGGCTTGGGTAGGCATGGGGCGGACATCCTGAAGAATGGGGCGCTGCCAGCTTGGCTGGCTGGTACGGTTTACTAGATGTGGTCGCGGCGCGGGCAATCAATGCGCGCGGATACCGGGGTCGCGCAGCAGAAACGCGAGCCCTTGGTCCCTGCGTGCGTTGCCGCGGTGCGAGCTATTTACCACCCGGCCGCTGCGTTGTTTTCGAGATAGCGACCTGCAGCCAGGCAACAGGTGCTCTTGAGTCAGCTCACTGCGCCAGCCAGCAGCAGCATCGTCAACGCATGCCGCTCACCATGCCGCTCAGCACTTCACCCGGCCCCCGGCAAGCTGCTGACAGGGATGAAAGATCGGCGCGTTGCCTTGCGGTGGCCAGGATGGACTGGGATCGTACGGTGGCCGATTTGGATAGCGCGGCGAGTCCAGATAGACCGGCGGCGGTATGTACACGGGCTGCGCGAGCTGATCCTGGAACTGCGCATTTTGCTGGCGCAGCGCGTCGTTTTCACCGCGTAGTCGTTCGCTGTCTGCGGCCTCTGCGGCCAGTGCGTCGGCGCGCTCTTGCGCAGCGCGTTGCCGGTCGGCCGCGTCGGCTTCGGCGGTGCGCCGATCGCGATCAGCCAGATCTCGTTCATGGGCGGCCAGTCGCTGCTCGTAGAGCGCCTTGAGCTGGTGGCTCTGTGCGTAGCGCTCGGCCTGCGCGTACTGGCCCAGGCGCAGGTACTGGTCGATGATGTCGCCGGCGTCCGCCTCGTGCAGCAACTCGCCGCTACCGCCGGGACACGGTTTGTCGGTGTAGCTGACCTGCCCGGAGTGCGTGCACTTGTAGATGTTCTGCGCGCTAGCAGCGGGCGCCAGCAGCGCCAGCGCGGCGGCAGCGACGAAGCCAAGGCGAATCAGCAACGGCTGGATCTGCGTGGTCATGGTGGCCTCCGGCCAACGGCAAGCGTTGCAGTGGGCGGCGCGGGTGTTACGCGCGATAACCCAAGGGTAACGCAGGTAGCGTCACCCAAGCCGAACGGCAGCTGTCGACGCCGCCCAGGCGCCAGCTTGCTTGGCGGGCAGATGGAAGCAAGCTCAGCGCGCCAGATCCGTGAGCAGGGTGTGCCAGAAATCCAGGCCGGCAGCCAGGTCCGTGGCCGGCAATTTCTCGTTCAGCCCATGCGCAAACGTGTCGTCTGGTTTGGTGAACGCGGCATTGACACCATAGCTGGGCACGCCGGCATTGCGAAAATACATGCTGTCGGTGGCGCCCGCGGACATACCCGGGACAATTTCGACGCCGGGGAAGCGCTGGTGCACGGCGTGGGCCACGGCGTCCATCACGTCCTTGCGCAGTGGCGAGGCCGGGCTGGCTACCGGCGGCGGTGGCAGCGTGGTGATGGTGGCCGAATCATCGGCGATCAGCTTGACCAGCGTGGCGCGCACGTCAGCGACCGACGTGCCGGGAAAGATGCGGCAATTGATGTTGACGCTGGCGCTTTGCGGCAGCGCGTTCAGTGCGTGTCCGCCGTTGAGCATGGTGGCCACGCACGTGGTGCGGATCTGCCCGACATAGGCCGGATCGGCGGACAGCGCGGCGGCGGCCTTGGCGTCATCGGGATGGGCCGCGAACTGGCGCATGGCTGCGCCAAGTTTGCCGCCTGTCTGCGGACCAAGCGCGCGCAGCGACGCACGGGTGATGGCATTGCTCATGGGCGGAAACTGGTAAGCGGCAATTTTGTCGAGCACCTGCGCGAGGCGGTAGATGGCATTGCTGGCGGGGTCAGGCTCGCTGGAGTGACCGCCCGCGGAAGTAAGCGTGATCTGGAAATCCGCATAGGTCTTTTCCGCAGCCTGCACCTCGTACAGCACGGGTTTGCCGCTGGTCGGATCAATGGTGCCGCCACCGGCGTCGGCGTTGAGCAGAAACTCTGCGTCGTGATAGCGCTTGGCCAGTTCGCGCGTCGAGGCCATCGCGGTCTCTTCGTCACCGGACAGCAGCAGGATCAGATCGTGGCTGGGTTTGAAGCCTTCGCGCTTGAGCTGGATCAGGGTCTGCACCAGCACCACCACGCCGGACTTCATGTCTGCGCTGCCGCGGCCGTATATATAGCCATTTTCCTCGACCAGGGTGAACGGATCGCGCTGCCAGTCCTTGCGCTGCGCCGCCACCACGTCCATGTGTCCGGACAGCAGGATCGGCTTGCCCTTGCCGGTGCCGCGGTAGCGTGCAACGAGCGCGGCGGTTTCACCCACGGGGATGACCTGGATATCGTCCGTGGCGAATCCGCCAGCACGCAACTCTCCGGCCAGATATCTGGCGAAAACCGGCACCTGACCGGCGCCTTCCACCGTGTGCAGGCTGATCGCGTGCTGCAACATGCCGCGCGCCCGCGCCAAGGCGTCGCCGTTGTCGGCAGGTTGCGCCACAGCGGCGCTCGCGCATAACGCCATCGCGATGCCAGCGCTCCATCGTGCGGAAATTTTCATCAGCCTGTCCCGGTGTCAGAAAGTTTGACGAGTATGCGCGAGCGCTGCGCCGCTTGCAGCACCCGCCCATGGACGCCACGAGGACGGGGCAATCAGCTGTCGCGCGCGGCGATTGCAGCCTGCGCGGCCGCTGCCTGCCGCCAGGCGCGCAGGCCGCCCACTGCCAGCAGCAGGAAGCCGGCATACAGCACGGCGGTGACGAACAGCTCCTTGTACGCGTACAGGCCAACGTAGACGAGATCGACCGCGATCCACATCCACCACACCGCCGTGTGGCGGCGAATGCCCCACCATTGCGCCACCATGCTGTAAGCGGCCAGCGTCGAATCCAGCCACGGCAATGCGGCATTGGTGTGCCGGTGCATGAACCAGCCCAATGCCAGCGCAGCAGCGGCACCCAGGGCAATATGCGTCAGCGCAAGTCGTCGCGACAACGCAGTGACGCGCACGCGACCGTCATCGCCCAGGTGATGCAGCCAGCGGTTCCAGCCGTACACAATGGCCACGGCAAATACGCCCTGCAGCAGCATGTCCGAATACAGCCGCGCGTCGAGGAACACCCACGCGTACAGAGCCACCGACAGCAACCCCACCGGCCAGCACCACGGATGGCGCTGCGTAGTCAGCCACACCGCGGCGACGCTGACCAGCGCGGCGAACGTCTCGAACCAGGGCATGCCTACAGATCCAGTTTGAGTGACAACCGCGCGAGCCGCGGCGCACCCGGAAACAGATAGCTGTCGCCGCCCGAGCTCCCCGTGTCGCGCCAGTAGAAATGGTTGAACACATTGTCCACGTTCAGGCGCCAGGTGAGCGTGTGCGCGTGCCAGGGCATGGCGTAGCGCAGCCCGGCATCAAACACGTGATACGCCGGCACCTGCGTCAAGCCGTTCGGCGTGGCGACGTTGCTTGCGCTGTAGCGCCAGCCGGCAAGCAAGGCAAGGCCGGGCGCGCGAGCCAGCTGGTAATCCAGATACAGCGCGGTGCGCACCCGCGGCACATTCACCACCTGATGTCCTGCATAATCCGGCGTGCCGCTGTCACGCCCACGCGCCTGGATGAAATTGGCGCTCGCGGTAAGCCGCAGGTGGTCGCCGAGCTGGCCAGCTGCGTTCAATTCCAGCCCGGTATGCACTTGCTGACCGCGCTGCAAAAACGTGAAGCCGGCGGCGCTGTTGTCCGGATCGGCAAACTGCCAGGGCTGGCGCAGGCGATACACAGCGGCCTGCAGGTTCAACGCGCTGCTCCATGCGTACTTCACGCCGGTCTCGATCTGTCGGGCGAGGATCGGCGCGAGCACGCTGCCATCGTTCGACGTCCAGGCCGGCGCCGACTGTCCGAGGGCGAGGCTTTCGCTGTAGCTGACATAGGTGCTGAGCTGCGCGTCCGGCTGCCACATTACCGCGGCCTGCGGCAGCGCCTGGCTCAAGCGCGTGTCGCGCTCCAGTGCTCTGTCAGCGGCGTATTCGCGCTCATGCAAGCGCACGAAACGACCACCAAGCAAGAGCTGCCAGTGCTCGCCCAGGTGCAGGCGATCCAGCGCAAACAGCGAGCGCTGCCAGCTGTCCAGGCGGGTGACGCGCGGACCGGGAAGATTCGGCGATAGCGCGAAATACGGTGGTTCGGGCTGAGCTATGTTGGCGGTGCCGACATAGTCGAACACGGACGATCCGCGATTGAGCGTGCGGTGGAACGCGCTGGCGCCCAGATTGACCTCGTGGCTCACGCTGCCGGTGTCGAATCCGCCCTTGAATACCGTGCGCACTTCGTCGTTGCGCGCCGCGTAGCCGGGGCTTCGGTAATCATAAATGTCGTAGTCCCCGTTCGGGGCGAAGAACCAGCCTGGGCTGGACCCGTCGGCGCAAGCGCTCGCATAGAAACAACCGTAGGCGAACGCGACATTGTCGTCGATCGAGCTGCGGCTGCTGCTGGCGGCAAGCTGCCATTGCCACTGCTCGCCCAGGCGCTGGTCGTAACGCACACTGACATTGCTCGAGTCGATGCCCACTGGCTTTTGCCATGGTTCAAAGCCAAGCATGCGGCTGCGGCTGGGATGCGCCGGTAGCACGGTGCCGCCAAGCAGCTGGTAGCCTGATACCGAGCGCTGCGCGCTGGACTGATAGTTGCCATCCAGGAGCAGCGTGGCGTTGGCACTGAGCTTCCAGTCGGCGGCCAGGGAGATGAAATTGCGCTGGCCGTTCGCATGCTCGACCCAGGAGCGGATGCCCTCGTGTGCGATGTTCATGCGCAGTCCAAAAGTTGGCGTCAGCCAGCGGCCAAGGTCCGCAGCAAGGTAGCGCGAGCCGTGCGAGTCGGTGCCCAGCGTCGCGCTCTGCACGTCGGCCGGGCGCTTGCTGACGTAGTTGATCAGGCCGCCGGGGGCAACGATGCCAGCTTCGAGCCCGGCCAGACCCTTGAGCACTTCCACGCGCTGCTTGTCCTCCAGCGCCAGCGCCTGCTCGCCGGTCATGCTCAACTCGTTGAGCCGGTAGCTGGTGGCCAGGTCCAGAGCAAAGCCGCGAATGGCGACATCCTGGTAATAGCCGATCGGCGCGTAGCTGTCGCCGACCGCGCTGTCGCCGCGTACCAGTTCGCTGAGCGTGCGCGGCTGGCGGTCGTCGATCTGGTCGCGCGTGATCACGGTGATCGCGGCCGGAGTGTCATGCAGCGGCGCGTTGCCGAAACTGCCGAACGTGTCCATCTGCGCGCTGGCTGCAAGGTAGCCACGCTGCGCGACCGCCGTGACGCGCACCGGCGTCAGCAGCTTGGCCGTGGGCGCTGGCTTGCTGGCGTCTGCGCTGGGCGGAGCAGGTGGCTGGACCGGCGCCTGCGCGTACGCAGCGCTGCACGCGGCCAGCAGGCAAGTGAGCAAGAGCATGCGGTAAAACGTCATCATCGTTCGCCTCGATCCAAGGACAAGCGAAGCGACGGCGACCGGCCACGCCAGGCGGCGCGTCCAGTCTGCAAGCTCCCTACGCCGGTACAAACCGGATCAGGTTCCAAGGGTCTCTCTCAGCCCGGTCACGCCGGGCACCCCCGCTTCAGGCGCGCATTACAGCACACATCGGCGTGATGCATCAGGCACAGTCGTGAATCGCGCGCAGCAAACCACGCCCGGGTGCCGTGGTGAACCAAGCCGCGTGGCCGCGCAGGAAGGTGTCGTACGCCACGTCAGGCTTGTCGCGGTCGGCCAGCGCATGGAAGTACTCGACTTCAGACAGCGCGAAATCCAGATGCACCAGTGGCAAAAAATCCGCCAGCAGGTGCACGGCATCGGCGTCCAGCGCCCGCTGCTGGCGGTAGCCGGCAATCAGCGCAGCGGCAATGTCCGCATGCGCGGCATCCATCCCTTGCTCCAGATGCAGCCAGCCGATGGCATTGCGTTCGATCGCGGTGGCCAGATCAAACAATGCAAACGTCGCCGCAGCCAGGCCAAAATCGAGGATCGAGGTAATAGTTGCAGCGCCGCCGGCAGCACTCCAGCACAGGTTGGAGACGTGCCAGTCGCCGTGTGTCCACAACCGCGCCTGGCGCATCAGGCGCGGTTGCACTGCTGCATGCCAAGGCGCCAGAACCGCAGCCAGCTCACGCTGCCAGTCACGCTGGCGCAGATAGCTCGCCAGTTGCGGTCGCTGCGGCAGTTGCGATTGCAGCGCAGCGACGGGATCGCGTGCGCAAAGCAGTTCGCTGCGTGCAACCAGAATGTGCGTAGCACGCTGTGGCGCCGCGTAGTTTTGCGCAGCCTCGTGCAATCGCGCCAGCATGGCGCCGGCAGTTCGCGCGTGCGCCAGGTTTGTCAGCGGCACCCAGGAAATAGTGTCGCGATAGACGTCCACCCCAGCTGCATGCGCGTGTACCTCGTAGGTCCAGTCACCGAGCGCGCGCGCGGTGTTTCCGGACGTATCACGCAGGATCGCAGGGATCGGCATGCCGAAATTGCGCAGTTGCTCGATGAAGCGATGTTCCTCGCTCAGTGTCGCCACCGTGCGCACGCTGTGATGGTGGCGTTTGACAAACACGGTGGCGTTGGCGCACTGCACGAGGCACGCTGCCGACAGCGGCCGCGGGCTGTGCCAGATGAGGCGCAGCGGCGTGCCGATTGTCGCAAAGCCGGCCAGCAGGTCGCACACTTCGGCAAATGCCAATGCAGGCCACACCGCGGCTTCATGATTACCTTGCATGCCGTGAACTTGGTGGCTTACATCGGTCATGCCAGGCAGCCGTTGGCGATGCACAAGAGGCCTCGATTATGGGCATTGCGCGTCGCGTGTGCTTTCGGCGCGACGTCGCATCGCGTTTAATGACGTACTTTCCCGCACAAGCGACGGCACGATGAGCGCCATGGTGATGCTGTTTGCGTGCCTGCTCCTGGGCACGGTGGTGGCGCGCTTCGGCAAGCCACCGCAGGGCATGGTCGCCGGGCTCAATTGGTGGGTGTTGAATATTGCGCTGCCGGCGCTGGTGCTGGAGCTGATCCCGCAGGTCAGTCTGGATCTGGATCTGTGGTTTCCCATAGCCGCGCAGTGGCTGACGTTCCTGCTCGCGTGGGCGCTGTTTGCGTGGCTCGGGCCGCGCCTGGGTTGGTCACGCCAGCGCATTGGCGCCCTGATCCTGGTCTGCGGGCTGGGCAATACCGCGTTCATGGGCTACCCGCTGATGGAGGCGCTGTATGGCAAGCCCGGTTTGGCCTTGGCCGTCGTGGCTGATCAACTGGGCGCGTTTCCGGTGCTGGTATCAGTGGGCATCGTCGTCGCCTCGGTATATGCAGGGCGCAAGCCAGAACCCCGCCTGATCCTCAAGCGGATCCTGACGTTTCCGGCATTCGTTGCGCTATTGATCGGGATTGCTGCAGGTTTGGGCGGTGGCTGGCCGGCGTGGTTGGAAGGTGTGTTCGCGCCGATCGGCGCCACGTTGACGCCGCTGGCGTTGTTCTCGGTCGGGCTGCAGTTCAAGTTGCATCCCGGAGCTCGGCAGTTTGCGGCAGCCGCCGTGGGGCTCGGCTGGAAACTGTTGCTGGCGCCGTTGTTGTGCTGGGGGCTCGGCGTGGCCACGGGCGTGGGTGGCCTGGTGCTGACCGTGGGCGTGTTGCAGACAGCGATGGCGCCGATGGTCTCGGCGGCCATTCTGGCTGACGAATATGATCTGGACCCGGACCTGGCCAACACGGTGCTGGGCGCGGGAATCGTGATTTCCCTGCTCAGCGTGCCACTGGGCGCGCTGCTGCTGGGCGGTTGATCGGCGTGCGCTTGCGTCGGTCCACACAACTGGCGACACTGACGCCATTGCCGGGCATTGGGGAAGGGGATGGCGGCGTTTGAATTGATCAAGCGATTCCTCGGCGGCGGCGCCTCTGGCGAACGTCGACATGCTGCACGTTCAAATCTGCCACGCGGCATGCGTATTCTGGTGGTGGATGATTCGGCCACCATTCGCGCCGTGCTGGGCAAGATGCTCACCCAGGATGGTCATGTAGTGCTCAAGGTGGGAGACGGCGAAGGCGCCATTGCGCTCGCCCGCGATAGCCAGCCTGACCTGGTTTTTCTCGACATCGTGATGCCCGGCATGAACGGCTTTGCGGTACTGCGCGCGATGCGCCACGACCCGCTGACGCACGACATTCCCATCATCATGATCAGCGGCAACTTGCAGGCGACCGAACAGTTTTACGTACAGCGATTCGGCGCTGATGATTTCATGAAAAAGCCCTTTGGCCGCAGCGAGGTATTTGCCCGCCTGCAGCATCTGGCGGCGAGCGGTCGACTGGTGACCCGCGAGCGCCCGGCGCATGACCCGTTGCCGCTTGATGGCGGCATTCCGGACGCCGACCCGGCAGCCATTCCAGACATAGCCATGCCCGATGCCAAGGACATGCAGCCAACCCCACGTTCCTGACTTTGCCCGCCGTGCGCTTGCAGCGGAGCGGCTTGTGCTGAGCGCAGCGCCGACTCTGGCATGGAACAGCGCATGAGCGGCGCGCAGAATGAGGCGTTGGCGCCGGTACGCGTGGATATCTGGCTCTGGGCCGCGCGATTTTTCAAAACCCGGCGCTTGAGTCGCGAAGCGATTTGCGGCGGCAAGATCGAGCTCAACGATGGCGTGTGCAAACCGTCCCGTTTGCTGAAAGTCGGTGATGTACTGCGCATCATGCGCGGCTCCGAGCGTATGCAAGTTGCGGTGCTGGTCGTGTCCGCGCAGCGCGGTCCGGCGAGCGTGGCGCAGGCGCTGTATGAGGAAAGCGATGCCAGTCGGAGCGAGCGCGAAGCCATGCGCGAAGTTGTCCGCTTGCTTGGCCCGGCCGGCTCCTCCGCACGCCCGAACAAGAGCGACCGGCGTCTGTTGCGCCAGCTCAAGCACGGCGGATGAGAAGGTTGGCAGCCTCAGCTCTGTGCTCTTGAACCCTCTCCCCTGGCGCAGCCGGGTGAGAGGGCAGGGTGAGGGGAGCTTTCTGTCGCAGCGAGGCGAGAGCAGCCCCCTCACCCCAACCCTCTCCCCCGACGATGGAGCTGTCAGAGGAGAGGGAGTCAAGCGACGGCGCTGTGACTTGAATCCTCAGAGGTTTCGCAGCAGCCGCGGCGCTTTGCTCTTGATCCTCTGCGCTTTCACGGCAGCCATGGTGCTGTGACTTGAATCCGCGGGGCTTTCGCGGCAGCCGTGGCGCTGTGCTCTTGATCCTCTCCCCTGGCGCAGCCGGGGGAGAGGGCAGGGTGAGGGGGGCTTTTTGTCGGAGCGAGGCGAGAGCAGCTCCCTCACCCCAACCCTCTCCAACGATGATGGAGCTGTCAGGGGAGAGGGAGTCAAGCGCCGGCGCTGTGACTTGAATCCTCAGAGGTTTCGCGGCAGCCGCGGCGCTTTGCTCTTGTTCCTCTGCGCTTGCACGGC
>JBBSSI010000002.1:0-245317 GCA_038242205.1 Lysobacterales bacterium
CGCCAGCGCGCACAACTTGCCGGCGTGGAAATACTGGGCAAGATCAACGGCGCAGTGGGCAATTTCAACGCCCACGCGATAGCCTACCCAGAACTGGATTGGCAGGACTTTGCGCGACGCTTTGTGCGCAGCCTCGGCCTGGACTACAACGCTTACACCACGCAGATCGATCCGCATGACGGCATTGCCGAATATTGCGACGTCGTGCGTCGAGTCAACACGATACTGATTGACCTGGCGCGTGACATCTGGGGCTACATCTCGCTGGGCTATTTCGCGCAGACGCTGAAGGCGGGTGAAGTTGGTTCTTCGACCATGCCGCACAAGGTCAATCCAATCGACTTTGAAAACGCCGAAGGCAACTTTGGTCTGGCCAATGCCCTGCTCGGCCACTTTGCGGAAAAACTGCCCATCAGCCGCTGGCAGCGGGATCTTACCGATTCCACCGTGCTGCGTGCCCTGGGCGTGGCGTTCGGTCACACGCTGGTGGGTTTCGCGTCCCTTGAAAAAGGTCTGGGCAAGCTCACCGTCAACAGCGAACGTATTGCCACCGACCTCGATCAAAGTTGGGAGGTGTTGGCCGAGGCGGTGCAAACGGTCATGCGCCGTTACGCGCTCCCCGAGCCGTACGAACAGCTCAAGGCGCTGACGCGCGGTCATGGCATCACGGCTGAGTCAATGCGCGATTTCATAAACAGCCTGGACCTGCCGGCCCAAGCCAAGCAGCGCTTGCTCAAATTGACGCCAGCAAGCTACATCGGTTTGGCCAATCGGCAGGCGAAGGAAATCTGAGGCGGCGATGCGGCGCGCTGACGCGCGTTGTGTGGACGAACCAGGCGGCCACGCCAGAATTTGACGGATGACTCGCCAGCTGCGGTCAAATCGGCGGCCGTGGGCTGGACATACTGCCCGCTCGACCTTGCGGCTGCGTTTATTTGTTGCGGGTTCCGCGACTTGGCGACTGCCGCATACGGCATGGAATGGAAGCAGCATTAAGCG
This sequence comes from Lysobacterales bacterium, assembly GCA_038242205.1. Taxonomy (GTDB): domain Bacteria; phylum Pseudomonadota; class Gammaproteobacteria; order Xanthomonadales; family Rhodanobacteraceae; genus Rhodanobacter. Next base: position 1,000 of record JBBSSI010000002.1, read on the forward strand.
CTTGCGAGCTGAGGCTTCGATCAATGGGATCGCACCGCCTGGAGTCACCGACGCTACACTACGCAAATGAGCAAACTCGCCGCTTTCCCTATCGAAGTCCACGGCTCCGCGCATCATTTTCTCGGCATGTCACCTGCCCGGTTTTTGCGCGATTACTGGCAAAAGCGACCTTTGCTGATTCGCAGCGCGTTCAGCGCCTTCGAGGACCCGCTGCAGCCCGATGACCTGGCCGGTCTCGCTTGCGAACCAGCCGCACTGGCGCGGCTGATAGTGCATGACGAAAAGAACGATCATTGGCAGGTCAACTCCGGCCCATTGAGCGAAGCTGATTTCTCGCGGACACCCAAGCGCAACTGGACCTTGCTGGTACAGGACGTCGACAAATGGGATGCAGATGTTGCGCGGTTGCTGGAACCGTTTGCGTTTCTGCCCAGCTGGCGCGTGGATGACGTCATGGTTTCGTATGCCGAAGATGGTGGTGGCGTTGGCGCACATGTCGATCAATACGACGTATTCCTTTTGCAGGGAGCGGGTCAGCGCCATTGGGCCATAAGCGATGATCCATCGGCGCCCGTTGCGTTTCGACCGGACATGGATCTGAAGCAGTTGACCGAGTTCGAGCCGACGCACGAGTGGCTGCTCGAAGCGGGCGACATGTTGTACCTGCCGCCGGGCGTGCCGCACGACGGCGTGGCTTTTGGCAGTCCGTGCATGACCTTTTCCATTGGCATGCGCGCACCCTCCCAGGCCGAGTTGACGGGTGATCTGGCCGACCACATTGCCGAACGTTTGCCCGATGACCTGCGCTATGCCGATCCGGATCTGCAACCGGCCATCCGCGTCGGCGAAATCGACCGCGCCGCGGTGAAGCGACTGCGTGACGCGCTGCCGTTCGCCGCCGCGCTGGATGATGCGATGTTGACTGACTGGTTCGGTCGCTTTATCACCCGATATCGCAACGCGCAGGTAGCGGCGCCGGCTGGCAAGCCGATGTCAGCCGTGTCACTGGCCAAACAACTCACACTCGGTGGGCAACTGTTGCGCCATCCCTGGACGCGCCTGGCGTGGAGCGGCAAACGCACTGACTGCACACTGTATGCAAACGGCGCGGCTTATCCGGCGACGCGCGCATTCGCCCAGGCGCTTTGCGCGAACCGCGTGCTGCCGGTCACGACTACGCTCGATGACGACGCTCAAGCCCTGGTGCTGGCGCTACTCAACGATGGACACCTGCATCTGCAAAAGGCTCGCCGCCGATGAAAATTCAGGACTTCCACATCGAGGTTGCCGATTGGGCAAATGCCGAGCAGCAAGCAGCTTTGCGCGAGCTGCGGCATGAGGTTTTCGTACTCGGCCAGAATGTTCCCGAAGCACGCGAGCAGGATGGGCTCGATGCGACTTGCTGGCACGTACTTGCTCGTGATGAGACCGGAAAGGCACTCGGCTGCGCGCGACTCAGTGCCGACCACAAGATCGAGCGCATGGCGGTACGCCAAGAGTGGCGCGGACGCGGTATCGGCAAGGCCCTGCTGCGCGAACTGACTGTTCGCGCCCGCGCCCAGGGTCAGACAGAGGTGCTGCTTGCTGCGCAGGTCAGCGCTCTGGGTTTTTACGAGCATGCCGGCTTCGTCGCGTTCGGTCTGGAGTTCGAGGATGCAGGCATAGAGCATCGTATGATGCGCCTGCCCATTGCCGAAGAGCGCGATGTCCCCGCACCACTGCGTGACATTGGCGCACTGCCAGCGGGAAGCCGGGGCGAGGTGTCCAGCGCGCGCCTGCACTTGCTGATGGATGCCCGGCACCAGGTGCTGATTCAAGTGCCGGCACTGGATCGCGAGATGTATGCGAGCGCCGGCGAGCTTACCGAGCTGCGCCGCATTGCCGCCTCTGGCCGCGCAGCCAGCATTCGTATCCTGCTGCACGATCCGGTCGCTGCGCTGCGCGACGATCATCCACTGGTTCCGCTGGCCCAGCGTCTGCCGACTGCATTCCAGATCCGCACCCCGCTGGAGCCGGTGGATTTGACGTATGCCGGCACCTATCTGCTCAACGACGTTGGTGGATATCTGTTCTTGCCGGATGCGAGCCGCGCGTCGGGACGCGCCGCCCGCGATCAACGCGCAGCGCAGGTTCCGCTGCGCCAACGCTTCAACGAGGTTTGGGAGCGCGCCGAGCCAGCTGCAATCTTGAACAAACTGAATTTGTAAGTAGTCCCTGTGTGGGCAGACTTCAGAGGATGCTTGCGAGATCGTGTGACGCAACGTTGCACATCCACGCTCAGTGCACTGCAGTGGCTGCAGAATCTGTCAAGCGGGTTGCCGCATCGCAACAGCCGAAGGCTATAATTAGCGGATTCGACTCCAGCCATCTGTCTGAAACCGTGGCCGTATCCTCGAGCCAACGCAACGTTGCGACTTTCCAGGCAGCTGAATGGCTGCAGGCCTCTTTTCCCTGCCGGTGGTGACGTGAGTACAAATTCAATCCGTGAGTTTTCCGAATCATCCGCCCTGGCAGGCGGCAACGCCGTTTACGTCGAGACGCTGTATAACGCCTGGCTGGCCGACCCCGGCGCGGTGTCCGCGCAGTGGAGCGGCTACTTTGACGCTTTCAAGGGGCGCGAGGCGGGTGACATTTCACCGGCGTCGGCCATTGCGCGCATCGAAGCTGCGCAACAGCAGCGCGGCTCAAGTCATGCAGCGGCACCGGTCACCGACGAACACGCGCGCAAGCAAGCCGGCGTTTTGCGCCTGCTCACCGCCTACCGCTCACGCGGCCATCTGGCTGCCGATCTCGATCCCCTGGGCCTGGCCGGTAAAATGCCGGCACCGGATCTCGGACTGGCGTTTCATGGCCTCAACGACGCTGACCTCGATACCGAATTTGATACGGGCAACTATGCAGGTAACGGTCAGCGCATGAAGTTGCGCGCCTTTCTTGAGCGCTTGCAGCAAACCTACGCCAGCACGATCGGCGCCGAGTTCATGCACATCAGCAACCATGAGCAACGCAACTGGCTGTACACGCGCCTGGAGCAGGCCGGTGGCAACAGCGGGCTGGACAAGGCCGGCAAGCAGCGCCTGCTGGATGGCCTCACGGCGGCCGAAGCGCTGGAACGCTATCTGCATACCAAGTACGTCGGCCAGAAGCGTTTTTCACTCGAGGGCGGTGACAGCCTGATCCCGATGCTTGACGAAGTGGTTCGCGCCGCCGGCGACGACGGTGTCAAGGAGATAGTCATCGGCATGGCTCACCGTGGCCGTCTCAATGTGCTGGTGAACATTCTTGGCAAACCACCCAAGACGCTGTTTGACGAGTTCGAAGGCAGGTATGAGCAGCCCGATGACCCCGCCCACACCGGGGACGTGAAGTATCACCTGGGCTTTTCCACCGACGTCAAGACGCCCAAGGGCGGCGTGCATGTAGCACTTGCGTTCAACCCGTCACATCTGGAAATCGTCAACGCAGTGGTCGCCGGATCAGTACACGCGCGACAGACGCGGCGGCGCGACAGCGGCCACAGGCAGTCCATGGCGGTGCTGATTCATGGCGACGCGGCGTTCGCCGGTCAGGGCGTCAACATGGAATTGCTCAACATGTCGCAGGCGCGCGGCTTCAAGATCGGCGGCTCGCTGCACATCGTGATCAACAACCAGGTTGGCTTTACCACTTCCAACTCGCAGGACGCGCGTTCGACCATGTACTGCACTGACATCGCCAAGATGGTCAATGCGCCCGTGTTGCACGTCAACGGCGACGACCCGGAAGCGGTCATTGAAGTCACGCGTCTTGCCTATGCGTTCCGCGAACAATTCCAGCGCGACGTAGTGATCGACCTGGTGTGCTACCGCCGTCTGGGCCACAACGAGGCGGACGAACCGGCTGCAACCCAGCCGGTGATGTACAAGATCATTCGCGCTCGGCCGACCACGCGTGATCTGTATCAGCAGAAACTGGTCAAGCAAGGTGTCATCGCTGAAGGCGAAGCGCAAAAGCAGTTCGACGCTTACCGCGACCGTCTGGAAGCGGGCAAACCGATGACCGACATCGACCCGTCGCCGGACCGAGACGGGCGAGTTGACTGGGCACGATTCACTAACGGCAAGCTGTCGACGCCGACCGATACGCGTGTTCCGAAAAAGAAATTGCACGATCTGGCGGTCCAGCTGCTCGCCATGCCCGCAGACATGACGCTGCATCCGCGCGTGGCCAAAATTTATGCCGATCGCGCGAAGATGACGGCCGGCGAGCAACCTGCGGACTGGGGCTTTGCCGAAAATCTCGCCTACGCCACGCTGATCGATGCGGGCAACGACATGCGCCTGGTCGGTCAGGACACCAGTCGCGGTACGTTCTTCCATCGTCACGCGACACTGCATGACCAGAATGACGGGCACACTTACCTGCCGTTGGCGACGATCCGCGCGGACGCCGATGTCGAGGTGATCGATTCGCTGCTCAGCGAGAATGCAGTGATGGCATTTGAGTACGGCCATTCCACGACGGACCCCGACACGCTGAATATCTGGGAAGCCCAATTTGGCGACTTTGCCAACGGCGCGCAGGTTGTCATCGACCAGTTCATCACGTCCGGTGAAGCGAAATGGAATCGCATGTGCGGATTGGTGCTGCTGTTGCCGCATGGGTATGAAGGCCAGGGGCCTGAGCATTCGTCGGCTCGCCTGGAGCGCTACCTGCAAATGTGCGCGATGGACAACATGTCCGTATGTCAGCCCACTTCCCCGGCGCAATATTTCCACATGATCCGGCGGCAGATGCTGCGCACCGCGCGCAAGCCGCTCATTGTGATGACCCCGAAGTCTCTGCTGCGGCACAAGCTGGCGGTGTCCTCCCTGGACGAACTGGCCAACGGCAGTTTCCATCTGGTCATCGGTGAGTCGCGAAAACTTGTGGCCAGGAAGGTCAAGCGTGTCGTGCTGTGCTCGGGCAAGGTGTATTACGACTTGTTGGAAAGCACCAGCAAAGAAGACCGCGGCGACTCGGCGATCATCCGCGTGGAGCAGCTGTATCCGTTCCCGCGCGATGAAGTCACCGCCGAGCTGGAAAAATACGCCGCTGCCAAGGAAGTTGTCTGGTGTCAGGAAGAGCCCATGAACCAGGGTGCATGGTTCCAGATCCGCCACCACCTGCAAGCGTGCATTGGCAGCAAGCAGAGCCTGCACTACGCCGGGCGCGTACGTTCCCCTGCACCGGCTACCGGCCACATGAAAACTCACGTTGCCGAACAGGCTGCACTCGTCGAACAGGCGTTGCTTGCGCCAGTCGGCACCGACTCATCCGCGGAGTAAGACCAGCATGTCCACCGAAGTCAAAGTTCCTGTCCTGCCCGAGTCCGTCTCCGATGCCACCATTGCGAGCTGGCACAAAAACGTCGGCGACGCGGTGAAACGCGACGAGAACCTGGTTGATCTCGAAACCGACAAAGTGGTGCTTGAAGTGCCCTCTCCGATGGACGGCGTGCTCAAGGAAATCCGCCACCAGGTCGGCGATGTGGTGAACAGCGAGCAGATCATTGCGATCATCGAAGCTGGAGCCGCAGCCGCGGCTCCAGCTTCAGCTCCAGCTCCTGCTCCGGCCGCGGAACCAAAGGCTGCGGCTGAACCAGCGTCGGGCGCTTCGCAGCCTGCGGCCAAGGGCAGCGAAGACCTGTCACCGGCCGGCCGGCGGGTTGCCACCGAAGAACACATCGACGCGTCCAAGGTCGCAGGTACTGGCCGCGATGGCCGGGTGACGAAGGAAGACCTGGTCAACTTCGGCAAGACCGGTACTGCATCCGACGCAGCGCCCAGTGGCGCGTCCGCCAGCGCACCGGCTGCCAAACCGACACCTGGCTCAAGGCCTGAAGAGCGGGTGCCGATGACGCGCATGCGTACGCGCATCGCCGAGCGCTTGATGCAGTCGAAAAACTCCATTGCCATGCTCACCTCGTTCAACGAAGTGAACCTGAGTGAAGTGGTCAATATGCGCAAGTCGCTTGGCGAGGCATTCCAGAAGCAGTATGGGATCAAGCTTGGATTCATGAGCTTCTTTGTCAAGGCGGCGGCGGAAGCACTCAAGCGCTATCCGTATGTCAATGCGTCGGTGGATGGCAATGACGTGATTTATCACGGCTACCAGGACATTTCCATTGCCGTTTCAACAGACAAGGGCCTGGTTACGCCGGTGTTGCGCGACGTGCAGGACATGAGCTTTGCCGATGTCGAAAAGGGCATTGCGGACTACGCGAGCAAGGCGCGCGCAAGTAAATTGTCACTGGATGATCTGCAAGGTGGCACGTTCACCATCACCAACGGCGGCACATTTGGTTCGCTGCTGTCCACGCCCATCGTCAACCCGCCGCAAAGTGCGATCCTCGGCATGCACACGATCAAGGAGCGCGCGATCGTCGAGGATGGCCAGGTCATTGCTGCGCCAATGATGTACATCGCCATCAGCTACGACCATCGCATCATCGACGGCAAGGATGCAGTGCTGTTTCTGGTCGACATCAAGAATCAGTTGGAGAATCCGCAACGCATGCTGCTCGGTCTCTGATCACGGCCCGTGTCGTCGACAACGAAAAACGGAACGCTGTAGCCGAACGATGACGGCAGAAAGCACCTCGAACTCGTTTTCGCCCGGGGTGCCTGCATTCCGTTCTATCTGCGAGCGCTGGCTCGCCGCACAAAGGAAAGTTCATGAGCGACAAATTTGATGTCATCGTCATCGGCGCCGGTCCGGCCGGCTATGTGGCCGCGATTCGCGCTGCGCAGCTTGGGTTGAGTGTCGCCTGCGTGGATGCGTTTGTGGGCAAGGATGGCAAGCAGGCTTTGGGCGGTACCTGCCTCAACGTCGGCTGTATTCCGTCCAAGGCGTTACTCGATTCATCGCGCCAGTTCTACAACCTGACACACAATTTCGATGTCCACGGCATCAGCACTGGCAACGCCAAGATCGATATCCCCACGTTCATTGGCCGCAAGGACAAGATCGTCAAACAATTCACCGGCGGCGTGGCGCAACTGTTCAAGGCCAACAAAATCACCGCGTTCTTCGGCAAGGGCAAGTTGCTGAAAGGTAATCAGGTGGAAATCTCGGCCGCCGACGGCACGCAGCAGACCATCAGCGCGACCAACGTCATTCTCGCCTCCGGATCCGTAGCCATCGAGTTGCCGTTTGCGAAGTTCGACGGGAAAACGATTGTCGACAACGCCGGCGCGCTGGATTTCACTTCGGTACCCAAGCGCATGGCCATCATCGGCGCTGGCGTCATCGGCCTGGAACTAGGCAGCGTGTGGAAGCGCCTTGGCTCGGAGGTCACTATCATCGAAGCATTGCCTGACTTCCTGGGAGCTGCTGATCCGGACGTCGCCAAGGTTGCCCAGCGCGAGTTCAAGAAGCAGGGCCTGGACATCAGGCTCGGTGCCAAGCTGGCGAAGGCCGAAGTCAAGAAAGACGGCGTGCATCTTGTTTACACCGACAAGGACGGGGAGCAGAAGCTCACGGTCGACAAGTTGCTGGTCGCCGTTGGGCGTCGGGCCTACACCGATGGATTGTTCGCCGACGATACCGGCGTGCAGATGGATGACCACCACCGCATCGCGGTTGACGAGCACAATCACACCGGCGTTGACGGCGTGTGGGCAATCGGCGACGCGGTGCGCGGGCCGATGCTCGCGCACAAGGGCTCCGAAGAAGGCGTGGCCGTGGCCGAGTGGATCGCCGGCAAGGCCGGTCACGTCAATTTTGACACCATCCCGTGGGTCATCTACACGGAGCCGGAAATCGCCTGGGCTGGCAAGACCGAAAAGCAGCTCACGGACGAAGGGATTTCGTTCAAGGTGGGCAGCTTTCCGTTTGCCGCCAACGGGCGCGCCGTGGCCATGAATGAAGCGGTCGGCCAGGTCAAGATGATCGCGCATGCAGAAACCGATCGCATCCTCGGCGTACACATGGTCGGCCCGGGCGTGTCCGAGTTGATCGCAGAATGCGTCGTTGCCATGGAGTTCAACGGCTCCTCGGAAGATCTGGCGCGGATTGTCCACGCTCATCCGACCCTGTCCGAGACTGTGCACGAGGCGGCGCTGTCGGTGGACAAACGTGCCATACACAAGGGCAATTGATCGCGGTCCGCGCATGGCGGCCGCGGCCAGCAACGCAGGCGCGTCCCGTATGCAGCGCAGGCCCCACGCGTCCTGACCACGCTTGAGCCCTACCGCAGCGCTCGTCAGCGCCCGCTTCCGATGGTGCGCGTGCAGGTCCGCACGGCACCGCCATTCCGGCAACCGGGAAAACCGGCGGCGCTGCCCACGCCATAGCCCCACCCACTCGGAAGCGATCCATGCCTCAACCTACCTCTCTATGTGTCTACTGCGGTTCCAGCCCTGGCGCCCACGCCGACTATAGTCAGCTGGCGCACGATTTCGGCACGGAGATGGCGCAGCGGGGCATCACGCTGGTGTATGGCGGTGGCAAGGTGGGCCTCATGGGTGTACTCGCCGATGCCGTGCTGGCAGGCGGTGGCAAGGTGATCGGAGTGATCCCCCGCCAGTTGGTCGATCTGGAAGTGGCCCATTCTGGCGTAGATTTGCACGTCGTCGACACCATGCACCAGCGCAAAACGCGCATGTTCGAGCTGGCCGAAGGCTTTGTCGCCCTGCCCGGCGGCTTTGGCACGATGGACGAAATTTTCGAGATGCTGACCTGGGCGCAACTTGGTCTGCACCGCTACCCTTGCGCATTTTTGCAGACGCGTGATTATTTCCAGCAGCTGCAAATAATGGTCCGGCACATGGCCGACGAGCAATTCATCACACCCGGACAGCTGAAAAGTGTCTGGTTTGGCCAATCCATTCCCCAGGTGTTTGCATGGATGGCACAGTACGATGGCGGCAACGCCGCACGCGTGCTGGGCCCAGCCAGCATCAAGGCCTGATTGGAGACTGTCATGTCCGGATCGAGTTTTCGCGCGTTGCGCATCCACCACACTGACGGCCAGCATCGAGCGGCCATCGAGATGATGCCGCTCGACGCGCTTACGCCTGGCGAAGTGCTGGTGCAGACGGCCTACTCCTCGCTCAACTACAAGGATGCGCTGGCCGGCACCGGCACGGGTCGCGTCCTGCGTCGCTTTCCGCTCAATGGTGGTATCGACGTTGCCGGCCATGTGCTGTCTTCGAGTGACGCGCGCTTCGAGCCCGGGGACGCGGTCGTGTGCACTGGCAGCGGACTGTCCGAAACGCGTGATGGTGGGTTGGCCGAATACGTCCGGCTACCTGCCGACAGCACTTTCGCACTGCCGCACGGCCTGGACTTACGCGAGTGCATGACGATCGGCACGGCCGGTTTCACCGCCGCGCTTGCGCTGTTGCGCATGCAGGACAACGGGCAAACGCCGGCACTTGGCCCCATCGCGATCACCGGCGCCAGTGGCGGGGTCGGCACGCTGGGAATCGACATCTTCAGCCATGCGGGTTATGCCGTGCATGCCATCAGTGGCAAGCACGAGCAATTTGACTGGCTGCGTGAACTTGGCGCCAGCGAATGCATTGACCGTCAGCAACTTGTCTTTGGCAACAAGCCCATGGACTCTGCGCGTTTCGGTGGCGCGCTCGATACCGTTGGCGGCGGCATGCTGGCGGGACTGCTACCGTTGATCGCACCGGATGGAAACATCGCGCTGTGCGGCAATGCCGGAGGCATGACATTCAACAGTACGGTCATGCCGTTCATCATCCGCGGTGTCAGCCTGCTCGGCATTGCATCGGCGGCTACGGCACGGGCCACGCGCGAGCGGGTCTGGCATTTGCTGGCCAACGACTGGAAACCGCTCCACCTCACCCAGATCGCCACCCGCGAAGTAACGCTTGATGAAGTCCCAGCGGAGTTCTCACGCATGCTCAGCGGAAATTCACTTGGCCGCACCCTGGTGCGAATCGGCACGCGCTGACGGCGCCCGCTTGGAAGTGGCGCGACCACGCCCTAGAATCAATCACTCTGAACGGAACAAATCTTTTATGGCCCGCATCCTGATCGTTGACGATTCCCCATCGCAGTTGCTTGGCATCAGGCGCATCGTCGAGAAGCTCGGCCATGAAGTGCTCACCGCCGAAGATGGCGCTGCCGGCGTTGAAGCGGCGAAACGAGAGAAACCGGACCTGATCCTGATGGACGTGGTCATGCCCAATCTCAACGGTTTCCAGGCAACCCGCACGATCAGCAAAGACCCGCAGACGGCACATATTCCGATCGTGCTGATCACGACCAAGGACCAGGAAACCGACAAGGTCTGGGGCATGCGCCAGGGCGCCAAAGCCTATGTGACCAAACCCATCAAGGAAGATGTGTTGACCAAGACCTTGCTCGACTTTTTGCCCAGCTGAACCCGGCCGCAGTCAGGTCTTTCGCGGCACCGCTGCAGATCATGCGCCGAGGGTCTTATGCTCCTTGGCGAGGATCATAATCCTCGAACTGGGCATGCAAAGCCTCATATGCGGCCTGTTGCGACGCGCTCTCGGCCAGCGGTGCCCGAATGGACAGCTCCACCAGCTGGTCCCCTGGCGTCGCGCCCGGCATGCCACGACCTTTCAACCGCAGCTTGCGCCCGGACTGCGAGCCAGCGGGTATGCGCATATCCACCGCGCCGGCAAGCGTTGGTACCGCGATGGTTGCTCCAAGCGCAGCTTCCCATGGGCTGATCGCCAGCACGTGCACCACGTTGCGCCCATCCACGCGAAAGCGCGGGTCGTCACGCAATCCCACTTCCAGCAACAGGTCACCGTTCGGGCCACCAGCGACGCCGGCCTGACCCTGACCGGAAAGGCGAATCACTTGACCGGACTGAATGCCGGCCGGAATCTTCACTTCGAGTACGCGTTCCACCGCGCCAGGATCCTGCAGCGTCAGACGCGTACGCCCGCCGTCAAACGCCGTCTGCAAATCAATCTGCACCCGTGCCTGCACATCGCGCCCACGCCGTGGGCGCGGCTGACCACGCTGCCCCTGCGCCGCACCCCTGCCAAACAGACTTTCGAAAAAGTCGCTGAAATCTCCGTCACCGGCATCGCCGTGGGCCTGACCTTGCCAACCCGGCGGCGGACGAAATTGTTCGCCAGTACGGTAGCCGCCAGCGCGCACTTGATCATAAGAACGCCGCTTCTCGGCATCCTTGAGCACCTCGTTGGCTTCGTTGACCGCCTTGAACTTTTCCTCGGCACCAGCTTCCTTGTTCCGGTCCGGATGATGCTTGCGCGCCAGTTTGCGGTACGCAGTCTTTATCTCGGCCTCCGTTGCCTCCGGCTTGACGCCGAGAATCTGGTAATAATCTTTGAATTCCACACTCGCTCCCGCTCACTGAAAGTACTCGGCAAAAAACCGCGCCTTGCCGTGAACCATTATCCACGGCAAAGCGCGCTTTGACACCGATTTACCCATTAACCGGTACGCGTTCAGGCGGTCGTCTTGATGTCTATGCGCCGTGGAGTGGTCTCCGCCTTCTTCGGGATGGAAATCTCCAGCACGCCGAATCGGCCATGCGCGCTGATGCCCTCGGCATCGGCGCTCTCCGGCAGCGAAAAGCGGCGATGGAACTTGCCGTAAACGCGCTCCTGTCGGGTCAACTTGCTACCGTTCTCGTCCTTGTCCAGCGGGCGCTCGCCCTTGATGGTAAGAATGCTCTTGTCCATGCTGACTTCGATCGTGGACGGATCCACACCCGGCACGTCGGCAAGTATCATGAAGCCCTTTTCCTCTTCGCGAATATCAACTCGCGGCGCCCACTGGCTGGTTTCCACGGTCGATTGATCGCTTTCGCCGCTGCTGAAAAAACGGCTCAAGGCCTGGCGGAAATCTTCACCCGGAGCGAAGTCCTGCTGCCAGGTGGATTGACGATTAAGACTCATGTCACGACTCCTTGATTCTTTGCGGCGCCATCGCCGCCTGTAGCCAACATTGGTGCGAGCTGGGCCGATTCAAGGGAAGCGCCTTTGCAGAGCCCGCCCTGCAAATGGTCCCGGCTCCTGGGTCAGCTTGAGCGCCATGGGTTGCTGACTCGGCGCTGTCGAGTATGGGCAAGTGTTTGTTCCAGCTGGCAAAAAAAAGCCCCGTATGCCGGGGCTTTTCATCTCAGACCTGCAGCGATCTCACTCGGTCTCGTCCGTGGGTTCGACAACGTCTGCCGCTGCCTCTTCAGGCGGGGTGCCGCCGACGAGGATCGAATCCTCCTCTTCGCCGCTCTCGGTCTCCGCATCCAGGCGCATCACGCTGACCAGAATTTCATCGGCCGGCAGCTTTATCAAGGTAACGCCCTGGGTGTTGCGACCCAGTTGTGAGACCTCCGAAACGCGGGTGCGCACGAGCGTGCCCTGGTTGGAGATCAACATCAACTCGTGTGCCTCGGTGACCTGCACAGCGCCTACCAGCGCGCCATTTCGCTCCGAGCACTGGATACCAATGACACCCTGCGTGCCGCGACCCTTCTTGGTGAACTCCGCCAACTGCGTACGCTTGCCGTAACCGCGCGCGGTTGCGGTGAGAATGTCACCCTCCGCCGCCACGATCAACGACACGACGTGCGCGCCTGCGCCCAGCCGCATGCCGCGGACACCCGCTGCAGTTCGACCCATCGAACGCACGGTGTTCTCGTCAAAGCGATTTACCTTGCCGTTGGAAGCAAACAGCAGGATGTCGGTGTTGCCATCTGTCAGCGCAACATCTACCAGGGCATCATCGTCGTGCAACTTGATCGCCAGCTTGCCCTTCTGCAACTGGAACGCAAATTCATTCAACGGGGTTTTCTTCACCGTCCCGTGGCGCGTGGCAAAGAACACAAAGCGATCATCTGCATATGCGCGGATGGGCAGTACAGCCTGCACCTTCTCGTCGCCGGTCAGCGGCAACAAATTGATGATGGGTTTGCCACGCGCTCCGGAACCGGCTTCAGGAATCTCGTAAACCTTTTGCCAGTACACGCGTCCGGTGCTGGTGAAGGTGAGCAAGGTATCGTGCGTGTTGACCACCCATAACTGCTCGACCACATCCTCTTCTTTTAAGGCCGAAGCGGAACGTCCCTTGCCACCGCGACGCTGCGACCGGTAAGTGCTGGCCGGTTGGCGCTTGATGTAGCCGGTATGCGACAAGGTGACGACCATGTCCTCGGCCGCGATCAGGTCGAGAATGTTGAGATCGTCCTTCGAGTGCTGGATTTCGGTGCGTCGCGCGTCACCAAATTCCGCCTTGACCGCCTCCAGCTCGGCCCGTATCACTTCCAGCAGGCGTTCCGGATTTTCGAGGATCTCGATGAGGCCGCGAATGGTGTCGAGAACCTGCCGGTATTCGTCAGAAAGCTTCTCCTGCTCCAGTCCAGTCAGGCGATGCAGACGCATCGCCAGGATCTCCAGCGCCTGCGCTTCGGACAACTGATAGCCGTCGTCCTTCAAGCCATCGCGCGGATCCATTGATTCGGGCCGCGAGGCGGCGGCGCCCGTTGCTGAAAGCAGCGAACGAACCAGACCTGCGTCCCAGCTTCGCGCGACCATGCGTTCACGCGCTTCGGCTGGCGATGCCGAGGTCTTGATCAATTCGATCATCTCGTCGATGTTCGCCAGCGCAACTGTCAGCCCTTCCAGGATATGCGCACGCGCGCGCGCCTTGCGCAGCTCGAAGATGGTGCGGCGCGTGACCACCTCACGCCGATGACGGATGAACGCTTCAAGAATCGGTTTCAGACCGAGCAGGCGCGGCTGGCCATCGACGAGGGCCACCATGTTGATGCCAAAGGTGACCTGCATCTGCGTCTGCTGAAACAGGTTGTTGAGCACCACATCGCCCATTGAATCCCGGCGAATCTCGATGACGATGCGCATGCCGTCCTTGTCGGATTCGTCGCGCAGCTCGCTGATGCCCTCGAGCTTTTTTTCCTTCACCAGCTCGGCGATCTTCTCGATCAACCGGGCCTTGTTCACCTGATACGGGATCTCGTGGACGATGATTGTCTCGCGTCCGTTTTTTTCCGTCTCCACTTCGGCGCGGGCGCGCACCAGGATACGACCGCGTCCCGTGCGGTACGCCTCCAGGATTCCGGACGCACCATTGATGATGCCGTAGGTGGGAAAGTCCGGCCCGGGGATGTGCTGCATCAATTGCTCAACGCCCAGACTGGAATCGTCGATCAGCGCAATCGCAGCGGCGACCACTTCGGTAAGATTGTGCGGCGGGATATTGGTTGCCATGCCAACGGCGATACCGGCCGAACCATTGATCAGCAGGTTCGGCACGCGCGCGGGCAAGACCAGAGGCTCATGCTCGCTTTCGTCGTAGTTCGGACCAAAATCCACTGTGTCCTTGTCGATGTCCGCGAGCAATTCGTGGGTCAGCTTGGACATGCGCACTTCGGTGTAACGCATGGCCGCCGCGCTGTCGCCATCGACCGAGCCGAAGTTGCCTTGGCCGTCGACCAGCATGTAGCGCAGGGAGAACGGCTGGGCCATGCGCACGATCGCGTCGTAAACCGACGCATCGCCGTGCGGGTGATATTTACCAATGACGTCACCGACCACGCGCGCGGACTTCTTGTACGGCTTGTTGAAACCGTTGTTCAAGTCATTCATGGCAAAAAGCACGCGACGATGCACTGGTTTCAATCCGTCGCGAACATCTGGTAGCGCACGCCCCACGATCACGCTCATGGCGTAATCGAGATAGCTTTGGCGCATCTCGTTTTCGATGTTGACGTGGATGATTTCTTTGGCGAGCTCTGCCATCAAGCGGGTTCCCTGCGAGCGAAAAAGAGGGCCCCGCACCGCGCTTCACGCGCATACGCAGCTGCCCCGAAAGCAACCGGCTGAGTATAGCAGGTCGCAAGTCAAATTTAAAGTATTAAACCTTTCAAATTCATAGACTTGTATGGATGTTCGGGATTGAATGCATGAGTTCTTCGCAGCGCCTCGCGAATCGGCAAATGTGCGGACCGCTGCCCAGGTAGAACACGAACGTCGGCAAGTTTGAATAACCGGCTTGTCCACCCGTTCGGCGCAATTGACCAGACCTGTCAATGACCAAACATGGCCTGCATGGCAAGGCTGGACGGATGCTCGATCACGCCGCGCTCGGTGACGATGACATCGATCAACTCAGCCGGAGTGACATCGAATACGGGATTCCACGCTTGCGCTGCGGCCACGACCGTGCGCACCCCGGCCATGCTGAGCAGCTCGTCTGCGTCGCGCAGCTCGATGTCAATCTCTTCGCCGCTGCCCGTGGCCATGTCGACCGTTGAAGCCGGTGCCACCACCATGAATTTCACGCCGTGATATTTCGCGCTGATGGCCAGTTGATATGTGCCTATCTTGTTTGCCGTGTCGCCGTTGGCGGCGATGCGATCCGCGCCAACAATCACCCACTGCACCAGGCCGGATTTCATCAGGTGCGCGGCGGCAGAGTCGGCAATCAACTGTGCAGGAATGCCGTCGCGCATAAGCTCCCACATCGTCAGGCGCGCGCCTTGCAGCCACGGCCGAGTCTCGCCGGCATACACGCGATCAATCTTGCCGGTAACAACCCCGGCACGGATCACGCCCAACGCCGTACCGAAGCCGGCGGTAGCCAATGACCCCGTGTTGCAATGGGTCAGCACGCCTGAGCCCGGTGCCAGCAGCATCGCACCCAGCTCGCCCATGCGTCGATTGGCAGCCAGGTCCTCACTCTGGATAGCTTGAGCTTCACGCACCAGCATCGCCGCGTCCGCCGCGCCAGCGATACGTTGCTGCATGCGCTCCAGCGCCCACATCAAGTTGACCGCCGTTGGCCTGGCAGCGCGCAGCATCGCCAGCGTCGAATCCAGCGGCTCTCCATTCTGCGCCGCCAGCGCCACGCCCCACGCTGCGGCAATGCCTATGGCTGGTGCGCCGCGCACGGTCAGATCTTTGATCGCCTGCGTAACTTGCTCGGCGGTGCGGCATTCGATCCATACTTCTTCGGTCGGCAGGCGGCGTTGATCGAGCAGGCGCAACCGATCGCCCAGCCACTGCACGGCGCGAACATGATCATAGCGGTCGTAATCCATCGTGATCTTTACTCGGCAGCCGGAATGAGCGCAGGCGTAGGGCGTCTGCCAGTTACCGCCGCACTTTGTCAGGAACAACGCAGGTCAGCGATCAGCAGGCATGACCAGCCACAGCAGCAGATACAGCAAGATTCCCGAACCGCCGCACAGCGCCAGCAAAATCAGCGCGAAGCGGACGCGGGTCGCGCTCCAGCCAAAGTACTCGGCCAAACCACCACAGACTCCAGCCAGGGAGCGCTCACGCCGTGACCGGCAAAGAATGGTTGCCACTGCCATCACCTCGTCATGCGCGAATCAGCCGCGCGCGCGCAACCATTGATGGATGGCCGGCGGCACTTCGCGCTGTGCGCGGCTGGACACATAGATACCTATGTGACCGCCCTTGAATGCCAGCTGCGTGTAATCAGTGCTGCCAACGTGCTTGCCCAAAGCGCGGGCAGCATCCGGTGGCACCAGGTGATCCTGCTCGGCAAAGATGTTCAACACCGGTTGCGTGATCGTGCCAAGGTCCACTGGCTGCCCACCGATGCTGACCGTGCCTTTCACCAGCTTGTTGGCTTGATAGAACTCTTTGATGAACTCGCGAAATGCTTCGCCGGCCTGATCCGGCGAATCAAAAATCCAGCGCTCCATGCGCAGAAAATTTTCCAGCTCCACCGGCTTGTCGAGAATGTCGACCATGCCGATATATTTTTGCTGGTTCAAACGCATCGGCTTCAGCGTCAGATAGACGTAGTTCATCATGCTCGCCGGGATATTGCCCATGGTGTCGACGAACAAGTCCACATCCATCTCACGGCACCAGCTCGACAGCATGTTGTCGGCCGTGTGGAAATCCACCGGCGTGACCATCGTGATCAGATTCTTGACCTTGTCAGCGTGCAGCGCCGTGTAGCACAGCGAGAAGGTGCCGCCCTGGCAGATGCCGAGCAGATTGATGGCGTGCAGATCGTGACGTGCGCGCACGGCGTCGACGCAACGATCGATATAACCGTTGATGTAATCGTCCAAGGTCAGCCAACGGTCGGCGCCGTCGGGATAGCCCCAATCGATCAAGTAGACATCCTCGCCCTGCTCCAGCAGGTTGCGCACCAGCGAACGATCGGCTTGCAGGTCTGTCATCCAGACCGTGTTGACCAATGCGTAGACGATAAGCACCGGGATTTTCGCGGTAGGCCTGCTGTGGCCGGTGAAGTGCCATACCTTCAGTTTGTCCTCGCTGTATACGAGTTCGCGTGGCGTGTTGGCATACTCCGGCTCGTGCATGGCGCGCAGATGCGTCATGCCCGCTGCCAACTTACGTTGAAAGGTGGTGATTTCAGCCAACACCCGTGTTGGATCTATGCGCAATGGTGTGTACATGCTGGCTCCTTATTTGCGCTTGCGCGATGAAGTACGCGACGTGCTGGCCGCGCGCGCCTTGGGCAACGTTGCCGCCTTGCGGCTCGCTGCTGACTTGCTCGCTGCTGACTTGCTCGCTGCTGGCTTGCCCGCTGCTGACTTGCTCGCTGCTGACTTGCTCGCTGCTGGCTTGCCCGCCGGTGCCTTGGCTGTCGGCTTGCGCGGGCTCGCCTTGGCCTTGACGCGCTTGGTCGGTGGAGACGCGGCTGGCGCAACTCTTCGCGAGCTGGCAAGCGGTTTTGATGTACCTGCGGCCGTTTTACGCGGCGTGTCTTTACCCGGCGCGCTGCGCGCCGCTGCCGTGAGCGGCTGCTTTGCCAGCTTGGGCGTAGTCCTGGCATCAACCCGCCGTGCCAGCGCGGCAAGCTCGCCACGCAGTGCCTCGATCCGGTCAGTCACGGTACCGGCACTTTTATCGGCGCGAAGCTCGCGACGAACCGCTTGCAGGCGCTCACCCAGACTCGCAACTTCGCTGCGCGTTGGGATACCCAGCTGCTGACACATCGCTTCGGTATATTTTTTCTGCAACTGGCGCACGGTCATCTGGGTGTTTACCATCTCGCCGTAGACCGTGCGAAATTCTTCGGTCAGGGCAATCTCGGCATAAGACTCCTCGCTGGCGTCTACCCACAGGTCGTACAACCCCTTGAGCGACTCAACCTGACGTCCCGGCTCTGAGTGCTCGGCCAGCTTGTCCTGCAAGCGCTGCACAGCTTGGGTACTGGCGCGCTGAAGCAGGGTTTGATAACGCGCGGACGCCTGCATCGAAGCCAGCATGGCTTGCGCCAGTTCCTGCTGCTGCATGTGCTGTTCGCGATCCATGCCGAACGCCGGCGTTGGCGATGAGGGCGCCGAGCCCATGCTCTGGCCACCACGTTGCATCGCCTGCGTCCATTCCTGCCAGAGCCGCCCGAAGCCTTGTGCGCCAGCGCCCTCGATGCCGGCAAAAGCCTGCGTAAAGGGTTGACCGCTGCCACCAAACCATTGCTGCACCTGCTGCTGCCAATCAACGCCCGGAGTCGTGGCTGTGGCGGTGGTGCCCTGCATCCAGCCCAGATACGATTTCAAGCCTTCCAGAGTGCGCTCAAACGTATCGCTCGCCGCCGTAGTACCAGCGTTTTGCCATGGTGCACTTGGCGGTGCCGCGGACGCTTGCATTTGCCGGCTCCAGGCGTCCCACGATTGCCGCGCCAGCGCTTGATAATCCTGCAGGAATTCAGATGTCGGGTCAGCCATGTAAAGCTCCTCGTCCGTGGTCGCAGTCATCGTAACAAAGCGACCGCTAACATTTGTTGAAGCCGGACATGCACAAGGCTCGGTGATGAGCCGAGCCTTGTGCGGTCAAGCTGCGTTAAAAGCGAGCGAACTCAGACGCCGGCCGCTTCCTCTTCGGTAACGGCCTTCATCGACAAGCGGATACGTCCCTGCTTGTCCACTTCGAGCACCTTGACCTTGACGATGTCGCCTTCGTGCAGCTTGTCGGACACCTTCTCGACCCGCTCGTTGGAAATCTGCGATACGTGGACCAGACCATCCTTGCCCGGCATGATCGTGACAAACGCGCCGAAATCCATCAGCTTGGCGACCTTGCCTTCGTAGATACGTCCAGGCTCCACGTCGGAAACGATTTGCTCGATGCGCTTCTTGGCCGCTTCAGCCGCTTCGCGATTGACCGAAGCCACGATCACCGTGCCGTCATCGTTGATGTCGATCGTGCAGCCAGTTTCCTCGGTGATCGAGCGAATGGTCGCGCCACCCTTGCCGATCACTTCGCGGATCTTGTCCGGGTGAATCTTGATGGTCAGCAAGCGCGGGGCGTATTCACTCATCTCGGAGCGTGCCACGGTCAGGCATTTTGCCATCTCACCGAGAATGTGCAGGCGACCACGCTTGGCCTGGGCCAGCGCGCTGCGCATGATCTCCTCGGTGATGCCGTCGATCTTGATATCCATCTGCAAGGCAGATACGCCGTCGGCAGTGCCGGCCACCTTGAAGTCCATGTCGCCCAGATGATCTTCGTCACCAAGAATGTCGGTGAGCACCACAAAGTCATCGCCTTCCTTGACCAGGCCCATTGCGATTCCGGCCACCGGCGATTTCAACGGCACGCCCGCATCCATCATCGCCAGTGAGGAACCACACACCGACGCCATGGACGACGAACCGTTCGACTCAGTGATTTCCGAAACCACGCGGATCACGTACGGAAACGCCTCGATGCTCGGCTTGACTGCCTGCACGCCGCGCTTGGCAAGACGCCCGTGGCCAATCTCGCGGCGCTTGGGGCTGCCCACGCGGCCCGTTTCGCCCACTGAATACGGAGGAAAATTGTAATGAAACAGGAACGGATCCTTCGACTCGCCTTCCGGTGCATCGATAAGTTGCGAATCGCGCGTCGTGCCCAGCGTCACCACCACCAAGGCCTGCGTCTCGCCGCGGGTGAACAGCGCCGAACCATGCGTGCGCGGCAACACGCCGATGCGTGCGCTGATCGCGCGTACGTCATCGAGCTGGCGCCCGTCCATGCGCACCTTGGTCTTGAGCACGCCGTCGCGCATGGTGTGATATTCGATTTCCTCAAACGCCCTGGAAATCGCGCCATCACTCCACGCGTTGACTTGTGCCTGTTCGGCAAGCGCTGCCTTGACGTCCGTCTTCAACCCGTTGACCGCGTCGCGGCGGGCCAGCTTGTCCAGAATGTGGAATGTCTCGGTGAAGCGGGCGCCACCAGCGGTCCGCACGGCGTCGAGCAAGCCGGTATTGACCGGCGCAGCTTCCCACTTGAAGACCTTGCGTCCGGCCTCGGCGGCAAACGCATTGATCGTGTCGATCGCCACCTGCATCTGCTGATGGCCAAACATGACCGCGCCCAGCATGACATCTTCGCTGAGCAGCTTGGCTTCGGACTCGACCATGAGCACGGCCTTGCTCGTGCCGGCCACGACCAGATCCAGATCGGACTGCTTGAGCTGCTCCGACGTCGGGCACAGAACATATGCGCCATTGACATAACCCACGCGCGCGGCAGCGATCGGCCCACTGAACGGTACGCCGGCCAGGATCATGGCGGCTGAAGCTCCCAGCAGTGCCGGAATGTCACCGTCCACTTCAGGATTCAACGACACCACCGTGGCCACTACCTGCACTTCGTTGCGAAAGCCGTCTGGAAACAACGGACGCAACGGACGATCGATCAAGCGCGAGGTAAGCGTTTCCTTCTCGGTGGGGCGGCCTTCGCGCTTGAAGAAACCTCCCGGTATACGACCGGCCGAGTAGAACTTTTCCTGATAGTCGACGGTGAGCGGAAAGAAATCCTGCCCTTCGCGTGCTTTCGCGGCGGCCACCACGGACACCAGCACAACGGTACCGCCCATGCTGACAATCACCGCGCCGGATGCCTGGCGGGCGATTTCGCCCGTCTCCAGCGTGACTTCATGACTACCGTACTGGAACGACCTGGTTACTTTCGCCACTGGGATTCTTCCTCTTGATGCGTGAGCACGGCCACGAGCAGCCGCGCATTGACTATCGGACCGGACGAACGCGTTTTACCGGCGCAAGCCGAGACGTTCGATCAGCGACTGATAGCGCGCAAGGTCCCGATCCTTCAGATAGCTGAGCAGGCGTTTGCGCTGGTTGACCAGCTTCAACAAGCCGCGGCGGGAATGATGATCCTGCTTGTGCTCCTTGAAGTGGCTGCCAAGATGCTCGATGCGGGCAGACAGCAACGCTACCTGCACTTCCGACGAGCCGGTGTCATTCGGCACGCGGCCGAAGTCAGCAATGATCTTGCCGGTTTGTTCTGCGGTAAGAGACATGGGTATGTAGTTTCCTTGAAAGACGACGCGAAGCTTGCGCTTGCGTCCTCGCAATGAGGCAAGGGCAAGCTTCGTCTGGAGGGATGTGAAAAGAGTGGAAGCGTTGAAACAACCTGTCTATTCTACTGACCGCGGCGGTATTTCAACAAGGGCAGCGAAGCCCGGCGGCGCAAACCGCACATCCCCCGGCAAATGGAACCCACGAACAATCTGCGTGCGGCCGGCAACATCCACTTCGAGCACCGCCAGCAACGCCCCTTCAAGCGTAAAAGCGGCACTGCGTCCCAGCGCGTGCGGGCTGGGCAGAACAATTTGCTGACCGCGAGAAATTGCCGCGCTTTGTTCCCGGTCCAGATGCGTACGGGGTAGATCCACCAGGCCCGCGGCCACTGGCAAGAGCAAGCGCAGCAAGGCTTCATCGCCGTCCTCCGCAGCTTGCTGCAGCGTTTCAAGCGTCACCATGTGCGGTTCGCGAAACGGCTCCAGCCACAGCCTGCGCAATGCGCTGACGTGGGCACCGCAACCCAGGTCCACGCCCAGGTCTGCTACCAGCGAGCGCACGTAAGTACCCGAGCCACATTCAATATGCAATTGCAGGACGTCGCCCGCGTGCTCCAGCAGGTCGAGTCGATGGACCTCGACCTCACGTGCGGGAACATCCACCTTTTCTCCGCGGCGCGCCTTGACGTAAAGACGCTCGCCGTCTTGCTTGAGCGCTGAATACACCGGTGGCACCTGCACAATGCGGCCGCGCAGCTTGTCCAGTGCGGCCTCCAGAGTCGGCCCGTCAAGTGTGGGTACGGGACGCCGCTGCAAGACTTCACCTTCGCTGTCGCCAGTGTCCGTAGTCACGCCCAGCAGACACTGCGCCCAATAAGCCTTGCGCGCGCCAAGCAGGTTGCCAGCCAGTTTGGTGGCCTCGCCGAAGCACAACGGAAGCAGACCGGTGGCCTGCGGATCGAGTGACCCGGTATGTCCGCCCTTGGCTGCGCGCAGGAGACGCCGTACCGCCTGCAACGCCTGGTTGGAGCTAAGGCCCAGCGGCTTGTCGAGAAGAATGATGCCGTGCAGGTCGCGCAAGCGGGCCCTTGCGGCGCGTTTCAATGCCTGCCGAGCGCGAGCTTCAGCCTTGCGCGTCATCGTCCACTGGAGTCAGATCCTTTACCTGCCCGCGCAGCAGGCTTTCTATGCGCTCGGCCTTGTCCACCGAATCGTCGTACTTGAACTTCAGCTCAGGCACGCGGCGCATGCGCATGCCGCTGCGCGCCAGCGAACGACGGATCTCGTAGGCAATGGCGTTGAGTGCCTTGACCGCGGGCAACCCGGTTTCCGCCACCAGAGCGGTCACCCACACGGTCGCCATATCCAGGTCGCGGGTGATTTCGACGTCCGAAACGCTGACCGACGGCAACCCGTGATCGCGCACCGCCGCCTGCACCAGCAAACCAAGCTCGCGGCGCAGCTCGGCACCGATACGGTCAGTACGTTTGAAATCACGAGAAGGCATGGGACGGCGTCAGGTTGTCAGTAGGTAAAAGCGGGGAGCGCTGCGTGCCGAAGCCGTTGCATGCGTTCCCCATTGCACAGTTGGCTCTACAGCGTGCGTGCCACCTCGGTGCGTTCGAAGCACTCGATCTGGTCACCCGGCTTGACGTCGTTGTATTGCTTGACCGCGATGCCGCAATCCACGCCATTGCTTACCTCGTCGACCAGCTCCTTGAAGCGCCGCAGCGATTCCAGCTCGCCTTCGAAGACCACCACGTTGTCGCGCAGCACGCGGATCGGCTTGCTGCGCTTGACGACACCTTCCGTGACGCGGCAACCGGCCACGGCGCCAAATTTCGAACTGCGGAATACCTCGCGCACTTCGGCGATACCAATAATTTCCTCGCGCACTTCCATGCCGAGCAAACCAGTCGCGGCCTGCTTCACCTGATCGATTACGTCGTAGATGATCGAGAAATAGCGAACATCCACGCCGGCGGTCTCGATGACTTTACGGGCCGAGGCGTCGGCGCGCACGTTGAAACCGATCAGCAACGCCTTGGACGCTGCAGCGAGTGTGGCATCGGACTCGCTGATGCCACCCACGCCCGAAGCCACCACGTTCACCCGCACGCGCTCGTTGCCAATCTGCGTCAACGATTCACGCAACGCCTCGACCGAACCCTGCACGTCGCCCTTGACCAGGATATTGAGCGTCTGCTGCTCAACGCCCTGACCCATCTTGGCAATAATGTCTTCAAGCCGATTGCTCTTGCTCACCATGCGGGTCGCGCGGCGTTTCTGCTGGCGCTCCTCGGCAACCTCGCGGGCGAGATGTTCGTCCTCGACGCAGACAAAGTCATCACCCGTCTCCGGAACACCTGACAGCCCAAGCACCTGCACGGGGATTGACGGACCGGCCGAAGCAACCTGCTTGCCGCTGGCATCGATCAACGCGCGCATGCGGCCGTACTCGACGCCGCAGACCACGAAGTCACCTTTCTTCAAGGTGCCCTGCTGCACCAGCACTGTAGCCACCGGACCGCGGCCACGATCCAGACTGGATTCGATCACCACGCCCGACGCACGGCCATCAACGACCGCGCGCAACTCCATCACTTCCGCCTGCACGGAAATGGCGTCGAGCAAGTCCTCGATACCCAAGCCGGTTTTCGCCGACACTGGTACAAACTGCACATCGCCGCCCCAGTCCTCGGGCACGACCTCATACTGCACGAGGCCTTGTTTGACGTTGTCCGGGTTGGCGCCTTCCTTGTCCATCTTGTTGACGGCAACAATCATCGGAACCTTCGCGGCCCGCGCATGGTTGACCGCTTCAACCGTCTGCGGCATCACGCCATCATCAGCCGCAACCACCAGCACCACGATATCGGTGCTTTGCGCACCACGCGCACGCATCGAGGTAAAGGCGGCATGTCCCGGGGTATCGATGAAGGTGATCACGCCCTTGGACGTGTTCACGTGGTAAGCGCCTATGTGCTGCGTGATACCGCCTGCCTCGCCGGACGCAACCTTGGTCGTCCGGATGTAGTCCAGCAATGAGGTCTTGCCGTGATCGACGTGACCCATGATGGTTACCACCGGCGGGCGCGTGGATTTCTCGCCTTCAAGCTCCGCGCTGTGCGTATGCTCGGCCAGGGTCTGCTCGGCATTGGCCTGACTGTCTGCGACCGGCGTATGCCCGAGCTCTTCAACCACCAACACGGCGGTGTCGTGGTCGATACTCTGGTTGATGGTCGCCATCACGCCCATCTTGAACAGCGCCTTCACAACTTCAGCGCCCTTCACCGCCATCTTTTGCGCCAGCTCGGACACGGTATTTGTATCGGCCACGACAACGTCACGCACGACCGGAGCGGTAGGCCTGGAAAACGCGTGCGGGCCGGATGGCGAACTACTGCCACTGCGTGATGGCTCGTGGCCGCCGCGCGAGGTCCGGCTGCGCTTGTTGCCGGAAGATCTGCGCGCGCGATCCGCCTCGCTCAGATGCATCTGGCCACCGCCAAAACGCTTGCCGGCCGGGCTGCCGCGTCCTTCCCGCGACGGCTCTTCGCGCTCGCGTTCACGACTGCCATGCTTGGCCTTGCCATGCGCTCCATCCACAGCCGCAGGGGGAGCCGCAGAGGCTCCGGGAGCTGCCGGCCTGGACGCTGCGACTTTGCTCGGTGGCGCCGGCGCAGGCGTCGGCGCGGCAACCGGCTTGACGAGTTTCTCGCGCCTGTGCGGCTCTTGAATGCGCGGAATGATCATGCCCAGTTCGCGCGGATCAATGCGCTGCACCGTGGTTTGCGAGTCGCCGCGTTCCCCGGCGGCGGGCGCCGCGGCCTGGGCGTGCACGGCTGCTTCGGCAACGGGCGCCGGCGTTGCTGCGATCTGGGCCGCTGCCAGCGCCTCATCCGCTGCCGTGCTGGAGTTGCGTGCCGATTCCGCCTTCTGCACATCGGCAGCCTGCTGCTGGACTTCGGCTTCGTGCTGGCGGTGTTCAACGGCAGCAACGCGCTCGTGTTCCTCACGCTCGCGCTGCACGCGGGATTCTTCCAGCTTGCGCACGGCGTCTTCGCGCTCCGGCTCGGCATTCGCCTCTTCGGCAATGACGCTGCGCTTGACATAGGTGCGTTTGGCGCGAACCTCGACGTTGACAGTCTTGGCTACACCGGCAGCACCACGTGGGCCTGGCGTTGCGACCTTGAGCTCACCGACCGTGCGTCGCCGCAACGTGACCTGACGAGGCGCACTGTCAGCTGACGGGACAGCGTCATCTTTGGCGTTGCTGCGGCGCAGGAAGCCGAGCAGCTTCACCTTTTCGGTGCTGCTGATCACTTGCTCCGGATCGGAAAATTTCATGCCCGCGGCATCAAGCTGGGTGAGCAGCTTGTCGCTGGGCATGCCCATTTTCTGGGCGAGTTGTTTGATTGTAACGTCCGACATCGTGTTCTCTGCTCCGCCGTTCCCGCGCTTGTCTTGCATGTGCAGCCCAGTATCTGCGCCGCTATCTCCAATCGTCGTGAAAGGTTGCGAACCTTTCCCGGCGCACCCCTTCGGGGCGCCGCCGCTTGCCATCAGCCACCGTGCTCCAGACGCTCGATCATCGGTGCGCGCGCCGTCATGATCAACGCTGCGGCACGTTCTTCATCCATGTCATCCATGTCTATCAAGTCGTCCACGGCCAGATCGGCCAGATCGTCCATCGTGCACACGCCGCGCTCGGCCAGGGTTTGCGCCGTGGCGTCATCCATGCCTTCCATCGCCAGCAGCTCGGCAGATGGATTCTGGCCGGACGCGCCTTCTTCCTCCGCCAGCGCCTCGACCAGCAACGCGTCGCGCGCACGTGCGCGCAATTCCTCGACGATGTCTTCGTCAAAGCCTTCCACTGCCAGCAATTCGGCGCTGGGTACGTACGCAATCTCCTCGACGCTGGAGAAGCCTTCCTGCACAAGGATAATGGCAATTTCGTGGTCCACTTCAAGCTTGTCCATGAACAGCAGACGTGCCGCTTCCTGTTCTGACTCGCTCTTGGCGGCAACCTGATCCTGGGTCATCACGTTGAGCTGCCAGCCGGTGAGCTTGCTTGCCAGACGCACGTTCTGGCCGCCACGACCAATCGCCTGGGACAACTTGTCCTCGGCCACGGCGATATCCATCGAATGCTTTTCCTCATCCATGATGATCGACTGCACCTCGGCCGGCGCCATTGCGTTGATCACGAACTGCGCCTGGTTCTCGTGCCACAAGATGATATCGACGCGCTCGCCGTTCAGATCGTTCGACACTGCCTGCACGCGCGAACCGCGCATGCCGATGCATGCGCCAATGGGATCGGTACGGCTGTCGTGGGCAATCACGGCGATCTTGGCGCGGTCACCCGGATCGCGCGCGCAACCCTTGATCTCGACCAGGCCCTGGCCCACCTCAGGTACTTCAAGCTTGAACAGCTCGATCATGAATTCCGGCGCCGCACGCGACACGAACAGCTGAGGTCCGCGCGGTTCGGAGCGCACTTCATACAGATAGCCGCGCACGCGATCGCCCACGCGCGCGGACTCGCGCGGGATGGTCTTGTCGCGCGGGATGAACGCTTCGGCATTGCTGCCCAGGTCCAGATACAGATTGCCGCGCTCGACGCGCTTGACGATACCGGTCACCAGTTCGCCCACGCGATCGGCGAATGCGTCCACCACCTGCTGGCGCTCTGCCTCGCGCACACGCTGCACGATGACCTGTTTGGCGGCTTGTGCGGCAATACGCCCAAACTCGGCATTCTCGATTTGCTGCTCAATGTACTCGCCAACCTGCGCGTCGTCGCGCTCGTCCAGCGCATCCATAAGGCGCAGCTGGAAAAACGGCGATTCCATCTCGCCATCATCAGCGATGATTTCCCAACGGCGAAACGTCTCGTACTCGCCCGTGTCGTGGTCAATGGCCACCCGAATGTCCGGCTCGTCGTCCGAATAACGCTTCTTGGCTGCTGACGCCAATGCAGCTTCCATCGCCTCGAAGATGACTTCCAGCGGGACACCCTTTTCATTGGCGACAGCGTCAACGACCAGCAAAAGTTCTTTGCTCATTGCAGCAACTCCACAGGCGCCTCGCAGCACCCAAATCGTTCTGATGAATTCATTTCGCGGCCTTGCGTGCCGCTGGTTTTCCGCCGAGCTTGGGTTGCGGGGCATAACCCAGCGCCACCCAGTCGGGCACCACGCGCGCAGTTTCCACCTGCGCGTGATCGAACTGCCACATCCTGCCTTCCGCATCGAGCGAAATCTTTTCGCCCACAACGCTTGCCACCTTGCCACGTATCCGCCGCCTGCCGTCCACCGGCGCGCCGAACAGCAGCTTCACTTCCTGGCCCACCGCCCGCGCAAACTGCGCCGCCGTGAACAATGGCCGATCGATCCCCGGTGAAGAAACTTCCAGCGCATAGTGTCCGGGAATCGGATCGTCCACATCGAGCAAAGCTGACAGCTCGCGACTGGCGCTCTCGCATTGATCGACACTCACCGCTCGCGGCGTCGCGTCGTCGTCGTTTGCACTTGGCGAAGCAGGCGCCACTTCATCGAGCAGGTCAACATATACACGCAGCGTGCTCTGGCCTTGACCCGGCAAAAATTCCACACCCAGGCAGCACAGACCAAACTCGGTCAGGACACCGCTGAAACGTAGTGCCAATGCCTGCGTATCCATCGATCCGCGTCCTTTACTTACAGAAACAAAAAATGGGCTCCGACGGCCCATTCCCTTGCATCAACTGTCATCCAGAACGCGCCATGAAACGCGCCATTCTGGAGCCAACCAACACCGTCACCGGCAGCGCCTTAATCAACAAAAAAGCCTCACGAGGAGGCTTTCTCTGCATCAAGAAAGATCTGGTAGCGGGGGCAGGATTCGAACCTGCGACCTTCGGGTTATGAGCCCGACGAGCTGCCAGACTGCTCCACCCCGCATCAGAGTTTGAGGAGT
This sequence comes from Lysobacterales bacterium, assembly GCA_038242205.1. GTDB lineage: Bacteria > Pseudomonadota > Gammaproteobacteria > Xanthomonadales > Rhodanobacteraceae > Rhodanobacter. The sequence continues at coordinate 29,239 of JBBSSI010000002.1, forward strand.
TTAACGGGATGGCCGATTTCTTGCAAGCTGCGGCCTCACCCCGATACAGTTGCTGGAACGCGAAAGCGTCACGGTGATCCAGCGCCAAACGCGTGCTGGCACCAGGCCAAGAGCGGACCCCAGTACACGCCAAGAACGAGCAGGGAAACACCGTTCACCGACAACACCAGGCGCAGCGGACGGTCCGCCTTGGCAGCGAGCATGCTGCCTTCTTTTGCGTCGTCGAAGTACATCACCTTGATCACGTGAAGGTAGTAGTACAGGCCGACAAACGCAGCGATGATGCCGACGATGGCAAGCCACAACATGCCCGCATGAATCGCCGCTTCCAGCACCAGCACCTTGGCCCAGAAGCCGAACAACGGCGGCACGCCAGCCAGCGAAAACATCGCCAGCATCATCAGGAATGCCATCCACGGCGCCTTCTGGTTGAGGCCCTTGAAGTCGGATATTTCCTCGCATTCAAAGCCGGCACGCGACATCGCCATCATCACGCCGAACGCGGCAGCAGCCATCAGTGCGTAACAGATCGCGTAGAACATCGCCGCTGAATACCCTTCCGGACCCGCTGCCGACAGCCCGAGCAGCAGGTAGCCCATGTGCGAGATGGTCGAGTACGCCATCAGGCGTTTGAAGTTGGTCTGCACGATGGCAACCAAATTGCCGATGGCCAGTGACACGGTGGCGAGCACGGCAAGGATCAGCTGCCAATGCTGCGCCAGATCACCCATGCCGGTATCCAGCAGACGAAACGCCATGCCAAATGCTGCAAGCTTCGAGCCGGTCGAGATAAACGTGGTCACTGGCGTTGGCGCGCCCTGGTAAACATCCGGCAGCCACATGTGGAATGGTGCAACGCCGAGCTTGAAGCCAATGCCCATGATCATGAAGATCAACCCGAACATCAGTAATTTGGGCGTGGTGGTGTACGCCATCACATTGTGCAGTTGCGCGAGATCCAGCGTCGGTGTGCCGCCCATGCCCGAGGCGCCGTAGACCATTGACATGCCGTACAGCAGCGTGCCCGAAGACAGCGCGCCGAGGACGAAGTATTTGATTGCCGCCTCTGCCGGCAGCGGTGCATCGCGATAGAGCGCGACCAGCGCATAGGACGACAACGACAACAATTCCAGGCCCAGGTAAACGGTGATCAGGCTGCCGGCCGAAACCAGCAGCAGGATACCCGTCACCGCAAACAGCATGAGCGTGTAGAACTCCCCGCCAATACCGCGATCGATCAGGTAAGGCCGTGCGTAGACAAACACCATGGACGTGGTGGTCAGCGCAAAAACCTTGAGGATTTCTGCCACACCGTCACGTACGAACATACCGCCGAATGCGGTGACCGTCTGCTCCGGTTGGCCTGCCACGACCATGTACAACGTGATCAACAAAACGGCAACCGCGAGCCAGTGCAGGAGCGGCCGTTGTGCCGGTTTCATGAACGCATCCAGCAGCAACAACAGACATGTGGCCGCTACCAGATAGAACTCCGGCAGCATGATCAGAATGTCATTCAAGGTGGGCATCAGAGGGTATCCACATACGCAAGGTGGGTGGCGTCAAAAGCTGGCTGTACGCGACACCCGGAAAATCGGAAACTCGGTGGCCGCATGGGCTTGCCCGGCACGCTCAATTGACGCGACGGACAGCCCGCACTGCGCACTTTTCGCAGCATCAACATCAAATCTTGTGCACTGCAAGTTGCGCAATCAAGTGCGCAACCGAGCCATCCATCAAATGCACCAACGGTTGAGGCCACAGGCCGATTGCCAGTACCGCAAAGGCGAACGCGCTGAGCACCAGCGTCTCGCGTAATTCCAGCGGCTGCATGTGCTTGACGTGTTCCGTGGTGACCGGTCCCCACAGCACGCGCTTGACCAACCACAGCGTGTAGCCAGCACCAATGATCAGCGTGAACGCGGCAAACAGAGCGATCCATGGACTGGCGGTAAAGCTGGCCAGGATCACCATGAATTCGCCGACGAAACCGCTGGTACCTGGCAGGCCGCAATTGGCCATGGCAAACAAGACGTAGAAAAAACCAAACCACGGCATCATGTTGATGACGCCGCCGTAATCCTTGATCAGGCGCGTATGCGTACGGTCGTACATGATGCCGATGCAGGTGAACATGGCGCCTGAGACAAAGCCGTGCGAAATCATCTGCACCATGGCGCCCTGCATGCCGAGCGCGGCCATGTCCAGATCGCCACTCTCGCGCACCAGCATGAACGCCATGAAGATACCCAGGGTGACGAAACCCATGTGCGCCACCGACGAATACGCCACCAGCTTCTTCATGTCCTCCTGCACCAGCGCGACGTAGCCGATATAGACGATTGCAACGAGGCTGAGGACGATGACGATCCACGCAAAATGCGCGCCGGCATCCGGCGTAATCGGCAGGATGAAGCGCAGCATTCCGTAGGTGCCGATTTTCAGCATCACTGCCGCCAGCCATACCGACCCGCCAGTAGGCGCCTCGACGTGCGCGTCCGGCAACCAGGTGTGCACAGGCACCATCGGCACCTTGATGGCGAAGGCCACCAGGAACGCAAAGAATATCCAGGTCTGCTGCTGCATCGTCAGTGGCAGCGCAGCCAACGTCGCCAGGTCGAACGTATGCGCCTGCTGATACAGATACAGCAGCGCGATCAGCATGAACACGGAACCGGTGAACGTGTAGATGAACAACTTCAAGGTCGCGTAAACACGACGCGGACCGCCCCACATCCCGATGAGGATGTACATCGGGATCAGCACCGCTTCGAAAAATGCGTAAAACACCAGAGCGTCGGTCGCACAAAACACGCCGATCAGCAGGCCTTCGAGCACCAGCATGCACGCCATGTACTGATGCGTCTGTTTCTGGATGACCTTCCATGCGCCGCCGATGACAAGGATGCCGACGAACGTGGTCATCAACACCAGCGCGACCGAAATCCCGTCCACAGCCAGGGTGAAATGCACGCCCCAGGTTGGAATCCACGCGTGGGTTTCCTGCAGTTGCATGACCGCGCCGCTCGCGTCATAGCGCCACAACAGCCCGAGGCTTGCAACGAAAGTCACCAGCGTGACCAGCAAGGCCAGCACGCGTGCGAGCATCGGCCGTGCGGTCCCTGCCAGCAGAACGGGTAATGCACCGACAAGCGGAAGCCAGATCAGCACACTGAGAAGATGATTGAACATGAAGCCTGCTTCCCCTAGTTCCCGAACAGCCGATACCCGCCCAACATCAGGATCAGGCCAACGATCATGGCGAACGCATAATGATAGAGATACCCGGTTTGCAACCGGCGCAACAGCGCCGCGCCACGATGGATCAGGTTGACCGAGCCGTTTACCGCAGCGCCGTCGATCAAGGCTGCGTCGCCGACTTTCCAGAACAGGCGACCCAATTTCACTCCGCCACTGGCAAACAACGCGTACTCGGCTTCATCGAACCAGTACTTGCGATCCAGCACCGTCCACAGCGGCTTGAGCGCGTTCTTGATCTTGCCTGCCATTGCCGGGTTGAGCAGATAGACGTAGGTGCATATGAGAAACGCGGCCACCATCAGCCAGAACGGCAGCTGGGTGAATCCGTGCAGGCCCATCGCCAGCGCGCCGTGAAACTCCGGCGCCAGCGCGGCAAGCACGTTGTTCGCCCCGTCAACGTGAATCGACGCACCGAACCAGTTGCCATACAGCGTCGGCTGGATGGTGAAAAAGCCAATGAGCAGCGATGGGATCGCCAACGCGATCAGCGGCACGGTCACGACCCACGGCGACTCCCTGGGTGCGTGCGCCAGGACGCCAGGCGGAAGTTCGTGATTGTCGCCATGTCCGTGCGCATGTTGATCGACGACCTTGAAGCGTTCCTTGCCGTGAAACGTCAGATACATCTGGCGGAACGTGTACAGGCCGGTGACGAGGACGCCCGCCATCACGCAGAAATACGCGTAGTTGGCGCCCCAACGATGTGATTCACCTACCGCTTCAATGATCGCGTCTTTCGAATAAAAGCCCGAAGTGAATGGCACCGCGACGAGCGCTGCCGAGCCAACCCACATCGTCAACCAGGTGATCGGCATGTACTTGCGCAGGCCACCCATGTAGCGCATGTCCTGCTGGTGGTGCATCGCGATGATCACCGACCCTGCGGCGAGGAACAACAGCGCCTTGAAGAACGCGTGCGTCATCAAGTGGAATACCGCGCCGCTGTACATCGACACGCCAAGCGCAACTGTCATGTAGCCCAACTGCGAGAGCGTGGAATATGCGATCACGCGCTTGATGTCGTTCTGCACGATGCCGATCATGCCGGTGAACAGCGCGGTGGTCGCGCCGATCACCAGGACAAAGCTCAACGCCGTCGATGACAGTTCGAACAACGGCGACATGCGCGCCACCATGAATATGCCGGCGGTGACCATCGTTGCTGCATGGATCAACGCGGAAATCGGCGTCGGGCCTTCCATTGAATCCGGCAGCCAGACGTGCAACGGCACCTGCGCCGATTTGCCCATTGCACCAATGAACAACAGGATGCAGATGACGCTGGCCGCGTCCCATTGCCTGTTCGCGGTGATCTGCACGGTCTTGCCGATAAGGCTCGGCGCGGCATCAAATGCGGTCTGGTAATCCAGCGTGTGCAAGAACGCCAGCACGGCAGCGATACCGAGCAGAAAGCCGAAATCGCCGACGCGATTGACCATGAACGCCTTGAGGTTCGCGAAGATCGCACTGGGGCGGTTGTACCAGAACCCGATCAGCAGGTAGGACACCAGCCCTACTGCTTCCCATCCAAAAAACAACTGCATGAAGTTGTTCGCCATCACCAGCATGAACATGGAGAACGTGAACAACGAGATGTAGCTGAAGAAGCGCGAGTAGCCCGGGTCTTCACGCATGTAGCCGATGGTGTAAACGTGCACCACCAGCGAGACAAAGCTGACGACCACCAGCATCATCGCGGTCAATCGATCCACCATGAAACCGACGCTGGCGTTGAACTCGCCAATCTGGAACCACGTGTAGATGTTCTGGTTGTAACTGTGTGCCCCACCAACAGTCAGCTGATACAAGACGTAAAACGACAGCGCACAGGAGATCACCATGCCCAGAATGGTCACGCTGTGCGCGCCTGTGCGCCCAATGAAGCGACTGAGAAACCCTGCCAGCAGACAGCCGATCAGCGGGGCCAGCGCAATGATCAGCAGGATGCTTGTGGACAATTGCATCGGCTCAACCCTTCATGCTGTCGATGTCGGCGATATTGATGGTGCTGCGCGTACGGAACAGCAGCACCAGGATCGCCAGGCCAATGGCAGCTTCCGCCGCAGCCACGGTAAGAATGAAAAACACGAATACCTGTCCCGATACATCGCCCAGGTAGCGCGAAAATGCCACGAAATTCGTGTTTACCGCGAGCAGGATCAACTCCAGCGACATCAACAGCACGATCACGTTCTTGCGATTGATGAACAGTCCGGCTACCGCGATACAGAAAAGAATCGCACCCAATACGATGAAATGCGCCAGCGAGATCATGTGCGCGGCTCCTCGGATGCGGTGGATTCGTTGTCGTGTTCAGGACTCATCTTGACCATGCGCAAGCGGTCGCGCGGATCAACGCGCACCTGCTGTGATGCACTTTCGTAGCGCGTGTCACGTCGTTCGCGCAACGTCAGGGCAACCGCCGCGACGATGCCGACGGTAAGAATGAGCGCCGCAATTTCAAACGGCAGCAGGTAGCGCGTATACAACGCGTAGCCGAGCCACTCGGTATTTGACATGCCGGCCGCAAGCGCTGGATCGCCGCCCGCCAGATGCGCGTGCATGGCACGAACGCCTATTACGCCGAGCATCTCCAGCAGCATGATCACCGCCACCAGCAAGCCGATCGGCAGAAACTTGACGAAACCCTCGCGCAGTTTTTCAGTGTCGACGTCGAGCATCATCACCACAAACAAGAACAACACCATGACCGCGCCGACATAAACCACGATCAAAGCCAGCGCCAGAAACTCCGCATCGGCCAGAAGCCAGATGCAGGCCGCGCTGAAAAACGTCAGCACCAGGGCCAGCACCGCGTGCACCGTATTCTTCAGCGTGATCACCGCCAGGGCGGCGGCCACGGTTACTGCGGCGAAGCCGTAGAAGCAGATCAGTTGGAACAGTTGAATATCCATCGTCAACCCTAGCGGTACGGCGCGTCTTGCGCGCGGTCGGCGGCAATCTGCTCTTCAAAACGGGTGCCAATTGCCAGCAGCTGTTGCTTGTTCACTGCATTCTCGCCGCGGTGTTCGAAGTGGTACTCATGGATCGAGGTCAGCACGATGGAATCCACCGGACAGGCTTCCTCGCAAAAGCCGCAATAGATGCACTTGAACAAATCAATATCGAAGCGCGTGGTGCGTCGCTGGCCATCACTCTCGCGCGGCGCCGAATCAATGGTGATTGCCAGTGCTGGACACACGGCCTCACACAATTTGCAGGCAATGCAGCGTTCCTCGCCGTTCTCGTAACGACGCAGCGCCAGCAAGCCGCGAAAACGCTGAGACTTGGGAATGTGCTCCATCGGATAACGCACGGTGTACTTGGGCTTGAACATGTAGCGCAGGGTCAGACCCATGCCCTGAAACAGTTCAACCAGCAGCAGACTCTTGAAGAAACCGGTTATGCGTTTCATATTGCTCTCAGGCCCCCGTGCCAATGCTGACCCAGCCGAAGTACCGCAGGCAACCGGCTACCACTACCCAGCTGATGGCAATGGGAATGAGCACCTTCCAGCCCAGCCGCATGATCTGGTCATAGCGATAGCGCGGAAATGTCGCGCGGAACCACAGGAACAAAAACGACACCAGAAATGCCTTCAGGAACAACCACGCCCAACTGCCGGTCCAGAGCCACTGGATCCAGCCAGGCGCATCCATCTGCACCCAACCCTGCAGTGGACTGAGCCAGCCACCCAGGAAAAAGATGGCCGAAAGAAAGCTGACCAGGATCATGTTCGCGTATTCGGCGAGGAAGAAGATCGCGAACGCCGAACCGGAGTACTCCACATGGAAGCCCGCGACGATTTCCGATTCTCCTTCGGCCATGTCGAACGGTGCGCGGTTGGTTTCGGCGACGCCGGAAATGAAATAAATCACGAACACCGGCAGCAGCGGCAACCAGAACCAGTCAAAAAAGCCCTTGCCCCCGGCTTGCGCGTTGACAATGTCGGTCAAATTCAGGCTGCCCGCCAATATCAGTACACAGACCAGGCACAGTCCCATCGCCAACTCATAGGAAATTACCTGTGCAGCGGAGCGCATGGCGCCGAGCAATGCATAGCGCGAATTGGATGCCCAACCGGCAATGATGATGCCATACACGCCCATCGAGGTCATCGCCAACAGGTACAACACCCCGGCGTTTGCGTTGGACAAGACCAACTTTGCGCTGAAAGGCACCACCGCCCATGCAGCCAGCGCCGGGATCAACGCCACCAGTGGCGCGGTGAAATACAGGAAGCGATTCGCCTTGGTTGGCAGAATCACTTCCTTGAACAGCAGCTTGAAAACGTCGGCAAATGCCTGCAACACGCCAAACGGTCCAATCTTGTTCGGCCCCAGGCGCACATGCATCCAGCCAATGACTTTGCGCTCCCAGTACACAAACATTGCCACCGCCACAATGAGCGGCACGGCAATCGCAAGGATGTATGCAATTGGCAACAACAGCTGATGGGTGAGTAGATCCGCCATTGGCTTCAAGCCCTGCGCAGGGTGATAGCCGCACCGTAAGGTGGCAGCGTGGCAGTGAGGTCAGTGGCAGCTTCGATCCACACCGTGCCGTCAGCAACGGCGTCATCGATAACCAGCGGTAGCACGCCGTCGGCAACGTGCACCTGACAACCGTCGTCCAGTTGCAGGCGCGCAGCTTCGTTCGCATTTACGCGCGCGGCCGGCGCTCGATTCAAGGGATGCGCATTGAGCGCCGTGGCCCGCCGCAGCACGGCATCGCCGCGATAGATCGGCCAACTGGCAAACCGTGCCAGAGCACCGCTTTGTGGCTCAACGTCCGCAGTCGCGACCATGTGCCGCGGCTGAAAATCCGCCACCGCTGCAGGCTTGCGATCGCCAATTCCTGCACGCAGCCCGGCAATATCGTCAAAGGCGAAACCGTCAAACTGCAGGGCGCCACCCAGCGCGCGCAAGACTTTCCAGCCCGCGCGCGTCTGCCCGGGCGCCTTGGCGCCGGCGCTGACGCCCTGTGCCAGACCGTCGACATTCACCAACGTGGCGTCTACTTCCGGGAGCAAGCCAATCGGCAGGATCACGTCGGCGACTTCGCGCAAGCAGGCGCTGGCGAACGCACTGCATGCCACAACGTACTGCGCACCGCGCAACGCAGCCAACGCTGCCGCGCCATCGGCAAAATCGTGGGGAGGCTCTACGCCATACAAGAGATAAGCCTTGCGCGGCTGCACCAGCATCGCTTGTGCGTGCAGGCCGCCGTTGTTGGGTACCACACCCAGGCGAGCCAGTCCCAGCGCATTTGCACCCACCGGCAGCTCGTCATAGCCGGCACCGGTGGCATCGGCGATAAAGCGCGCCAGGGCTCGCAACCACGCAGCCTGGGGGTGGGTGACAGCCGCTTCGCCCACGATCACTACCGCATTGCCACCCGCCTGTTTCAGCGCGGTGATGGCATCGCGATCGCCCTCGTCGAAGTTTGCGGCACTGATCGCACCGCCCAGCGCGTCAGGCGCAGTGGCGCCCGCAGCCACGGCCGCCTTGGCCAGTGCCAGCAGCGCGTTGACCATCGCCGACGGGGAAATCACCGATTCCCCCGCGAGTGCGTAATTGAAGTTGAAGTGTGCAGGATTGATGGCAAAGATGCGTGCGCCGCGCTTGCTTGCCTCGTGCACCCGAAGATTGAGCAGCGGCATTTCGTGGCGCAGATCGGAACCAACCAGCAACACAGCGCTGACTCCCTGCACGGCCGCGACTGGCATCGTGAACGGCTGCGCCATTGCCTGATCAGTGAAATCCAGCTGACGCAGGCGATGATCGATATGCGCACAGCCCAGGCCACGCGCCAGTCGCAGCAAGAGATCGGCTTCCTCGTTGGAAGTCGCCGGATGCACCAGCATGCCCAGCTCGCTGCCCGGAAGCCGCTTCAACGACTGTTGCGTAAACGCGATGGCGTCTTCCCAACTGACCACCTGCCACTGCCCGTTGCGCTTGACTTCCGGGGCGTTGATGCGGTCCGGCGCATACAATCCCTGATGGCTGTAACGGTCGCGATCGGCAAGCCAGCACTCATTGATGGACTCGTTGTCGCGCGGTACCACGCGCAACACCTCACCGCGGCGCGTATGCAGCCAGACGTTGGAACCCAATGCGTCGTGGTAGCCGATGGACGGCTTGGCAATCAGCTCCCACGGGCGCGCCTTGAACTGAAACACCTTGTCGGTGAGCGCGCCGACCGGGCACACATCAATGATGTTTCCCGATAGCTCGGTCTCCACCGTCTTGCCGATGTACGTGCCGATCTGCATGTCGTCGTTGCGGCTCATGCCGCCCAGCTCGAAGCTACCGGAAATTTCGCTGGTGAAACGCACGCAGCGCGTGCAATGGATGCAACGCGTCATTTTCGTGGCGACGAGCGGTCCGATATTCTCATCCGCAACCGCGCGCTTGCCTTCGGTAAAGCGCGACACACTGCGGCCATAACCAAGTGCAATGTCTTGCAACTCGCACTCGCCACCCTGATCGCACACCGGGCAATCCAGCGGGTGATTGATCAGCAGAAATTCCATCACGTCGCGCTGGAACTGCAGCGCCATCTTCGAGCGCGTCAGCACCTTCATGCCTTCGGCGACCGGCGTGGCGCATGCAGGCGAACCTTTCATGGCTGGACGCCCGCCCAACTCCACCTCGACCATGCACATGCGGCAGTTCGCGGCAATCGGCAGCTTGCGGTGGTAGCAGAAACGCGGAATGTTTATGCCAATGGCGTCGGCCGCCTCGATGACCATGGCGCCCTTGTGGATCGCCGTGGCATGGCCGTCGATTTCCAAGTGCACCAGATCATCAACGATGGCTGCAGCCTGCGTGCTCATGCCACTACCCCACGATTGAGTTCCGCCATGTGGTCTTCAGCCATGGAGCGACCGTTGTTGACGTAATACTCGAACTCTTCCCAGAACTGGCGCAGGAACCCCTGCACCGGCCACGCGGCAGCTTCGCCAAACGCACAAATGGTATGACCCTCGATCTGCCCGGCGACCACCTTCAATCGATGCAGGTCCTCGACCGTGCCCGCGCCGGCGACGATCCGCTGCAGTACTCGATGCATCCAGCCGGTGCCTTCCCGACACGGCGTGCACTGACCGCACGATTCCTGGTGAAAGAAGCGCGAGATGCGACAGGTCAACTTGACCGCGCACACACTGTCGTCCAGCACGATGATCGCGCCCGAGCCCAGACCGGTATGCAGAGTCTTCAGGGTGTCGTAATCCATCGGCAGCGCCTTGAGCTCCTCGGCGCGGAGCACAGGCATGGAAACGCCGCCGGGGATCGCACCCTTGAGCGTCCGCCCTGGGCGCAGACCACCGGCCATGTCCAGCAAATCGTCAAACGTGGTACCCAGCGGCACTTCGAAATTGCCGGCATGCTGGACGCAACCGGTTACGGAAAATACTTTCGGACCGCCATTCTTGGTCTTGCTCTGCGCGAGGAACCAGTCCGCGCCGTTGCGCAGAATCGACGGAACCGACGCACAGGTTTCGGTGTTGTTTATCGTGGTCGGCTTGCCATACAGGCCAAATCCGGCGGGAAACGGAGGTTTGAAGCGCGGCATGCCTTTTTTGCCCTCCAGCGACTCCATCAACGCCGTCTCTTCCCCACAGATATACGCGCCGGCACCGAGTGCGTTGTGAATGTCCACGTCAATGCCGGTGCCCTGGATATTCTTGCCGAGCAAACCGGCCGCGTATGCCTCGGCGAGCGCCTCCTCACAGTGTTCGAATGGCTCGTGATGAAACTCGCCGCGCAGGTAGTTGTAGCCCACGCTGGAGCCGGTGCAATAGCACGCAATGGCGATCCCTTCGATGATTGCATGCGGGTTGTAGCGCAGGATATCCCGATCCTTGCAGGTGCCAGGCTCGGACTCGTCCGAGTTGCACAAGATGTACTTCTGCATGTCGCCGTGCGGCATGAACGACCATTTCAGCCCGGTCGGAAAACCGGCACCGCCGCGTCCACGCAGGTTGCTGCGTTTGATCTCTTCAATCAGGATGTTCGGATCGGTCTGCTCGGCGAGAATTTTCTTCCACGCCGCATAACCACCGACCTGCAGATAGCTGTCCATCGACCACGGCTTGTCAAAATGCAGCGTGGTGTAGACAACCTGATGCTCACTGGGGGCGGGTCCGACAGCCATTAGAGCCTACCTGTGATTTCGCGGCTGCCAGCGCCAAGGGCTGTTTGCGCGCAGGACAACGAGGAACGAGAAAATGCATGTCGACATACGATTGCTTGTCGGCGCAGCGCCGTGCGCGCACGGGCATGAATGAAACGATCGCGCAGCGACGCGGGCATTTGCGGAATTACGGGCCGATTGTCCATTACTCCAGCCCGTCCAGAATCTGGTCCACTGACGCGATCGTCAGGCGCTCATGGTAATGGCCGTTGACCGTCATCACCGGCGCGCACGCGCACGCCGCCACACACTCTTCCTCGCGCTTCAAATATACGCGACCGTCCGGCGTGCTTTCGCCAAGCTTGACGCCAAGTTTTGCTTCGCAGTGGCGCACCAGATCTTCTGCACCGTTCAACCAGCATGAAACATTTGTGCAGATCGCGACATTGTTGCGCGCAACCGGCCGGGTCTCCAGCATCGAATAAAAGCTGGCTACTTCGTAGGCCCAGATCGGCTGCAGTTGCAGATACACCGCCACCGCCGTGATCAGTTCGTCGGTCAGAAAACCGTGGTTTTGATCCTGGGTGACGAACAACGCCTGGATCAGCGCCGAGCGCTTGCGCTCCGGCGGAAACTTTGCGACCCAGTGATCAATGTGCTCGCGCGTGGGCGCGGCAAGAACGACGAGCGGATCGACGTTCTTGACCTGGGCGAAATGTCCGGTGGATTTCATGCGTTTCTCCCGTCGTGCCGGCTCAGCGGTCCACTTCGCCGAACACGAGGTCATAAGTGCCAATCATGGCCACCACGTCGGCAAGCATGTGCCCGCGCACGACGGTGTCCATGGAGGAAAGATGGGCGAAGCCTGGCGCGCGCAAGTGCACGCGAAACGGCTTGTTCGCACCATCGGAAATCAGGTAGCAGCCAAACTCGCCTTTTGGTGCCTCGACCGCCGCGTACGTCTCACCAGCGGGCACGCAGTAGCCTTCAGTGAACAGTTTGAAGTGATGGATCATGGCCTCCATGTCCTCCTTCATTTCCATTCGCGAGGGTGGCGCCACCTTGAAATTCTTGACGATGACCGGGCCCGGATTTGCACGCAGCCACTCCACGCATTGGCGGATGATCCGGTTGGATTGGCGCATCTCGGCAATGCGCACCAGATACCGGTCGTAGCAATCACCGTTGGTGCCTACCGGTATGTCGAAATCCATCTGCGCATATTTGGCGTACGGCTGCTTCTTGCGCAGGTCCCATTCAATGCCCGACCCGCGCAGCATCACGCCGGTCATGCTCCACTGCTGTGCCAGCTCCGGGCTGATGACGCCAATGCCGACCGTACGCTGTTTCCAGATGCGGTTGGGCGTGAGCAATTCCTCGTATTCGTCAACCTTGGTCGGGAAGTCGGCGGTGAATGCATCGAGGTAATCCAGCAACGAACCTTCGCGCCAGCTGTTGATGCGCTTGAGATCCTTGCCCTTGTGCCAAGGCGACTCGCGGTACTTGGTCATGTGCGCCGGCAAGTCGCGATACACGCCGCCCGGACGATAATACGTGGCGTGCAGGCGTGCGCCAGACACCGCCTCATACACATCCATCAGCTCCTCGCGCTCGCGGAACGCGTACAGGAACAGCGCCATCGCACCCAGATCCAGCCCGTTGGAACCCAGCCACATCAGGTGATTGAGGATGCGTGTGATCTCGTCGAACATGGTGCGGATGTACTGCGCACGCTCGGGTGCTTCAATGCCCAGCAGGGTTTCGATGGCGCGCACGTAGGCGTGCTCATTGCACATCATCGACACGTAATCGAGACGATCCATGTAACCGATGGATTGGTTGAAGGGCTTGGACTCGGCAAGTTTCTCGGTACCTCGATGCAGCAGGCCGATATGTGGATCGGCACGCATGATCGTCTCGCCGTCCATCTCCAGCACCAGGCGCAGCACGCCGTGCGCTGCCGGATGCTGCGGCCCGAAGTTCATCGTGTAGTTGCGGATCTCCTGCATGATTGTCCCCGGCCTCAGTTGTCGCGCCAGTCATCGGCGGCTTCGGCCCGCGCTTGCGCCAGATCGACATCGTCGCGAATCACGCGTGGAACGCCGATGCGCGGTTCGATGGACACCGGTTCATACAGCACCCGCTTCTGTACCGGGTCGTAGCGCACTTCGACGTTGCCAATCAGCGGAAAATCCTTGCGGAATGGATGGCCAACAAATCCGTAGTCCGTGAGGATGCGGCGCAAGTCAGGATGGCCGTCAAAAATGATGCCGTATAGATCGAACGCCTCACGTTCAAACCAGTTCACGCCCGGCCAGACCAGGGTGAGCGAAGGCAGGATAGGGAGCGTGTCGTCGTCGCAAAATACGTGCAGGCGCAAGCGCCGATTGAGCTCCAGCGAAAGCAGTTCGATCGACACCGCAAAGCGCCGCGACCCATCGTTGCCCCGCGGACGCTCGGCCCAGCTGAAGCGGCCCATGGCCTGACCTTGCACGCCGCGGGAAAAACCCGTTCCGCTGGCTTTGTCAGTCTTCCATTCGGTCTGGCCGTAGCCCAGGTAGTCCACGCCGCACAGATCAATCAACACGCCGAAACAAAAATCCGCCTCATCGCGCAGCGCCGTTGCCACGGCGAGCAGATCACCGGCGGCCAGCTCGGCAATCGTCTCGCGCCGCGTCGTGGTAACGGCCAGCGTCTCGCCGAACCGCGCAACAAGACGCTCGGCCAGCGAGGTCGGAACTGGATCGGACATGGCAGACCTCTACGAACGCGCGATGGTGCTGGTGCGGCGAATTTTTTTCTGCAACTGCAGGATGCCGTGGATAAGCGCCTCCGCAGTTGGCGGACAGCCAGGGACATAAATGTCCACCGGCACAATTCGATCGCAGCCGCGCACCACTGAATACGAATAATGGTAGTAGCCGCCGCCATTCGCGCAGCTACCCATGGAGATGACCCATTTGGGCTCGGGCATCTGGTCATAGACCTTGCGCAGGGCCGGAGCCATCTTGTTCACCAGCGTCCCGGCGACGATCATGACGTCGCTCTGCCGCGGACTCGGACGGAAGATCACGCCGTAGCGATCCAGGTCAAGGCGCGCCGCGCCCGAATGCATCATTTCCACTGCACAGCAGGCCAGCCCAAACGTCATGGGCCACATCGAACCGGTGCGCGCCCAGTTCACCAGCTCATCCATGCGCGCAGTGGCAAAGCCCCTGTTTGCGATTGCCGCGTCGCGCGGCGGAAGCAGGATGTCATCGACCAGATTGACCGGGTCGGGGTTGTGCATCATCCCGCTGAGAGAATCCATCACTCCCATTCGAGTGCTCCTTTCTTCCACACGTAGGCGAAGCCGATGATCAACAACAAGAGAAACAAACCCATCTCGATCATCGCGATGGCACCAATCTGCTGAAACACCACCGCCCACGGGAACAGAAAGGCAATTTCCAGATCGAAAATGATGAACAGTATTGCCAACAGGTAATAGTGGACGTCAAAGCGCATGCGCGCGTCTTCGAACGCCTCAAAGCCGCACTCATAAGGGGCAAGTTTCTCTGCCTCCGGTCGCCGTGGGCCAGCCACGAGGCCAAATATCAAAAGCACCACGCCGACGCCTGCAGCAACGACGATAAACAACAAAATGGGCCAGTATTCGGCAAGCACGATGCAACATACCTCGCGCCAGCGGGCGCATCAGTGAAGTTCGGGTGGCTGCGCTCGTGATCAAACCAGCGCGAGCCATGCAATCACGTCAACGCCTGACCCGGGCTTGCGGTATGCGTACGCTGACAATGATTCCTGCCGGTGCGCATTGTACCAGCGCGCGGAGGTACATCGACAAGCTTCGGCTGGGATTTTGCTGCTGTTGCCAAGCGCGTACGGCGAGCGCGTGCTACATGGTGTGCGTGCTGCGATCGGAATTCAGCGAGCCGGCGAGAATGTTCTCGATGCGCCCGCGCGCAGCTTCCGCATCACCCGATTCATTGAAGTGGATGCCGATACCGGCCGGCCGATTGCCCTGCCCGTCGGCCGGACTTACCCATACCACTGTGCCTACTACCGACAGCCGCTCGGTCTCCTCGGCCAGCGTTACCAGCAGCACGACTTCATCCCCAAGCCCGTGTCGCTGCGGGGTTGCCGCGAACAGACCGCCACGCTTGAGGAACGGCATGTAGGCGCTGTAAAGCTCGGCGGCGTCCTTGATCTTCAACGAAACAATACCCTGACGGGCAACGACAGGTTTCATGACATCTCCCGCCGCACGAACAGATAGTGTACGCGGCGATGGTTTTTGGTTGACGGCAAACTAGCATAGCGGATGGTGCACGGTCAGCGCTTGCATCATGCAGAGCGCAGCGAGCCATCGGGTTGACCGATCAGCAAGTTCCGCCGTTCATCGACAAGATGCGCCCACGACGCCGGCGGCTTCCAGCGCAAGACCCAGCCCGGAACCGCCACCGATGGCATGGGCCGTGCGATGGAAAAACCCTGCAGCTGATGGCAACCGAGCGAGGCCAGCAGGTCCCCCTGCTCGGGCGTTTCCACGCCCTCGGCAATTACCGTCTTGGCCAGCATGCGGGCGGTCGTGATCACCCCGGCGGCAATGGCCATGTTGCGTTCGTCATTGAGAATGTCGCACACGAAACTCTGGTCGAGCTTGATGTGCTCGACGTCAAGTTTCTGCAAATGACTGAGTGATGCGCTGCCAGTGCCGAAATCGTCCAGACTGACCCGTATTCCGCGCGAGCGACACTCCTTGATGACTATTTGCGCCCGCGATTCGTCCATGGCCGGACCCGTCTCGGTGACCTCGATGCCGAAACCTACATCAAGCACATCGGGATACGCCTCGAGCACGGAATCAATATCGCTGAAAAACCCGGGATGCAGGAGGTGGCGGGTGCTGATGTTGACCGCCACCGGAACCGAAACCCCCGCGAGCATCCAGGCGTGACACTGCTTCAGCGCCTCGGCGAGCACGTAGCGTCCGATCGGGCAGGCCAACTGCGAGTCATCCAGCACGTGCATGAACTTGGCCGGCTCGACCAGCCCCAGACCCGTGTCATCCAGTCGCAGCAGGGCTTCCATGCACGCCACGCCGCTGCGCCCCGGCAAGCCATCGATATACACAATCGGCTGAAAGAGCAACTGCAACTGTGAAGTCTGCAGCGCCCGGGCGACGCGCTCACGCATGGCGCGCAAGCGCAACTGCTCCGCTTCCATGGAAGGTGAGTACAGAAGTCCGCAATCACGTCCTTCCTCCTTGGCCGTATACAAGGCCAGTTCGGCATGGCGGATGAGCCCTTCGGCGTCCGCGCTATCGAGCGGAAACATGGTCCAGCCGACGCTGGCCGACAGCTGCACCTGTTGACCACTCACCTCGAAGGGCATGCGCAACGCCTGCAGGATGACGCGACTGATGGCGTCCAGTTGCTCCTTGCTGTCCAGGCCGAAGATGATCAGCGCAAACTCGTCGCCACCAAAGCGTGCCAGAACATCGTTGGCGCGCAACAAGCCGAGCACGCGCGCGGAAGCTTGCGCCAGAACGCGGTCACCGCCGTCACGACCCAGGGCGTCATTGACGCTCTTGAACCGGTCCATGTCCAGAACGCCCACGGCCAGCATCGATTGCTGCGCCCATGCTTGGGCGTGCGCGACTTCCAGAAGCTCGAACAGGCGACGACGGTTTGGCAGGCCGCTGGCTTCATCAAAGAACACCAACTGTTCCACCTTCCGCTCTTGACGCCTTTGCAGCGTGACATCGCGCAATTGCCACAACGATCCCTGCGCTACGCCGTCAATCATGATCGGAGTGAAATCGCGCAGAAAAATCCTTCCATCGCAGGTGCTCACCTCATCGTCGGTAACCGGCGTACCTGCGGCAACAATCTGCTGGATACGACGAAGCTGCTGAGCCGGCAAGGCGTAGGTTGGCGCCAGGCGCGGGAGAATTGCCGCGATTGGCTGGTTTTCCAGTTCCTCTGGCCGCGAATCCAGGCCGTACAAGGCGCAAAACGCCGCATTGGTAAAGCTGACGGTATGTCGCGCGGACAGCACCATGACGCCCACATGCGGCGCCGACAGCGCAGCGCGAAGATGATGCACATGCAGCGCGCTGACGTCCTCGGCCAGCAGGCGCGCGGCGCGCGCGCGTTGCTCACGCAGCCCCAGCGCCAACTCGCTGACGAAGTCTCTGGCCAGGCGCATTTCGGACGCGCTGAACATTGCCGGTTCAGCGCTGACCAGGACCACGACGCCGACAACTATGTTCGCGATGCACAACGGCAGCGCCAGCAATGCCCGAGCATCACTCCCGAGTGCAGACAGCGGCCAGCCGGCCGAGCCGGACGATGCCAGTCGCCGCGATTGCGCTTGTCCACTAGCCACCGCAAGCACGGCGGCATCGGCTGCGTGGGCCACATCATCGATGGCCAGGCTCGCCCCGGGCGCCAGACCACACCTCTGTCCGGCCTGCGCCACCAGCTGCAGCTGGCGAGCACTCACATCAAGCAGCCCGATCCAGGCTGAATCGTAGCCGCCCAGTGCGCACGCAATACGACATGCCTGTTGCAGCAAGTGCGGCTCTGTTGGCGCGTCTGCCATGAGCCTGGTCAGACCATTCAGCAGCTCGAGTGCACGACATTGGGCAGCCTGGTCATGTACGGACTGCAGCAACAAATGCTGCTGTTCGTGCAGTTCGACCCGCATGCCAATGATTGCCGTGAAACAGCGCAAGAAAGCCAACAGTTTGTCACTGAACACATCGGCGCTGACCGCGCGCAGCAGAAACACAGCGCGGGCTTGACCGTGAACCAGTACCGGCACCATGGCGGTAGCCGCAATCGAGCGCCGTTGACAAGCGCGGGCGAACGCTGCCGTGCCATGCATATGACGTACACCCAGGCCGACTTTTGGCTCGTCGTGCCAGCACGCGTCCGCGCTGGAGGGGAGCTGCAGGTGACTGGGGTACAGAGCCTGCAGTTCGTCCGGGACGCGTTGGGGACTCAGGCGGTGCCAGCCCGCACCTTCG
Organism: Lysobacterales bacterium; assembly: GCA_038242205.1. Taxonomy (GTDB): domain Bacteria; phylum Pseudomonadota; class Gammaproteobacteria; order Xanthomonadales; family Rhodanobacteraceae; genus Rhodanobacter. The sequence goes on from JBBSSI010000002.1 coordinate 47,672, forward strand.
CCATCCGGCGTCATCACGACCGTCAGCAAATCCCCCAGTGTCCGCTCAAGCACGCCGACGGCCGCTGCATACAAAGTGGGCATATCCATCGGGCGCTGCGCGAGGTCGGCAATCTCACGCAATGCGGCATACGGTCCGTCGAGCAAAAATTGACCGATGCCCGGCAGCAACGAGTGATCCTTGTTACGCATGAATGCCGTCCCTGACGGAAGCAACGCATGCACAGGACCATATACCTTGATGCTACGCGCGTCACCGCTTGAACGCCGTTGGCAACGAACGCCATGCACTGCGCGTCGCCCGTTCAAGTTGCCTTGGCCGCAATTGGCGGCGTAAATAACGAGCAGCGATGCCAGCTCAGCCCAGCTCGCACCAGCCCCAGTGATCAAAAATCCACGGCGAGGGCCATTGCAGCGAGAGTCGGGCAAAGCGCGGTCGGTCGTCGTGCTCTCCCATTTCGCGCAAATGGTTGACGCCAAGCCGGTCGCGCTCTACTGGTGCCTGAGACCAGCGCCAGCTGCGCGCTTGGTCTACATCCACCACGCTCAAGCACAATTGGGATCGAAGCCATGCCGGCGGATGCCACGGCAGCACACCGCCGGATGCAGCGTTTGTCGATAGCCGCGCAAACTGCTCGCCACCAGCGGCGAGGCGCCGCATGCGCGAACCGCTCAGCGCCATCTGGCTGGCGTGTGCAGCGAGTGCCGCCAGCTTGTTCGCGTGCTGTATTTGCGTGCCAGCAATGTCAGCCGGCGCCGCAGCAGCCCTTGCAGCATGCACGACGTAGGTCCAGGACTGGGGCGGATTGACGACACCGGCCAACGCCAGTCGAGTCAAGACATGGGCGCTTGCATGATCTGGATGCCGATCTGCAAGCGCGGGCATGACCAACAGGTTCGGTCGCACTTGCGCAATCAGCGAGGCCAATGTCTGTACTGCGCAGCAGGCCGGCGTCAGCAGCAACTTTGCCAAGCCAAGATCAGGCCAGCCCAATGCGTGCAGATGCTCGGCCGACACGCCAAGATGCTGCATGGCCGATGCCATTTCACCTCGGCGACGTCGTGCCCAGCGCGCGCGTGCCTCAGCGCCAATATGCAGCTTTCGTTCCAGCACGCGTTGCGGCCACGGATTTCTGTCGCCGTCAGTCAACAGTGCGATGTCCACCCGGCCGCCGGCCGCCCTGACCTGCTGCACAAGTATGCCCGTGGCGATGGTCTCGTCATCCGGATGCGGGGCAATTACCAGCAATCGCGTCTGTGCCGTGCACTGGGGCGCGGCGAGGGCCCGACGCATCAGCGCCAGCTCGCCAGCAATTCAAGGACGAGCAAATCATCACGCAGCGGACCGCGCAAGCTTTCACGCGCGCGATTGCTTGCAGCGTGCCAACGCTCCAGGGCTTCGTCGTCCAGCGTGCTGCCCAGCGGCGGCTCGAGCTTGCTCGCGCGCGCGACCCGTTCGTCTGCAGTGGCCTGGGCGGCAAACCACAGGCGCTGCGCCGGTTCACTTTCCAGCCAGCGCTTGACCACGGCTACCGGCTCGGCGTGGCCAGCTGCCAGGCTCGACAAATCCTTGCGCACTTCTCTGCGCCGTTCCAGCGCGCCATCGCGGGACCAGCCACGCGCAAGCCCCGGATTGCCGCCAGCCGCGCTCAGCGCCAGCGCGCCATCAGCCACACCTTCAGCGCGCAGCCAGGCCAGGGCTTGCTCCGCCGGGGGAAAATGGAATTCGACGCGCTGACAACGGCTGCGGATCGTCTGCGGCAAGCGCCACGGCGCATCAGCGAGAAGGATCAACAGCGTGCGTGTCGATGGCTCCTCCAGGGTTTTCAGCAACGCATTGGCCGCAGCCGGATTGAGCGCATCCGCCGGATCGATGCACACAATTTGCCAACCACCAAACTGGCTGTTCATTGCCAGCCGGGCAGAAAGTCCACGAATCTGATCCACCACGATCTCGCTGCGCGGCATGCCGTCCTTGCGCAAGCCGAAGGTCAGCTCGACCAAATCCGGGTGCGTGCCGGCTGCCAGCAGCAAACAACTTCGGCACTGCCCGCAGGCATCACCGGCCACTGGCTGTGCACACAGCAAACCACGCGCGAAGCGCTGGGCAAACTCGCGCTTGCCCAGTCCGGCAGGGCCACAGAACAGCAGTGCATGCGCCAGCGCATCGCGTTCGCGCCGTCCCAGCAGGCGTGCCCAGTTGTCAGCGTGCCACGGCGGCGTCATCACGGCGTGGGTTCTACCACTAGCGTCAACGCCGCGGCTATTGCGGCATGCAGCACGGCTTGCGCCGACTGACTGGCGTCGATTACCCGGATACGTCCGGGCTCCGCGGCAGCACGATCACGATACGTGGCCCGCACCCGCTCGAAAAAGGCGTCAGCTTCCACTTCGATACGATCAGCCGCACCGCGACCAGCAATGCGTTGGCGACCAATGGCCACGGGAAGGTCCAGCAGCAGCGTAAGGTCTGGCTGCAGTCCGCCGCAGGCCCAGCGCTCGAGCTCGGCAATGCGCGCTGCGGGCTGGCCGCGTCCGCCGCCTTGATAGGCGTAGCTGGCATCGACAAAGCGATCACACAGCACCCAGCGGCCTGCGCGCAGCGCCGGCTCGATGCCGTCGCGCACGAGCTGCGCGCGCGAAGCAAACATCAATAGCAGTTCGGCTTCGGCGCTCATGTCGCGCAGCGATGGGTCCAGCACGATCCCACGCACGGCCTCGCCAAGCGCCGTGCCGCCGGGCTCGCGAGTCTGCAACAGGTCGATTCCCTCGTGCTCCAACGCATTGCGCAACCCGGCAAGCAGCGTGCTTTTGCCAGCGCCTTCGCCGCCCTCAAGACTGATGAATTTTCCACGCGCAGAATTCATGGACAACCGTTCGTTTGCAGCAATCTGATGATAGCCGCTTCAGCGGCAACGCTTGCGCTGATAGCAATCGACATTGCGATTGTGTTCTTCGAGGGTGTCGGCAAATACATGCCCACCGTCACCGCGTGCCACGAAGTACAAGGCGCTGCCGGCAGCCGGATGCAGCGCCGCTGCCAGCGCCGGCTTGCCCGGCAGGGCAATGGGCGTGGGCGGCAAGCCGGCGCGAGTGTAGGTGTTGTACGGCGTGTCCGTCGTGAGGTCAGCGCGGCGGATATTGCCGGCATAGGCGGCGCCCATGCCGTAAATCACCGACGGATCGGTTTGCAACAGCATGTGGTTTTCCAGGCGGCGGACGAACACCCCGGCAATGCGCGCGCGTTCGTCCGCACGACCGGTTTCGCGCTCGATGATCGATGCCAGGATCAACGCCTGGTAAGGCGTGGCCAGTGGCAGCTGCGGGTCACGCGATGGCCACATGGCCGCGAGCGCCCGGATCATCGCCGCGTGCGCACGTTTGAGGATATCCAGATCGCTGTCGCCTTTTACGTAAGCGTACGTCTCAGGTAGAAAACGTCCTTCGGGCATCTCGCCACCGGCACCCAGCGCGCGCATGATCGCCGCGTCATCCGTGTCCAGCGTGTCGTGCCGAAGTTGCCCGACGGAGGCCAGCGCGCGGCGCAACTCGCTGAAGGTCCAGCCGTCAACGATGGTGAAATTGTGCTGCAACACTTTCCCGGATGCCATGTTGGCCAACAGCTGACGCGGAGTCAGCCCGCGACTCAACGCGTATTCACCTGCGTGCAACTTGCCACCGACGCGCATCCGTTCTGCCAGCGCGCGCCAGTACAACGGGTGGGCTTCGGTGATCCCACGCTGCTTCAGTTCGGCAACGATCTGACGAAAGCTGGTTCCGCGCGCGACATCCAGCGTATCTGCCTGGGAACTGCCCTGCAGCGGCGCGTTGCTGAAGCGATTGAAATCCTGCCAAGCCCACGCCAGCGCCCCGAGCAGCGTCAGCGCCAACAGGAACAACAGCCCGCGCCATGCCACTCGACCGTGGCTTCGCACCGGTCGTGGGCTGCGGATCATGCCGCGTTCTCCAGAGAGAAGCCGAGATCACACCAATGCTGCTGCAAATGGCGCGTAAGCGCAGAGGGCATGAACTGCCTTGTATCGATAGAGCGCACCGGCACGATGCCACGCACGCTGGAGCTGAGAAAGACTTCGCTCGCAGTGTAAAGGTCCTCCAGGGAAAGCTCGGCAATACGCGGATGCGCATCTGTAGCCAGCACTTCGGCGCGGCCGACGCCGGCGATCCCGCAGCGGTCCAGCGCCGGCGTCAGCAACTGGCCGTCAATCACGGCAAACACGTTGGCCATCGTCGCGGAAATGACCCGACCGTCAGCTGCGCGCAAGATGCCCTCGAAAATGTCCGGATCATGCCATTCGGCGCGTGCCAGCACCTGCTCCAGTCGATTCAGGGTTTTCATGCCGGCAAGCGCCGGCTGTTCGCCCAGACGCAGGTCACACAAGCGCGCACGAATGCCATGGTCATACGCCGCGGCAGCCATTTGCGGTGGCGCGAACGCCGCAACCACGCGCGTCGCGCACACGTTTTGCGGCCGAGCGTAGCCGCGCTTGCCAACGCCGCCGGTCAGCGTGATGCGCACGACGCAGTGCTGCATGCCGCGGGCCACCAGCAACGCTTCGTTCCAAAGTACGGCGGGATCAGGCGCAGGCAGAAGCAACCTCGCACAATCGGCACCCAGCCGCTGCATGTGGCGCGACCACAGCGGCGCCGTTGCGCCGACAAAGCGCACGCTCTCGAACAAGCCATCGCCATAAGAAAATCCGCGATCCAGCACGCCGGCAAGCCCGGTTGGCACGCCATTGATCAGCGTGCGCACGGCCACCATCAGTGAGGTACTCCCAGAGCACGCAGCAGGCCACGCGCCTTGGCGCGAGTTTCCTGCAGCTCATCTTGCGCCACCGAATCGGCAACAATGCCCGCCCCGGCGCGCAACGTGACTTCATTGCCGACGAGCGTCAGGGTGCGTATCAGGATATTCAGATCAAGATCACCGTTGCGATCCAGATAGCCCAGCGCACCGGTATAAGCGCCGCGCGGCGCATCTTCCAGCGCGGCGATGATCTGCATGCAGCGCACCTTGGGGCAACCAGTGATGGTGCCACCGGGAAATACCGCTGCTATCACCTGCCCGGGTGTTACGCCATCGCGCAGCTGTCCGCGCACGTTGGACACGATGTGATGAACGAAGGCGTAACTCTCCACACCCATCAGTTCATTGACCTCTACTGATCCGGGCGCACACACGCGACCAAGGTCGCTGCGTTCAAGGTCGATCAACATGACGTGCTCGGCCTGCTCTTTGGGGTTCGCGCTCAGTGCGCGAATGTGCGCCACGTCGTCGTCTTCGGGCAAGCGCGGCCGCGTGCCGGCAATCGGTCGGGTCTGCACGACAGCGCCGCGCACTTCGACCAGGCGTTCCGGTGACGAGCTGACCACCGCCCACGTTGGCTGCTGCAGCAGGCCGGCAAATGGTGCGGGGTTGGCATTGCGCAAAGCCGCATGCAGCGCTGCCGGAGCAGGCGGTGCGGTATATCGGGTGCGCCATGCCCGCGACAGGTTCACCTGGAAGATATCCCCGGCTTGCAGGTGTTCGTGCACACGCGCCACGCCCTCGAGAAATTGTCGGGGTTGGTCTTCATCCCAGGCTATCGGCGCTGCCAGCGCGGGAGCAGCAGCCGGCGCGCGCTCAAGATCATTCTGCAGCTGTTCAAGCTTTGGCTCGTGACCATGCTCGACGAGCATGACGGTGCGCTCAAGCAGGTGGTCCACGATGATTGCCGCCGGACAATGCAAGGCCAGCGCCACCGGCAACGTAGGCTCGCGACGCAGTTTCAATATGGGTTCGATTTCGCCAACAAGCTCATAAGCCAGTTGCAGCACCCAGCCGCCGTGGTAGGGCAAGTCATCAAGCACACGCGGCACGCGATGCGCCTGCCAGACAGCGTCCAGCGCATGCAGAAAGCTGGCGTGCATCACGTTCCCGGCGCCGTCGCGCAAACTGCCATCGGCACACAAAGTCAGGCACGTCTGCGGAAACGCGAACAGGATGTCGTAGCGCGACTGGTCCGTGCCATGCGTGACGCTTTCCAGCAGGCACGGGTACCTGCCTGGCCAGGCTGCAGCAAGCGCGAGCAAGTCGCACCGGCCGGAGCAGACGCGCGTATGGCAAGTCACGCTCAGGCGCGACGAAATGCCAGCGTGCCGTTGGTGCCGCCAAAGCCAAAAGAGTTGGACATGACGACGTCGATTTTTGCCTCGCGCGCCACGTTCGGCACAAAATCAAGATCGCAGTCTTCGCCCGGCTCGTCCAGGTTGATAGTCGGTGGCAACACCTGATCGCGCAGCGCAAGGATGCTGAAAATTGCTTCCACGCCACCAGCCGCGCCGAGCAAATGACCGGTCGTGGACTTGGTCGAACTCATCGCCAGTTTGTACGCAGATGGGCCAAAGACTGCTTTTGCAGCCATCACTTCACCCAGATCGCCTAGCTGCGTCGACGTGCCATGCGCATTCACGTATTGAACGTCAGACGGGTTGAGATGCGCGTCATCGAGTGTGTTCTGCATGCAGCGCGCGGCACCTTCACCGCCCGGACTGGGCGCGGTCATGTGGAACGCGTCGCCGCTCATGCCAAAGCCGATAAGCTCGGCGTAGACGCGCGCGCCGCGCGACTTGGCGTGCTCATATTCCTCAAGCAGCAGAATCCCGGCCCCATCCGAGAGCACGAAACCATCCCGATCCTTGTCCCACGGCCGGCTGGCGCGCGTCGGGTCGTCATTGCGCGTGGACATGGCCTTGGCAGAACAAAAGCCGGCCATCGCAGTGCCCGTGGTGGAAAACTCGGCCCCGCCGGCCAGCATCGCATCGGCATCGCCGTACTGGATCATACGCATGGCCAGGCCAATGTTGTGGGTTGCGGTGGTGCATGCCGTGACGCAGGCGATGTTCGGGCCTTTCAAACCAAACATGATCGACAACTGCCCGGACACCATGTTGATGATCGAGCTGGGCACGTAAAACGGTGAGACGCGCCGAGGACCTCTGGCGGCCAACTCCAGCGCGGTTGCCTCTATCGTGTGCAAACCGCCGATGCCGGCGCCCACGGCCACGCCGATGCGCGACGCGTTGGCTTCGGTGACTTGCAGACCGGAATCGTGCAACGCCTGTGAACCCGCCGCGACCCCGTAATGGATGAACGGATCCATCTTCTTGACGTCTTTGGCCGCTATCCATTGCGCCGGATCAAAGTCGCGCACCTGACCGGCAATCCGCGTGGCGTACGCGGACGCGTCAAAATGGGTGACCGGGCCAATACCACTGACGCCGTTGAGTACGTGATCCCAGGCGCTGGCAACATCGTTGCCAACCGGAGAAATCACGCCCATGCCAGTGACTACCACGCGTCGCTTGCTCATGCTCACCTGATCCTTCGTGATTCCGCTAAACAGCGCCGATGGAACGTAACTGCATCAAGAAACAGCGCCTGTACGGCACGCCGGCCCGCTGCACATCGCGTGCGCCCACCATACGGGCTCGAACGTTACAAACCGCAGAAATGAAAACTGCGCCAGATTGGCGCAGCGTTCGGTAAAGCCACGTGACGCGAGTTCACCTGCGGCGGCCAGCAGCCAGCGCATGCGCATCCGCGCGCGGTCGGTCAACTCTTGGAATGCGCCTTGATGTAATCGACGGCCTGCTGCACGGTGGTGATCTTCTCGGCATCTTCGTCAGGAATCTCGGTTTCAAACTCCTCTTCCAGTGCCATGACCAGTTCCACTGTGTCCAGCGAATCTGCGCCCAGATCGTCCACGAACGAAGCGTTCGCCGTGACCTCATCCTCTTTCACGCCCAACTGCTCGATGACGATTTTCTTGACGCGCTCTTCGATGGTGCTCATGTTGCCCATACCTCTCAAGGAGTAGTGGTTAGTCCTGCTGGCAACTGCCAGGCAAAACGCCGACGCATTGTAATGGCTAAGACCGAAGGCCGCCACGTCCTGCCGGTGAAACCTGAAAGCTGGCCATGACAGCCAGCGCGAAACGACAATTATCCTGCAAAACACACCCGCATGCGACTCCATTGGCTGCAGCAATGCTCAAGGCATGTACATACCGCCGTTGACGTGCAGCGTCTCGCCGGTAATGTACGCCGCTGCGCCCGACGCCAGAAAGCTGACCGCTTCGGCAATATCGCTTGCCGCGCCCAGTTTGCCCAGCGCAATCTGCGCAACCATGGCGGCGCGCGCCGCCTCGGGTAGTGACTTGGTCATGTCGGTATCAATGAAGCCGGGCGCCACGACGTTGACCGTGATGCCGCGCGAGCCAATTTCCCGCGCCAGTGATTTGGAGAACGCGATGATCCCGGCCTTGGCCGCCGCGTAGTTTGCCTGCCCCGGATTACCAGTCAAGCCAACCACCGAAGCGATCGAGATGATGCGTCCCGTGCGCGCCTTCATCATGCCGCGCAGGACCGCTTTGGACATGCGGTAGACCGAGCTGAGGTTGGTGTCCAGGATGACGTCCCAGTCTTCTGCCGACATGCGCAGCAGCAACTGGTCGCGCGTGATTCCGGCGTTGTTGACAAGGATGGAAACTGCGCCAAATTCCCTGGCGACATTCGCGATCAGAGTTTCCACGCCGGGGCCATCAGTGACATCCAGCATACGGCCGCTGCCGCCGTGGGGCAGCAAGCGTGCGCCAATAGCCGCTGCACCCTGCTCACTCGTGGCAGTGCCGATGACCGTGGCCCCGCTGGTGGCGAGTTGATCGGCAATGGCCGCACCAATGCCGCGGCTGGCGCCGGTAACCAGCGCAACTTCACCGTGCAAACTCTGACTCATGTAAGGATCCTTGAAAAACAGAAATCATGATGATGCGCAATCGCTGCAGCTTGCACAGCAAGCGCGTGGGTCACGCCCATTCGCTGAGCGTCGCGTCCATCTCCGCCGATGTACCGAGGCCATGCGTAGCCAGATTCTTGTCGATCCGCCGGAGCAGCCCGCTGAGGACCTTGCCCGGCCCACATTCGGCTACGTGTGTGGCGCCGCCCGCTGCCAGCGCCTGCACGCATTCGGTCCAGCGTACCGGCTGATACAACTGGCGCTGGAGCGCACGGCAGATTTCGGCCACGCTGGAAAAGCTGCGCGCGTCGGCGTTTTGCACCACGGGAATTGTCGGCATCTGCCATTGAATGCTGGCCATGCGCTCGCCCAGTCGATCCGCTGCTTCGCGCATCAACGCGCAGTGCGAGGGAACCGAAACAGCCAGCTTGATCGCACGCTTGACCCCTAGTTCGCCGAGCCTCACCAGCACGCGATCTACCGCGTCAGCGTGACCGGAAATAACCAGCTGACCGGGCGCATTGAAGTTGGCAGGTGCCACGACCTGACCATGCGCTACTGCGTCGCACACCGCAGCAGTCTGCGCGTCATCGCCGCCAATGATCGCGGCCATCGCGCCCATACCGGCCGGCACCGCCAACTGCATGAGCCTTCCGCGCTCAGCGACCAGTGCTGCCGCGTCATGCAGTGACAAGGCGCCGGCACATACCAGAGCGCTGTACTCGCCAAGACTGTGACCGGACAGCTGCGCCGGCTGCGCTCCGCCCAACTGTTGCCAGACGCGCCACACGGCTACGCTGGCGGCAAGCAGAGCTGGTTGCGTGATTTCCGTGAGATCAAGTTCAGCGGCCGGGCCGTGCTGGCTCAGCTGCCATAAATCGGCGCTCGCGCCTTGCGCGGCCTCGTCGAATGTAGCTTTGACGACGGAGTGCGCCGACGCCAGCTCAGCCAGCATGCCCACCGATTGGGCGCCCTGCCCAGGGAATACAAATGCCAACGCCGCTGCAGGTGAACTCATGAATGACCCATCCGGAAAAACAAGAAAGCCATCATGTCAGGCTCGCACGATTCTTGCGCTGCGATCTGCGGGCGGCGCCTGCAAGCGTTCGCGGACGCAGGGTCGCGAGCAGGCGCCCGCATTCAGTAGCGCAACAGCGCCGATGCCCAGGTAAAGCCGCCGCCAAACGCTTCGAGCAGCAGATTCTGCCCGCGCTGCACCTTGCCCGAGCGCACCGCATAGTCCAGCGCCAGCGGTACGGAACCAGAGGAAGTGTTGGCGTGCTTGTCCACCGTCACGATCACGCGCTCCATCGGCATGCTCAAGCGTTTGGCGGTCGCCTCGATGATGCGCAGATTGGCCTGATGCGGGATCAGCCAGTCTATCTGCGACTCCTGCATGCCGGCGGCGGTCAGCGTCTCACCAACCAGCGCATCGAGCGTCTTCACGGCCATCTTGAAGACCTCGCGACCGGACATGTGGATGCGCACGCCATGATTGGGCGCGTCAGCAAACCCTGCGGACACGCCAACCGGGTTGTAGAGCAAGTGCTTGTAGCCGCCGTCGGCATGCAGGCACGTGGCGTAGATTCCAGGTTCGCTGACTGCCTCCAGCACCACCGCGCCCGCACCATCGCCGAACAACACGCAAGTTTCGCGTTCCTTCCAATCCACCATCCGGGTCAACGTCTCCGCGCCTACCACCAATACCTTGCCCGACTGTCCGCTGCGGATGAACTTGTCTGCTATGCCCAGTGCATAAACGAAACCCGAGCACGCTGCGTTGACGTCAAACGCAGCGCAGCCGTTGGCGCCAAGGCGATGCTGAATGAGGCATGCAGTGGATGGAAAGATGATATCCGGCGTGGTAGTGCCCAGGATGATCAAGTCCAGCTCGGAGGCTTTGACTCCCGCCGCCGCCATCGCATTTTGTGCCGCTTCAAAGGCCAGGTCCCCCGTGGTCTGACCGTCGGCGGCAATGTGCCGCTGGCGGATGCCCGTGCGCGAACGAATCCACTCATCCGTGGTGTCAACCAGCTTTTCCAGTTCGGCATTGCTGACCACGCGTTCCGGCAGCGCGCTGCCAGTGGCCATGATTCGAGCGTAAATCGAGGGCATTGCGCTATCCACCAACAAGAACACGGGTTTGATTTGTCAGCCTTTGTACCATGCCACCACCATGCAGGAGACCGCCGCAAAATGCGAAACGGCGCGTCGCCGCGCCGCTTTGCATGATTACCCAGGCCACCCCAACGCAGCTGCGGTGCAAACCAGTCCAGTGACGCAACCGGTCAGCGCGCGGCAGATGCAGTCAATCGTCGACCGTTACTGCGCTCTTGGTTTCCAGCACTTTCTTGCCACGGTAGTAGCCATCCTTGGTGACATGGTGGCGCAAGTGCACCTCGCCACTGGTCGGATCTGTGGACAGCTGCGCGGTCGTGAGCGAGTCATGCGCGCGGCGCATGCCACGGGTAGATGGGGTGCGACGGCTCTTGGCAACAGCCATGGTGATACTCCGGCGAAAACTTCATGATTGGAAATAATGGCCTGCGTCGGCTGACGCAAACCGGAACTTGATGTGTGCAACGGCTACTTCTGTTTCAGTTCACGCAAAACCGCGAACGGATTTACTTTTTCTTCGTCGCCGGCGACGTCCGGCGGGGTTGTCACATCGGGCAAGCTGCTGTCCGGATTGATCGCCACCAGCGGCAACGCCAACAACAATTCGTCCTCAATGATGTCAGCCGGATTAAGGCGGCCATCCGCCGGCACCAGCAACGGCTCGCAATCCGGGGGCAAACCTGCCTCCTCACTCTCGAGCCGGATCAAGCCCAGCCGGGTTTTGATCGCTACCAGCAAATCAAACGGTTCAAGAGTGCGCTGGCACGTCATGGTCAGCGACGTTTCCGCGCGCACCTCGACGTAGCTTGCCTGCAGGCTGTCGCGGCCAAAGTCGAGAGAAAATTGTACGCTTCCAGACGCATCGACCAGCGCTTCACACAGGCGCCCCAGGCTGGCAACCGGCAAGCTACCTGCGAACGAACGCCGCGCCGAAACCATGCGCCAAACGTCGACAGACTCTGGCGATGTCCCAGACATAATCGCGGAATGTTATGTTTGTGCGCTGCGCAAGTCAACCACCGCGTCGTTTACACCCCATGGCGAGGCAGACATTCGGTGGCCATGGCTGCGCTCGCGGCAGAGTGAAATATAGTTGCCGCATCCGTTGCCCGAGCCGATTGCCTGTGAACGTCTATCTGCTGCCCGTGGTCAGCACGCTGCTGCTGGTTTTGCTGAGCGCACTTGGTGCAGCACTCTGGCAGCGACGACGACAGGCTTTGCACACAGCTCGTGTGCAGAACTTGCTGGATCTGGCCGATGCCCTGGAGCGCGACCTCAAGACGTGTCGAAACAACCTGGCACAGGCGCATGCCGTGATGTCAGTCAACCCGGACTCACCCGCGCCCAGCGAAAAAGACGCGCGGCATGCTGTTGACGTCGGCTTGCGCGCACTGTTGCAGCAGCGCTTGTGGATTCGCGATCGCTCTGCGCAAGCCAGCTCCAGTGAATTTGCTGCAGCCTCCGCTTCGATGCGTCACGTCCGAGCGCAACTGCAGCCGTTGCTGTTGGCCCTGGCGCAGGCGCAGAGCGCGGTAGACCGGGCCATGCGCGAGCATATCCGCCAGGATCACCCCTCATGATCGACACCGTGCCGCGTCTGGTCCTGGCTTCGACGTCGCGCTATCGCGCCGATCTGCTGCGCCGTCTCGGTATCGATTTCATTCAATGTGCGGCCGGCGTGGATGAGCATGAACTTGCCGGCGAAATAGCGTCTACACGAGCCCTGCGGCTGGCTGAAGCCAAAGCGCAAGCGGCCACCACCGGACAGCATGATGCGTTGGTCATCGGCGCCGATCAGGTGGCCGATCTGGGCGGAAGCATCCTGCACAAGCCCGGTAGCGACGAGCTTGCGCACGCACAACTGCGCGCAAGCTCCGGCCACGCAGTGATGTTCCATACGGCCGTCTGCGTTCGGGATACGCGCAACGGCCAGGCGTACATGCACACCGACCATACAACGGTACATTTTCGCGATCTGCAGGATGCCGAGATTCAGCGCTATATAGACCGCGAGCAACCATTGGATTGCTCCGGCAGCTTCAAATGCGAAGGGCTGGGCATTGCGTTGTTTTCGCGCATTGAAACGCAGGACCCGACGGCACTCATTGGCTTGCCGCTCATCGCGCTGGCCCGCATCCTGCGAGCGTGTGGCCTGCAGACGCCATGATCTGCGAGGCGCGTTTTGCCCGATCGGGATACCCTCGCCGCAGTCCGCATGCTGGCCCGCAGGTCATCGGCATTTGCGTTGCCTTGCTCCGTTTCCGGGCCGACATGCTGTGGTGTGCCGTACTTCCGTGAAGCGACCGCTCAAACGTGGCAAGGTCTTCTGCGCGGCCTGCGCTCGCACTGAGCGCGCACTACACTTGAAGGTCGATTCGCATCTCGTCCCGTCTTCCGAAAATCACTGAAACCAATGTCCGCCATGACCACGCAACCCGACCAGACCCTGCTGCAGCGGCTGCATGCCGCAATGACCCAGGTCAACCAGGTGTTGCTGGGCAAGCCGGCGCAGGTGAAGCGCGCCTTTGCCTGCCTCCTCGCCGGTGGCCACTTGCTGCTGGAAGACATACCCGGGGTTGGCAAGACGACTTTGGCACACGCGGTTGCGGCCACGTTCGCGCTGGACTTTCAGCGCGTGCAGTTCACCAGCGACCTGCTGCCCTCGGACATCATTGGCGTGAGCGTGTACGAGCGCGAGACCGCACAGTTCCGCTTCCATCCAGGACCGATCTTCACCGGGCTGCTGCTGGCGGACGAGATCAATCGGGCCAGTCCGAAAACGCAGAGTGCGCTGCTGGAGGCCATGGGCGAGGCGCAGGTCACCGTAGATGGCCACAGCCAGTCCCTGGCGCAGCCGTTCTTCGTGGTGGCTACGCAAAATCCGCTGGATCTCAACGGTACGTTTCCGCTGCCGGACTCGCAGCTTGATCGGTTCATGCTGCGCCTGTCGCTGGATTATCCGGACGCCGTTGCCGAACGCGCGCTGCTCACTGGCAGCGACCGTCGTGATCTTCTTGCGCAGCTGACGCCGCAACTGGACGGCGCCGCCTTGCTTGCTCTGCAACAGCAAGTTCATGCCATTACCGCCAGCAGCGCACTGCTGGATTATCTGCAGAATCTGCTTGGCGCAAGTCGCAGGCATCAGGAAATCCGCGTGGGATTGTCGCCACGAGCGGGCCTGGCTCTTCTCAGCGCCGCGCGGGCGTGGGCGCTGCTCAGCGGGCGCACGCATGTGCTGCCCGAAGACATCCAGGCGCTGTTCGTGTCCCTGGCGGCGCACCGTCTGGTGCCGTCGCGGGGCGCCAGTGGCGACACCCTGGCGCGACAACTGCTGGCCGAGGTTGCGGTGGACTGATGCGTGCCTTGTCGCAGCGCCTGGCCGAATGGGGCGAGCGCCGTCTGCCAGCGCTGACACGCTACCGGCGCATGGAAAGCCTGCCGGTCGAATTGCACCGTCGGCGCATCTATATCGTTCCCACCGGTTTTGGGGTCGGCTTTGCAGCCTTGCTGCTGGTCATGCTGATTGGCGCGCTCAATTACGCCAACAATGCCGCCCTGCTGCTGACCTGCCTGCTCAGCGCCGCCAGCGCCAGCAGCATGCTCATGACATTTCGCAACCTCAACGGCTTGCGTCTCAGCCGTCTGCAGAACGGGCACGCCACGGCCGGAGACCCGATCGAAGTCAGCTTGCTGTTTGAATCGGAGCGCGCGCGCAACGCGGTGCGGGTGGACACGACTGACACACGTGTCGCGTTCTCGACCGCGACTGATGGCACGGCGCGCATCACGATTTTGCTGCCTACCGCGCAACGCGGATGGCAGCCGATGCCGCGCTTGCGCGTGTGGACAACCTGGCCGCTGGGATTGTTTCGCGCCTGGAGCTGGTTGCGCCCGGAGAATCAAATATTGGTGTGGCCACGCGCCGAACCCTTCGGACCGGTGCCACGCACGCCGGAAAGCAACGCGCAGCAAACCCGACGACGCGCGGGCGACGAGCTGACCACTTTTCGCGATTACCGCGCTGGTGACCCGCAGCGCCACATCGCCTGGAAGATCAGTGCGCATCACGAAAGCTTGCTGGTGAAAGACTTTGCTCAACCGCAGAGCCAGCCGCAATGGCAGCTTGACTGGCGCGAAATACGCGGGCTGGACAACGAGATGCGCATTTCTCGCCTCGCGCGCTGGCTCGGCGAAGCGCAGGCCCAGCGCCACAGTTACAGCCTATGGTTGCCCGACAATGCAGTGCCACTGGGCAGCGGTCCATTGCATTACGTGCACTGCATGAACGCGCTGGCACAGATGCCATGAGCAGCGCTGCAAGCGGCGCAACCAGCGCGCCTGTCGACATCCGCACGCTGGACCTCTTGAGCATCACCACGGTCATGGTGCTGGGTGTTCACGCCAGGCATTTGCCATGGTGGCTCAGCGTTGCGCTTGCCCTGCTGCTGGGCGCGCGGTGGTGGCAGCGTCGCCGGCACGCAGGCACCGTCGCGCGCTGGATCAAGCTGCCCCTGTTGGTGCTGCTGACGCTTGCGGTCATCGGTTTCTACGGCAGCATTTTTGGACGTGAGCCCGGCACCGCGTTGGGCGTTGGGTTGCTGGTACTCAAGCTGCTTGAAACCGAAACCGCGCGCGATGTCCGAGTGAGCGTCGGGTTTGCCTGCTTCGCATTGATGGCGGCGCTGTTGTTCAGTCAGGCCATGGTGACTACGGTCGTCGTTGCGCTGAGCCTGCTGCCGGCCCTGGCCACGCTGCGCGCGCTGGAGCCAGCGCAGGCGCCGAGTCCGCTGCGTCGCGCGCTGCTGCCGGGGTTGCTGCTGCTGGTCACCGCTTTGCCGCTGACGCTGCTCGCGTTCGTGCTGGTACCACGATTGAGCTCGCCGTTATGGGGTGCTCCCTCGCCGAGCCAGGCGCGGACCGGCCTGAGCGAGACCATGTCTCCGGGTAATTTCACCGAACTGCTCACCGATGACAGTCCAGCGTTGCGGGTCAGTTTTGACGGCGTGCCGCCACCTCCAGACTTGCGCTATTTCCGCGCCTATGTGATGTGGAACTACGACGGTCGGCAATGGCAGCGGGCGCCGGCCCGGGGCAACGCCAAGACCCCCGCTTCGATCGACGTCGCCAGTACGGTCGATTACCGAATCACGCTGGAGCCAAGCGAGCAAAGGGTGCTGCCGGCGCTGGATGTGCCGCTGAACGCTCCAGAGAATGCGCGCTTGCGCGTCGATCATGAAGTGCTTGCCGACAAACCAGTGACTACGCCCTATAGCTACAACCTGCGATCGGCATTGCGTTATCGCCTGCAGGTGGAATCGGACGAGCTTACGCGGCAAATGGGGCTGCAGCTACCAGCAGGCTTCAACCCGCGCACCCGGGCGCTGGCTGGTGACTGGCGCAAAAAATACGGCGCGAACGACGCGGCGATCGTCAACGCAGGCCTGAACTTGCTGCACGATGGCGGCTTTGGATACACGCTGTCACCTGCGCCGCTGGGACGCAACGCCGTGGATGATTTCCTGTTCAACACCCGCGAAGGCTTCTGCGAGCACTATGCGTCATCGTTCACCATATTGATGCGCAGCGCCGGGATACCCGCGCGCGTGGTCACCGGCTATCAGGGCGGTTACTGGAACAAGCTGGGAAATTACCTGTTGGTGCGCAACTCCGACGCCCATGCGTGGACTGAGGTGTGGCTGGCCGGACGAGGTTGGGTACGCATCGATCCCACCGCTGCAGTTCGCCCGGAGCGGGTGACGCGCGGCGCCGCCGCGGCAATCGGCGACGAGCGCGGTTGGTATCACAACGACTGGTTGCAGGGCATGCGCAATCAGTGGGACATCGCGAACCGCTGGTGGACACAGGGCGTAGTGGGCTTCGATGCGCTACGCCAACGCGGTCTGCTCACAGCCTTTGGCGTGCGCGACACGGACACGCGCATGCTGGGCATACTCATCGGCATCAGCAGCGCCCTGTTCATGGGAGTGGGCATGGCTTGGGCGCTGTGGCGGCGGCAGCGCCGCGATGTATTGCGCGAAACCTTTCGCGCGCTGGAACACAAGCTGGCTCGACGTGGCATTGTGCGTCGCCGCGGCGAGGGACCGCAGCATTACCTGGCACGCGCTGCCCGTGCCCTGCCCGCGCAGCGCGCCACACTGGCGCAGTTGATGAACGCTTATCTGCTGCTGCGCTACGCCCAAGACGAACCGCCGCCTGAACCGTTGCGCGCATTCCGTCGCGCCGTACACGATTTCCACGCAGCGCGCGTGGTCAAATAGGCAGATCGTAGTGGTATCACGCCGCTGCCCCTGATGGAGGAACCACCATGTCCATGTACCGTCCACTTGCGCTGGTTGGCGCCTTGGCTCTGGTTGGTGGCTGCGCGACCATTCCGCAACCACTGCAAGGCACGTATGCCAACGTCTCTTCGGCCAGTGCGCAACAAGGCAATGGCGGCGGGACGCCGGTGCGCTGGGGTGGCGAGATCATCAAGACTGAACCTGGCCCGCAGCAAACGTGCTTTTACCTTTTGTCCCGCCCGCTGGATGCGCAGGCGCGACCGACCATGCGCAACTCTGGCGAAAGTGAAGGACGCTTCGTCGCCTGCCGCGCCGGTTTCTATGACCCCGAGGTATTTGTGCGCGGCCGCGAACTGACGGTCACCGGCACGCTGCATGGCACCGTATCTGAAAAAGTCGGGGAATACGTTTATGCCTACCCGCGGGTGGAAGCCGATGTGGTTTATCTGTGGCCCAAACGCGTTCCGGTCCAACGCTACCCACCAGGCTATTACGACCCGTTCTGGGGTGCCGGATTCGGCCCGTACTGGGGAAGTCCGTGGGGCAGCCCGTGGGGAAGTCCGTACTGGAACCGTCCGCGGGTGATCGTGGTACGTCCGCCGCCGGCACCGATGCCGCCGCCGGCTGGGAAGTAATCCAGCAGGCGCCAGCTCAGGTTAACTGCAACGCCGGCACACAGCCGGCGTTGTTGTTCAGGCCATCACCAAGCGCGCGTCAACTCAGCCCGGCGGCCAATGCAAGCGGCGCCCGGCCAGAAGATGCATGTGCAGGTGATATACCGTCTGCCCGCCATCCTCGTTGCAGTTGATCACCACGCGATAGCCGCGCTCGGCCAAGCCGAGCTTGCGGGCATGACTGGTGGCCGCCAACAGCAATTTGCCGAGCAGCGCGGCATCTGCCGGCGTGGCATCGTTCAATGTCGGCATCGGCACCTTCGGGATGAACAACACGTGCACCGGCGCCTGGGGATTCACGTCGCTGAAGCCAAGCACCTCATCGTCTTCATAAACAATATCGGCCGGCAGCTCGCGGCGGATGATCTTGCTGAAAATGGTGTCACTCATGATGCACTCCCGTATGGCCAATCATTCCAGCAGCTGACGCTCACCAAATGCGTGCGCCAGCGTGCTGCGGTCAACGTACTCAAGCTCGCCGCCCAGCGGCACACCGTGCGCCAGCCGCGTAGGACGTACGCCGCCCGCGCGTGCAAGCTGGGCCAGGTAATGCGCCGTGGCCTCACCCTCGACGGTGGGGTTGGTGGCGACGATCATCTCCTCGATTTCGCCCTCGCCCAGGCGCGCGGCGAGCTGCGGCAAACCAAGTTCTTCCGGACCCAGACCGTCAAGCGGCGACAGGTGGCCCATCAACACGAAGTACTGTCCACGGAATCCCGTTGCCTGCTCGATCGCAGCCAGCTCGGTCGGAGTTTCCACCACGCACAAGGTGTGCTGGTCCCTGCTGCCGTTTGCGCAGACGGTGCACAGCGCCTCTTCGCTGAAATTGCGACAGCGCTGGCAGCGACCAATCCGCTGCATCGCCTGATGCAACGCATCGGCAAGTTGCAAACCACGATCACGATCCCGTTCCAGCAGATGGAATGCCATGCGCTGCGCGCTCTTGCCGCCAACGCCCGGCAGACAGCGCAGCGTCTCGATGAGCTTGTCCAGAAGTGCGGAACCGCTCATGCCGCATCTGCAGAGCGACCGTGCGCGGCGCCGCGCGCTCGAGTCCGATCACGTTCTCGCCAAAGGCAATCGGTTGGTGGCCGACAATTTTCCAGGTCGCGGCACGCCATGATCAAAACGGCATCTTGAAGCCGGCCGGCAGGTTCATGCCGGCGGTGACGCCGCCCAGGCGATCCTTGCTCACGGCGGCAACCTTGTTGACCGCGTCGTTGATCGCAGCGGCCACCAGATCCTCAGCCATCTCCGGATCGTCGGAAAATGTCTGCCGATCGATCTGTACCCGGCGCACTTCATGTGCACCTGTCATCACCACGCTTACCAGCCCGCCGCCAGCGCTGCCGGTAACCTCAAGCTTGGCAATCTCCTCCTGCGCGCGCTGCATGTCTTCCTGCATGCGCTGCGCCTGCTGCATCAACTGCCCAATTTGTCCTTTCATCACGCGGCTCCCGATTCGTTGGCCAAAGGTTTGATTGACTGCGGCACGATGCGCGCGCCGAACTCGCGCTGCAACGCATGCACCAGTGGATCGCCGGCGATCGCGGCCTCTGCGTTCGCCTGCGCAGCGTCCTGGGCCTGCGCAGCGCGCGCCGCGGGCGTTCGCACCGCAGCAGCCGGGTTGCTGACCGCGATGAAGCGCAGGCGCACCGGTTCGCCCAGCGCACGGCTGATGTGTTCTTCCATCTGGCTGACCATCGGCTCCACGGCCATGTGCAGATGCACTGGTTGCACTGCAAGTACCAGCGTCTGACCTTCGCGCGAGCGCAGCACGGCATTCTGCGCCAGCATCCCCAAAGGACCGCGCAACGCGGCGCGGGCGAGCAAAGCATCCCAATCTGGCAGCGCGTCGGCATCACGCGGCGCGGCTGGCTGCGCCTTGTCTGCTGGTGACGGTATCGGCACAGGCACGGAAGCAGTCGGCTCCGGTACCGCCTTCATTGCTTGCGGCGCAGGTTGCTGGTTTGCGCTGTGTGCTGGAACCACGGCGGCTGCAGGCGTCATCGGCTTGGCAGCAGGCAACCCAGCGTTGGCCGGCTTCGATTGCGCGCGCGCGGAGGTTGCCGCACCACTGTCGGGACGAAACGCCAGCATCCGCAACAACGTCATCTCGAAGCCAGTACGCGCATCTGGCGCCAGCGTCAGGTCACGCCGTCCGGCAATGGCAATCTGGTAGTACAGCTGAACATCTTCCGCCGCCATCTGCCCGGCCAGAGCAGCCAGCGCATGATCGTCATCCACTCCATCAGGCGGTTGATAGCCTTCAATCAGCTGCAGCAACTGCACTTGATGCAGCGCGCTGGCGAGATCATCCAGCACGCCGCCAAAGTCCGGTGCATACGAGGCGATATGCGCACATGCGTCCAGCAGCTGCGCGCCATCCCCGGCGACCACGGCAACCACCACACCGAGCACCTGCGCACGCGCAACGCTACCGAGCATGGCGCGCACATCATCGCCACGCACGGCACCGGCACCATAAGCGATCGCCTGGTCCAGCAAGGACAAGCCGTCACGCAACGAACCGTCAGCAGCGCGCGCCAGCTCGGCAATCGCATCTTCGTCAAAGCCGATGCTTTCGGCGCCCAGAATGTGGCGTATCTGCCCGGCGATCTGCGCCGGCAGCAGGCGCTTCAAATTGAACTTCAGGCAGCGCGACAGCACCGTCACCGGCAATTTCTGCGGGTCAGTAGTGGCGAGCAGAAACTTTACGTGCGGCGGCGGTTCTTCCAGCGTCTTCAGCAGCGCGTTGAACGCGTTCTTGGACAGCATGTGCACCTCATCGACCAGGTACACCTTGAAGCGCCCGCGCGAAGGTGCGTACTGCGCGTTCTCGATGACCTCGCGCACGTCGTCCACGCCCGTGTTGCTGGCCGCGTCAATCTCCAGCAAATCCACGAAACGCCCTTCGTCCACCGACGTGCATACCGAACACTCACCGCACGGCTCGGCCGACTGGCCACGTTCGCAGTTCAGCGATTTGGCAAAGATGCGCGCAATGGTGGTCTTGCCCACGCCACGCGTGCCGGTGAACAGGTAGGCGTGATGCATGCGGCCGCTGTCCAGCGCATTGGTCAGCGCGCGCACCACGTGCTCCTGGCCAACCAGTTCGGAAAACTTGCGGGGGCGCCATTTGCGCGCGAGCACTTGATACGACATGCGTCAGAGCCCGCCCGTGGCGTTGCGGCTCGTTGCGCCGGGCAAAGTTTGCCGACGGCAGAACCGGGAAAAGCATGATGCGGGTCGCCACGTGATCAAGTGATACCTCCGGCTGTTGCGCAAATAATCCGCGCCCGAACGCGCGACGCAGGCTGTTGAATTGCCATGAGCAGAGCTTCTCAATCTTGGGGCGAACGTCGATTGTGCCAAGTCACACCGTGCAAGTCAGCCAGCGGCATCCGCGCTGCGCGCAGCAACACGCACTGTAGCGCGATGGCGACAGCCGCGACGCTCATGCGCAAAGCCCAAAAAGGGTGGCGGCCCCGCCAGCCACACCCCGGCACCCGAATCATTCGCTACCGTTGCTTCCTTCCGGACCTGGCGGAGTTTACGAACTATCGTCGCGGGGGGACCGACGGGGCCACCATAGACGTCACTACACATACCTGGGGCGACAGCTGAATGGTCGCGTCATGATCAATTGGCGGAGAGAGCGGGATTCGAACCCGCGATAGGTTTAACCCTATACACACTTTCCAGGCGTGCTCCTTCAACCACTCGGACACCTCTCCGCACGCAAACTCTTCATTGGCGCCTGGCGAAATAGTTTGCCGAATCGCCGCTTCAGGCGAACCGACTGCGCTTTCGGTTACGCCCGACAAAGAAGCGGAAGAATAGCCGCACCTCCAGACCCAGGCAAGCGCGCAATCGGCAAACTCAGCCCGCGCTCGGCAGCGGCGGTGCCGGCGACGGCAGCGCGATGCGCTCACCCGGTTGCACGACACGAAAGCCTTGCGCCGCCATCGCCGCACCGTCAGCCACGCTCCCGTAGTGGTACAGACACAATCGTGCGCGCAGCTCCGAGGGGTACTCGCGCCCAAGATCATCCACTCCGGTATGCGATGGATTGCCCGGCAGACTGCAATCGTGCGCAATCAGTTCGTCGTGCGCCGCGTACTCGGCCAGCACTTCGGGAATGGGCCGGGTGTCACCGGTGTAAACCACGCAGCCTTGCAGCGAAAGACCATAGGAGGTCCCCGGCCGATGGTGGCGCGTGGCAAACACGTCAAACCAGCGGTCGTCCAGCCAGAATCCGCGCGTGCAAGGCAGCAACTGGAACGCCTGCCAGAAGTTCACTCCGCCCTCCGCCAGGACGCCGGGATAATCCGCCACGCGCGTTTGCAGCCAGGGCACCAACGCCGCATGCGCAAAGACCTTGGTGTGACCGCGCAGCTGTGGGTCAAACCACAGGCGCGCAAACAACAATTCCAGGTCGCCGACATGGTCCAGATGCGTGTGCGTGATGAACAGCGCCGTCGGGGGAACGCCGTAGACCTCAAGATATCGGTCCAGCGTGCCCGGTCCGCAGTCCACCAGGAGCAGCGGCGTGTCATCGCACTCCAGCACGGCAGCAGAAACGCCCAGGGCGACCGCATGTGCCGCCCCCACGCCGAGAAAACGCAGATTCCAGCTCATACACTCCATACCCGGCTGTAGCCATCCAGCAATGGTTGCCAGAAATTCGCTGCATTAGCTGCATCGCCACCGCTTGCGGCGCCAACTTTCAACACGGAGCGGTGCAGTCGCCGCAGGTTGCCTTGCCGCCAGCCCAGCGCAGGTGCACGCAGGCGACCGTGATCAAAATCGATAACGTGAGCTCCGGCATCGTTCAACAGGATATTGTGCGCATTCAAATCAGCATGCCAGAAACCTGCCCGATGAAACCGCGCAATAACTCCGCCCACATTGCCCGCCATGGCTGTGTCCAGCGTGCCATCGGCCAGGCACTGGGCGAGGGTGCGCGCGCGCGGAATGCGCAGGGTAATCAGGTCGGCCGTGTAGAACACTCCGTGGCGCACATAGCGTGCCGCCACCGGGAGCGGCCCCGGCAAACCAAGCCGCGCTGCGTGCTCAAGCAGATGAAACTCGGCAAAACTGCGCGTGCGGGCAGCGCCGAGCCACAGATAGCGATCGACCAGCAGGCGCGCAACCAATCCGCCACGATGGTAGTGGCGCAACACGCATTCCCCGGCGGGGGTGTCGATCACCGCTACCCCGGCACGGCCCCCTGCCAACGGTTTCAAAGCATTGCGCGCACGCCAGTAAGCCGGAGCAAACCAGTCGATTCCAACCTGGTCACTCAACGCAGCATCGAACACAATGGCGCTCGCGGCTTCGCTGTAGCTTTGTTCCTGCATCATGCGATCCGCTGCCAGCCCGTGCCGTCCGTGGATTCTAACCACCTGTGACCCGACCCGCCTCGATTTGCCTGCTGCGCACGTCCGCCATCGGCGACGTTACCCACGTCGTGCCGCTGCTGCGCACGCTGCAATCCGCGTGGCCGGATACCAGCTTGACGTGGGTGATCGGCAAGCCGGAACGCAAGCTGGTCGGCGACCTGCCGGGCGTCGAATTTGTGACGATGGACAAGTCGGCCGGCTGGGCCGGCATGCGTGCCGCGCACGAGGCATTGCGCGGACGTCGATTCGATGCGCTGCTGCACATGCAGGTGGCGCTGCGGGCGAACCTGCTGAGTGTCGGCATCCGCGCCGAGCGACGCATCGGTTACGACCGCGCACGCGCAAAAGACTTGCACAGCCTGGTTATCAACGAACGGATCCAGGCGCGCAGCGGTCAGCACGTCCTGGACGCCATCGGCAGTTTCTGCGAACCGCTGGGCTTGCAGCAAACGCAGGTGCGTTGGGATATCCCCATCCCGGATGCTGAACGCGCATGGGCTACCGCTCAGTTGCCCGGCTCTGTGCCCACGCTGATGGTCAGCCCCAGCGCAAGCCACATCCTGCGTAACTGGCGGCCTGAACGCTACGCCGCGGTCATGGATCACGCCGCTGCGCGGGGCTGGCGCGTGGTGCTGGTGGGCGGGCCAGCGCCGGGCGAACGTGCGCTGGCCGACGCCGTGCTGGCCGCGTGCAAACACTCGCCGCTCGATCTCAGCGGCAAGGACACGCTTAAAAAACTCCTCGCTCTGCTCAGCCGCGCGCAACTCGTCTTGACTCCGGACTCCGGACCGATGCACATGGCCAATGCCGTAGGCACGCGCGTGCTGGGCCTGCACGCGGCAAGCAACCCGGATCGCTCCGGCCCCTACTCCGACCGGCGCTGGTGCGTGAACGAGTACGACGCGGCCGCGCGAAAATATTTCCACAAAAATGCGATCCAATTGCCGTGGGGCACAAAGATCGAGAAACCCGGCGTCATGGACCTGATCAGCGTCGACGCCGTTGTTGACCGATACGAAGCGGCTGCCCGAGACCTCGGGATAGGCTGAGAAAGTCACTCGTTAGTTTGGTCGCGCATGGGTGCACAGGTGCGACGCACCGTGATCGGCGGATCACCAGGCGCTACGGCGCGCGATAGTCCAGGTACGACTTTTCCTCGACCAGCTCGGACCCGAGCTTGCGGTTGATCTCGCGCTTGAACGCTGCACGTTCGTCGTTGCGGAAATACACCGAGCGCGCCAGTTCAATGAACTCCTGATCAAAAGCCTGCGCGCGCTCTTTCCTGCGTATCGCGTCCTCGATATCCCAGAGCGCTTCGTTCACGCCCAGCAGCTGCGCGCGTTCGTGGGCAATGTCGATTTGTGCAACACAATTGTCGGCCCAGATCGTGTTGAGCAGCTCGAGTTCATTGCGCACGTTCACAAGTTTGGGCGCATCAGTCATGCGCCGCGACTTGATTTCCAGGATGGTGATCTTGTCGATCAACTCGCCATACGACACGGGGGTCTGGATCAGGCTCACGTTGCTACTCCTGGAATCAACTTCAGCCAGCTTGTTACTGCACAAACGCGTTGTTTTCAACCAGCGCGCAGACCGCACGGACGTCGCCGTCAAGTGCGCGATCGCGGTGCAGGAACGCCACCTTGTCGCGCAACAGCGCGTGTGCGGCGCGCACGCTGGCACCGGCGTGAAAATCGCCGGCATCAGCGAGCGCCGCTGCAAGTTGCTGCACCTCGCTGACAAACTGGGCATGGTGTGGATGGTCTTCGCCGGGCGCGTTGTCGACCTTTGCCGCCAGCGCCTGCCAGCCGCCGCGCTGCGCCAGTCGATGTGCCGCGTTCAACATCGTCTCGCGGTAGTCCAGCGCCTGCGCCGCCGTATACAGCTCCAGTGCCAACACGTGTCCCAGATCCTCGGTCATCTCCAACACCTGGCGTGCTTCGTTCGCGCCCATCGAGACGTGGTCCTCGGCGTTCGCGCTGGTTGGTATGGAGTAAACGCAGGCGGGATGTGCGCGCGTGGCCAGGTCGTTGACCAGCGCAGCGGCGGTGTACTGCACGATCATGAAGCCGGAATCGGTGCCGTCCTCATTGCCGGTGAGAAACGCCGGCAAGCCATCGTTCGTCGCCGGGTCCACCAGCTTGTTCAAACGCCGTTCCGAGATCGACGCCAGCACCGGAATTGCCGCCTTGACGTAGCTCATCACCAACGCCAGTGGCATGCCGTGGAAGTGGCCCGCCGAGATCACCTGATCCTCGATGAACGGCTCGTCCGCATTTTCCGGAAAGACCAGCGGGTTGTCGGTGACCGCGTTCAATTCGATATCGATGACGCGGCACGCCTGCATCCACGCATCGCGCACCGCGCCGTGGACCTGTGGCATGCAGCGCAGGCTGTAGGCGTCCTGTGGCTGGTGCTTCTTGCCGCCCTTGAACGGCATGAAACGCCTATAGAACGCCTCGCGACCATGCCGCTGCGTCGCCGGCACCCAGTCCCAGCCAATGTCGAAACTGAGTGCCTGATCGTCGGCCTCGGTCCACGCTGCCGCCGTCCACGGCTTGAAGCGCGGCACCAGGTGATAGGGAATGTCCAGCAAAGTGGACCCGGCGAGCAGGTCACGCACATGCGCCGCCGTCGTCACCTGCCCGGGATGTGGTCGCAGAGCATGCACGTCCGCGCGCAGGGCGCCGCTGCGTCCGGCAAACGCATCCAGGGTCATCGCCGCAGCGAGGTCGGCGGTCGCCAGCAGGCGCTCCATCGCGTCCAGCGCCAACGCGGACATCGCCAACATCTGCGCCGTACCGTTGTTGAGTGCCAGGCCTTCCTTGAACGAGAGCCGCACCGGCGCAAGGCCTGCACGCTTGAGCACCTCGGCGCCGGGCAAACGCTCGCCCTGATAAAACGCCTCGCCGCCGCCGAGCAGAACAATAGCCAGATGGGACAAAGGCGCAAGATCGCCACTGGCACCAACCGAACCCTTCTCCGGCACCACCGGCACAATGCCGGCATTGAGCAACGCTGCCAATGCCTGCAACGTGCTTACACGAATGCCCGAGTGACCGCGCATCAGCGTGTTGATGCGGATCACCAGCATCGCGCGGACTACCTCGACGCTTAGCGGTTTGCCGACGCACACAGCGTGCGTGATGATCAGGTTGTGCTGCAGTTCCTCGAGCAGCGTGCCGTCCGCATGGGGCTGCGTGTTGCCACCGGGCAGCTCGTCGCGCACGCGATGCGCGCCCAGCAGCTTGTCGGCATTGCTGCCAAAACCGGTGGTGACGCCATAAGTCGGTTCACCACAGCTCACTTTGTCCGCCAGAAAGTCGGCAGCCCTGCGCACCTGTGCCAGGCCCTGTTCATCCAGAGCCACTGGCACCCCGGTACGCGCCACCGCCACCAGCTGCGCACGGGTGAGGTTGCTGCCGTTTAGAACAATGGCGTCGCTCACAAGCAATGTCCTGAAAGAATCGCGTTATCGGTCAAGGCGACCTGAACTCGGCAACTGCGAACCGCGTTGATGCTGCGCAGCGTCGCGGGCATTGGCCAACCTTCACGGTATCTACATCGCATCAAGGATGACGCTCAGCCCATGGCCGCAGCTTGCTCCAACTCCACGCGCAGCACCTTGACCAGTTCGCCACGTGTCACTTCAAACTGGTCACCGCGGCGCAAGTCCTTGACCGTTACCGTGCCATTGGAAATTTCAGTGGTGCCGAGCACAGCCACGAAGCGGATGCCTGCCCGATCGGCATATTTGAACTGTTTACCCAGCTTGCCGCTTTCCAGCACCACCTCGGTGGGAATGCCGGCGTCGCGCAGCTCGCCGGCCAGCGCCAGATATGCGGGCAATTGCGCCGTATCCATATGCGTAACCAGCACTTTCACCGAGCTGTTGGCTGTGGCGATCAACCCCGCGTCGCGCAACTGCCAGTACAAGCGAGTGAGGCCGATGGAAATGCCGACGCCAGGCAGATGCGAGCTGGTGTATTGCCCAGCCAGATTTTCGTAGCGGCCGCCCGAACACACCGAGCCGATCTGCGGGTGATCGTTCAACGTCGTTTCGTACACGGTGCCGGTGTAGTAATCCAGGCCACGCGCAATCGACAGGTTCAAGGCAAAATGCGTTTCCGGCACGCCGAATGCGTGGATGAGGTGCAAGACCTCGCGCAACTCCGCACGTCCCTCCTCCATCAGCGGTGCGCCGTTGCCCAGGCCATCAAGCTGGTCCAGCGCGTCGCGCAGGGAAGTGGAACGGATTTGCACGAAAGCCAGAATTTTTTCCACAATGGCCGCGTCCAGCGCAAAAGCTTCGCCAGTCAACGTAGCGCGCACCGCATCGGAACCGCGTTTGTCCAGTTTGTCCACCTCGCGCAACACCAGCATTTGCTGCGCGCCATCGACGATGCCCAGACTTTCAAAGTAGCCGCGCATCAGCTTGCGGTTGTTGAGGTGGATGGTGAAGGCGCCAATGTCGAGATCGCGAAACACGCTGTAGATCACCGCCGGAATCTCGGCGTCATAGCGCACGGACAACGTGTCCTTGCCTATCACGTCAATGTCGCATTGGTAAAACTCGCGAAAACGGCCCCGCTGCGCGCGCTCGCCGCGATACACCCGCTGCATCTGGTAGCGCCGGAACGGAAAGCTCAAATCACGCTCGTGCTCTGCCACATAGCGCGCCAGCGGCACGGTGAGATCGAAGCGCAATGCCAGCTCGGGCACGCCCGACGCGCTCTTTGCCGCTTGCTCCAGGGCGCCCGTGGATTGCACGAAGTACACCTGGCGCTCGGTTTCCCCACCGCTTTTGGTAAGCAACACGTCGGCGTATTCAATCGCCGGCGTCTCGATCGGCAGAAAGCCGAAACGCTCGTAGCTGCGGCGGATGATATCCAGCATGCGCTGCAGCGCAATCTGGTCAAGCGGCAACAACTCGAGCACACCGGGCATGGTGCGGGCCGGGGTAAGCGCCATGGGATCCTCTTTGCGCGCAGCGGAACGGGACAGCGTCGATCGCGCAACGCACGACCTCAACCGCGGCCGCAAAGATTAGCAGATGCCCCCGACGACGCCGTCATTTGGCGGGAAACAGTCCACCGCTTGTTGCCAAGCCCGCAGGCGCCGATTAACATACGCGGCTCCCACGGGGTGTAGCTCAGCCTGGTAGAGCGCTACGTTCGGGACGTAGAAGTCGCAGGTTCGAATCCTGTCACCCCGACCAAGCCGGACGACCGCAAGATCCGCCGTTGGCTTTCCGCATTGACGTTCCGCAGTGTGCTTTCTCCACGCGAACGAGATGCTTCAAAATTGTCACCCCTCCATTGCGCGGAGCTTTCTGCGATCAATCCTGACGCAGATAAAATACGGTTTACAAATAAGCTGGCCGCATGCGCAGAGGCGCTCTCAACGTCACCGCACCCGAACAAAGTCGCCGCGCGCGGATTGGAAAAATCGCGGTCGGCAATGACCAAGGCACTACGACCAACGGAAAGCAGATTAAAAAGCCGTCTGTACGTCTATTCCAAAGCCGGCATTGCGTTTATACGGCGCAGGCTGCTCTTGGCAGTAACAAACTACGGCCCGGTTGACGGCGCTTCGGCAATGCATCGCCGTTTCATGTCAAGAGGGACGAACCCTCGCTTCGCACCAAGCGCTACATATGAAAGCTCGGGGTGGCCTGCAACGGTGCCACTCCAGCGCGTGACCCAAGCTCACGCATCGTCCGATGGTACCTTTGCCGGAATGAATGGGGATACCGGATCGCTGGCGGGGAACGTTTCCCCCAGCGCTTCGTCCTGATTCTCGCTTTCCTTGATCTTCCGGCGCTGACGTTCGGCCTGGGTTTCATCGCAGCTCGCGGACTCATTAGAGGCGGAACGACTCGAATCTTTTCGATCCATGCGCGACATTGACTGTGCTCCTAGTACGGAGATCGCAGTTTGTCTGCCCATGAGTTAAAAAGGCATGTGCATTCTGTCGACGGCCACCACTTGCTGGCAGATCCGTGATTGTGGTGCGCCGAGCCTCGTGATTGAACAGCTTGGGCGGCATCACGAGCAAAAAGCGACGATCTGGCGGTGATGGCAAGACCGGCGGATTTTCCGATTGCATTGACGCACAAACGCTTCAGATTGTTTACGCTACGCACACATGTTCTTCAGTTCAGGAGGCGCACGCTCACAGCCGGCTTCGCCTGTGCCTGAACAGGCCAAGCTTGGTTACACCGGTCCCAGCGATGTTGCTGGTCAATGCAATAACCCCAATACCCGCGCCGCGTGCGCACGTGCTTTACTTCCGTAGAACTCTCCGCGTGCGTGCTCATCAATTCGCCGTCATTCCTGTGGCGAATCCCATCATCCAGAACCAAGGGACATTGAACATGACCATCGATCATCCATGCGCTCGCGATGCATGCAAATGCATGGTGTCCGAAGCCGGTGATTACTGCAGTGATGCCTGCCGGCAGGCCTCTGCGGGCACCGACGGCGCTCCACGCAGCGGACAGTGTCAGTGTGGGCACGATCGCTGTGGCGTCCCGGAAACCGCAAGACCCAAGGGCATGTAGCGCGAAGCTACGTCATGGATGGCCCAATCTATCGCGGCGCAACGATGAGATTGCCGCGTGACGCGGGCCTTCCTGCTGAGCAGAAAGCCCGCGTCATCGGCAACTGTCTCACATGCGCGGCACCGGGGTGGGCGGTTCCTGCGGGCTGGTCGGCGGCAACTCGGGGTTGTCCAGTGGCTTCGGGTTGGGGTCAGTAGGTTCTGGAAAAGTCGGCGGCGCAGGATCTGGTGGCTGGTGCTGGGGATCGGAGATCGGATGCGCCATCGTCAATGATGCGAAGCGCGTGCTCTGGGCGGGTCTCGTGGCAGCCATGGATTGGTGTCCCTTGTGCTGGTAGTGGAACGTCGACCATTACGTATGGAGCGACAAGCGCAAGTGATCTTTACGCGACGCCCGCGTGAGCTTCGGGGATCAACTTCACGCGAGGGTCGCCATGCGCGGCGGGTTGGTCCCAACGCGAGTTACTTGGGCGTCCGCTTGCCGCCGCTCCACAAGCTGGGCGCCCGACGCCACGAGCAGTAGTCGTTTCCTTGGCCTGACACCGTAGAGCCTCAAGCCACACGTGCCAGCCCGCGACCTGAATACTGTTGCCCGCGCCGGCGCAGGGTCGTTGAGCGTGCATGGCGAGATCCTGCACCGGATCGTTCTACCAGCCCACGATTTGGCATCGGCGATGCCCGGCTGCAGGTGCAAATGGCTGCAGGCGCGGATGATTGCATTGCCCACCCGCATCAGACCCAGCGTTGGCTGCCAACGGCGACGCCAACGCGTCAATGCGGCGCGCGTGCGATCTGCGCGTCCACTACCTTCATCATCGGCAGACGCCCAAAGCATTAGCGTCAGCCGCAATTGATCGCATTTACGAAAGCCCATGGCCAAACTGCGTATTGGCATTTCCGGCTGGCGCTATCCGCCGTGGCGCGGCTCGTTCTATCCGCCGGATCTGCCGCAGCGTCTGGAGCTGCACTACGCTTCGCGCCAGCTGACCAGCATCGAAATCAACGGCTCTTTCTATGCGCTGCAGCCGCCCGAGAGCTGGCGCAAGTGGTACGCGGACACTCCGCGCGGTTTTGTCTTCTCGGTGAAAGGACCACGCTTCATCACTCACGTGCGCCGACTGCGTGATGTGGAGAAGCCGGTGGCAAATTTTTTCGCTTCCGGCGTGCTGGAACTGCGCGAAAAGCTCGGCCCCATCCTGTGGCAGTTTCCGCCGAGCTTCGCATACGATCCAGAACTGTTCGCCGCGTTTTTGTCGATGCTGCCTCGGGACAGCGCGTCCGCGCTCGCATTGGCGCGGCGGCATGACGATCACATCAGGCATGTCGGCGATCTTGCATCGGGAAAAAATCGCCGCCTGCGCCACGTCGTTGAAATCCGGCATGCGAGCTTCGCCGATCCCGCCTTCATAAAACTGCTGCGCAAGCACCGCGTTGGCTTGGTGGTTGCCGATGCGGCTAGCAAATGGCCGAAGCTTGAGGATGTAACCGCCGGGTTCGTCTACATGCGCCTGCATGGCGAAAAGGAGCTGTACGCGAGCGGCTACACGGACTGTGCACTCGACGACTGGGCAACGCGCATACGCGCGTGGATGAAAGGCTCCCAATCGCGTGATGCAAGCCAGCGCATCAGCCGCGAACCGCCACCGCGGCGCAAATCGCGCGACGTCTATTGCTACTTCGACAACGACATCAAGGTGAAGGCGCCGTTCGATGCCATCAAGCTGCGCCAGCGACTGCGCTGAATGCGCAGGTGCGCTGCCCGCGCCACGCTCACGCGGGTGACACTCGCAGTTGCAGCGACGCTGCTGGCCGCGTGCGCATGCGGCCAGGTCGTCTCCACTACGAGAACCACGATTGCAAGTGAGTCGCCGCCGCGCGCACGCTGGCAACGGCGCATGCTGGCGAATGGATCATCGGTGCAATGAAATTTGCACAGGCCCCAATCGCGATCACTCAAGCTGCCTGGGCACTGCGCAGCGCAATATGTCGATCCACGCTTGGCCGGAAACAAGCGCCGTGCTGCAGCTGAGCCTTCCTGCTGGTGAATCGCAACCGCTGCTGGACGATGCCCGCGGGCGGATCGTGCTCAGGCCCCGGGTCGCAGACGACGGCGCTGCATCGCGCTGGTTTGATCAGTTGCGTGCCGATATCCAGTGGCAAAGCGGGACTCGATTATGCATGAGCGTCAGGTCGGTGTGCCGCGCCTGCGGGCACGTTTCCCGCACCAGCGATGCGCAGCTGCCGGTCGCGCTACGCGAGGCAGTTGTGCTGGTCACGAGCATCGCAAAGGCACCGTTGGACAGCATCGGTCTCAATCTCTACCGCGATCGGCACGACAGCTTGGCGCCGCACAGTGACAAACTGGCTGACATTACCCGTGCGCACCCAATCCGCTGCTCTCGTTTGGCGCCATCCGGTTTCTGACCGTCAGCACGCACAAACCCACAAGGCGCGCATTGCATCTGGACCTCGTTGCCGGCAGCTTGTTGGTGATGAGCTGGGAAACGCTGCTGCATTTCCATCACGCCATCCCAGGCAGCGGTCAGAAGTCGGAGCCCGAATCAGCCTGGCTTTTCGCGTGCGCGGTAACCAACGGGAATGCCGGGCGCAAGACCTTGGTCCGTTTAAGAGACAAGTGGCAGCTAATGCGACGGTTCAACACAAAGCTGCCGCAGTACGCCGAGCAATTCACCCAGACTGAACGGCTTTTGGAGCACGGGATACATCTGATAGCGCTCGGGCAGCGCATCTCGCCCGTAGCCGGTGAGTATGCATACCGGAATGTCGCGCTCCTGCAGCTGCGCCAACAGAGGCTCGGTGGTGGAGCCGCCGAGCCTGTAGTCCAGCAGCGCTACATCCGGCCGCACGGTCTGCAGCAAAGCAAAGGCGTCGTCCACTGTCGCGACCGGTCCGGCAATCTGATAGCCCTTGTCCCCAAGCATCATTTCCAGCGTGGAGGCGATCATCAGCTCGTCTTCGACGATCAGAACCAGCGGCGCACTGCTTTCATAGCTCATTGATAGCCCCACCCGCGGTGGCAACCCCTTCCCTTATTTCATGCAGCGCTGCCAACCGCATCTGATCAGCAACTGCACGCCCGCCAACATCAAACCTAACCACGGTTTTACCATAAAGTTCAGACGCCAGCCGACGCTCGATCAACGCGCTCCTGAAAGCCCGCACTGTCCAACGGGCCGCAAGCAGGCGCACGCGTGGTCATGGCGAATGTACCAATGGCCACTGCAGAAACTGGCATGCTGACTTACATACATTGCGGCTGCGATGTCGGCCAGGACGACCGCCTGGCTCACCCGGGGGACGCGATTGCCGAGGGACGCTGCGCGCAGCTCGCTCGCGATTGCATGATTTTGCGGCTCGGAACGCAGCGTAGGCCAGCGCGTATGGCACCGCGGGTGACTCCCCGGGCTCGGGACCTCGGCTGAGTTCCAGAGCGCTCATGGGTCATGCGTGGGCGTCAGCGCGCAAGTGGCGGTGCTGGACCTGCTGCAATGGGGGGAAGCGCTCAGAATCGCCACTGAATTCTCCCGCGTCGGAACGAACACTTTTTTTTTCAGGTTGCATCTGGCGGTGAATGGCCCGTTTTTGCGTGGCCAGCGGATTGCCGCGGATCAATGGGGTCACCGGTGTTTTTCGGCGTGTACGCGCCTCTTTCGGTAGTCCGCCCAGCGCTTTGCTGCTGCTCGCGCTTGGCGCGATCCAGATCCGTTGGCTCTTGCGCGCCTTGCGGATGGCGCAGTTGACCCGGGATTCGCGCTGGAGCATCTTTTGGACGGCTTGGGGCGGGACCTATGCCGACAGCTTCGTCCACAGGCTCAGAATGATCCTGGCCCGCGTGCGCAATTTGATTTTTGCCGCTCAGCGTATCCCGGCTGTTTTCGGCGCCTGCAGCGCCTGACTGGGGAAGATTCGTGTTGCCCATGATTATGCTCCGCGCTAAATTCAGCCAATGAGCTGAGTATTCTCCGGGCCCTGTTCACGAACCGTGCAGGGCAACTTGCGTGTGCTTGACGTCACCGTCGGCTGCCGATAAACGCGCGTTCGCGGCAGATCCAAATGGCGATGGAGATCCAGCTTCAACTTCAGCCAAACAGTGGCTGATCGAATGCATGAAGAAGCTGCATCGCCCTCTGCACCATGGAATCCAATCGCCAGCTGCACGTTGCCGGAGCCTCCCGGCAATTCGACCGGCAGCTTGCGAGCGCTCACGACATCGCGCTGAGTGCATCAAACGGCAGCGGCGTGGCTCCCATCTCCCGCAGGGTCGCGTCGGCAGTGGCCAGCTCTTCCTCTTCGCCATCCACGGCGACGAGTACGCGACCAGCTTCAATTTCTTCTTCAAACTTGCGCCGCACCGGCCCGGGGGCAGCGCTGCCGGCAAGCATGCCAGCCCAGCTACCCACCGCGGCGCCGGCGGCAGTAAGCGCCGCAGCGCCGGCCAAGGTGATCCCGATCGGCGGAATGCCAATGGCGATCAGACCTACCAGCAGCCCACTGCCGCCGCCAGCCAGCAGCCCCTTGACCGCACCGCCTGCGAAATCACTGGCGTGATCCAGGCGATCGTCGCGAATATCCTCAGTTTCGATATCCCGGCGCGCGACTAGAGAAATGTCTTCGTCGGCCACCCCCGCCTTGCGTAGCGCGTTGACCGCGGCCTCGGCCGCAGCAATGTCTTGCGTGCTGAATACATGACGCGTCTTCATGTTCGCTCCTGCTGACGGATGCCTACCGGAGGATTCTCGCGACGAGCCAGTGACCAGCGCGTGAGGCGCGCTGCGCGTCAGCGCAGCTAATACCCACGGTGGGGGCGGCTTGGAAGCGGACCGTCGTATGCCATGTTCAGACGTTCTTGAACGCTACGGTGCCGCAGCCATCACGTGCTTCTGTTGACTTGATTGCAGAGGTACCCCTCCCCCAACTCCCAAGGGCATTCCACCCAACCCGGCATACATCTGGATTGGTGGCGGCGCGAGCAAGTTCAAAAGACAACGGGTCTTCCGTGCATGCTGGAACCTGGAAGGGCATCCGCATCGGTTGGCACAAGCCCATGCCAACGCAGCTGCCCTCCGAAATCCGACCGAGCATCCCTGCGCTGCATGCGTCAATCAGGGCGCAAGTTTTGCGTCCTGCGGGCGTGCGTTAACCGGCCTTGCGACGGGATGCTGGCTTCGCAGGCTTCTTCGCCGGCGGCTTTTTCTGCTTTGCCTCCGCGTGTGACTTTTTCGCCGATGGCTTGGTCGCGGTTTTTCCGGCACGCTTCTTCGCCGGTGTGCGTTCCTTGCTGGCCAGGCTTTTCTGCAGCAGCGCCATGAAATCAACCACGTTGGTGGTCGCGTCCTCGGGTATTTCCGTATCGTCCTCGACATCGGGGGAAACAACCCCTTTCGCTTTCATGCGTTTCTCGATGACCTTGCGCAATCGGTCGCGGAATTCATCGCGATAATCCTCCGGATTCCACTCGTCGCTCATCGATTCAATCAGCTGCTCGGCCATCTCGATTTCCTTGGCCGATATGCGGTAAGCGGACGCCGCATCCTCGGGTATCCGATACTCGCTCGAGTCGATCAACTCCTGCGGGTAGCGCAGCAGCATGAGCATCAAGGCATTGCCTCGCGGCACGACTGCCGAAAGGTATTCGCGCGTGCGGATGACCACGCGCGCGATACCGATACGGCCGGTACGCTGCAGCGTTTCCCGCAATAGCACGTAACCCTTCTCCGCTTTCTTGCCGGGAACCAGCACATAGGGCTTTTCGAAATATTCCGGGCCGATCGTATCCGCCGCGACAAACGCTTTCACTTCAACTACTTCGCGGCCCTCGGACGCCGCAGACTTGATGTCGTCCGGATCGAGCACGACATAGCTGCCCTTGGCGTACTCGAACGCCTT
The DNA here is from genome assembly GCA_038242205.1 of Lysobacterales bacterium. Classification (GTDB taxonomy): domain Bacteria; phylum Pseudomonadota; class Gammaproteobacteria; order Xanthomonadales; family Rhodanobacteraceae; genus Rhodanobacter. Next base: position 83,432 of record JBBSSI010000002.1, read on the forward strand.
GACGATCTCTTTCCACGGCACCTCCTCGCCGGTCTCGGCATTGACGCGCTCATAGCGCACGGGGGTGTTGCTGCGGCTGTCCAGCATGCGGAAGTTCAAGTCCACGCTGCGCGCTCCCGGCATCAACGATACGGGGACGTTGAGCAAACCGAAGGAAAGTGTTCCGTTCCAGATGGGACGTGCCATGGGCTTTTCTCGCGAAGGGTGGTTGGTCAGGCCAAGCGGCTTGCGTGCGACCCGAGCATGCTCCATCGCCGTGAGTGAAGACGATGTCTCTCGCCTGGGCGAAAACGCCGGCCTCGTCGTCAAACGCGCCATGACTCCGGTTTCACTCGGGCCGTACGCTGCCTTCGCTAGTGTTCAAGCAACCTTGATACCGGAGCCATGCGACATGGCTGCAACCAAGCGCACAACCTCCGCCGTAAAGTCCACGCTTGAGCGCCAGCGAGCAATCCAGGCCGGCATCAATCAGGCCCTCGCGCGCAAGGAGAAGGCGAAAAAAACAGCGGACAGAAAGCCCGGTGGCAGTAACCGCGAGCCCAGAATTTGGCTACCCACAAGCCCGCGCACCCCCCGGATCGAACAGGATATGGATCCGGGCCCGCAATTCACAACGCCGCGCTGTGCCGGTAGCAACAAAGGTTGTTTGCGCGCGAGAAGGCGGGCGAATCCGGCCGATCCATCGGCGGTACGGGTTCGCAACCTTGGCAATCTCCGTGACACGGGTCGGCCAAGGCAACCTGGCGGACTGGCACCGTCATATCTATTTCTTTCGGCCCCCTCCTGCGCCACCTCTGTCTGCGGCGCGGTTCTGCCGGCGATCGGCGGGTGGACCAGCTGACATGGGCAGTTTGCGCGACTACCAGGACAAGCGCGATTTCTCCCGGACGCGCGAGCCGCCGGCGAACGCTACTGGCCGAGTCACGGATGGGCGCGCCATCTTCGTGGTGCAGCTTCATCACGCCAGCAGCCGGCATTTTGACTTTCGTCTGCAAGTGGGCGACGTGCTCAAGAGCTGGGCGGTGCCCAAGGGGCCAAGCTACGACCCGAAAGTGAAACGCCTCGCGGTGGAGGTTGAGGATCACCCGCTAGCGTATGCCGACTTCGAAGGCGAAATAGCGGCCGGCTACGGCAAGGGCCACGTCGATCAGTTTGATATCGGCGTATGGACCACCGACGGTGATGTAGAAGCTCAATTGGAGAAGGGTCATTTGCGTTTTGAGCTTTTCGGCACACGGCTCAAGGGCGGCTGGCACCTGGTGCGCAGTGCACGCAAGCAACGACAGCCAGCGTGGTTTCTGATGAAGGCCAAAGATGCGTTGGCCGGCGACGTGGAAGCAGATGATCTACTTGATGCAAAAATGACCCGCAGCACTCGGCAAGCCGCCAGGACCCCCGCTTCCAAGGTCGCAGCGAAGAACGCCACGGCGCGCAAAAAGGCCATTCCGCAAGCGCGCAAGGTGCCGCGGCTGCGCCTGGCGAAAGCCGCTGCCAGGCTCGATGGCGCGCACGCTGAACCGGCGAGCTCGGACTTTTTCAAACCCGAGCTGGCGCGCCTGCGCGCAGTTGCCCCGGAAGGCGACCAGTGGTTGCACGAGGTCAAATGGGACGGCTACCGAATCCTTGCCACGATTGCTGCCGGCGACGTGCGGCTGTGGTCGCGCAATGGATTGGCATGGAATGATCGGCTGCCCGACATCGTCCAATCGCTTGAGTCGCTGGGGCTGCAGTCAGCGCGCCTCGACGGCGAGCTGATTGCGCTGGACGCGCACGGTCGCAGTGATTTCAACGGGCTGCAAAAAACGTTGTCCGGCGAAGCGCAACTGCCACTGGTGTACATGCTGTTTGACCTGCCCTATCTCGAAGGCAGCGACCTGTCGCGGGTGCCACTGCTGGAACGCAAGCAGCTTTTGCACAAGCTGCTTGAGCACGCGCCCAGACATCTGGCTTTCAGTACCCACGCGATTGGCGACGGCGCGGGCGCGTTTCAGATGGCGACCGATCAGCAACTGGAAGGGATCATTTGCAAGCGCGTCAATTCGCCGTACCGCGCCGGACGCGGCGATGACTGGTTGAAGATCAAGCGGTTGGAAAGCGACGAATTCGCCGTGGTTGGTTATACGCCGCCGAAGGGAACCCGCAGCGGATTTGGATCGCTGCTGCTGGCGCGTCCCGATCCGGATGTGAAACACGGCTGGATTTACGTTGGCCGCGTCGGCAGCGGCTTTGCCGATACGCAGTTGCAGCAGCTCGGAAAAACCCTCGCCGGCAAGGGCTGCGCGAAACCTGCCGTAGTGCTTAGCGGGATCGATCCACTGCTGCGCGGCGCGCTTTGGGTAAAGCCCACCGCCGTGGCCGAGGTGTATTACCGCGGCATTGGCAATCATCAGCTGCTGCGCCAACCGAGTCTGAAAACCATGCGCACCGACAAGACCGCTGCCGACTTGGCTGACTCCGATCGCGCTCAAGCACCCAAGCGCAAACCGCCGACCGCAGCCACCGGCAAACGCCGCAATTCCACAAGCACGGCAGACATCGTGATAAGCCATCCCGAGCGCGTGGTTTACCCCGACGATGGCATTACCAAGCAAGAAGTAGCCGACTATTACCGCAGCGTCATGCGCTGGTTTTTGCCCGGCGTCGTGGGTAGGCCGACCTCGGTGATCCGCTGCCCGGAAGGCACGGCGAACGCCTGCTTCTTCCAGAAGCACATGATCCATGGCCTGGCACACGTCGGCACTGCCAGGTTGAAGGAGGAGAACGGCGCGCAAGCGGTTTACATCTACCCGCTCGATGCCAGCTCGGTGATCGAACTGGTGCAGTTCGGTGCGCTGGAATTCCATCCCTGGGGCGCCACGATCAAACAGCCCGATCGTGCCGACCGCGTGGTCTTCGACCTTGATCCGGACAGCGGCGTCGAGTGGGCTCGCGTGGTGGCTGCCGCGCGCCTCGTGCGCCGTCGGCTGTCACAGCTCGGCCTGGAGTCGTTCCTGCGCACCACCGGCGGCAAAGGCCTGCACGTGGTGGTGCCGCTCCATCCAGCTTGTGCATGGCCGCAGGTGAAGGCTTTCACCCAGGCGTTCGCCAGCACGTTGGCGCAGGCGCACCCGCTGGAGTTCATCGCTACTGCCAGCAAGGCGCAGCGCAAAGGCAAAATTTACGTGGACTACCTGCGCAACACTCGGGGCGCTACCAGCGTTGCATCATATTCGCTGCGCGCCCGACCAGGCGCGCCGGTGGCGATGCCACTGCGCTGGAGCGAGCTGGGCAAGCTGCGCAGCGGAAACGCCTTCGATATCCATTCGGCACCGGCAAGGCTGGCGCGACAGCGCGTCGATCCGTGGGCTGGCATCGATGCCGTGCGCCAGGACCTCGATGCAATCATGAAAAAACTGGCCTAAAGCATTCGGTCAAGGCGTTGCTTTCTTCAGGCCGCACGCGCAAGCGCAGCAATGATGTCGCTGGCAAACGCCGGGATATCCTGCGGCTTGCGACTGGTGATCAATTTTCCATCGCACACGACTGCACTGTCCTGCCAATGCGCGCCAGCGTTTTCCAGGTCGGTACGCAACGATGGCCACGATGTGAGATGGCGATGCTTCACCAGGGGAACGTCAATCAGCGTCCAGGGCCCGTGACAGATGGCGGCAATCAGTTTGCCTGCATCTGCAAAGGCCTTGATCAAGGCAATGGCTGACGGCTCCAAGCGTAGTTTGTCCGGATTCATTACCCGCCGGAAAGCAGCAAGGCGTCGTAATCTGCGGCGATGGCATTCTTGAGTTGCACATCCACCGGCACTGTTTCAACCCAGTCGCCTTTGCTCCAGCCCTTTATCTGATTTTTTTCACCCGGAGCGATGACATCCGCGTGTGCCCCGCCGTGGTGCAGCAAGCGCCGAGGCGCGATCAACTCCGATTGATCGAAGACGTCGGTAGCGAGGATTGCGATGCACAGACCGCTAAGTTTGCTTGACGACATGGACCTGGCCGGCTGAAAAAAAAGAATGGCCATGTGCACACGCAGATGCGGTCAGGAAGCGGTAAGCGGCGCGCGATCGCATCGGCGTTGACACCATCTGCACTAGGTAACTGCGAAGCTACCGGCCGACCACAGGCTTCATTCCGCGTTCACGATAAAAGGAAACAAAGATGTCAACTTCTCTGCTGATAGTGATTGTCCTTGTACTGCTGCTGGTCGGCGCACTGCCCACTTGGGGTTACAGCCGCTCCTGGGGTTATCGTCCGGTCGGGGGCATTGGCCTTATCGTCTTGATCGTGCTCGTGCTTTGGCTGCTGGGCGTGTTCCACTGACGCTGGCGCATCGCACACCTGGTTTTGAATAAACCTTAGAGCCGTCCGCTACTTCTATGTGCGCGGCATCGCAGAGCTTCCCCCGCCCAGTGCGTACACCACGCAGGGCGGGCGGATCAACGCAGGAAACTCAGCACTTTTTGCTCTAGCTTGCGTGAATGTACTGCGGTAGCGGCGGGGATACGCCGGTGCAGGCTGCCGTCAAGCCATCCCGCCAGCACACGCGGATGGATATACGACCCACGACACACGGCGGGCGTATTGCCGAGTATCTCGGCGACCTGCGTGACCGCCTGCGCCAGAACGCTTCGGCGTGCAGCGTCCCCACCTGATTCAGGCAGCAGCGTGCGCGCGAGAATGCCTGCCGCTTCCACCGTGCCTCCCCACGTGCGGAAATCCTTGGCGGTGAATCCCTCCGCTTGACCATTGCTGACCGCGTGCAGATAGTCGTTGACCATGCCCGAATCCACGGGGCGCAAGTCACCATCATCATCGATGTACTGAAACAGTCGCTGCCCAGGTAGTTGCTGCACGCGGCGCACAATTTTTATCAGGCGTCGATCATCCAGTTCCAGATCGCAGTCCTGGCCACTCTTGGCGCGAAAAGTGAAACGCAACCGCCCGCGTTCCACATGGACATGGCGCGTGCGCAGGGTGGTCAGGCCGTAGCTGTGGTTTTCGCGGGCATAGCGGTCGTTGCCGATGCGGATCAGGGTCGCATCGAGCAGGCGCACCAGCAAGGCAAGTACCTTGTCGCGCGGCAAGCCAGCGAGGGCCAGATCACGCCGCACGCGTCTGCGCAACGCGGGCAGTGCGTTGCCGAAGGCCAGGACGCGATCAAACTTGCCAAGGTCACGAAATTCGCGCCAGCGCGGGTGATAACGATATTGTTTGCGCCCGCGTGCGTCGTAGCCGGTTGCCTGCAGATGACCGCGCGGGTTGCTGCATATCCATACGCGGACGTAGGCCGGTGGAATTGCCAGCGCACGGATGCGTGCCAGCTCCTCGCGGTTTCTTATGGTTTGGCCGTCCGCATCGCGATAGCTGAACCCTTTGCCGCGACGCAAACGGCTGCTACCGGGCTGCGCATCGCTCACGTACACCAGGCCCATCGCGCGCGTCTGCCGGGCTTGATGGGCAATTTCAGCATTTTGCGCGGTGACCATGGGCAGCGAGTATGCGCAGGGCAAGTCAACGCGAGGTGAGCCAGCTGCTGGCCTGCTCAGTGTGCTGCCAGAGCCAACTCCAGCAGGCGATCCAGCTCCGGCTCGGTGAACCCCGCCTCGCGTCGCGCAGGCAAGTTGAAAGGACCGCGCAGGTTGACGCCCATGTAGTCGCGGACCAGCGCAAAGAAAGTGGCGACCGGATCGATACTGTCGCGTTCGCAACAATGCAGATACCAGCGCGTACCGGCAGCGACGTGGGCCACTTCCTCGCGCAGGATCAGTTCAAGAATGGCGACCGTGCGTGCATCGCCGAGCTGACGCAGACGTTCGATCATGCCTGGCGTGACGTCGAGCCCACGCGCCTCCAGTACCCGTGGCACCAGCGCCATGCGCGCGGTGTCGCTGTCGGCGGTCTTTTCTGCCATCTGCCAGAGGCCGTCGTGGGCGGCAAAGTCCCCGTAGCTGTACCCCAATTCCCCCAGGCGACTCGACAGCATGGCGAAGTGTCGGGCCTCGTCATTGGCGCAGCTGACCCAGTCGCGATAAAACGCTTCGGGCTTGCCGCGAAAGCGATACACCGCATCCCACGCCAGATTGATCGCGTTGAACTCAATGTGCGCGATGGCATGGACCAGCGCAGCGCGACCTTGCTCACTACCGAGCCCGCGCTGTGGTACCTGGCGCGCGTTGACCAGCTCCGGTTTGGCCGGACGCCCCGGTGCGCTGATCAACTCCGGCGGCGGCGATGCAGCATCCGCATGCAGGTCGCCAGCCACAAACGCGTCGCAGGTCACGCGAGTGAGGCGCAGTTTTTCCGCCGGCTCGGCAGCATCCAGGCATTGCCTGGCAGCAGTATGCAGATCGATCTGCGTGTTCATGCCCATGGCGCCGCGCTGGTCAGCACCAACGTGCAGCCGCGCTGCCGACGCATCACGCGCTGAGCCGCGCCGCCTTGGCGTCGTCCGAACGCAGCATCTGGATCTGCTCAAGATAGTGCGGGTCCACGCCGGTAACGTATTCGCCGGAGAAACACGACGTGTCAAATGCAGTGAGCTCTTCGTTGCCCTCCTGCACCGCGCGGATAAGATCCGGCAGGTCCTGGTAGATCAGCCAGTCTGCACCCAGCACCGCCTGCACTTCGCGTTCGGTGCGCCCGGCGGCGACCAGCTCGGTGCTGGACGGCATGTCGATGCCGTAGATATTGGGATAACGCACCGGCGGTGCCGCGGAAGCAAAATAAACGTTTTTGGCACCGGCGTCGCGCGCCATCTGGATGATCTGGCGGGACGTCGTGCCGCGCACGATCGAGTCGTCCACCAGCAGCACATTCTTGTTGCGAAATTCCAGCCCGATCGCGTTGAGCTTGCGCCGCACGGACTTCATCCGCTCGCCCTGCCCGGGCATGATGAAGGTGCGACCGATGTAGCGATTCTTGACGAAGCCTTCGCGAAATGGCACGCCGAGCGCGCCGGCCAACGCACTGGCGGCGGTGCGCGCAGTGTCGGGAATGGGAATGATCGCGTCGATGCCATGCTCAGGGCGCTCGCGCAAGATTTTCTCGGCGAGCTTTTCCCCCATGCGCAAACGCGCCTTGTAGACGGAAACGTCCTCGATCATCGAGTCGGGTCGTGCCAGGTAGACGTATTCGAAAATGCACGGCGTATGCGACACCCGCTCGGCGCAGCGGCGCGTGTGCAGCCGCGCATCGTCGGTAATGATGACCGCCTCGCCCGGCGCGACGTCGCGAACGCGCGTGAAACCGAGAATGTCCAGCGCCACCGACTCGGACGCGACTGCGTACTCGCGCACGTCGCCAACCAGGCGCTCGCCAAGGACCAGCGGGCGGATGCCATGTGGATCGCGAAACGCCACCAGGCCGTAGCCCAGGATCAGCGCGACACAGGCATAACCTCCGCGCGCGCGCGCGTGCAGACCAGCTACTGCCTTGAAGATGTGATCCGGAGTCAGATCCATGCGCTCCTGGATCTGCAGCTCGTGCGCCAGCACATTGAGCAGCACTTCCGAATCCGATTCGGTATTGATGTGGCGCCGATCATCCTGAAACATCTCGCGGCGCAATCCCTCGGTGTTGACCAAGTTGCCGTTATGCGCGAACGCGATGCCGTACGGGGAGTTGACGTAAAACGGCTGTGCCTCGGATGAACCGGCCGTCCCGGCCGTGGGGTATCGACAGTGACCGATGCCGACGTGCCCGCGCAGTGCGTTGATGGAATCCTGATGAAACACATCGCGCACCAGGCCAATGTCCTTGTGCAGGCGCAAGTGCGCGCCGTCGACGGTAGCGATGCCCGCTGCGTCCTGGCCGCGGTGTTGCAGCACGGTCAGCCCGTCATACAGCGCCGGCGCAACATCCGTAGTGCCGACAATCCCGATGATTCCACACATGGCGCAATACCTGTTTCAGAAAATCGCTGGACGTTGAAAATCAGACATGGTTGGTAAGCGGGAAAGCAGTAAAGGCTTGTCACTTGCTCCCGGTACGCGCAGAAGCACTGCGTGCGGGAGCCGCCGGAGGTATCGATACCGCGCGTGCCGGAGCGTGCGTTGTTGCAGCGGATGGCTGCGGCGCGGCTGGCAGGTGCAAACTCGGCAAATGCTCCAGCACGCGTTGCGGGTTCAGATACTTGCCGACATTGGCCGGTACCCGCTGCCCCATCCATGCGGCAGCCTGCTGGAAGTGTGGCAGCAGTACGGACTGTTGCCACCATGGATCGCGAGTGAACGCGGTGAAGCCGAGCAGGAAGACCAGCAGCGTCACCAGCAGTACGCCACGGGCAAGGCCAAACAGCATGCCGAGCAGTCGGTCGGTGCCGGACAGGCCCGTGCCTTCAACCAGTCGACTGATCACGAAGCGCAACAGAGCGCCAAGAATGAGCACTGCCACGAAGCACAGGGCGTAAGCCACGATGATGCGCGCCGAAGGCAACGCGATCACATGTTCAAAGCGCTGGGCAACTGCCGGCCCGAACCACCAGGCTACCCAGAACGCGGCGATCCAGCTAACCAGCGCCAGCACTTCGGACACCAACCCACGCCACAAGCCAACCATGATGGACAGACCGAGCAGGCCAATGATGCTGTAGTCAATCCAGTTCACGCATCCGTCCTGCGTTCAACGACCAGCACCGATCAGGGCACCTGACGTACAACACCATTGATGCCCAGTTTCGACTTGATCTGCTCCTGCACATGCTGCGCATCGGCCCGCTGCGTCTGCGGGCCGGCGCGCACCTGCCATAGCTGCTTGCCGGCGGATTGCACCGAGCTGACGTAGCCGTCAAACCCTGCGGTGCGCAGTTTGTCCCGTAACGCATTGGCATCAGCTTGACTGCCCAGTGCCGCCACCTGGACGGCCCAGCCGCTGGCCGGATTTGCCGCACGCGACGGCGCATTTGCAGTCATTGCCGGTTTTCCCGGTGCAATCGCCGCCCGGTTGGCCGCATCGGTCTGCTCCACGTGAGGCTGCACGCCGGGGACGGACTGGGAAATCTTCAAGCGCGCGGCTTCGCTGGCGGTGCGCGTGGCAAACGGTCCGGCGCTTACCTGCGTGAGCTGCTTGCCAGCCTGGGTGATCTGGCGGCTGCTGGCTGCATAGCCAAGCGCCTGCACCCGGCGTTGCAAGCTTGCCGCGTTGGCGGCGCTGGCGTAGGCGCTGAGATTAAGCACATAGCTGCCGTGTTCGACAGGGGCCGGACTCACCGCTGCGACCGAAGCGGCAGGCACGACGGGCGCCGTCCTGGCAGCGGCCTTTACTGCCGCTGTCGGCGCGCTGCCGACCGGCGCTGGCTTGATGCCGGCCGGCGGTTTGGTCGCAGCAGTACCTTGCATTGGAATTACCGGCTGCGTCGGCGATGCACCCGACCCGGTGCTTACCGTGGTTGCTACCGGCGGCTTGCCGGCCAGCGGATCGGTCTCCACATCGCGCGGCCGGCGAGAGCCGATATTCACCGTCGCCAACTGGTCACTCGCCGCCCCGGGGGCGACGGGCGCGAACGGTTGAGCGGCAGTAGCGGACTGCGCGGCTGGTGCATTGTCAGGATTCAAGCTCATGGTTCTGGTCTGCAACTCGCGATCCGGCGCCTGCGGAATCGCCAGGTTCAATGTCTCGTCGCCCGCTGCCGGCGGCTTGCCGGAAAAAAACATCGGCACAAACAGCACCGCCAGGGCAATGAGGACGGCAGCTCCCAACAAGCGTGTTTTCAAGACTCGGCTCCAGAGCGGCAAACGCTAGACGCAACCGTGTGATTATACCTGCGGCGGACGCTCGACACGGCACCGCAGCCAACGCTGTCGTGCGGCGTTCAGCGCCACTGGAGATATCTACGCGACGCGGACTGCGCGGTTTGGCGCTCGAGCAGACGTCAATCTCAAGCGTCCAAGCCAGCGACGCCTTCGCCTGCGGGGGCGAGCGCTGCGCCCGCTTCGGTGCGGCTCGCTCTACCTGCGCACGGGTCTGGTGCTCAGTGCTTTCCGTGCGCCGCAGCGATGGCTGCCCGCGCCACGTAGAACGATCCAAACGCCAGGATGCACTCGCCGGGCTTGGCCATCGCTCGCGCTGCAGCGAGCGCGCCGGTGATCTCCTCGTGGGCATCGAACGCCGCGTGTGGCAATGTCTTGTGCAGCAGCTCGGTCAAGCCAGCCGCGGCCATGCCGCGCGGCGTCTCGCGTTCCAGACCACCGAGATGCCAGTGGGCAATGCGCTCGCCCAGCGCGGCCATCACGCCGGCCACATCCTTGTCGGCCATCGCGCCATACACCGCATGCACGCGCGGCGGCGGCTGCGCGTCCAGCCACTGCGCCAGGGCGCGCGCCGCTTGCGGGTTGTGCCCGACGTCCACCACCAGCTGCGGATCGCCGCCCAGCAGCTGCAAGCGCGCCGGTGCACGGACGTCGTGCAGGCCACGCGTGACCGCTGCAAACAAATTTTCCCGCGTGAGCAACTCGCCATCGACCGATAGCGCGTGCAACGCGGCGATGGCTGCGGCGGCGTTTTCCCATTGCACCGGCGCGGCCAGCGCTGGATCGGGCAACGTCATCGCCGTGCCGTCGCGGTGCAGCCACGACCATCCCACGGCGTGTCGTTGCACATGAAAATCCACGCCGGCGCGCTGCACTGTCGCGCCAATGGCGTGCAGCGCATCCAGCAATCCATCCGGCGGATCCAGCTGACCGACAATCGCGGGGCGATCGGCGCGCGCAATCCCGGCTTTTTCGCGGCCGATGCTGTCACGGTCCGACCCCAGCCACTCCATGTGGTCCAGATCCACCGTGGTGATGACTGCCAGATCGGCGTCCACGATGTTGACCGCGTCCAGACGCCCCCCCAAACCTACCTCCAGCACGGCCACGTCCAGCGTTGTGCCGCAGCCGCAAGCGCGGGCAAAAATATCCAGCGCAGCCAGCGTGCCGAATTCGAAATACGTCAGCAGAATGTCACCGCGGGCCGCTTCAATGCGTTCGAACGCAGCGATCAACGTTGCGTCGTCCGCGTCCACACCATCCACGCGCACCCGTTCGTTGTAACGCAGCAGATGCGGCGAGGTGAAGCTGCCAACGTGCAAACCGGCAGCCAGCAATATGGCTTCCAGCATCGCCACGGTCGAACCCTTGCCGTTCGTGCCACCCACCGTGATGACGCGACGCGCTGGCGCTGCGGCACCCATGCGTTGCCAGACCTGTCCTGCGCGATCAAGCCCCAATTCAATACTGTGAACGTTGACGCGTTCCTGATAGGTCAGCCATTCGGCGAGGGTGCGGGACATGGATTGGGGTCATGAGTGCAATGCACGCGGACGCCTATTGTGGCCGAGTTGCGCCGCGTCGATCACATCCCAAGCGTCTGCGCCGGGGCGCGCGGCTTGCAACGCCGCGCGCAGCGTCAAAGCGGCGCGTGGCGCAGGCGCAACGCGTTGCTGACGACAGACACCGAACTCAAGCTCATCGCCAGCGCGGCAATCATCGGCGACAGCGTCAGGCCGAACCACGGATACAGCACGCCGGCTGCAAGCGGAATTCCCACCGCGTTGTAGACAAACGCGAAGAACAGATTTTGCCGGATGTTGCGCACCGTGGCATGCGAAAGCGCCAGAGCGCGCACGATCGCATGGAGCTCGCCTTTCACCAGCGTCACCTGCGCGCTCTCCATCGCCACGTCGGTGCCGCTGCCCATCGCGATGCCAACGTCCGCAGCGGCCAGTGCCGGAGCATCGTTGATGCCGTCGCCAGCCATCGCCACGCAGCGCCCTTCGGCCCGCAGCGCATTCACCATGGCTGCCTTGTCTGCCGGCGAGACATCTGCATGCACGGTGTCAATGCCCAGCTCATGCGCCACCGCGTTTGCGGTCGTGGCGTTGTCGCCGGTGAGCATCACGATCTGCAAGCCGGCTGCATGCAGGTCGGTGATCGCCTGCGGTGTACCCGGCTTGATGCGGTCAGCCACCGCAAGAAACGCCGCGAGCGCGCCATCAATTGCCAGAAACATCACTGTGGCGCCGCCGCTGCGCAACTGCTCCGCACGCGCAAGCACCGCGTCGCTTATCGTCACCTGCTGTTCGGCCAGCAACCTGGCGTTGCCCAGTACAACTGCGCTGCGCGATCCGTCAGCAGCCTGGACGCTGCCGCTGACCCCGCGGCCGGTGAGCGAGTGGAAGTCGGTGACGTTCAACCGGCTTGCACTTTCCAGTTCAGCGCCGGTGACGATAGCGCGCGCCAGTGGATGTTCACTGGGCCGTTCCAGCGCGGCGGCAAACGCCAGCACGTCGGGACGAGTGAATGCGCCGATCGTCAGCACTTCGCTCAGGGTTGGCCGGCCTTCAGTCAACGTGCCGGTCTTGTCCACCACCAGCGTGTCGACATCGCGCAGTGCCTCGATGGCTGCGGCGTCCTTGAACAACACGCCGTTTTGCGCGCCGCGCCCGCTGGCCACCATGATCGATATCGGCGTGGCCAGGCCAAGCGCGCACGGACAAGCGATGATCAGCACCGCAACGGCTGCAATCAGCGCATGCGCCAGCCGCGGTTCCGGCCCGAACAACGCCCACGCGGCAAATGCCAGCACCGCGACCAGGACCACCGCCGGCACGAACCAGGCCGCGACGCGATCGGCGACCCGTTGCAGCGGCGCCTTGCTGCGCTGCGCCCGCGACACCAGCGCCACAATTTGTGCAAGCACCGTTTGCGCACCCACCTTTTCCGCACGCATGGTAAGCGCGCCGGCCTGATTCACCGTGGCGCCGACAAGTGCATCGCCAGAGTGCTTTGCCACCGGCACAGGCTCGCCGGTGAGCATCGACTCATCGACGTGGCTGGAGCCGTCGAGCACCACGCCGTCCACCGGCACCTTTTCGCCGGGACGCACGCGCAGGGTGTCGCCGACATGCACCTGGTCCAGCGGCACGTCCGCTTCGCTGCCATCCGGCGCAATGCGCCGCGCGCTCTTCGGGGCCAACCCAAGCAAGGCTTGCAACGCCGCGCCAGTTCGACGCCGCGCGCGAAATTCGAGAAAATCTCCCAGCGTCACCAGCGTGACAATGACCGCAGCAGATTCAAAATACACGGCCACTTCGCCGTGCATGTCACGAAATCCGGGCGGAAAAATATCCGGCAGCAGAAACGCCACGCTGCTGTACAGCCAGGCCACGCCCGTGCCGAGCGCAATCAGCGTGTACATGTTTGGGTGCAATGGATGCAGCGATCGCCAGCCGCGCGCAAAAAACGGCGCACCGCCCCAGAACACGACCACGCTTGCCAGCACCGCTTCGATCCAGCCAGCAATTCCGCTCCACTGGGCCGGCAAGCGCCAGCCCGTCATATGCGGCACCATGGCCAGCACGAACACCGGCAGAGTCAGCGCTACCAACAGCCAAAATCGCCGCTGCATGCTGCGCAGCTCACCCCCATCATCGGGCGTGGCGGTCGGCAGCATCGGCTCCAGCGCCATCCCGCATTTAGGGCACGCACCCGGACCCACCTGCTGCACTTCGGGATGCATCGGACAGGTGTAGATTGCATCAGGCTGCGCGGGCGGCGTGGACGGCGCCGGCTGCGCGGAAGGCGCGGGCGGCGCGGCCAGGTTCCCTTGCAGATAGCGTGCCGGCTCAGCGATGAATTTTTGCCGGCAACCGGCGCTGCAGAAATAATATGTTTGCCCCGCATGTTCGGCCTGATGCCGGGCCGTGGCCGTCTCTACGGACATGCCACAAACCGGATCCTGCGCCGTGTGCACATGGTCGCCAGCGTGCGCAGGCGAGCCCGCCGCCAACCCTGCACCGGCCTCAGCGTGTTGTACTTGCGGATGCAGCGGACTGGTCGCGATCTTGTCCGGCAAAATCGCCACGGCGGTGGCTTGCGCGTCCAGATAGCGGGCTGGATCGGCGATGAATTTCTCGCGGCATCGCGCGCAGCAGAAGTAATACGTTTGGCCCGCATGCTCGGCTTGATGCCGCGCCGTGGCCGCTTCGACCGACATGCCGCAAACCGGATCCCGCGACGGATGGCCTTGATCAGCAGCTTGGAACTGCGCTTTACCGTTGTCGCTCATGCTGTCGCCTCCTTGTCCGTAAGCGCGCACAGGATCGGGCATCGTTCTGGCCGACCATGCCCGGGACACGCGTCGATCAAGGCGGCCAACCCGGCACGCACCCGCTGCAAATCGCCAATGCGCGCGTCAATGGTCGCCAGGCGTTGCTGCGCACGTTTTTTGACGGCTCTCACGCCATCCTGGCGATCGCGTGAGAGCGACAGCAGGTCACGAATCTCGTCCAGGGTAAAGCCGAGATCCTTTGCCCTGCGGATAAATCGCAGCTGCACCAGCGCCGCTTCGTCGTAGCTGCGATAACCCGACGCCCGGCGAGCCGGCTCGGGCAGCAGGCCGGAGCGCTCGTAATAACGGATCGTGTCAACCGCCACCCCGGCGCGCTTGGCGATCGTACCAATGGCAAATGACGCAGTTTGCGTATGCATGGCGCACAGTCTAGACCATGGATCAAGGTCCAGAGTCAAGCGCTGCGTGTGCAGCGCAGCCGTAATATCCCGCTGCGCACACACCTGCCCCTCGACCAACGGCGGCGCGTTGAATCAAGGTGGTGGCCCGCAAAAAATGCGCGCGCCTACGCGCCATGAAAATGGCGCTTGAACGGCACCTCGTCGGTCGCAGGCTCATCCAGCGCACGCGCATAGCGGTGACCGGCATACACCGCGTGCGCAATCAAACCGGGCGCCTCGGCGTCGCCGATGCAGCGCACGGACTGCACGCCTGCCGCCGCCCAATCCGCCTGGCGCGCAAGCAACCCCTGATACAGCGCGTCATCGGGCAAGCGCGCGGTGACGGCGATGACTGCCGCACACGGCAGTTCCCGAATGCGCCCATCCCAGATGTCGCGCAAGACCAGCCTCGCGTCCGCGAAGCTGATGACGTTGTGCGCAACGACGGCCTCGATGCCCAGCTGCACCATGCGCTTGCGGATGTGGCGATAGCCGAGCGTGTTGTGACTCCATGGCGCAATCGCGTCGTCGGTCGACACGTGCGTGACAGCGCAGCCGGCGGCATGCAAAAGTTCCGCGGCGACGCTGCCGTAGTAAAAGCCGTCGTCGTCGTACACGACCACTTGACCCGTGGGCAGACGGCCGTCCATCAAATCATCCAGCGTGGATACGCGCGGATTGTCGACGAAGTCGGCAATGCCCAAACCGTGGCTGCGCCCATAGCCGTCACGGCGCCAGTGACAGCCGGTGGCAATGACCACGTGCTGCGCGCCGAATTCCAGAACGTCCTGCGCGGTCAGCATGGAGTCGCGATAGACGGCCACATTGGCCAGCTTGTCGATCTGGCCAACGCGCCAGTCGCGCACCCGTGCCCACTCAGCCAGGCCCGGCAGGCGCGCCTCGCGCGCGACGCGCCCACCAAGCTCCCTGCGCGCTTCGGCCAGGCTCACTGCGTAGCCGCGCTGGCCAAGCGCACGCGCCGCTTCCAGCCCGGCCGGGCCCGCACCAACCACCAGCACGCGGCTGGCCGAGCGTTTGGCTGCAATGCGTTCCGGATGCCAGCCTTTGCGCCACTCTTCGCCCATGGTTGGATTCTGCGTGCAGCGGATGGGCGAGATCGTCATGTCGCCGGTCACGCAGATGTTGCAACCGATGCACTCACGGATGTCGTCACTGCGCCCTTCCTCGATCTTCCGCGGCAGGAACGGATCGGCAATGGACGGGCGCGCGCAGCCAATCAGGTCGAGGATGCCGCGCTTGATCTGCGAGACCATGGTGTCCGGTGAGGTGAAACGACCAACGCCGACGACGGGCTTGCTGGTGGTCTGCTTGACGAAATCGATGAACGGCTCCTGGGCGCCTTCAGCGGCGAAGCGCGAGGGCACCGAGTCGTTGTCCCATGCTGCCAGGTTCACGTCCCACAGGTCGGGCAGCTCGGCCAGCATGGCGACGACGTCCCTGGCTTCGCTCAACTCCATGCCAACCGGTCCGGTAAATTCTTCGGTGGCAAAGCGCAACGCCACGGCGCAGGTGTCGCCCACGGCATCCTTTGTATCTTGCAGCACCTCGCGCAACAGCCGCGCGCGGTTTTCCAGCGAGCCGCCACACTGGTCGCTGCGCTGATTGCGCCCACGCTGCAGAAAGTGCATCAACAGCGTCAGGTCGTGTCCGGCATAGACGTAGATGATGTCCATCCCGGCCCGCTTGCCACGCAGCGCCGCTGCGCGGTGCCAGCGGCGGAACTGGCTGATGTCATGCAGGCTCATCGCGCGGGCCTGCGCGGGATAGCCGTGTTTGGACGGCTGGTGCGAGGGCGCCAGCAGCGTCTCGCGCGAGAACAGGTTCGATGCTCCGACGCCGCCGTGTACCAGCTGCAAAGCTGCCAACGCTCCGTGGCCATGCACCTGGTCACACATCAATGCCAGCGCCGGGATATCCCGGTCGTCCCACAAGCGCGCTTCTACGTACGGCGTCAGATCACTGCTGGGATGGATCTCACATTCCTCGGTGGAGACCACCGCCCAGCCGCCTTCGGCCTTCATCGCCCGCATTGCCGCATGGGCCATGGGCATGGCGTGTCCCATGCCGTTGCAGTGCGGCACCTGGTAGAACCGGTTTTTTGCCGTGACCGGCCCGATCTGCATCGGCGTGAACAGGATGTCGTAGCGCGGATCTCTCATGGCGGAATGACCTTGCCAGCGTTCGCCGTCTTGCGCCGCATGCGCCGCATGCGCATCATGGCGTACAGCGGCAAGCCTGCACCACACAATGCCAGCGCATACAGGAAAGGCTCTCGGCCAGTCCCGACAAACACAAAGACCACAAACGCCACGCCAACGCTGGCCGCAACCAGCGCGGTGCGGCTGGTGCAAGTGGGTGTGCGTCGTCGCCACAGCACCATGAGCGCGAGCGCGCAGCCGAGGTAGGCGGGGAGGTTCGCCGCCGTCACCACCAGGGTCAGAAAGGTAAACGCGGCCACCAGCGACTGGCTGTGACTCATCCAGATCATGGCCGACGCCAGTACGCCGGTGACGAACAACGCAGCAACCGGCGCGCCATCCCGATTGTTGCGCGCCAGGAAGGCCGGCAGCACGCCACTGCTGGCCATCGTGCGCGTCAGCTCGCCGACCAGCAAAGTCCAGCCATTGAGGGCACCCAGTCCGCTGATTACCACGAACAACGCCAGCCAGCGGCCCGACCCGGCAGCACCGAAGCGTTCCAGCAGCACGGCAAACGGTGCGCTGGCACTGCCCAATTCTTGTTGCCCGAGCAGCAGCAGCGGCACCGCCGAGACGATGATGTAGATCACTGCGACCGTGATCGTGCCGATCATGGTGGCGCGCGGGATCGTGTAACCGGGATTGTCGACGCGGGCGGCCGGGACACTCGCCGACTCGATGCCGAGCATCGCATACAGGGCAATCGTGGACGCCAGCATGACTCCGCCCAGCGTCACCGGCGTAGTCGGCGCGTGCGCGACATAGCTTTGCGGCGAGGTCAGCAGTACCCAGCCGCCGAGCGCGGCGATTGCCAGCATCGGCAGCAGTTTGAGCGCAGTAGTCACGATCTGCACGCGGCCACCGGCGCGCACGCCGAACAGGTTGACGATCACGACAAGCCACAGCAGCAGCAGCGGGAACAAGGCGGAGTGGTTGCTGCCAAGCGCCGGAAATACCACGATCAGGTAACCGACCACGCCGGTAGCGAGCGCCGCATTGGTAAGCCACAGCGACACCCAATACGCCCACATCGCGGCAAACGCCGGCAGCTCGCCGAGGGTTTCCAGGATGTACCCATACGGCCCCTCGGCGTGCGGCAAGGCGCGGGCGAGGAAAGCAAATACTTTTGCCAATACCAGGCATCCCAGGGTTACCACAACCCAGCCGATCAGCGCATTGAAGCCAAACGGCGCAAGCGAAGCGGGCAGCACAAAAATACCCATGCCGATGACATTGCCCACGACCAGCGCGGTACACGTCCAGAAGCCGATCTTGTCGCCATCGCGCATGCGCGTTCCTGCCTTGGTTCATTCCAGGAAAAATGCGGACCCCGCGCGCATCTTGCGGTGCCGTTGTTGCCATGTGCGGCCGCTGGATCTTGCGTGAAGGTCGCCGGCGCCGGCGCTGGCGACGTTGGCAAATGTACCGGCTCCAGATTGCACCCAAACGCGCAACCACGCATACCGCCGGTCTGCGCCGCCTGGCTTTGACTCGCCCACGAAGCATGTCGCGATCACCGCTCGTGCAGCTGAGCACCCTCGCCGACCGCGCTGTACGCAGCGAGCTCATCGCCTGCACGTCGCGTCATGCCGATTCGCCGCCGGGTCCGGCATACGCAGCGCGCAGGAGATTCTGAAAATGCCAGACGCCACCCTCGCGCCGCGGGCACAGCCGACCGGCATCATAAAAGCCCGATGCCAGGCCTTTCTGCACCGCTTCGCAGATACCAATGTCCTCATTCTGCACTTCATCGCTGAACGTCTGATCCGCTGCAATGCGCTCCTGCGTTTGCGCATCCTGCGCATAGAAATAGTCAAACACAATCCGACATCGCTCGGGCCCCAGCGGCAGGATGCGGTTGGTCTGCAACCGACCCGGCAGGATATTGAGCATCACGTTCGGATAGACAAAGTAATAAAACGCGCCGCCGTCGGCATACAGCCCGGCGTTGTTGCGCAGCGGCGAGGACTGCAGCGAATACCACGGCGCCAGCTCGGTTTCGTAGGCACGGTAATCCAGCAGCTTGTTCAATCCCGGATGCACGTGCGGCAGGTGGTAGCCCTCGACGTAGTTGTCGACGTACACCTTCCAGTTGCAGTTGACCTCATAGCTGACCGTCCGCAGATAGCGCATCGCCGACAGGTCGATGGGCGCGATGTGCTCGCTGATGCCGGCATACACCTCGGCAAACGCGGGCGCCGCTTCGCTCAAGGCGACAAAGACCAGACCTTGCCATGCGTGCACCGACAGCGCCGGCAGACAGATGTCCGCGACGTTGAACTCCGGCACGCCCTGCATCTCCGGCGCACTGCGCAGCTGGCCTTCCAGCGTGTACGTCCAGCCGTGGTATTTGCATTGCAGTGAGCGCGCGCCCTTTCCGTTGCACCATGCCAGCGGGCCCGCGCGGTGCCGGCACACATTCGGAAAAGCGCGCAGCACGCCGTCCTGGCCGCGCACGAGCAAGACCGGCACGCCGGCAATCTCGCCAACGACGTGGTCACCTGGCGCTGTCAGCTGCTCCTGATGTGCGATCGGCTGCCAGCTGCG
The DNA here is from genome assembly GCA_038242205.1 of Lysobacterales bacterium. GTDB lineage: Bacteria > Pseudomonadota > Gammaproteobacteria > Xanthomonadales > Rhodanobacteraceae > Rhodanobacter. The sequence continues at coordinate 102,677 of JBBSSI010000002.1, forward strand.
GGCGAACACCGCACGCTGCTCCAGCGCCAGCATATCGGCCCCGCTGTAATAGCGCGCCGGCAGCGCTCGTGCCCGATCGAGGTCTTGCGCAGAGATGTCAGCAGGCATGGGATCGACAGGCATCATGCTCTCCATCCTCGTTGGGCCCGACCGGGATAGCGAGCCTCCAGACTCACTTTCAGGCAGATCGCGGCAGACCGCAAGCGACACATTTGCGCAACTGCGCGCAGAGGGTCCACCTCGCCGGGCCTGAACGCGAGGAGTCATGACGACGATGGGACGGATCAGCGCGATTGACCGCTCGCAGCGGCACTCCGATCATTGCCGGATGACTACTTTCCTGCGTGTGTTTCTGCTTGCGTCGGTGCTGTTCGGCGGCAATAGCTTGTACGCCCAAAGCCGTGCGTCAGCCTCTGCCACCGCCCCGGCGTTGACTCCGGCGCAAACGCTCGAGCAATTGGCAAGCCAGTTCGACGCCATAACCGTCGCGCTGAAGGCAAAGTCAGCCGACGCCCCGCTCGGCGAGCTGCGCAGCGCCGCGCTGAGTGTGCAGGAGCAAGCGCGCCAACTTGCCGCCAGCCTGGCCCCACAGATGGCGGCTCTGCAGGCGCAACTGACCGTACTGGGCCCAGCGCCGGCAAAGGGTGCACCAGCGGAATCAGGCGAGGTCACGGCGCAGCGCCGACAACTGGACAAAACCCAGGCCGCGCTGGACGCGCAGATCAAGCAGGCGCAACTGCTGGGACAGAATGCGTTGCAACTGGCGGCGCAGATAACCGGCTTGCGCAACGACCAGTTTCAGGCGCGCCTCGCCTCGCGTACTTCTACCCCGTTCAGCGCGGCGTTCTGGAGCAGCCAGGCAAAGGCATTACCCGACGATATGGTGCGCTTGAAGCGCCTGGGTGCCCGTTGGCAAGTTGCATGGAACCAAGCCCTGCAGCCACCCAATCGGCAGCCGCTGCTGTGGTGCCTCGTCGCCGCCGGTGTTTTGCTGATCGCTGGACGCTGGCTGCTGGAGAGCCTGTTGTTGCGTGCGGCCAGCCGCTATTTTCCGGACGCGCACCTGCGGCGCAGCGCCACGGCGGTGGCGGTGGCGTTGATCGGAGTGTTGACCGTCGGGCTGGCCGCGCAGCTGGTGCATATGGGCCTGGACTGGAACGACCTGCTGGACGACGATCTGGATGGGCTGGCATCGGCCAGCGTTCGGCTGGTGACCTTTGCCGCGTTCGTCACCGGACTGGGCCGCGCGTTGCTGTCGGTGCGCCATCCCTCGTGGCGCTTGCCGCCGGGTCTTGGTGACCTTGCGGCCAGACGCCTGCGGCCGTTTCCGTGGCTGCTCGGCGCCGCCGCATTGCTGCTTGGCCTGGTCGAGCGCATCAGCCGCACGATCGGGTCCAGCCTGGCCGCGACGGTAGCCGGGCATGCACTGAGCGCCGTGGCCATCAGCGCCTTGATCGGTATCGCCCTGTTGCGCCTGCGCCATGCGCGGCTGCAAAGCGTCACCGACCCGGCGACGGCTGCGGCAACACCGCGCCGCGCATGGGTTGGCCTGCTCGCTGCCAGCGCGCTGCTCGGCGTAATCGTGAGCCTGCTCGGCGTGGCCAGCGGATTCATCGCGCTGGGCTATTTCGTGGCGCTGCAAATGCTGTGGGCCGGCGTGGTCATCGGCTCGCTGTACGTACTCATGCATTTGTTGCGCGACATCGTGGAAACACTCTTGTCACCGCGTGGACGCAGTGGCTTGTGGTTGCAAGCAACGTTCGGCTTGACCTCAAACGCGCTCGAGCAGACTGCCACCATCTTTTCGGGCATCAGCCGCGTTGCGCTGACGCTGCTGGCGCTGGCTGCAGTCTTGAAGCCGTTCGGTGCCAGCCCGGGAGATCTGTGGGCCAGCGCCATGCAGATGCTTGGCGGCGCCAAAAATCTGGGCGATCTGACCGTTGCACCGCGCACCATTCTCAATGGGCTGCTGGTATTTGCGCTGGGTTTGCTGGTTTTGCGCATGCTCAAGCGCTGGCTGAGCGAGCAGCTGCTGCCCAAGACCACGATGCCGGCCGGCATGCAGGATTCGCTCGCCACGCTGCTCGGTTACGTCGGCGGCGTCCTGCTGTTTGTGCTGACGCTGGCTGCATTCAAGGTCGATCTGAAAAGCATCACGTGGATCGTCAGTGCGTTGTCGGTCGGCATCGGCTTTGGCCTGCAGGCGGTCGTGCAAAACTTCATCTCCGGCCTGATCCTGCTGATTGAGCGCCCGGTGAAAGTCGGCGACTGGGTCAGCATCAACGATGTCGAAGGCGACATCCGCCGCATCAATGTGCGCGCCACGGAAATCCAGATGGCGGACCGCTCAACGATGATTGTGCCGAACTCACAGCTGATCACGCAGAACGTACGCAATGTGACTCTGGCCAATGCCCAGGGCCGCGTGTTGATCAAACTGCCGATGCCGCTGGACACCGACGCGGGCAAGACGCGATCGCTGATCCTGGACGTGCTGAACGAACATCCTGAGACGCTGGTCATGCCCGCGCCGCTGGTCCTGCTGGCAGATCTCGACGCCGGATCCATGACCTTCAACTGCATCGCTTACGTCAGCGGCCCACGCAAGGTCGGTGGGGTAAAAAGCGATCTGTTGTTTACCATCCTGGAGCGCCTGCGCGCAGCCGAACTACCGCTGGTGCGCGCGCAAAACATGCTGGTGCGCAACCTTCCGCCACTGGCCAGCGCGCAAGAACCCGTGAGCTGAGCGAAGGCGCGCCGCGCGCACGATGCACACGAAGCGCTTGTCTGCCGTGCCCAGCGATGATCTTGCGCACGCGCTGCCGCGTTCCGGTGCACGCCAAAAGCCGCTGTAAAACGTTTGCGCCAGCGAGCATGCCTCAGTCTGCATCCGCGGCTTTTTCCGTTTTCAATGGCGTCAGACGCAAGTCCTGAAAATCGAAGCTGAAATCCGTCAGTGGCGACACCGGCTCGATGCGCATCTCCCGGATTGCGCCATCGGCATTCAGCGCATAGGTGACAAACGCATCCGCATTCAAGCCGCGATCATCCCAACGCACGATGAAGGTGTCGTGCTGCCACGGCGTCATAGTGCCGATCAGCTGCGCGGTCTTGCTGAAGCGCATGCGCAGCGCTCCACGCTCGTGGTTGACCACGACGTTGCCATACCACGGGTCGCTGTACGTGCCCGCGTAGCGCGCCAGTGGCAGCGACGGCCTGCTGTTCTTGTCGCGCTGCTGCTCATGCCTGGCAAAACTGTCATCGGCCTTGGCCTCGGACTTTTTCACCGCTTTGGAGTACACGGCGACCCAATCGGTTTTATGCGTCGGGTTCAAATACGCATCGAGCACGCGCCAGGTCACTGCGTTGAAAGCAGCGCCAGACTCCTGATTGGTCAGCACCACCACACCCAGATGCAGCTCCGGCACCAGCGTCAAGCGCGACACCATGCCGGGCCAGCCACCGGTGTGCCAAACCAGTTTTTTGCCATGATAGTCGGACAGGAACCACGCCTCGCCGTAGCCGGAGAAATTCGGCGTCAGCGCTGCGAGCTCGGGGATTGCCGGTTTGCGCACGGTGATCGGGGTCAGCACGCTCCACATCTGCTGCTGGCTGTCTGCGGAAAACAGTCGCGCTGGTTTTCCGTCAGCGCCCAACTGCGGCAGCACCCCGCCGGCAAGCTGCACATTCATCCACTTCGCCAGGTCGTGCACGCTGGCGTAAATGCCGCCAGCACCCGGGTCGTTCAACCAGGCCATCGGCGGCACCGGCTTGAGATCCTTGAAATCAAACTTGGCATGACCCGTTGCCACGTCCATGCCCGGCTTCAGATACGTGCTGTCGACCAGCGATTCGTCCATGCCGACCGGCTGGAAAATATGCTCGCGCACGTAGTCGGCATAGGTTTGCCCGGAAGCCTGCTCAATCACCAGCGTGGCTACCGCAAACAGGATGTTGTCGTAGGCGTAGCCACTGCGAAATCCGTTTTTTATCGGAACATGGCGCAGGCGTTCCACCACCTCTTTCGTCGTGTACGAAGTGGGCGGCCAGTAGAGCAAGTCACCGGCGCCCAGGCTCAACCCGCTGCGATGCGCCAGCAGGTCGCGAATACGCATCTCGTGCGTGACGTAGGGGTCGGACATGCGAAACCACGGCAAGTGGTCGATCACGCGATCGTCCATCCGCAACTTGCCCGCTTGCGCCAACTGCTGCAACGAAGCGGCCGTGAACGCCTTGGTGTTGGAGGCGATGGCAAACAGCGTGTGCGCGTCAACCTGCGCCGGCTTGCCCATTTCGCGCAGGCCGAAGCCTTGCTCCAGCACCACGCGACCGTCCTTGACGATGGCCACAGCAATGCCCGGCACGTCGAAGGCCTTGCGCGCGCTCTCGACGTAGGCCGCGAAGTCCTGCAGCTGCTCCGGCGGCAGCGGCTGCACGATGTCGCCGGTGCGGATCGGCAAGGTGGAACGCGCGGGCACGGCCGTGGCTTGCGACCATGCCGCAGTGGCGACCACCCACAGCGCAAAGCATCCCACGACGCGCGGAACCAGTTTGCGCACGGACATGGCAAGCACTCCCCCACTGGAAAGGCTGCAACTATCGCGGCAAGCTCCAACAAAAACCAGCATCGCGCAAACCAGCACCGAGCTTCGTCAGTCGTAGGTTTGCCGCACCCGCGCGGATGCAGGCAAGCACGCCAGCCTGCCACAATGAGGTTTCACCCAGTGTCGGCAGGCTGATGCGTCAACTCAAACCGATCATTGTGCTGGTGCTCGTTGTGCTTGCTGCGGTGTGGTGGCAAGGACGCACGGGCACACCAGCCAGCATTCCGCCTGCGCCAACGATCAGCGCAAATGCAGCCGAAGACCTGCACGCAAACGCGCTGCCGGGCGAGGTACGCAGCACTCTGCTGCGCATCGCACGCGGCGGTCCTTTCACGCATCGCCAGGACGGTGGCGTCTTCGGCAACTACGAAGGCTTGCTGCCGTCCTCCGCGCGGGGTTTCTACCACGAATACACGGTGGAAACGCCGGGCGCCGGCAACCGCGGTGCTCGCCGCATCATCACTGGCGGGACGCCCCCCGAACGTCTACTACTACACCGACGATCATTACCGCAGCTTTCGTCGCATCCCGGCTAGCCCATGAGCGCTTTTCCGCTTGATCCTGACCTCACGCGCCCCACCCAGAACGGCGTCTACTTCGTTGACGCAGCAGCGCTGCAGCGGTTGACCACATGCGCATTTGCCAATGAGCTGCACGTGGCGCGCACCGATCTGGCTGGCTGCTCTGGAAAGGATGAACTGCTGCGGCGCATGACGACTTCACTGGCGCTTCCGGCCACGTTCGGGCGCAACTGGGATGCGCTGGCAGACTGCATGCGCGATCTCGGCTGGCTGCCCGCGTGGGGACACGTGCTGGTGTTTGACCACGCGGATGCACTGCGCCAGCGTGCGCCAGTGGATTTCGACATCCTGCTCGGGGTGCTCGACGACGCGGCAACCTTTGCTGCTGATCGCGACGCCCCTTGGTTTGCGTTTCTCGCCCTGACCGACGACGACCGGCTCCCATCAGCGAACAGCGCGTAACCCCGTATCATGCACGGCATCATCCGCCGAAAAGCCGTCATGCAAACCCTGGATTTCGAGCTGCAAGGCAGCTATGTCGAACTCAACATGCTGCTCAAGCTGACCGGGCTGTGTGACAGTGGCGGAGCCGGCAAGCGGCTGGTCGCCAGTGGCGCCGTGCTTGTCGATGGCCACAGCGAACTGCGCAAGACGTGCAAGATTCACGCGGGTCAAAAGGTACGCCTGGGCGACACCGAAATTCAGGTGCTGGCCGATCCCGACAGCGCCGTCGACTCCCCCGGGTCAGCAGCCGACGATCACTAACGCGCTCGCGCGCGGTGCTTGGCTCAGCTCGCGACCGCAAGCTTCAGGCGTCAACCCATGCCTACAGTTTGTAGAACATGCCGATGCCGTCAAGCATCACGTTGAACGCAAGGCTGATGCGCTCGTCTCCGCGCGTGGGCATTTCATAACCATGCAGGATTTGGCTCGGAAACAAATAGGCGATCCCGGTTTCCGACGGATACGCCACGCGGTTCGCGGTGAACAGGGTCTGCTCGCGAGCGGCTATCGCCAGATACGGCTGCGTGTTTATTTCCGCCTTGTCAAACATGAGCGGAGCGCTTTGTTGCGGATCCGCCTGTAGATAATAAACGCCGGACACCACGGAATTACCGTGATAGTGCATGCGTTGATAACCGCCCTCCGCTGCGCGATTGACCCACGCGTGCACGATCCTGAAGTTCTCGTATTCGTAGCAGTAGACGTTGTCCAGAAAATCCTTTACGCAGTCGTGCAAAAAAGTGGACAGCGCTGCAAAACGCGGATCTTCAAGCACGTTCAGAGTATTTGGCGTCGTCTCGGTGCCCGAGCTTGAGTCGGTCGAAAACTCAAGACCGTCCAGCGAGATATCCGCATGTTCGGCATTCTTGTAACGCACCACCGCGCCGGCAGGGAATATTGGCCGCACCTGGCCTTTGGACTCATTCATGTATTGATTCCTGACAGCCGCAAAATGTGTGTCTGCAACGCATTGTGCAGGTTATTTTTTATCAAACCGGTGCAGTCAATCTGCGGTACCAGCTGGCTCGGCCTGTGCCCAAGAGCCATTTCAAGGCGCAATCCAGTCGCTGACAGCAACCAGCTTGTCACTGTCTTTTGGCCCAAAGCGCACAATCGCAGCGCCCTTTGCCGCATAACGGTCACCCGGGCCCATTGCCAGATCAGGATACATACCCGGATTCATGTCGTTCTGCGAAACGTCCTCCATGCGCTCGAGCAGATAGTCACGATAGTAATCATCGCGATTTTCCGTCAGCGCGGCATTGAGCAGGCTCATTGCATAGAAGGCCTTCAGGCGCACGTCGGGATAATCGCGACCCAGACGACGGCTACGCAGCCAGGCGCGGGTTTCGAACGTCTTGTAATGCGAGCCAGGATTCAGTTCATATGGATCCGCAAAGCGTAAGCGGGTCGCGAGCTCAGTCGGCTTCAGTGGGGTGGCCGCGGTAATGGCCCGGCTGGGCAGGATGATCTGGCTCGCCTTCGGATTGGCGGCCACCAGCGCATCAAGTACTAACTGCACGTCGCTGCCGGGCCAAACAACCAGGACCTGCTGAGGGTCAGTGCCATTGGCCTTGAGCGCGGACTCGAGCTCGGCCTTGTCGCTGAAAGTAACGGTGCGGGTATCCAATTTTTCGGATTTTTTGCTGTGCAGCGCCTGCTCAAATACCTTGGCAGGTACTTGGCCAAAAGAGTCGGCGGCGGCAATTTGCACAATGTGCCGGGCTTCGCTGCCGCTGGCGGCAAGAAAGCTCGCGGCAGTCTTCGCCTCCAATACCAGCCCGGCCGAGAAGTACATTGTGTAACCCTGCTCAGGCGCCGGCCACGCTGGCAGCTCGGTACCCGGAAACAGGCACGGAATACGATGTCCGTCGCAGAATTTTGCCGGACCATTCCATGATCCATCCACTACGCCGCCAACAAGGGCGTACACCGGACTTGCCTGATACTGCTTGTCCAGTTGGGCTTGCCAAGTGGATTCGTCGCCGTGCAGTTCCCAGACCGCGAGGTTCCATTTGCGATCCGTAGCGAGAAACTCCGAGCGATTGCCGACGGAAAACCCTGGTCGGGCCTGGTTGTAGGCCAGATGCTCGTTGCGCCATGTAACGTAGGCTTGCAGCGTGCTGAGCATCGCGTCTCGCTCCGCCGCGGGCACATTGTCTGAGAAGACGGTGGCAAAGCGCACTTCGTCTTTGTCAACACCGGGGTCAATGTGCGCGGAAAGCGTGTGCAGGTACGCGTCCAGCGCGGCTACGTCCGCTCCGGTCAGTTTGTAGCGCGGCATGATTGCTGCCAGCTCCTCACCCGCGGCATCCTTGCCACCGCGCAGTGTTTTCCCCAAGCTCTCAAGCGTATACGCGGGGCGCACATGCGGCTGACGCAGGCGTGCCAGGTATCTGTCGGGCTGAATCTTGCGGAACATCGGCGCGAAGTTCCGCAGCCGATCCAGCTTGCGCGGCGCATAGAGCAGCGGCGCGTTGATCGGCGGCGCGTAATAGCCACCTTCGCTGGAACCGATACCGCTGGGACGATGGCATTTGACACAGGCAGCCTGCTGGCCTGATACCGGAACGTCGCCCTGCGAAACCCCCTGTACCGGCGCGCCGGACACGGTAATTCCTTCCAGATACAGGCGCTCACCAGCTGCCACCGGATCATTCACACGATGCTTGTCAGCGCTGGCGCCCAGACTGACGGATGCGTATGCCATCAGCGCGCAAGTCACCAAAAGTGCGGATGCCAAACGTGCGCGCGCGGTAATTTTCCAGTATCGCATCCTGAGCTCCAGGTTGACAGGTTGTATGGATGAGTTCTGGTGAAGTCTAGCCACCACCGCATAGGTGATGCGAGGCTTCGCCACCACTTTGCGCGTGGGCGAGTGCGTTCTTTCAGCGAGCGCTAGCCACTACCATCTTGATTTGATTTTCCAGCTGCAACGCAGTCGTCATGCCATCAATACGCAGCCACTGCGCATTTTTACCGGCCCGAATAAACGTCTGCGGGCGGTGGTACATCCGGTTGTCGGCCGGGTCCGAAGCATCAAACGAAGCCTGCACTTGCTTGGTCTGCGCCAACGTGCCGGTCACCAGTGACCAGTTTGCCGGCGGCGGGCCAAACTCTCGGGAATAAGTCAACAATCGTGCCGGTGTATCGCGATCCGGATCGGTTGTGATCGTGTAAAAGTCGACATCAATATCCGCTTTGACCAGCTTCTTCGCCAGCGCGACCAGCTGCGCCGAACGTACGCCACAGATTGTGGTGCACGAAGCATAAAAAAATTGTACCAAGACTGGCTTGTCGCCCGTCAGCACCTTGTCCAGGCTGACCGGTGCACCAAATTGGTTGATCAGGGTCAGGCTCGGGACGGAATAGGTATGCCATGTGCTGACTGCTGAGACTGAGGACATCGCGTCATGCATCGACATGTCATGACCGGCCATCGGCGAGCTCATGTCCATTGCTGCCATGGTTGACGCGGGTGGCGTGTCCATCGCACCGGCCGCGCCAGCGAACGACAAGCCAAGCGCAATGACATTCCCAACGATCCAGCGAGTCCGGTTTCCGATATGCATGTCAGGTCTCCTCTGGAGGCATCAGCAAAAAATCGTGAGGGGGCGGCTTGCGCCACCACCCTCACGAACTCCCTTCTTGCGTGTTACTTCTTGCTAACTCAGTGAATCGCCCAGATTGCCTGGATGTGATGGATCGGGTCGAACTGATACGTACGCAGGCGCAATGACGGCTCGTAGTTCATGTTGAAATTGATCGTCCATGCTCCAAGCGTATCGCCATTGACCGCAGGCACCGTTGCAACCCCCAGCGTTGGAATCGCTTCTTCCGTATCCGGCTGGAAGTTGAACGACTGTGCGCGCACCTTTTGCACCAGAGGACTGTTGCGCCTTGCAGCAAGTGCGTTGCTCATCAGCGCATCCATTGGCTGCAATGCCAGGGCATGGTTTTTCGCCATCACGCTGCGGGCTTCCATAGTTGCCGGAACCGCTGCGCTACCCGACTTCACCGCCGCTGGAACCACCGTTACCTTTGGCGCGGTATCCAAACCCCAGTAAGCGCGACCGAACGTGAAGGTATCACCGTCACCACCAATCGGATGGGCGCTCTGGTACAGGTTTTCCCAACCGCGCAGTCCGCCGAAGTTCACCGCACCGTATCCATGCGGGAAGTAGTCGCCGTTGTAGACCTTGACCTGCAGTCTGGTACCGCGCATCTTCCACTGCTCAAGGGTTGGCTTGTTGGCCAGGCGCGACATGCCCTTTTGCTGACCGTAGAGCGAGTTGTTGAGATACACCAACGTCAGATCAGCATTTGGATCTGCCTTGATGCCGTCCGGCAACTGCAGGCGGTTACGCCACTGATAGAAAGCCCGCTCGTACTCGGCCATCACCGTCGTATTGTATCCCGTGCTCTGCAACGTCTTCAGCGCATTCCACATCCGCTTGGCTGGAGCCAAGTCACCGATGAACGAGATGGCGTACGCCTTGCTCGCCGCGCTGGACATGATCTTTGGGCCGAATTGGCAGACTGCCCCTGGCAATGGATTGCCCTGAGTATCAGCTTCACCCAAAAGCACGGCCAGCGGCCGCCTCGCGCCATTCGGAGGAATATCGCACTTTACCTGCCGGAACACGTTGCGCTCGATGTCCGGGAAACGCTGGATGCCGCCCTTGCCCAAATCGGCAAACTTCTCCGCGTTCTCCATGACCGCAATACGGCCAGGATGGTTACGCCAGCCCCATGTATAGATGAGCTGGTAGAACCTGGCCGGTGGCATCTTGAGGATAAAGACGTTCCTGGTTTTGTCCGCCATCGGGAAGAATGTGCCGTCCATCATGACCTGGGGCAACGCACAAATCGGATCCGGTTTCCCTTCTACTTTTGGAGGACATGGCTTGCCCTGCTGATCCAGCTTCGGGTCGCTGTTGAACAACTCCAGCGGCGAGAAATCGTCGTTACCGCGCGTCAGCACATCGACCACATAGGTGATGGTCCAGGTGACGTTCTCATTCTCTGGCGTGTTCATCAGCGACGTATCGATGTAGGAGGTGCTCTCCTCGATATGCTGGTCAAACCAGACCTGGTGCACGGTAACGTTGCCGCCAATGGTCTTGCCGGTCCGTGGATCAACAATTGGTATGACCTGACTGACTTCGTCGCCACCGTTGATGTGCAGGATCGGCATGCCGCTGTAGGCGCGCCCGGCGATCGGGTTGCCTTCCAGCACGTCAAGCCCGCGCTGCAGGTCCGCCTTGTTGAAGTACTCCGGGTGAAAATGGTAGTTCGTCTGGTCGTACGGGTTTCCGGCCTTGTAGGAACCCAGTTTTTGACCACCCGTGTACCACGTCTTGAATACCGCCTCCAGATCGTCAGTAGGCGACGTGCTGTCGGATAGCGGTACCGTTATCGGATCAACCAGGTGCAGGTTATACGGTGTCTTCGGCGTCGATGGCAGCGTGTTTGGAATCTCGGCGCCGTTGGTTGACTTGACGTTGGCGTACACGTTCGGCAGCAAGTTGGACGGATTGACGAATGGATCCGTCGCAGCGAACAAACTCTTTGGCGTGGTGAACGTGGTTACGTGGTTGACCGTGTCGTCGACCATGCCCCATGCGCTGGCCGGCAACATGGGTGACGGCATGCGCGATGCCGGTGGTGGTGCTGGACCTGGACCGCCTTGCTGTGCAAGCGCGTCGCCCCCGGTCATTGCAAGAAACAGGACTGTCAGCGACAGCCCGGTTACAGTGCGTCCTCTGAGCAAGTTCATTACCTTCTCCCCTATAGGAATTCGAATACTAGCGGTGTGACTGCCCTCTACTATTTGGTAGAGGGCGTTCAGCATTTCACGCTACGCGATTGTTGAAACCCGTGCCTGGACCGTCAAGAACGCGCGGACCGGCGCGACGGAGTGGGCCCACGACGTCTTCGCCCGGAAATACCGAGCTGAGCCGCATGACCGCATCTTCCGTGCTGATGGTTGAGGGAAAACCGCCCCACAAGCCAACGGTCTCATTGCCGTACTGGATCAAGTCGATGGCAGCCTTGGGCATGGGCATGTGCGCGTGTCCATGGAACCGCGACGCCACTACCGTGCTGCTTTCGCCAGACATGCGCACCAGACTCCAGCCCTGCTTGGGAATGCCCATGTGCTTGGCAAACACGCGCAGACGCGCCGGTGTATCGTGCTGTGGATCACTGGTGATCGAGATGATGTGCACGTCCTTGCCCACCTTCGAGCCAAGACGCTTGGCGATTGCCAGGACGCTGCCAACGATCGGGAACGCAGCCTCGTTGCTTATCGACATGTAGTGGATAAGCACGACCTTGTTCTGGACCAAGTCCTGATAAAACTTCAAGGTTTTTCCGTCGCTGGTTTCGACGGTAACCTCGGGAAACTCGCCATTGCCGTGGAGCATGTCGATATCCATCGGCTTGCCGGCATGCATTGGCATTTCGTGCGCTATGACATCTTTTCCGGCGACGGCTGCACCGACGAGCATGAGCCCTGCCGCCCCGCTTGAAAAATTGACCAGGAATTTACGCCTGTTATTCATTTGAATCCCCTATTTAGACATTATCGAATGGGCTTGCCGGATCAGCCGATCGTCGTAGCTTTCAGCGACGAATTTTCGAGCTTGCAAGCATCGGCCGTTGCGCCGCCCGCACCGAGCGCGGCACCGGAATCATCTTTGCAAGGTTCGAAGTGGTTGTTCGGATCCACGATCTTCCAGGTAGCCATCATCGCGTGGTCTTCATGCACCGTGTTGTGGCAGTGGATGATGTACCTGCCAATGAAATCGCGCCAACGACCGAAGAATTTGATTTCATCTCCTGGGCCAAGCTGGTACGTATCGTGACGGCCATAGCGGATGTCACCCGGCAGAATTGCCTTGCCGTTGAATTCGAGAATGATGCCCTCTTCAAAGTGGGTATGAATGGGGTGCGACCACGCATCACCGTCGTTGCGTATGGTCCAGATCTCCGCGCCCTCTTTCGGAATGAATGCATCGACGCGATCCGGATCCATCAATTTGTCATTGATCGTCCACAGGCCGTTGGTGTAGTCGAATTTCCACAGACGTTCGTTTTTGACCGCACTGAGATCGATTGGCGGGAAATCGCGGAAGAATTCCGGAACCTGGCTTGGATCTTTTACCACGCCACCGACAACGTCGAAACGCATGATCTGGTCGTTTGCGTCCAGATAGCGGCCAGTCTGACCGGCACCGTCACGGCGCTCTTCCAGACGATTGCTCAGATAGATCTTGTCGCCCTCTTTATACTTGGAGAAGTCGACAATAAAGTCGCGACGCTGAGCCGGCCAGATATCCACATAATCCTGCCACTTCAGCGGATTCGGAATGAAGTTGCCGTCGTTGGTAATGATCGTTACCGGTTCCGGTGACTTGCCGTCACGAGTGAATGCCAGCGAATACAACCTGGACGGTCCACCGTTAAGTACACGCAGACGATACTTGCGACGCTCGACCTTGAAGAACGGCTGGATGATGCGATTGACCGTGAACCGGTCGCCGATCATGCCGTTGACGGTGTAGGTCGTGTTGGTGGAGTCGTAACCGCCACCCACCACGTGTTCCGGGTTTTTGCGCGGGCCAGCACCAACAAAGTCCCAGACGGCCTGGCCGTTCTGGTCAAACTGGACGTCGTGCAGAATGAGCGGAACATCGTACTTGCCGCTCGGCAAACGGAACGCACCCTTGGCGGTGTCATTCTCGTTATTGGAGTCCTGCTTGTCGAAGTTCAGGTAGAACCCGGTCAAACCGGCATACGTATTCGGAGCAGTGAAGTCCAGACGGTGATCGTGGTACCAAAGAGTCGTAAGCGCCTCACGTGGATCACCGACCAGGTTATTCAACTTGTCACAGCCGGCATACACGCTCGGGAAATGGTGATCCCAATATTCACCCGGGAAGGTGAAGTCTGCCGGAAAGCCGTCACTCTCGGAAGCCTGATGGCCGTTGTGCGTGTGGATGGTGCAAGAGGGCAGCGCAAACTTGACGTTGCCTTTGCCGACCGGCGGCAGCTTGTTGATACGACGGATAAACAGCGGCTCGCCGTAATTGCAGATGAATGTTTCACCGGGAATCTGCCCGTTCATCAGGTAGGACCACGAACCCTTGTTGTACGGGGCATCAAGGTGGTATTTCCACGTGCCTTCTGTAAATGTCTGAACGTAGAACTTCTTCGGCTTGAAATCGTCCCAACGCTGGTGGCACTTGGGATCCGGCGGCGGATTCAACGAACTGAACGGAACCGGCTTGGCAGCCGGGATTTGAAACAACGGCGTTACAAACGGCGTTGCTTTCGGGCTCGGATGGCTTTTCCAGGCTGGTACCCAGTCTTCCGGAAACATCAGACCATTTGTTGGCGGTGGTGACACTTGCGCAAGTGCTGGGTGGAGCAAAGCTCCCGCACCTGCTGCGGCACCGAGTTGCAGCGTTAACCTTCTAGTAACCATAACCCCCTCCTGATTGGCGATAAGTTGCTGGCACAATGGTCCGCGCCCGTGCAACTACGGACTTGCATATGGATTTAGCGTGAAACGAGACTCCCCACGAACACCCGCGACACGCGCCTTGAGATTTCGCTGACATGCGAAAGACAAAGGCGATCAATCACGCATCATGCGTGCCGCCGACCCGACTCCATTGCACAACTTTTTTGCAACTCCCCAAGGTCGATCTCCCGGTCGACCTTTTACCCTTGCACAACATGCAAAGCTCAAACCGACTGATTCACGCGTCTTGCGTGTCGCCGACTTGAATCCTTTGCAAAACTTGTTGAACTCCCCCGGGTCGATCTCCCATCGGCCCTTGAAATCGAACATACGCCGGCCCATAGCACATGTCAACGACCAGTGAACATGCGGCGTACGTACGCAGGTGCGTAGGTGTGATCCGTGTCTCCGGAAGGTTGTCCGAATGGGTTTAGCCGATTCAGATTCGCCCAGCTGTCGCGTTGATTTTGTTCGTCAGCTGCGTTGCCGGCCCCCAGGCTCCGCGCAGTTGTGACCCGGGCCGGGCATGAAATGGATGGCCAAAACTTCGCGGACTGCTGCCATGGGTCGGCGCAAAATACGTGCCTCACTTGTGCATGAACGCTCAGCCACCGAGTTCGCGCGTCGCGCCGCACCCAGGCTACGGGAACCATAATGCGCTGCGCCTCCATCTCTCTTCGCGTCGAACGCAACGGCCCTCGGCACTTCAAGCGTCAGTTGAATCTGCAAATGATCGTCATGCGTGCGCGCTACGCCAACTGCGGTAACCTGCACGGCTCCATGTTCAGCACACGCTTCCACGCCCAGATCTCCGACATCCAAGCCGACGCCTGGGATGCCCTGCGAGTCGATGCCAACCCGTTTGTCGCACACGCATTTCTGGCGGCGCTGGAACGCGATGGTTGCGTCCGCGCGCGCTGGGGTTGGCAGGCCCATCATCTCGGGCTTTACGAAGGCGACGAACTTGTGGCTGCGGCGCCGCTGTATCTGAAAGGCAACTCCCACGGCGAGTACGTTTTTGATTTCAGCTGGGCGCAGGCCTGGCAGCGCGCAGGTGGTGCGTACTACCCGAAGCTTTTGAACGCGGTGCCGTACTCACCCGTGCCTGGTCCGCGCCTGCTGGCCGGAACCAGCGCGCGCGCGCCGGATTTGCAGCGGCAACTGGTGACGGCGATGCGCGCAGAGGCGGAGCATCTCGGGCTGTCGTCGGTCCACGCCAATTTTCTGCAACCTGCCGCGCTGGAAGCGTTCAGCGCCGACGCCGGCCCCCATCCGTGGCTGGAGCGCACGGACATCCAGTTTCACTGGCATAACCATGAGTACCGGCATTTCCCCGCATTCCTGGCCACGCTCGCGCACAAGAAACGCAAGAACATCCTGCGCGAACGGGCGCAGGTGGCAGCCAGCGGCCTGAGCATCGAATGGCGAGACGGCGCGAGCCTGAGCGATGCCGAATGGCTGCAGGTACATGAGCTGTACGTGGCCACATTCGACGCCAAGGGCAATCGAGCAACGCTGAGCTCTGCGTTCTTTCGCGAGCTTGGGCAGCTTGATCTGGGCACCCAACTTGCGCTCGCACGCAGCGGCGACAGGATCGTTGCCATGGCCCTGTTCCTGCGCAGCGATCGCGTTTTATACGGACGCTACTGGGGCACGTGCGTAGCGCAGCCCGGCCTGCATTTTGAGCTGTGCTATTACCGCGGCATCGACTACGCGATCAAGCAGCAACTGGAGCGCTTCGAACCCGGGGCGCAAGGCGAACACAAGCTGGCACGCGGCTTTTTGCCTGTACGCACCACGTCGCGACACTACTTGCTCAACGCCGATTTCCACAGCGCCGTGGCCGCAGCGCTTGCGCACGAGCGGGAAGCGGTGGACGCCTACGCGGATGAGTTGAGCAGTCACAGTCCGTACGCAAGCCGCGATCCGGCGGCCCGATGATCCGCCTGCCACTGCTCGACGCGGAGCTGCCTGAAGCATTTCCCGCGCCGGACGAGGCGCTGACCGAACCCAACGGGTTGCTCGCGATGGGCGGCGATCTGTCGCCAGTGCGCTTGCTTGCTGCCTATCGACACGGCATCTTTCCCTGGTTCAGCGCCGGCGAGCCGATCCTGTGGTGGTCGCCGGACCCCCGCTGCGTGCTGCGCACTGAGCGCCTGCGGATGGGTCGCAGCCTGCGCCGCCAGCTCGCCAAAAAATCCTGGCGCCTCACCGTCGACCACGCGTTCGCCGAGGTCATGCGCGCTTGCGCGACACCGCGTGTCGACGACAGCGGCACCTGGATCACGCCGGCCATGATCGACGCCTACGAACGCCTGCACGTGCTGGGCCACGCGCACAGCGTGGAGGTGTGGGACAAGGAGCTGCTGGTCGGCGGAATCTATGGCGTGGCCGCAGGAAATCTGTTTTGTGGCGAGTCGATGTTCAGCGCCCAAAGTGGAGCATCGAAGATTGCGCTTGTTGCACTGGCAGCACTGTTGCACGCAATGGGCTTTCCGTTGATCGATACCCAGGTGGCAAACCCGCACACGTTGAGCCTCGGCGCCGAGGAGATCCCGCGCCGGCAGTTTCTCGCTGAAGTGGCAAGGTTGATCAAATTGCCCGGCCGCGTCGGCAGCTGGGCGGAGCTGACGCCGCAGCTGCTGCAGCCGTGCGTGAATCGCGAATCGCGCGCCTGAGCGCATGGCGCGGCCGGTCAGCCGCGAGTTGCGTCCGGCGCGACACCAGGAGTGCGGCGGACTCTTGCCGTCCTCGAGCAGCGTTCAACCTGGAATATCGGGATGCGCGGCGGATGGCTCAGTGCGCGATGTGCGCTTCAGGCACCGCAAACTCCGCGCGCTGGCCGTTGCGCGCAATGTGGTTTATCAGCTGGCGCGCATCGCGTATTTGCGCGCGACATAGGCATCCAGAATGCCGACAAATTCTTCGGCAATGCGGTCGCCGCGCAGGGTCATGGCTTTCTCGCCGTCAATGAATACCGGCGCTGCGGGCGCCTCGCCATTGCCGGGCAAAGAGATGCCGATGTCGGCGTGTCGCGATTCGCCCGGGCCGTTGACGATGCAGCCCATGACCGCCAGCGTGAGATTTTCCACGCCGTCGTATTTCACCCGCCACAGCGGCATCTGCTCGCGCACATGTTCCTGCACGGTCTTGGCCAGTACCTGGAAGAATTCGCTTGTCGTGCGCCCGCAGCCCGGACAGGCGGTGACCAGCGGCGAGAACGCGCGCAGGCCCATCGTCTGTAGCAGCTCCTGGGCAACAATGACCTCGCCGGTACGCGAGGCACCTGGTTCCGGGGTCAGGGAAATACGGATCGTGTCGCCAATACCCTCCTGCAGCAGCACCGCCAGCGCCGCGCTTGACGCGGTGATGCCCTTCGAACCCATGCCGGCCTCGGTCAGGCCAAGGTGCAGCGCATAGTCACAGCGCGCCGCCAGATCGCGGTACACCGCAATGAGCTCCTGCACCCCGGAAACCTTGCACGACAGGATGATGCGATCGCGCCCCATGCCGAGCGCTTCGGCCTGGGTTGCCGAGTCCAGCGCAGAGCGGATCAGCGCCTCGCGCGCCACGGCGCTGGTGTCCCATGGATCGGCGCGCCGTGCGTTTTCGTCCATCAACGCGGTGAGCATGCCCTGGTCGAGCGAGCCCCAGTTGACTCCAATGCGCACCGGCTTGTCGTTGCGCAGCGCAATGTCGATGATCTGCGCAAACTGGCTTTCGTGTTTGGCGCCAAAGCCGACGTTGCCCGGGTTGATCCGGTATTTGGCCAGCAGCGCTGCGCACGCTGGCTCAGCCTTGAGCAGCTTGTGACCGTTGTAATGAAAGTCACCGATGATCGGCACGCTCACGCCCATCATCTCCAGGCGCTCGACAATGTGCGGCACGGCAGCGGCAGCGGCTGGCGTGTTGACCGTGATGCGCACCAGCTCGGAGCCGGCCCGCGCGAGCTCTGCAATCTGCCTGGCGGTACTTGCCGCATCTTCGGTATCGGTGTTGGTCATAGATTGCACAACGACCGGCGCACCGCCACCTACGCGTATCTTGCCGATCTGCACGGCAACGCTGGATCGGCGCCGGCCCGGCCCGACGGCTCGTGGTTGGTGCGCTGCAATCTCACTCATGGCAACCACCCGGCTGGCTAATCGCGACCACGCGCGCGAAGCGCCCAAGAATAGCCGATCACAGCGTGGCAGCCGTGGATGCCAGCCGCTCCGCCTGCGGACAAAAGTCATTTGCTGCCCCGCTGGATCTGCAGAGCCGAGGCAGCACTGGCGTGTTCGCAACGCGAATAGCGGTTCACCTGACGCCGCGATTTGCGTGCCGCGCGGCAGCGGCAAATCGACGCAGTGATGTACGCATTGCGGCGGGTGGACCACACTATGCAACTCAAGTGCAGTTGCCCTCAGCCCGGGATCCACATGCCAGGTACCGAGTACTACAACGACAAAGTCGTCCGCCAGTTCTTGCTTGCCGCGGCAGTGTGGGGCGTCATCGGCATGTCGATCGGGGTGTACGTCGCCGCCCTGCTGGCGTGGCCCGCCCTGAGTTTCGACCTGCCGTGGCTGACCTTCAGCCGGCTGCGACCGGACCATACCTTCGGCGTGATCTTTGCGTTCGGCGGCTCGGCGCTGATGGGCACCTGCTACTACGTCGTGCAGCGAACCGGCCATGCGCGACTCGCGTTTGGTCGACTGGCCGGCTTCACGTTCTGGGGCTGGCAGCTGATCTGCGTGCTGGCGATGATCAGCATGCCGCTGGGGATCACCCAGAGCAAGGAATACGCCGAACCGGAGTGGTTGATCGACATCCTGATCGCGGTGGTCTGGGTCAGCTTTGGCGTGGTGTTTTTTGGCAGCCTGACGCGGCGGCGCATCCGCCACATCTATGTCGCCAACTGGTATTACGGCGCGTTCATCATCGCGGTGGGGCTGCTGCACATTGTCAACAACCTGGTGCTGCCGGTGTCGTGGCTGAAGAGCTATCCGATCTATTCGGGCGTGGTCGACGCGATGGTGCAGTGGTGGTACGGCCACAACGCGGTCGCGTTTTTCCTTACCGCCGGCTTCCTCGGCATGATGTACTACTTCGTGCCGCGGCAGGCGCAGCAGCCGCTGTGGAGCTATCGCTTCTCGATCGTCAATTTCTGGGCGCTGATCTCGGTGTACATGTGGGCCGGCGCGCACCATTTGATGTACACCGCGCTGCCGGACTGGGTGCAGTCGGTGGGCATGGCGTTCTCGCTGGTGCTGCTGATGCCCAGCCTGGGTTCGGCGGCCAATGGCCTGTTCACCTTCAACGGCTCGTGGCACCGCTTGAAATCGGACCCCGCGGCCAAATTCATGGTGATGTCGCTGGTGTTTTATGCCGCTTCCACGTTCGAAGGCTCGATGATGGCGATCAAGACCGTCAACTCGCTCTCGCACTACACCGACTGGACCATCGCGCACGTGCATTCGGGATCGCTCGGCTGGGTGGCGATGATCACCATCGGCTCGCTGTATGCGATGGCACCGCGCGCGCTCGGCCAGGAAAAGATGTATTCCCACAGCGGCATGGAGTGGCACTTCTGGCTGCACATGATCGGCACGCTGTTGTACATCGGCTCGATGTGGACGGCCGGCATCACCGAAGGCCTCATGTGGCGCGCGACCGAGCCGGATGGCTCACTCACCTACGCCTTCATCGACAGCCTTATCGCGATCAAGCCGATGTACTGGATTCGCTGGCTTGGCGGCTTGTTCATCGTCAGCGGCATGGTGCTTATGGCGTGGAACCTGTGGTATTCGGCGGCCGATGCGCGGGCGCACCTGATCAAGCCGATCCCGGTGCCGATCCCCGAACCGGTGGGGCACCAGATACCCGCTCCGCTGCCGGCGACATATTGATGCGATCGTCCGTGATCGCCGTTTCGTGCAATTCCGCGGGTCGTGATGCCGGCTGCAATTTGCCACTCCGCGGGTCGTGATGCCGGCTGCAATTTGCCACGCCAATGGCGGCCATGCATGGCCGCACTCTTCAAGTAGAGCTCTCACCACTATGGCCTACAAACATTTCGAAGTGATCGAGAAGAATGCCGGCCTGCTCGGCGTGCTGATTGCAATCATGGTTTCGCTCGGCGGCCTGGCCGAGATCACGCCACTGTTCATGCAGGCGCACGCGGTCAAGGCGCCGGCCGGGGTCAAGCCGTACGATCCGCTGCGCCTCGCTGGAAAGGATATCTACGTGCGCGAAGGCTGCTATCTGTGCCACTCGCAGATGATTCGCGCCTTGCGCGCCGAGACGCAACGCTACGGCCACTACTCCACTGCCGAGGAGTCGGTGTACGACCGCCCGTTCCAGTGGGGCTCCAAGCGCACCGGGCCGGACCTGGCGCGCGTTGGCGGCAAGTACTCCGACGAGTGGCAGAGCATGCACCTGATCGCGCCGCGCCAGCTGGTGCCCGAATCAAACATGCCCAATTACCCGTGGCTGCAGAACGCGCCGCTGGACGCGGCCGATATCCAGGCGCGCATGCGCACCCTGCGCCGGCTGGGTGATCCCTACTCGGACGCTGACATCGCCGGCGCGCCGGCCGCGCTGGCTGGCAAAACCGAGATGGATGCGCTGGTCGCTTACCTGCAGGGTCTGGGCATCCGCAACGAGCCTGTCGCCACCGTGCCGGTGCCGGTAGGCCACGGCGGCCAGCCATGAGCGCCGCCATGTGGGGCAATCTCATCGGCATTGTCACGGTACTGACCATGGCAACCTTCATTGGTATCTGGGTCTGGGCGTGGGGCAAGCGTCACCGCAAGGTGTTCAAGCGCATGTCCGAGATACCGATGGAAGATCCGCCCGAAGGTCCGGTTCCACCTTCGCCGGTTGCCGGCCAGGTGGAACCTCGCGCCGCGCAGTCCACGCGTGATGCGGACGGCTCGGTCAACAGCGACACGACACAGGACGCAAAGCCATGAGTAGCGGCTGGTCGTTGTGGGTGATGTGCCTGATAACGCTCAACATGGGCATCACGTTTTTCCTGTTCGTGTGGGCGCCGCGGGCAAAAATACCTACCCTGCCCGACGGCACCAGCGGACACGTGTGGGCGCACGGCGCGTTGCGCGAGGGCGTGCGCAAGTTGCCGCTGTGGTGGGTGCTGTTGTCCGCCACGATGTTCATCTCCGGCTGGGCATACCTGGTCTTTTACCCGGGTTTCGGCCACCACGCCGGCACCATGGGCTGGACCTCGCACGGCGAGCTGGCGCGCGACGTAGCCCGCAACAACGTGGCGCTGCAGGACATGCAGGAGCGTTTCCGCCGCTACACGCCCGAGCAGCTCGCACAGGACCCGGCGGCATTGCAACTGGGCGGCCGGCTGTTTGTGGACAACTGCGCCGCCTGTCATGGACGCGGCGGCTACGGGAACGTGCAGCTCGGCGCACCCAGTTTGATCGATGCTGACTGGCTGTACGGCGGCAGCGGCAAGGACATCCTGGCCAGCATTCGCGACGGCCGCGCAGGCTTGATGCCACCGTGGTCAAGCCTGGGCGAGGACAACGTCAAGAACCTGGCGCAGTACGTGCTGAGCCTTTCCGGCGCGCCACACGACGTGGCCAAGGCCGCTGCCGGCGCGCCGCTGTTTACCACATGCGCGGCCTGCCACGGCGCCCAAGGCAAAGGCAACCCGGCGCTGGGAGCGCCCAACCTCACCGACAAGATCTGGCTGCATGGCGGCACGCTGGCAGACATTGAGCGCAGCATCGGCGGTGGCCGCCAGGGCAACATGCCGGCGTGGCACAAGCGGCTGAGCGAAGACGATACCCGCGTCCTTGCGGCGTACGTTTATCACCTCGCGCACCAGGGCGATGCAGCCGCACGCTGACGGCACACGGGTACGACGCGCGCCGTGGTATCGGCAGGGCGTGGTCTGGCTGGGCGTGCTGGTATTCATCGCGTCGATCGCCGGATGCGTGTGGATCATCATGGTCGGCGTCCGCCACGCAGATACGCCGGTGGAAACTGGCCACCACAGCATCTTCGGGGTACCTGCCGCGCCGCACAGCGCGAAACCACCGGCTGCGCCCGCAACGTCGCCATGAACGCCTCGCTGACATGGGCACAGCCGCAGCTTGCCGCCCAGGTCCTGCGGCGCCGCGGCGACGGCCGCAGCGAAGTTGCCCTGCGCCTCAGCCGCCTGCGCGACGCGCGGCATACCCTGCTGCTGGAGCAGCGCATCAGCGCGCTGCCCGGCGTGCGTCGGGTATCCATCGACGTGGCGGCCCGCCGTGCGCGCGTCGTGTGGGACGCGCGCGTGACTTCGCTACCAGCGCTGCTTGACGCGTTTGCAAGCGGCCAGTGCAGCGCGCAACCGTTGCGCCACGACGCGATCGAAGATGCGCGCGCGCTGGAGATGCACGCGGCACTCAAACGCCTGCTGGTGGCCGGCATGTGCGCGATGCAGGTGATGACCTACGCCTTCGTGATGTACATCGGCGCCGTGGATTTTGTCGACTCCAGCACGCGCGGGCTGTTCCGCTGGCTGAGCCTGCTGACCACCGCGCCCATCGTGTTCTATTCGGCGCAACCGTTCTTTCGCGGCGCGCTGGCCGGACTGCGCGAGCGCCGCCTCGGCCTGGACTTGCCGGTGGCGCTGGCGGTCGCGCTGATATTTGCCGCCAGCAGTTGGGCAACGCTGACCGGCCACGGCGAAATCTACTTTGATTCGGTCAGCATGTTCGTCTTTCTGCTGCTGGGCGGCCGCTACCTGGCATTGCGCTCGGGCCATCGCAGCGGCGCGCTGGGCGACGCAGTCATGGACGCCACGCCGCTGCTGGCGCAACGCCTGCGTGGAGACGGCGCAACCGATACGGTCGCGGCGATCGAGCTGGTTGCGGGCGATCGCGTGCAGATCGCCGAGGGCGACACCATCCCCGCCGACGGCAGGCTGGAGAGCGCATCGGTGCAGGTGGACGAAGCCCTGCTGTCAGGTGAATCGCGGCCGATGCTGCGCCGCACCGGCGAAGCTTTGCTGGCCGGCAGCGTGCTGCTTTCAGGACCGGCACAAATGCGTGTGGAACAGGCCGGTGAGCACACCGCCAGCGCGCGATTGGGTCAACTTGCCAGCCGCGTCAGGCAGTCGCGCAAGCACAGCAGCAGCGCGGACGCGCGCGCGGTGTCACGCTTTGTCAGCGTGGTCCTGCTGCTGACCGTTTTGACCGCGGCCGGATGGCTTTTGACCGACCCGCCGCGCGCGTTTTCCGCGGCCATCGCGGTGCTGGTAGTCGCCTGCCCGTGCGCGTTCGCGTTGACCACGCCGGCCACGCTCACCCGCGCGCTGGGCACGCTGGCGCGACGCGGGGTGCTGGTCACCAACACTGCGGCACTCGCCGCGCTCGCCGGGGTCACCAGCGTCTGGTTTGACAAGACCGGTACGCTGACCACGCCGATCCTCGCGCCCGACCGCATGGATCTCCAGCGCGCAGTGGATCCGGCGCAGGCCTGGCGGCGGGCAGCGGCGCTGGCGCAGCGCAGCTCGCATCCACTGGCACGCGCCCTGGTCGCCGCCGCGCGCAATCGCGGTGATGCGCCGGCGCCGCCGGCAGACGAAGTACAGGTCATCGCCGGCGGCGGCATCCAGGGCAGCGTTGACGGTTGCGCCCTGCGCCTGGGCAACGCCCGTTTTGCCCTGCGCCAAGACCGCGCGTCAGGCGCAGCAAACCTTGATGGTGCACTGATGCTTGCTGACGATGCCGGACCCATCGCCGTATTCCATGTGGACGAACAACCGCGCGCGGATGCCGCGTCAACTATCCGCGCGCTGCAAGAAGCCGGGATCGAATGCAGCATAGCCAGTGGCGACAGCGCTGCGCGCGTCGAAGCGCTCGCGCGGCGTCTGCATATCAGCAACTGGCATGCAGCGCAGACGCCAGCGGCCAAGCTTGCGCTGCTGCAGGAGTGCAGCGCACGCGGCGCGAGCACGCTGGCAATCGGCGACGGCACCAATGATGCCGCGCTGCTGGCGGGCGCCGACGTGTCTGCGGCTCCCGCCAGCGGCACCGCGCTGGCCCAGGCGCACGCTGACTTGCTGCTGCTGGACGGCCGTCTGGACGGCTTGCTGCACGCGAGACAGGTAGCGCTGCAGGTACGCGACATCAGCGCGCAAAGTCGTCGCTGGGCGCTGGGCTACAACCTGTGCGCGGTGCCGTTTGCCGCAGTCGGGCTGGTTCCGCCATGGCTGGCAGCAATCGGCATGTCGCTCAGCTCGCTCGGTGTCGTGCTCAACGCCCTGCGCGTGGGGCGCAACGTCGACGTTGTGCCCGCTGCGCGGGCGCATGCTGCGGCGTTGCCAACGTGAACATTCTGCTGGTCCTCATCCCGGTGACGTTGCTCATCATTGGAGTGGCGGTGGCACTGTTTTTCTGGGCGGTCAACCACCAGCAGTTTGACGATCTGGACAGTCCGGGGGTTTTGCCGCTGATGGATGATCCGGCGCCGGACTCTCCTGCGAATGAGGTTGCGCCAGCCGTGACTGCGCAAGCCCGCCGTGAATCGGCGGCAGCGGACCAGGATTTTTAGTCCACTACTCTCGCTACGCCGCGGCCTCTGCTTTGGGTGCAGCAGCCGGTGGGGCAGCAGGGTTCCGCCGCAGCGCCGTTTGCAGCAGTCGTTGTTGCACGCGATCAGTCCACGTCACGGCGACTGTCAAACCCATACGCGCCAGCGCCGCCTCTTCACCTGCCAGCGCCGGACCCGGCCAGCAGACCGCGCGCAGCACGCGCACCCTGCCACGCCAGGTATTTGCACAGGACTGCAGCCAGCGCAGCGCAGGCAGCAGGCGCTGCTCGACTTCGCTGAAGTCGCTGCCAAACGGAAAGCTTGGCAGCAAGCCCGTACTCTGCAGCGGTAGCAGCGCTTCGCGCAGGTGACGCGGAAGGTTGCGCCGGCATGACGCAGGAATGCGGAAATCCGGCGCGAGCTTGTGATGAGCCCTGGCTTGCGCGCACAGCGCATCGACAAAGCGCGCGTCGCAGATCGAAAGCATGGCTTCGACGCACTCGCTGTCGCTCTTGCCGCGCAGATCGGCTACGCCGTATTCGGTGACAAAGACGTCGCGCAAATGCCGCGGCAGCGTGGTCTGCGCGTAATTCCAGCGGATATTGCTTTCCAATCCATGCGGGCCTTCGCGAACCGCGCGCAGAAGCATGACGGAGCGGCCATCGGGCAGCTCGTGGGCCATCGCCACAAAGTTGTACTGGCCACCAACGCCGCTCACGACGGCGCCGTCCTCCAGCGTGTCCGAGTTTGCTGCACCAAGGACGGTTGCCAGCATGCAGGTGTTGAAAAAGCGCGCGCCGCGACGCTGCAGAATGGCAAGATTCTGGTGCACGCCAGAAATGGAGTTGACTGCAGATACCGGGCCCATCTCGATCGCATCCGGATCAGCGGCCTCGGTTTCCGCCAGCCATCGATACAGCTCGCGCGTGCCGAGAAAAAAAGCACCATGCAGGTAATGTCCTCCGGGCACGTCGTCGGCCAGGCGCCCGGCAGCCGAGGCGCGCTCGAACGCCAGGTTGTCCCAACTGCGCCGCTTCAGGATCCCCGCGCGTTGCAGATGCATGAAGCCATCGAGCACCATTTCACTGGCGCCGAACAACCCGGTCTTGAATGGCGCCAGGCCACCGAACCATCGCGCCAGCACATGCGTTGCCCCAGTGCCATCAAGTGCCAGCAGCGCACGTCGCCACGCCGTGTTGTCCTGCTGGCGCAACAGCAGGCCCTTGACCAAGGCATCGGACAACGAGCCGATACCGATTTGCAGACAACCTCCATCGGCGATCAGCGCGCTCGCGTGCATGCCCAGCGCGTACTCGGGCAGGCTGACCGAAACCCGCGGCAAGGCAAACAGCGGCGGGCTGGTCTGCGGCGTCAATTCCACATCAAAATAATTCTCTGGCACTTCCGCTGCCCCACCGATGTAGGGCAGGCCCGGGTGCACGACCGCTACACACAGCGGTCGCGGTTGTCCGGCCGCGCGGGTCATGCGCAAAAAATCCAGGGTGATATCCGGGTTGCACGACAGGCTGTAGTGCACGCCGTCCGGGAGCTCCCGGCGCGCCACCAGTTGCACGAGCAGGTTGATGTCCTGCGTGAGCAAGTCGCGCGACACGTGCGTGTAGTTCTGGCTGATGTAGCTGCGCTGGGCGGTGCTCGAATGCAACATGGCGCCCGATTGCAGATAAAACTCGTGGACGGCCACGTTGGCTGGAAGTGCGTCGACGGCCTGGTCCAGCGCGTATTGCGGATCGACATAATCCGCACCGAAATGCCGCTTGACGAATGGCGCCATAAAGCGGGCTTCGAGGCCCACTTTGCCACGCGGGCGCAGCAACGACAACGCGGTGTACAGGCGCAGCGAGCGCGCCGGGTCGTCGCGGACAAGTTGATACAACGCGTTGAGCAGCCCGTGCGGTTTGCCCAGACCCAGCGGCGCGGCAACGCGCAGATCCACGCCAAGTTGCGCGCCGATGTATCCAGCACACTCTTGTACATCGGTGAATTGGCGCGCGCTCGACATGCGCAGGATCATGCCAGAACACCCTTGCGCAGCGTAGACGCAGGCCATGACCTACACTGCCGGGCATGCTTGAGGCGACGACGCTCGTTCCTGCCACTCCCGAGCGCCTGCTCGCGGAGCGGGCGCTGGGTCGTGCCGCGGGCGGGCCGCTGCTCGGCGGTAACGCAGTGGACCTGCTGATCGATGCCGCCGCGCACTATGCGGCCTGGCTGAAAGCGATCCGCGGCGCGCAGGATCGGGTGCTGCTGGAAAACTACATCGTGCGCAACGACGCGGTCGGACGCGAGTTTCTCGACGCCTTGGTCGAGCGCGCACAGGCCGGCGTGCTTGTCGCGGTGTTGGTGGACTGGCTCGGCTGTATCGGGCAATCGCGCAGCAGCTTCTGGGCGCCGTTGCGAGCCGCCGGTGGGCAAGTGCGCGTGTTCAACCCGCCGCGTCTGGGTCAGTCGCTGGGCTGGATCAGTCGCGATCATCGCAAGGTGCTGGTGGTGGACGGCACGCACGGCTTTCTGTCCGGGGTATGCATCAGTGAAAAGTGGCTGGGCGACGCCGCGCGCGACATTCTGCCGTGGCGTGACACGGGTGTAGCGCTGCGCGGGCCGGCAGTAACCGAGATTGAAGCGGCCTTTGTGCAGAGTTGGGAGTGCGTCGGCGGCGCCATGGCGGACCTGCCGCGACCCTGCATTCCAGCCGAGCCGGCCGGCACGGTGTCGCTGCGCGTGATCGCCACCCAGCCAGCCACCGCCGGCATGTATCGGCTCGATCAACTGATCGCAGCCATGGCACGCACGACGCTGTGGATCACTGACGCCTACTTCGTCGGCGTTGCGCCATACGTGCAGGCGCTGGTGGCAGCGGCGGGCGATGGCGTGGACGTGCGGTTGCTGGTTCCGGGTAACAGCGATCTGGCGGTCGTCGCCAGCATGTCGCGCTCCGGCTACCGACCTCTGCTGAAAGCCGGAATCCGCGTGTTCGAATGGAACGGCTCCATGCTGCATGCCAAGACTGCCGTGGCGGACGGACAGTGGGCGCGCGTGGGCTCGTCCAATCTCAACATTGCCAGCTGGCTGAGCAATCGCGAGATTGACGTATCCATCGAAGACTCCGAATTCGCCGGCAAGCTTGCAGCGCAATACCAGCTGGACCTGGAAAATGCCACGGAGATCGTGCTTGCCCCGCGGCACCGGCGAAACCTGCACAGCACCAGTGAGCAAGTACGCACCAGCCATGAGCGGCCAGCCCGGCCGCGGCACGGCGGTGGCAGTACCAGCCGCGCGGCGGTGGGCGCGTTGCGCATGGCCAACAGCGTCGGTGCAGTGTTGAGCAACCAGCGCGTGCTGGATGTGACGTCCAGCGGGCCGTTGTTCAGCGCAACCGTCGGCCTGGCGCTGTTCGCTGTGGTCGCGATACTTTGGCCGGCGTGGATCGGCTGGCCGTTGGGCGTCATGGCTGCATGGTTTGCGCTCAATCTTGCCATTGCCAGTTGGCGCACCTATCGCCAGCGCCGCGCGGCATCGGTATCCCAGCCAGAGCCAGCGTCAGCTCAAGAGCCAGAGCCAGTGCAAGAGCCAGAGCCAGTGCAAGTGCCAGCCCCAGCGCAAGAGCCAGCGCCAAGGAAATCCGGGTAGATGCAAGCCGTGGGTCTTGCATCATCGCCGCACCCGGCACAGATGCCCGAGCCAGATACCGCCCTGCATGTTGCCTGCACCGGCTGAGGTTTCCTGATCGTCGGGCGACGTGTGCCAATGCCTTGGACCCGGCAAGTAATCACGCACACAGCATTCGCCAGGTTGGTGTTTAAGCCCAGCGCCGGCATGCGGGATGTTAGGCTTTCGCTCCGATGTCCATGCTCGATGCCACCGCGGAACGCCACGTTCTCACCCCCAGCTCGCTCAACCGGCTGGTTCGTGATTTGCTGGGTGACGCGCTGCCGCAAGTGTGGATCGAAGGCGAGCTGTCGAACGTGGCCAAACCCGCCTCGGGACATTTGTACTTCACGTTGAAAGATCGCTCCGCGCAGGTGCGCTGCGCGATGTTCAAGCAAAGCTGCGGGCTGTTGCGCTTTCGTCCACTCGACGGCATGCAGGTCCTGTTGCGCGCGCGCGTCGGGCTGTACGAACCACGCGGTGAATTCCAGCTGGTCGCCGAGTACATGGAACCGGCAGGCGAAGGCGCCCTGCAACGCGCGTTCGAAGAGTTGAAAGCGCGCCTCAGTGGCGAAGGCCTGTTCGCTGCCGGGCGCAAACGCGCGCTGCCGCGTTTCCCGGCGCGCATCGGCGTGATCACTTCGGCCACTGGTGCAGCCGTGCGCGATGTCATCAGCGTGCTGGCTCGACGCTGGCCGCTGGCGCAGGTCGAGGTGCTGGCGGTGCCGGTGCAGGGCCGCGAAGCGCCGCCGGCGATCGTCAACATGCTGCGCAAAGCATCGGCGTGCGGGCGTTACGACGTGCTGCTGCTCACCCGCGGCGGCGGCTCGCTGGAAGACCTGTGGGCGTTCAACGATGAAGCTGTTGCGCGCGCGATTCACGCCAGCGCCGTCCCGGTTGTTTCCGCCGTGGGCCACGAGATTGATTTCAGCATTGCCGATTTTGTCGCCGACCTGCGCGCGCCGACGCCATCTGCGGCAGCCGAGCTGCTGGTTCCCGATGCCGTGGCCATTGCACGGCACGTACAGCAACTGCACCAGCGTCTGGCCGATATGCTGCGCGCGCGTTTGCAGAGCCATACGCAGCGCCTGGATTTGTTGTTCGCGCGCCTGCACAACCAGCGTCCTCAGGCGCGTGTAGCTCGTGATCGCGAGCGTCTGATGCACCTGCAGCACCGTTTGGCGATTGCCAGCCAGTCCAGGGTGCAGCAAAGTCACACGCAACTGGACCGGCTCCACGCGCGCTTGCTGACCGGGCATCCGCGCATCCGTTTGCCGCTGCTGGCGCAGCGCCTGGACGGCCAGCAGCTGCGGCTGCGCCGTGCCATCGAGCAACGCTGCCAGCGTGATGAAGTACGCCTGCGCCATCTGGGTCGCGCGCTGCACGCGGTCAGTCCGCTGGCCACGCTTGAGCGCGGGTACGCGATCCTGTTTGATGCGACCGGTCACGTTTTGCGTTCCGCGCAGCACGTTGCCGTCGACACCCCGTTGCGCGCGCGCCTCGCCGATGGTGAATTGATTTTGCGCGTGCGCAAGCCAGACGACGGCAGCGTCTGAACGCGCGGCGATCGACTCGCCGGCGCAGGTGGCCGCATGCCCGGCGCCGCAGCGTCAGGCATCACGACACATGGGCGTCCATACGCGGCAAATGACGACAGCGCGATGGGCAGTGCCCGCCGTGCGGAGCGCACGCAACCTGTGCTCGCCCGGACGATCACTTGCGGCAGCGCAGGTGCAAGGTTCGGCCGAATTTGCCCGCGTGCACTTCACTCGACCCGACTTCACTTCAGCTCGCGGCGCCTTGTGTGGCTGACGCGGCGTATGGTGTTTGCACAATAGTATGCATGCGACAGGCAGACTGACCTATTCCCGCACTTGCGCAGAGAGACGCCATGCTCGACAAAACTTATCCGTACTACCTTGCCAACCGACCGCAAACATCGACGCACATGCTCGAGGTGCGCGACAAGTACAGCGGCAAGGTAGCGACGCGCGTGGCGGTGCCCGATACCAGGGCGGTGGAGAAAGCCATCGTTGCTGCGGTCAAGGCTACCGAACCCATGCGCCGGTTCAAGCCGTGGGCGCGCCAGGCGGTGCTGCAGCACTGCGCAGGGCGGTTTGCCGAGCGCCGCGACGAGCTGGCCGAAGCGCTGTGCATCGAAGCGGGCAAGCCGATCAAGGACGCGGCAGGTGAGGTCACCCGCCTGATCGAGACTTTCCAGATCGCCGCCGAAGAGGCCGTGCGCATAAACGGAGAAACCCTGAACCTGGAATTGGCCAGCCGTCTGGACGGCTATCACGGTTACACGCGAAGGGTTCCGCTGGGTCCCGTATCGTTTATCACGCCGTTCAACTTTCCGCTCAATCTCGTCGCACACAAAGTGGCACCGGCGATTGCCGCGGGCTGTCCGTTTGTCTTGAAGCCTGCGGAAAAAACCCCGATCGGTGCGTTGATCATCGGCCAGGTGCTTGCTGAAACCGACCTGCCGCGCGGCGCTTTCTCAATCCTCACGCTCAATGGCGAACATTCCGCGCCGCTGGTGGAAGACGACCGCATCAAGCTGTTGTCGTTCACCGGCGGGCAGATCGGCTGGCAGCTCAAGGCGCGTTGCGGCCACAAGAAAGTGGTGCTGGAACTGGGTGGCAACGCGGCATGCATTGTCGACGCCGATCAGGGACCGCACCTGCGGCGCGTGGTGGAGCGACTCGTGTTTGGTGCGTTTTACCAGTCCGGCCAGAGCTGCATTGGCGTGCAGCGCATCTACGCGCACGATGATGTCTACGATGCGCTGAAAAAGCGTCTGGTGGCAGCCACGCGCAAACTCAAAGCAGGCGATCCGAAGAAGCCGGACACGTTCATTGGTCCGATGATCGATGAGGCGGCTGCCACGCGTCTGCACGACTGGATCAGCGAGGCACGCAAGGCTGGCGGCAAACTGCTGTGCGGCGGCAAACGCGACGGCAACATGTTGCAGGCGACCTTGCTCGAAGATGTGCCCGAGGACTCCAGGCTCAACCGTGAGGAAGCGTTCGGGCCAGTCGCCCTGCTCTCGCGTTTCGGCAAATTTGACGAGGCGATCGCCCGCGTCAACGACTCGGACTACGGCCTGCAGGCAGGCATCTTCACCGACAGCCTGGACCACGCCATGCGCGCATGGAGCGAGTTGGAACAAGGTGGCGTCATCGTCAACGACATCCCCAGCTTTCGCGTGGACAACATGCCGTATGGCGGCATCAAGCTGTCCGGCCTTGGCCGTGAGGGCATCCGCAGCGCCATCGAAGACATGACCGAGGTGCGCCTGATGGTGATGCGCGAAGGCTGACGCGCGGATGCCGATACGCCTCGCCGCGTTTGCCACCGGCGGACTTGCGACCGGTTCACAGCCGGGCGTCGCGGCGGCGCGGCGGTGATCGCGGTTGCAGCCAGCGAGCTCAATGCAGCGGGTGCAGGCACCGGCATCCGACACGGGATACGCCGCGTCCCAGCGCGACGCCGCACCTCAGCGGGCAGCAGCGCTTCCATCGCTGCCGCGCAGGCGCAGCGTCAGTCCCTTGAGGAAATTGCGCAGCAACTGGTCGCCACAGGGCCGAAAATTCTTGTGCCCGGCCTGGCGAAACAACGCGCTCATTTCCGGTTTGGACAGCGGGAAACCGGCTGCCGCGAGGATCTGGTGCATATCCACATCCTTGAGCTCAAACGCCACGCGCAATTTCTTCAGCACCACGTTGTTGCTGACGCGCGCTTCCAGCGGACGCGACGGACGGCTGTCGTCACGCCCGCGGCGATGCACCACCAGGCCATCCAGAAACAAGGCCAGCACGCGATCGCTGCATTCCACCACGCCGGCCTCGCCTTCCTTTTTCAAAAGCGCCTGCACTTCTTCCCGACTCAGCAGCACGGACGGATCGGCGAGCTGGATAATCTGGGCCATGTGCGTTTCGCTGAGGTCGAGCATGTAGCGCACGGCGCGCAAGACATCGTTGTTGATCATTGCCGGTTAAATACCTTGCCATAAACCAGTGATGCTACAGCGCGTCAGCTCGATCTGTGTTCTTATCCCGCGCATCAGCCGCCAGGCATTGAACTAAGCCACACTTGCCCCACTTGAAAGGACATGCGTCGCTTGCAGCGGAACGGTGCAGCATCACGCCACCGCGATTTTGCCAGCGCCTGTCGTCACCCGTTCCAACACATTTCATGCGCATGGCTGAGAATTCACCAGCCGGCGAATGCATCGAGAATTCATGAACGAACCCGCCAGCGTCGTCCGTACTCAACGCCACCTCGGTGCGCTGCGCCAGCTCTGGCCCTTCATCAAGCCGCATCGCGCGCTGGCTGCAGGCTGGCTGCTGTTTCTCGCGCTTTCCTCCGGGGCAACTCTGGTGCTGCCGCTGGCCGTGCGGCACATGATCGATCAGGGTTTTGGCAGTGCAAATGCCGCCGCGATCAACAACACGTTCCTGGCATTGTTTGGCGTCGCCATCGTGCTCGCGATTGCCACCGCGTCCCGGTATTTCTGCATCACCCTGCTTGGCGAGCGCGCCTTGGCCTCGCTGCGCCAGGCTCTGTACGCCCACGTGGTGCGCCTGGACGTCGGCTTCTTTGAGCGCAGTCGAGTCGGTGAGTTGATCTCGCGACTGGGCACGGACACGGAAGTGGTACAGGCGTTGATCGGTTCGGGGATTTCCATCGCGTTGCGCAGCGCGGTCATGCTGCTGGGTGCGAGCGCCATGATGGTTTGGACCAGCCCGCACCTGGCGGGGCTGACAGCACTGGTCATACCCGCGGTGATGGTGCCGATACTGCTGTTTGGGCGACGCGTGCAGAAGCTGTCGCGCGCAAGCCAGGATCGGCTGGCCGACGCCGCCGCGATGGCCAATGAAACACTCAATGCCGCGCCAGCTGTGAAGGCTTACGCGCGCGAAGACATCGAGAGCCAGCGCTACGGCGTGGCGATTTTTCGTGCCCTGAAAAGTGCACAGCGGCGCATCGGCATGCGCGCGCTGCTTACCGGCGTGGTAATCGTGCTGTTTTTCGGGGCGATCACGCTGGTGCTGTGGGCCGGCGCGCGCGCCGTCATGGCGCACACGATGGCGGTCGGCGTGCTCGGTCAGTTTGTCTTGTACGCCGTTTTCGCTGCCGGCTCCGTAGCCGGGCTATCGGAGGTGTGGGGTGACGTGATGCGTGCGGCCGGCGCGATGGAACGGATCGGCGAGCTGTTTGCCGAGCGCGCGCAGATCACCAGCCCCGCGCAGCCAACCGCGCTGCCCCGGCCGGTGCGCGGCGCACTGCGCTTCGAACACGTCAGTTTCCACTATCCGACGCGGCCGGAAACCGCCGCATTGCGGGATTTTGATCTGAACATCCAGCCCGGTGAAACCGTTGCGCTGGTTGGTCCGTCCGGCGCTGGCAAGAGCACGGTGCTGGCCCTGCTGCTGCGTTTTTACGATCCGCAATCCGGTCGCATCACGCTTGATGGCGTGGATCTGTGCGCGCTGGCTTTGCCCGAGCTGCGCGGGGCTATCGCGCTGGTGCCGCAGGAAACGGTGATCTTCGCCGGCAGCGCGGCGGACAACATCCGCTTTGGCCGCCAGGACGCCGCGGACAGCGAAGTGCGCGATGCGGCGCATGCAGCCGAAGCCCACGAGTTCATCAGCGAGATGGACCAGGGCTACGCGGCCGAACTCGGTGAACGCGGGGTGCGCCTGTCCGGCGGCCAGCGCCAGCGCATCGCGATCGCCCGCGCCATCCTGCGCAATGCGCCGCTGCTGTTGCTGGACGAAGCCACATCCGCACTTGACGCCCAGTCCGAAGCGGCGATCCAGCAGGCACTGGAGCGGCTGGAAAAAGGCCGGACCACGCTGGTCATCGCCCATCGCCTGGCCACCGTGCAGCGTGCCGATCGCATTGTCGTGCTTGACGCTGGCCGCATCGTGGCGCAAGGCACGCACGACAGCCTGCTTGCCGAGGGCGGTTTGTATGCCGAACTGGCGCGGCTGCAATTTGTCGCCTGAGAAAGCTTTCCGGCACAACGCAGCGCCGCCTTCAACCCAAAATGCATTGGCTGGAGCGCGCGTTGAAATGAGCTGCTGCGAAGATATCCGGAAAACCTCGAGCACCGACCCGCACTTAAAGAAAAGGACATCAGCATGAGTACAGTTCTGGTCACCGGCGGTTCGGGCTTCATCGGCAGTCACGCGATCCTGCAACTGCTTGCGGCGGGCCATCAGGTCCGCACCAGCGTGCGCAGCAGCAGCCGCGAGCAGGACGTCCGGAGCATGCTCAAGCGCGCCGGCGCCGAGCCCGGTGAGCGGCTGTCGTTTGCTGTGGCTGATCTGCGCAGCGACGCTGGTTGGGGCCAGGCGGTATCAGGCTGCGATCATGTATTGCATATTGCCTCGCCCTTCCCGCCCAGCCTGCCCAGGCATGCGGACGAGTTGATCGTGCCGGCGCGCGATGGCGCGCTGCGCGTACTGCGCGCCGCGCGTGATGCCGGGGTAAAACGCGTGGTGCTGACTTCATCGTTTGCCGCAGTTGGGTACGGCCAAAAACCTCAAAGTGCACCGTTCGACGAGAGCAGTTGGACCGATGTCAGCGACCCCGATGTGCAGCCATATGCGAAGTCGAAAACTCTCGCCGAGCGCGCAGCGTGGGATTTCATTGCGCGCGAGGGCGGCGCGCTGGAGCTGTCGGTGATCAACCCGGTCGGGGTCCTCGGGCCAGTGCTCGGCGCGGACTATTCGACCTCCATTCTGCTTGTGCAGCGCTTGATGGACGGCGCCGTGCCCGGTTGTCCACGGCTCGACTTTGGCGTCGTGGATGTCCGCGACGTGGTCGATCTGCACCTGCGTGCAATGACCGACCCGCTTGCAAATGGCCAGCGCTTCATCGCTGTCGCCGGCGATTTCATCTCGATTCGCGACATTGCCCGCGTGCTGCGGCAAAACCTTGGCGCGGCGGCCAGACGTGTGCCCACGCGGCAGCTTCCAGACTGGTTGGTGCGGCTCGCCGCGTTGCTCGATCCGGCCGTCAAGCAAATCATCCCCGAACTGGGCAATCGGAAAAACGCCACCAGTGAAAAGGCCCGACGACTGCTTGGCTGGACCCCACGCACAAACGCAGAGGCCATCATCGCCACCGCGCAAAGCCTGTTGCAGTTGGGGCTGTTGAAGGCCAGCAAAGATCGGACAAGTCACGTCTGACCCGAGTGCGCAAGACGCTGGCTGCTTTGTGCGCTGGATCTGGACCAGGCCAGACCAACTTGCATCCCTGCCATTGCAAACCATGCGCACAACGTGCGGACAGACTCCTGCACGTTACGCACTGACCCGGCGGGATCCTTGCTTGCCTCACTCAATGCTTGAAGCGACGGCAGCATGCGCACGATCAATGTGCACCACATATGCAGCCTGAGGCTGGAGCACGGCGTCGCATACGGCGGCAGCTGACGGCCTGAGCATCGGCCGGGAGAAAAGCTCCAGGTCCTGCCAAATGTGCGTGCGACGCGGTTGGGCGCGTCGCCAACGCTTCGGGATTTCGCGCGAGCCGCTGCTCAAACCATGGACCCTGTCGCGGCTGCGCATGCGCTCCGACGATTCGCCATGCATCGCTTGCGCGGCTGGCATACGCGCGGCAAATGCAGGCATTCCATGTGCCCACAGGTTTCGTTCAGCTGACTCCCAGCCGGCCTGCAGACAGGGAATTCAGAGCATCGACGGCTTTTTTCCAGCAGTGGTGTGAGGTTGCCGTTCACGCCGTTGTCCACCCATCGATGCTGTGATCCCCGCTCATTGGCCAACGCCCAATGGCCAAACACTGCCCAGCGCGCATGTGCAAGTGAAATTTGACTAGCGGGGCGCAGGCGCAACGGCTTTTTTCACCACACGGAGTTCTCGATGATCAAGCGTATTCTTCCCTTGTTGATTGGCCTGTCGGTTTGCAGCTTCGCATTTGCGCAGGACATGCCGGCGAGCGCCCAGTCCGCTTCCAGCACAACCCAGACCACGACCACAACCGTGTCTACCTGGTCGACCCAGCCGCCAACCGGCGCCTTGACCGAAGAGGCCGTAAAAACGTCCATCGCCAATGCCGGCTACAAAGAGGTAAAGGGATTGAAGTTCAAGGACGGCGTATGGCGCGCCGAGGCCCGAGGCGGCAACAAGCAGTGGGCCAAGCTGCAAGTGGGCCCGACCAGCGGCAAGGTCTACGTCAGCGACGCGCCATCCAGGCTGAAGGCGGATGAAGTCAAAGCGAAGCTGGCGACCGCCGGCTATCAGGATGTGCATGACGTGGAATACGAACACGGCCTGTGGAGCGTGGACGCCAAGACCGCCAATGGTCAGGACGTCGACCTGCTGGTCGATCCGGATGATGGCGCCATCGTTGCGCAAAAGAACGACTGAACGCGCAAAGTGTGAGAGTGCATGGCAGGGCGATCAGATGGTCGCCCTGTTTTTTTGGCTGCAGCCGCGCAGTGTGTTCGCGTTTCCGCGGTCGCGCGGCGATGCTTCATCAGGACCGGCCAACGGACTGATGAGGCGGATTGCCCGGCTTGCGGCAACCGCAAATACCTGGCTTCGCGTACCGGCCACCGTACACATTTTTGCTTCCCGGCCGAAGTGCGAAAGCGCTTCAGCGCGCTTGCTCGCATGCGTGAATTGGCGACGGGCACGGCCTTCGATCGCTTTGCAGCCTTGCGCGCCGGACTCTACTCGTTTTGGCCTGCATGCCGAGCGCCGTACGCAACGGCCATCTTCCCAGCCTGCAACGGACGCATTGCTGCCATTTCCCCGCCGATCACTGAGGCGTTCCAGCACCGCCCTCGCAATGGTAGGCTGCGCGGCAGAACTTGCGCCGCTCCTTTCCTGTGCTCGACGAACCCGGGTGACGTAACCCCATGCTGGACGTTACCTTTCTGGCTGATGGCGGGGAAATGGGTGCGCTCATGCGCGCCCACGACTGGATGGCGCATCCGCTGGGCAAACCGCAAGCGTGGCCGCAGGCATTGCGCACTGCCATTCGCCTGATGCTCAACTCGCGGCACCAGATGTGCCTGTTCTGGGGCAGGGATGGCTACTGGTTCTACAACGATGCCTACATAAAGACGCTCAGCGCCGAACGCCATCCCGCTTCGCTTGGGTTGCCGGCGATGGAGGTATGGCCCGAAGTGTGGGACGAAGTGGTTGGCCACCAGATCACCCAGGTGCTGTCCG
Source organism: Lysobacterales bacterium (assembly GCA_038242205.1). Taxonomy (GTDB): domain Bacteria; phylum Pseudomonadota; class Gammaproteobacteria; order Xanthomonadales; family Rhodanobacteraceae; genus Rhodanobacter. Next base: position 140,244 of record JBBSSI010000002.1, read on the forward strand.
GTGGCAGCGCCACTTGGCACGAGAACCAGCACATGGTCCTGCGCCGCAACGGTCGCGACGAGGATACCTACTGGAGCTACAGCTACGGGCCAATCGATGACGAAACCGCACCCAGCGGCGTGGGCGGCGTGCTGGTCGTATGCAGCGAAAACACCGAGCAGGTGTTGACCGAGCGGCGCGCGACTGCAGAACGCGAACGACTGTCTGCACTTTTCGAACAGGCGCCGTCTTTCATGGCCTTGCTGCGCAGTCCCGAGCATATATTTGAACTGGTCAATCCAAGCTTTCAGCGCTTGATCGGCGGCCGCGACGTGCTCGGGCAAACGGTGGCCGACGCCCTGCCCGATGCCGCCGCGCAGGGTTTCGTCGGCCTGCTCGACACCGTCTACGCCCGTGGCGAGCCGTATTTGGCGATTGCCACGCCGTTCGCCATGCAACGAGCACCGGGCGTACCGGTCAGCAACCGTTATCTCGACTTTGTTTACCAGCCGATCAAGAACGGCGACGGCAAAGTGACCGGCATTTTCGTCGAAGGCACGGATGTCACCGAGCGCACGCTGGCGGAAAATGCCCTGCGTGCCAGCGAGTCGCGCCTGCGTGCACTCAATGCCGATCTTGAAGTGCAGGTCGCGCAGCGCATGCATGGCCGCGCCCGCACGTGGCAGTTGAGCACGGACTTGATGGGCGTGATCAATGCCGATGGCATCTTTGAGCTCTCCAATCCGGCGTGGCAGAGCGTCCTGGGCTGGCCGGAAGAAACCATCGCCCGTACGGCTTTTTTCGAGTTTCTGCATCCGGACGACATCGCAGCCAGCCAGGTTGCGTTTGCCCGCGCCATGGAGTTGAGCGAGCCGGCATTGCATTTCGAAAATCGTTATCGCCACGCCGACGGCAGTTACAGGTGGCTGTCCTGGGTGGCCATTCCGGAGGACGACAAGGTGTACTGCAGCGCGCGTGACATCACTGCAGAAAAGGAAGCCGCCGAGGCACTGGCGCGCACCGCGGCAGCGCTGCGCCAGGCGCAGAAAATGGAAGCCGTTGGCCAGCTTACCGGCGGCCTTGCACACGACTTCAACAATCTTCTTGGCGGCATCATGGGCGCCATGGAGGTTGCGCAGATGAAGCTGGATCAGGGCAAGGTGGAGGATGTCCCGCGCTATCTGGCACTGGGCGAAACCGCGGTGCGCCGAGCTGCCGCGCTGACCCAGCGCTTGCTGGCGTTTTCGCGGCAACAGACCCTGGATCCGCGCGCCACCGATATCAACAAGCTGGCCAGCGGCATGGAGGAGCTGATCTGCCGCGCCATCGGACCGTCGATCCACTTGCAGGTGGTCGTCGCGCAGGGCCTGTGGACGTGCCTGGTTGACCCGCCGCAGCTCGAGAACGCCCTGTTCAATCTTTGCATCAATGCGCGCGACGCCATGCCGGACGGCGGGCGCCTGACTATTGAAACCGCCAACCGCTTGCTGGATGAGCACGCGGCCGCAGCCTGTGAGCTTGACCCGGGCCAGTACATCACGCTCAGCGTTACCGACACCGGCGTGGGCATGACGCCGGACGTGATCGCTCGCGTTTTCGATCCGTTTTTTACCACCAAACCCATCGGCCAGGGCACCGGGCTCGGTCTGTCGATGATCTACGGGTTTGCCCGCCAGTCGGGTGGTGAGGTGCGGATCTACTCCGAGCCTGGACTCGGATCAACATTCACCATCTACCTGCCGCGGCACAACGCGGCCGCGGTCGATCTTGAGGTTGCACAGACGGCGCCGGCACTGCGCGCCGCGCACGCTCGACAAAGCGTACTGGTGGTGGAAGATGAGCCGTCCATACGCGAGCTTGTTTGCGAGCTGCTGGCAGATGCCGGCTATGAGACGCTGCACGCCAGCGATGGCAGCAGCGGGCTGCGCATCCTGCAATCCAATGCGAAGATCGACCTGCTGATCACCGATGTCGGCCTGCCCGGCGGCATGAATGGTCGCCAGATGGCTGATGCTGCGCGCGTGGCACGGCCCGACCTCAGGGTTTTGTTCATGACTGGGTACGCAGAGAACGCGGTGCTCGGCAAGGGCCAGCTCGAATGCGGCATGCACGTACTCAGCAAGCCGTTTTCGCTCGATGCGCTGATGCGTAAGATCCGTGACATTTTGCCGGGTTGAAAGGCGGCGTCCGCTAGCGCGCGCGGCAGCCGGCCATAGCCGGGCTGTACTCGGGCGTGATACGGTTTTTGCCGACGTTTCCGCAAACCATCCAAGGGCCAGACATGCACGCATCTCGTATCCTGCGCTCAGCGCTGTGCGTTGGCTTGATTGCATTGGCCGGTTGCGACCGAGCTGGCGACGCCCAGAAGCGTGAGGAAGCCATCAACAGTGGCACCGCGTCGGCACCAACCGGCGAACGCCAGTGCCAGCTCTTACGTGGCAAATGGCTGGGGGATACCGGCGGTTGCAAGATCAAGCAACAGTCGTGCGCTGCAATCGGCGGCAACTGGGATAAGGACGCCGGCTGCATCGTGGCCACGGCGGAGCCTGATGGTTGCGCCGCGTCGAGCGGACTGGCTGCGGTGGACGGGCATTGCGTGGTTGCGCAGCTGTCTGCCACCGCTCTGGATACCGCATGGACGTGTCACGTTGCCCAGGGCAAGTGGCTTGCTGACACGCAGCGCTGTGGCATGACTGCGCACCTGTGTGCGCAGGCCAGCGGCACGTGGCAAGCAGACACCGTCTGCGAGCTTCCCGTAGCCGCAGATGCGGCGCAATGCTCAGGCGTGAGCGGCATGCGCGTGCTCAATGGCCGCTGCGTCATGCTCGATCTGTCCAGGCAAGATCTGGAGCAGATGGGCAGCGAAGACATCGAACGGGCGCGCAGCCGGCTGAACCGGTAGTTCACGACCCAGCCTGGATGAAATAGCCGTCTGCAAGCCAACGCATCGGCAAGGCGCGCCGAAGCAAACCCACCCGCTTTTCTCACGATTACTGTTTTTCGTTCACAGCGGTCAACGGAAAGTCGTAGATCACCACGCGCCGCTCAGTGACTTACGATATTTCAGCAATACGCAGGTGATGCCGCGGGAAATCAGGCAGGCGCACGCTTCGGTACCTTCAAGGTCGATGGCAAGGATCTGGAATCCGCCGCCCGGAATGACGACAACGGCAGCCCCGCTGGTATTGCCCTGGGCCGCATACACCGACATGGTCGGCCGCGTCACGTTGGTCACCACCGTCATCGGCATTCACCGTGACCATCTCCGGCGCCGGCAGCGGCTTCGCATCAGGCGCCGCTCCGGGCAATATCGCAGTCTGCGCAGGTCCTCCAGAAGGCTGCCATGTCATCGTCTTCGCTTGGACGCTCGCGCAAGCCATTACCAACGCCAGCACAACAATCCACAGCTTCAGCATGCCTGTCGTTGGTCATGCGTGGGCAAGGCGCGCGTCAAAGACTCGGCCGCTGCACCCGGACCAGGCCATGCTGCTTTGTGCATCGCCCATGAGCCTGCGGAAATCCCAGCTTGCTGATCTGCATTCTCCCGCGCTTATCAGTTGACCGACACCGCCGTCATCTGGCGCTCGGCAAGGCGGAGAAGCGTTGCCGGCAGTCGCTTGATCGCCGCAGTGACGGGGTTGAATTTGTATGGCCGACACGCCCGGCGCAGCCGCAATCTGCGTGTTCGCAGCGGGCGCGGGAGCGCCAATGGCGCACAGCATGCGTCGGGGAAAGCTGAACCTCACCACGACTGGCATGACGGTTGCTTCATGATTTTTGCAAGCAACTGGCAATCAACTGGCTGCCAGCAATCTGGAGTTCGTGATGCATACAAATATCAGTCCCGAGCAAGTCGAACGCATGCTGAGCCATCTCGCGAGTCTGCGGCTCCATCGCAACCGTGCGGATCTGGAGACCCTGGAAGCGCTCAGGCCCGCGTGGATCGGGTTGGACGCGTGGGACATGGTGCTTGACGATGTGACAGCCCAGCGTTTCAGGGATCGTGTGGGCGGATCGCGCCTGCGACTGGTTTCAGGTTGACAAAGGGCGCCATGGCAAGGCGCTGCTCGAGACGTCTGTGCAGCGCACATCTGCGTCGTAAAAGGCCTGATTGCGACACCTCGATCCGTGCAGTAGCCGTCTCGGCTTTATGCACATCTGCGCGTCGTCGAACATCTCGCTTGTGCGTTATCCACTCTTGCGACTGGTCGGTGCTGCTCACGCTCAACTTGGCTTGACGCATACGAGTGCGCAAGAGCGATTCCAGCCCGACCATGCAAACTTGTGCTTTTCGCATGCGGCAGGCCAGTGGCAGCAACCAGTGCGCCCACAGCTGCGGCGACATGCTCAGCGATTTACGCGTTGACCCGCCAGTTCATCAGCGGCGGTCCGTGCATCGGGTTCACTCGCTGATTGCAACCTGATTTCGGGATTGCGCCGCTGGCAGGCGCAGCGGCAAAGCAGGGCAACTTCCACTGCGGTGATGACCGCAACTCGCCGATCGTTTTGTTGATACCGCGAGCGCCATATTTTCGCGACATGTATTTGCCCCGCCGGGCTTGGTCGCCGGCTCGTGGGGATGACTTGTGGCATGCGTGCGCGCCGCGATCCAGCGCTAACCTGCGCCACCAAGGGCACAGGAGCACACGATGAAGTGGATCCTTCGATCACTGATGGCGGTGGGCATCGCGCTCGTTCTGCTTGTGGGTGCTTTGGTGCTTACGGCACAGCGCACGAGCCGACCGGTGGGCTTCCAGACCGTTCGGGTGACCGATGCTGGCGGACAAGCCTTCGCCGTCGGCCTGTGGTATCCCACGCAGGCGCGTCCCTGGCCGACGACGTTTCTGGGCGGGGTGCTGCTGGACGTGGCAGCCAACGCTCCGGTGTCTGGAGGCGCCCTGCCGCTGGTGGTGATATCCCACGGCGACGGCGGCGGCATTGGCAGCCACGCGGATCTGGCGATGGCTTTGGCCAGCGCGGGATATGTGGTGGCGGCACCGATGCATCCGGGTGACAACTTCGCGGACCAGAGCGCTGCCGGCTCCGCTTCCCTCTTCAGCGGGCGCGCGCAACAGCTGCGTGCGACCATCGATTACCTGCTCAAGGACTGGCCAGGCCGCGACCGCATCGACGCGCGACGCATCGGCGCCTACGGATTTTCCGCTGGCGGATTCACCGTGCTCACGCTGATCGGAGCCAAGCCTGACTGGCGCCTGCTGGCGACGCATTGCGCGCGGTCACCCGAATTCGTCTGCGACGTATTGCGTCGGGTCAAGTCGCCGTTGCTGACCGCCGCGGCGGCCGATACCGGCGGCGCGTTCGCCAGCGACAAACGCATCAAGGCTGCAGTGCTCGCCGCGCCCGGCCTGGTATTCACGGTGGGGCCGCACGGATTCGATGACGTGCACGCGCCTGTGCAACTCTGGAGCGGCGATCGCGATGACCTGGTGCCCTACGCCAGCAACGCCAAGCTGGTCGTCGATGCGCTGGGATCCGGGGTCGATCTGCACACGGTTCCAGGTGCTGGACATGTCGCATTTCTCAGCCTCTGCGGACTGCTGCGACCGCCAGGCATCTGTAGCGACCCTGCGCCGTTCGATCGCAAGGCGTTCCACGTGAAAATGGACGCCAGCGTCACTGCGTTTTTCGACAAGCATCTGCAGCCCTGACGCAGGGATGCCGTCTATTGCTCCGCGTAGGATCTGCGCTCGATCGTCTCGTGCAGACGGCCGACGGGAACGCCGAGGAAGGTGATCTTGCCGACGTTGTCGATCGTGCCGTCAGGCATGAGCTCAAGCGTCTGATGCATGACCAGCGGCCCCTTGAGCCGATACCGAAGCAGCAAACGCGCACCCAGCGCACGTCCGGTGACGCGGCCCGCCGCATCGCTCAGCGTGCCGGCATAGGTATCTGCCTGCACCGTGCTCAGCAGCCAGTGGCGGCGGTTGGGCGCCTTGTCCTGAAACCGCACCGTCTGATCCAGGCGGAACGTGCCATCCACCAAGCGCTGCCCGTGACTTTCTACCCGAAAAGGACGCACCGCGCCGAACAAAAGCTTGAGCGTGCCGTGGCCCTCGCTTGCGCCGCCAAAGCCGGCGTCCAGCGTAAAGTGGTTTGCGCCCGATTGCGCGCCAAGCGCAGGCCAGGCGAACAGCGCCAGGCACGCCAGCATCAACACTTTCCCGGTCTTCATCGCAACACCTGCAACCCGCGGTTGGCCTGGCGTGGCACAAAGCCACTTGGGCAACCTAGCCAGCGCCGTGTAGCTTGGGCGTGACAGTTCTCCACGCCCAGGGCCGCAAAACCTGTACCGCTGCATTTGGGTAGAGGATCAAGCAAAACGAAGCAGGCGCCGTTCCGGCGATCGCATCAAAGCAGCTTGAACACCTGGAACACCCATGGCTCGGTTTCCAACAAAAGCCATCCCTTGCTGCCTTCATCAGGTGAACGTGCGCCCGTTTTTTCCATACACTTGTTGCCCACGCCCGCCGACAAAACGCCATGTCCATCGTCCTGACTCCGTTCGCCCGCACCCGCCTGTTTCCGCGCGATCAGCGCCGCAGTGCCATCCAGGATTGCAGCGCCGAGGAGTTTGAGCAACGCCTCAACAGCGAAGTACCGCAGGCAGTGCTCGCCGGCTACGCACCGTTCTGCCAGCTGCACGCGCATCGCAACTGGACGTCCACACGCTGCACCGCCGTGCCCATCACCGACGCCACCCGGGCATTGCTGCGCTCGGCCTACGAGGCCCGCAGCACCGAGGAACTGCCGGTGCTGGTGCGCTGGTTCGCAGGCATCGACCCACCCGTCGCCAACTACCTGCTGCCGATTCTGTACAGCCGTGAACAACTCGCGCGGGAAGGCTCACCCATCGACGCAGACTGGGGCGTAGTGGGCTGCCTCTACACCACCGAGCCGCAGGAGATCCCGATGGTGCCGATCACCATGCTGCGCAACGCCCTGGGCGTCGACGAAGGCGGCTCGGGCGTGCCGCTGGACCGGGATGCATACCGGCGCAGCGCGGCGTTCTGGGAAAAGCACGCGAACTGGCGCGGGTAAAGCCGAGACGTCCGTGCCACAGCGGGCTGGCCGCGAGTGGATTCAGTCCCGTTATTGCCGGCGACTACAGCAGCGGCGCAAGTTGTTCGCGAAGATTCTGGACGCGAGACCGCATCGACTCATCAAGTTCCGCAGGAATGAGCTTGCCCATGATCTTGTTGAGCACGCGTGCTTCATCGGGATTGATCGACCCGTCGCGTTCGGCAATGGACAGCAGTTTGTCGAGTTCCATCTCGTCCAGCCGACCGTCGTCCTGAAAGCAGATGATCGAAGCGAGGGCGATTTCGAGATGGCTGTGTTGTTCCTTCACGGCGAATTCTCCTGAGCGATAGGTCAGTCGTTGGTTGCCAGTGCCAGGCGCTTTTGCAGATCTTCGCGCATGCTCACGATTTCAGTTGCAAGGTTCTGCCGCGCAGCCATGCCTTCGCGATGGATCTGGCGGACTTCCTCGACCGTGCTTATCAGCGTCTCGTTGACGCTGCGCAGGGTATCCAGATCGACGATCGAGCGCTGGTTGGCTTTCGCCGAGCCAACCGCCGAGGAGTGCACCAGCTCGGCGTTCTTGCGCATCAACTCGTTGCTGGCGTCGTCGATGGCGTTGGCCAGCTCAACCGCATTGCGCTGGTCGGCCAGGGACAACTGGATGGCGAACTGGCTGCGCCACATCGGAATGGTGACGTCACGCACGGCGCTGAACTTCTCGATCAGCTGAATGGCATTGGCCTGGATCAGCCGGATCATCGGCAGGGTCTGCTCGGCAACGTGCTGCAGCACTTGCAGGTCAGAGACGCGCTTGTCGATCAGGCGCAACGCAGTGTCCAGCTCGGCACGCCGGCCGCGGGATAGTGGATCTTCCTGTCCCTGCAACGGCGCCAGCTCCTGCTGCAGTTCATCCATCCGCACGCGTCCAGCGGCAACGTGGATGCCCAACTCGTGACGTTCTTCGCGCACGATCTCGTGCATCTGATCGTATTCGCGCACGCGCTGCTGCTGGGTGGACTGCGTCGTGCCGACATCCACCATCAACTGGTCGATCTGCTTGTTGGTAGTGCTGTAACGCTGTACCAGCTCGCCTTTCTTCGCCTTCATCTTGTCCAGCAGCGGACCGAGGATCGGCAGGCTGGAGCGCTCGTTGAATGCGCCCAGGTTCAGACTGCGAGCGATACGCACGACCTCACCGAGCTTGTCGCCGCTGCTGTCCAGGTCAGCATTGCGCACCTTGTCCAGCAACTGCGTGCTGAACATCGTGGTGCGCCCGGCTGCCTCGCGGCCGTAGGTATGCAGGTTGCCCGGGCTGATGTCCTGCAGCGCCTTGGCCGCCTCCATCACCGCACCAATATCCGCGCTCGACAGTCCCAGCTGCTTGAGCGAAGGCTCGCTCAACGCGGGGGGCAGCGGAGTCAGCGAGGTGTCCCGGGTCGGATCGGTCATGGCAAGGTCCTTATCGATGCGTGGCGTCGTCTGGGGTTGAATAATCAGGTGTGGCACTGGGCAAGGATATCGGCTTGAGACCCTGCAATGTTTCGATCGAGCTGGCGGCCGCCCGCAGCGCGGCCTGGTCGGTCAGCCCGGCGCGCAACATGCGCTGCTGATCCATCAACAGCTCTACCTGCGGCAGCATTTGCTCGACACGTTGGCACAGGACGCGGTGGTTGAGCACGGTCAGGTCGAGGTGGCTGGCGCTGATCGTCAAACTGGTGGCGAGTGTGGCCAGATGGTGCAGACGCGGCGCGGAATCTTCGCAATGATGCTCAACCCTCTGGTCGGTCGCTGCACTGCCAGCCAGCAGCGTTGACTGCCGGTCAAGCTCGTCGATGGCGCCGTGCAACGCAAGACCGAGCGCCTGCAGTTGCCGGTCGCTCGCGACCAGCGCCTGAAGCTGCTGGCGCGCCTGCAACACATGCACGCCAAGCTGGCTGCGCAAGGCCTCGGACTCGGACTGCAGCGTGATGTCGCGTGCCAGCAAGCGTCCAAACCAACCGACGCTGCGCCGCAGCGCCTTGGGGTCGGCGGCCAGCACGATGCCGTGGATGGTCTGCACGCATTCCAGCAATGCCGGCGCTGGCGAAGACGCCAGCGCTGCATTCGCCGCTTGCAACAGGCGGCGGTGGTCTGCGCCTTGTGCGGCTTGCGCATCCACGGCATCCGGATCTGGCGCCGGTGTCAGATCAGAGCTCACAAGGACGGAGTCTTGCCGCGCTTGCCGGGTTTCGAGCCGGACGTCTGCGCCTGCTCGCCCAGAAAGCGCAGCTTGGCCAGCTCGGTGCCAAATGCAATCTCCCGCGCCTCGCGCGCCTTTGCCCGGCGCGCGCTGGTGCCATCCGCAGACTCGGCCGTCGCGCCTGGTTCCATGGGCGACTGCACGAGCCGGTCAGACAGCTCTATCAGTGCCTCGTTGAGCATGTTCTGCCGCGCCAGGGTCGCACGCAGGATCTCGAACATGGGCGCATCCAGCTCGCCATCGTCAACGTCGGATGCATCCACGGCTGGAGACGGTGACGGCTTGAGCGCCTGCAGGTTGTCCGCGATGTCGGCGAGTTGCGCCACCATGCGCCCACCGATATCGGCGTCTTCGCCACCCATTGCCTTGTTGCGCAGAAAGTCGGCCTTGATCTGGATCCAGCGCGCCTGCTGTCGGGGCGTCATCAAGTCGCGGATTTCGGCCAGCTTGAGCAGGTTTTCCTCCGCGCCGCTGGTCAGCAGTTGCGACTCGCCGAGATAGTGATCAGACACCACTTGCTGCAGCTCGGCATCGTTCATAACCGGTGAGATCTTCTCCGCCAGCTTGTTCATGTTGCGGTAGCTGCCCTGCAACTTGAAAGGTGGTTCGACGCGATAGTTGTCAGCCTTTGAAGCACTGTCGATGTACTGCTTGTTGACCCGGTAAACGACGTTGCGAACGGTGACCAGTCGCTTGAGCACGGCCACGATCTCGTTGACCTCGGCGCCGCTGTAGGCATGCTTGAGGGCATTGTTTGACACCTCTTTTCCGCTGGCCTTTTCGATCAGCAGATACAGATCGGCCATATCGCGCGTCGCCATCGGCGCCAGCACCGCGTTGGAGGTCAGGCTGTTTTCGATATAGCTGAGCAGGAAAGATTCCTCCATGCCGCCGAGCACGTCACCCAGGTTGTAGATGTCGGCGCGGTTGGCCAGCATGTCGGGAATCTTGAACACCTCGCCGGATTCGGTATACGGATTTCCCGCCATCACCACCGCGAATTTCTTGCCACGCATGTCGTAGCTGCGGGTCTTGCCACGCCATACGCCCTCGATGCGGCGGGTGCCATCACACAGGGAGATGAACTTCTGCAAAAACTCCGCGCTGGTGTGCTGGATATCGTCGACGTAGAGCATCACATTGTTGCCCATCTCCAGTGCGAGGTTAAGCTTTTCCAGCTCTTGCCGCGCGTTGGCGTCCGGTGCACGGGCGGGGTCCAGCGAGCGTATCTCGTGCCCCAGCGCCGGTCCGTTGATCTTCATGAAGACCAGGCCCAGCCGGTGCGCGACGTATTCCATCAGCGTGGTCTTGCCATAGCCCGGTGGCGAAATCATCATCAGCAAACCCATCAGGTCGCTGCGCTTGCTTTCACCGGCGGTGCCCATCTGCTTGGCGAAGTTGTCGCCGATCATCGGCAGGTAAACATCATTGATCAGCTTGCTGCGCACGAACGAGGTCAGCGGCTGCGCCTTGAAGGACGCCAACTGCATGGCTTCGCGCTCGTGCTGGACGACCTGCGCACGCAGCGCAAGATAGCGCTGGAACTGCGGCACGAATTCGTTGACATGCCGATGGAAGCGCGCGAGCGCATCGTCGATCGACAGCACCAGGCTACCGTCATCGATCCGCGGGTGCTGGCCCAGCAGGCCGGTCACGGTCGCGTCCAACTCCACGTTGCGGGCCGTTATCTGCAGCGCACGCCCATGCAGGTAAAGCGCGGTGGCCTCAGCCGCGAAGCGGGCATGGCGCGCCAGTTGCGGACGAGTGGCGATCGCCTCTATCGCCTGCTGTACCATCAGCCACTGCACGCGTGGGCGCTGCTCGTATTGCGCCAGGGTGGCCTCGAAAACGTTGCCGGGTTCGCTGCCGCGCAGCGCTTCGCGCAGAGCCTGCTCGAGCGCATTGGCGTTGCCACTGGCGTAAAACGCGGGTGCCGCGCCCAGCACGCTGTCTATCAGGTACGCGGCCGCATCCTCGGACTTGACACCGATCGCCGGACACGCACAGTCTGCGCAAGCAGCGAAGTCCGCAATGACTGTGGCAAGTTCTTGATGCAGGCTGGCCAAGGAGGCGCCCGACGCGCTCAGCGCGTCGATGCTGCGGGCGGTGCGGATGCGTGCGATCCATTCTTCACCGGCCATGGCGACGTTCGCCCAGAAGTCGAACACCAATGCACGTGCCGCAGGCGGATAGATCAGGGTTTCTGCGTCGCGCTGCAGGTTCAGCAAGGCCTTGAGGATCAGTGCGGCATCGTGGTCGTGGATACCTTTTTCATAGCCATCGCGATAACGCGGCGCTGCGAATTCGCGCACCGCCTTGACCAGCGCCTCCGGATCGTGTGCCAGCTGTTGCAGGCCCGCCAGGCTGAGCCCCTCGCGCTGGCCGATGGCCGCATCGAGCATCTGTCCAGCGAGATATTCGCCGCGATAGAGTTCCGGTGATTCGGACTCCAGCGAGATCGTCCAGAACGGCTTGAGCGTGGACAGCTCCGGGTTGTCGATCGGCTCCATGAAATCCGTGCCGGTCAGGTGCACGGCCAGCTGATCGCCCCGCGGCAGCAGGGTCAGATCAAGCGGCTGCGTGTTGACGCTGAAGCGGTGCCGCGGGCCCAGCTTGATGACGTTGCCACCGTCTTCGAACAGTTCGCTGCGATCGCGCAGGGCGCGCACCGCCTGATCGCGCGCGGACTTGATGCGCGCCTCCACATCGTCCGCCTTCACCGAGTCTTTCAAGTCCCGCAAACGCAGCGACAGCTCGCGCAGCTTCTGGATCAGCGGATCGCCGGCGAAGAAAGCGTTGAGTTGGTCCGTGCTGGCAAAGCGTTCCGTGCGCCGGTCAAGCCCTTCAAGGATGCGTTGCGCCGCGTCCATGACCTGCACCGCCTTGCGTTGGCGCTCATCCAGCAGCACCTGCTTGTGGCTCTGGAATGCCTCCAGCAGCTCCTCGCGCTTGTCGAGAATGTCGCCGAGAAATTTTTCGTGTTCGCCGAACTGACTCTCGATTTCCTCCAACTGCACCATCAATCGCGACAATTGCTCGTCGGCTTTTTCCGGCGTGGTCGCGCGCCCAAGCGCGCTGGTGATGGACTGACCAAACAGGGTGAACTGGGCAGCGAACTGCGCAACTGCCTCGGCCGAACCCAGCGACTTGCGGCGCAGGTCGGCGCGCGCCCTGGCCTGGTTGAGTCTGGCATACAGCGCAGACAGGCTGTCGACAACCTTTGTACGCTGCGTTGGGTCATCGACCTTCAGCGACGCCATCAATTCCGACAACATGTCCATATCGGCAGACATGGCCTGCATGTGCGTCAGACTTTCAGCAAGCTGGGATGCGGTGGTGGCTTTCTGTGCGTTGGCGTCCAGCTCCGCCAGGCGCTGTTCAAACGGCTCAAACACCTCGGCGCCAGACAGGAACTGACCCGTCGCCTTGCCCACGCGCTCATGCACCTGGGTCAGCGCAGCCGACATGGCGTCAATCGCAGCCGTGTCGATGTAGCGATACTCGCGGATCGTCAGCAACTGCCCGCGTTGCGCCGCGATCTCGTTCAATGCCTGGACGTAATCCTGCACCTTGGTCCAGCCGTCCGGCTGCAGACGTCCCAACAACGCGCGATGCTCGGCCCCGGCTTTCTCGATGGCCAGTTCGGATTTATGACGGATCTCGAGCACTTTCTGAAATTCGTCCAGCACCGATTCGCTGGTCGCGGAAACCTCGTGCAGGAGCGTGGCCAGCCCGTCGGTGTGCGCATCGTCAATCCAGTGATGGGCATCGAATAAACGCCGGGTGTTGTGCGCCAGCTGTTCATAACGCTGCGCGTTGACGTCTTCTGCCTCGATGTCGCGGGCCAGATCGTAGACATTGGAAATGGCGCGCACCAGTTCTGCGTTGCCGATCCGTCCCATGAACGTGCCGCCGGGCGGCCGCGTGGCGGCAAACTCATCGCTGGTAAACGGAGTTTGCCACACCTGCATCTGGTGCACGCGGGTGGGATCGTCGCTTTCCGCATGAAACAACACCATGCGTCCGTCGGCCAGATGCGCGTGACCATGCGCCAGGATCGGCGGCTGCAGTTGACGCTTTACCAGGTTGTAGACCAGCAGCGCGGCCATGCCGCTTTCCGGCTCATAAAACACATAGAGCACGTCCTCGCCGTTGGGCGAGCGCACGGTGCGCTTGTATTGCATGCCGGCCACGGCAGCATCAAACGCCTTGTGTTCACCGTTCTGCAGGTAGTAGCCGCCGGGAAAGATGATGCCGTGATCTTCCGGCAACTGGATGCAGGCCTGCACGATGGCGTCGACGCGGGTGACCTTGCTGGTGACCGTGTTGAACACCAGACCGCGCCATGTGGTTTCGCGATAGGGCAGGATCTTGAGCAGGATCAGCGAGCCGACGCGGGCAAACACCACCTGCGCATCGTCCAGCGACTGGGTGCGATCCTCCACCGGCTCGGTGTAGACGCCGCCGCCGGTTTCGGTGTTGTTTTCGACCTTGATGGTGAGATCGCCACCGATGGTTTCCACGAACAGGCTGTCCAGGATGTTCAGATGCGGAAAACGCCCGCTGACCTCCATGTCCTTGTTCGCCCTGGTCCATTCAAAATCGAAAGCCGGAGGCATGGTGATGTCGCGCTCACCGCGACTGTCGATGTAGGCGACCTCGCCCTCCGCCGGCAGCCGCCAGCGAAACACGCGCACGTCGGTTGATTTCAAGCCCACCTGGAACGCGGCCAGAAGCTTGCCGTCCTTGATTTGCAATTGCAGCAGGCGCGCTTCCTTGTAATACGCATACAGTTCGTCGAAGTCACGCTGGAACTGCGCATCGGCGAGAAAGCTGCCGGATATATCCACCGGCGTCACGTCATAGCCGTCGGCGGTCTTCATCAGGCGATACAGACTGAAAACATCGCCGATCGCGGTGCTGGCTTTCAAGCCCAGAAATACGTTGTAGCCGAACAACAGCAGCTCGCCGACCTGCACAATGTCGCGTCCCACCGCGTTCTGCTCACTGCGCACGCGAAGCCGCCCGACGATCTCCATCGTCGAGTCGCCAAACTCCTGCAGGCGCTGTGCATTGAGCAAGTCGGCCGTACTGTGCAGACGGCCGCCCTGCTCGGACAGTCGTTTGCGCAGCACTTCGTACGCTCCACCTTGCGCCACCGCCTGATCCAGCGACTGGCTGGCGCTCTGGTTGTTCGGTTCGGTCATGCGGGATCAGTCCCTCGATGGCAAGAGCGCGTGCGCAGAAGCCTGCGCCTTGATGTTCAACGAACCACTCATGCGTCCGCTGACAAGTCCGACGCGGGCACGCCCGCCAGCTTGCCCAGCAACTGCTGCAGGGCCGGACTGGAGCTGGTGATGCCTTCGATCGCCTTGCCGATCGACACGCCCTTGGTGAGTGCTTCAAACACGCCGCCATCGCCACCAATCAGCTCAATGTTCGCTCCCTTGAGCGCATTGCTCAGGACGCCCGCATTCTCGTGCGAAACTTCCTTGCCGGCCTCCAGCATTGCCAGCACCTGGCGCAGCGTGGTCTCGAGCTGCATGCGGAACTCTTCGTGCGAACGCGCCTCCGGACTCATCTTGCCCATCGCCGCAAACTTCGAGGTCAGACCTTCCGCTTCGGCCGACATCTTGCGCCCAACCGCATCGGCCTCGGCCACACCCATGGCCATGGTGGCATCGGCCCTGGCCTGCCCCATCTTGGCCTGACCGCCGGCCTCCGCTTCCAGTCGCTCGGCCAGCACGCGCGCTTCGGCGTTGCCCTGTTTGTAGTTGGCGTCGGCCTTGGCTTCGATGACGCGCGCTTCGGCCACACCGGTCTTCTCGATCGCGCTTGCGGTAGCTTCCTTGACCTGCGCCTCGGCCAGACCCGGGGCAGCCTTCTCGGCGCGCGTACCTTCGGCCAGCGCTTTTTTCGCATCGGCCTGCTTGGCCGCAGCCACCAGTTCGGACTCGGCGCGCACGGTGAGCTCGTTGGCCCGATGGCGCGCCGCCTGCTCGGCGGCTTCGGCCGACTTGACGTCCATCACCAGCTGCTCCTGCGCGCGAGCCTCGGCGGCAAGCACCGCCACCTGCTTGGCGCGGTCCGCTTCGGAGACCTGCCGGGTTTCCTTGATTTTTTCCTCCGCCACGGCCACGGTCTGTTCGATCTGGGTGCGCTCGCGCACCACGTTGGCCACATCCATCCGACCCTGCTCGACCACCTTGTCGCGCTCCACGCCCTGCAGCTGCACCTCCTTGTCGGTGGTCACCTGCTCGAGTTGCCCTGCGCGCGCCACGCGCTCAACTTCGATGACGACCGCGCGACGGCGATTCTGCTCAGCCACTTCAACCTGGCGCAGCTGTTCCTGTTCGCGAATCTTGATCTGCTCGTCCGATTCAATGCGCGCCCGCTCGGAAACCAGGCGCTGTTCCTGCTGGACCTTGGCAGTCTCCGCTTCCTCGCGCGCCTGCACGGTTGCCACTTCACGCTTCTGCTTGGCTTCCGCTTCGGCCTGCTGGCGCTCCATCTGCAACATGTTTTCGCGCGTCTCAGTGTTCTTCTTGGTGATCGAGAGCCGCTCGTTCTGTTCCAGCTCGTTGGTGCGCACGTTTTGCGCAGCGGTCAGTTCGGTGATCTTGCGGATGCCCTCCGCGTCCATGATGTTGCTTGGGTCTAGATCCGTCTTGCGGGTCTGCTCCAGGTAATCGATGGCCACGTCCTCAAGCACGTAACCGTTGAGGTCCTTGCCGATCACGTCCACGATCGCGTCGCGAAACTCCTGCCGCTTCTCGAACAGGTCGATGAATTCGAAGCGCTTGCCAACGGTCTTCAAGCCCTCGGAGAACTTGGCATTGAACAGTTCCTCGACTGCGTTGCGGTCAGATGCCCGCGCCGCACCCACGGCCTTGGCTACGCGCAGCACGTCGGCCGCAGTTTCGTTGACGCGCAGATAGAACGCCACGGCAATGTCGGCGCGCATGTTGTCGCGGCAGATCAGGCCTTCCTTGCCACGCCGATCCACCTGCAAGGTGATCAGGCTGATCTGCATTTCCTCGGCCTTGTACAAGACCGGGATGATCAGCGCGCCGGTGAAGTGCACTTTGGGCTGTGAGCTGAGGTCGTTGACGATCAGCGCAGTGCCTTGGTCGACTTTGCGATAGAACGCCTTGAACAAGCCGAAAACGCCGAGCGCAAGCGCCAGCAAAACGCCGAGCCCGATCGCGAACGGGAGAATGAGTGGAAGTGACATGTGCTGCTCCTTTGCGGGATTCGGTGTGTCAGGGCGATGCCGGACGCGGCGTGTAAATGCAATCAGCGCTGGTTGAAATCGGTTTCGGAAATGACGGTGTGGGCGTTGGCGAGCGCATCGTGTGCCAGCAGCACCACGCGATCGCCGCGCACGAATGTCTTGCCCGGTGCAGCGCGCACTTGCAGGAGCAAACCCGCACCGCCGTCGTCAAATGCAGCGCGACCGCCTTGTGCGTCCACCGTCGGCGAGATCACCGTGCCGGCGTGGCCCAGGATCGACGAAGCAAGCGGTGGCTGCAGCGTGGCCAGCCATCTGCTCACCGGTCGCAACAGCATCGAGGTCAGCAGCACACTCGGGATCAAGGCACCGACTACGGTAGCGGCACCCAGCAGTATCCGCGGGTTCTCAGACAGCTGACTGAGCACCAGCAGGTGCACAAAATACGTCCCCAGCCAGCTGATAAAGAACAGCACCGTCAGCACAATCATGATCGGCACGCGGCCAAGGCCCAGCCTTGCCAGCACGCCTGCAGTCATTGCCGGATCACCAGCGTCACCGGCATCGCCGTGCGCCAAACCCGCGTGGGCGGCGTGCATATCGCCCATCAGGACGCCGTCCAGCGCATCCACGTGGAACAGGCCAGTCATGGCCAACAACCAGTAAACGACGCAGAAAGCCAGCAAAATGCTGTACACGACGGTTGGAAAAGTAAGGCAGGTTTGCAGGAAATCGGTCATCGGAGCGTCCTGAGGCCGCCGGTGACGGCAGCAATGAGCGCGGCGGTCGAAAGCCTGGCGATGCAGATATCCATGGCCGCATCAATAGCGTCGATCATCACCCTCGGGCGCCCAAGCGGCGAGATCGATCCAGTGATCTTGTCATGCCCACGGTTAGCGGCATGTTGCGCGTACGCTCGCGCGCTTTCTGGATTGGACGCAGTGCATGCGTGCTGCTCGGCGCGCGGCGCGGGCGCTGTCTGCTTCAGCACCTGGATGTTGGTTCGGTGGACCGTCGACTTTGCTGGCCCGGCTCCACTGCTGGCGATATCCGCCTTGGTAAATTTCACACGTGTCTTCCCTGGCAATGCTGCGCGCCTGCAGCCGGCCACGTCATTGCGCGCCTGCTGCAGGTGCCGAGATGATTTGAATGTCCTGCTCCAAGGCCACGCCCGATGCGATCCCCAAGTATTGCTTCGAACAACAATGCAGCGGTATTCGAGATACCTTGGAACAGCGCGTCACAAAGTTTGCATGACCCCGAGCCCGAGTATGCGGCAATGCCCGCGAATGCGCAGCATCAACTTCGTGACGCAGCCCTGTTTACCGAATGATCTCGGCGCTTGTCGCCGTCAGGATGGGCAGTCGTAAGCCGCCCATTCTGGCCGCGGGATGTGAGCTATTGCACGTCGCACGATCCGGACAGGCTCGACTTCAACTTTCTTGGATACGCGTTGGTAACTCTTGAACTGCCATCGATGGCTCGCGGTGTGAAACCGGGTATCAACAGGAACGATGTTTATGCATTGCATATTCTGTTGCCGGCGCTGGACGAGCAGAAGCGGATCGTTGCGGCGCTCGATCAGACCTTCGGCGCCCTCGACGGTACGCGCGCGCATGTCGAGGGCAACCTGACAGACGCTCAAGTCCTCTTTACGACCTTTGTCACAAGCAAGTTTTCATGGCGAAACGAAGGGCAAAGTGAGGAGCTCCGGAGTCCGAAAGGCTCAATGTAGTAACGTAACCACACTGCGCTGAGCCGAGGGTTCGCCCATGACCATCACCACGCTATCCAGCCGCAAGTTGAATCAGGATATTGGCCGGACCAAGCTGGCTGCCGCGCTAGGGCCGGTGCTCATCACCGACCGCGGCAAGCCCGCGCATGTGCTGCTGAGCATCGAGGCGTATCAACGACTTGTTGGCGGCACCCGCACGCTGGCGGAGTCTTTAGCCATGCCAGGAATGGGGAACATTGATTTCCATCCACCGAAGCTCGAAATCGGTCTGCGCATTCCCGATTTCAACTGAGCCGGCGTCGACGCATGTATCTACTCGTCACAACGTCATTTCCGAAATTGGCAAAGTGGCTGAAGGAAAAGCCGTCGCACACACGCAAAGGCGCAATGTGCCCAGCACGAATGAGACCGAAGCGGATACTCGCGCCAACCGCATCGACCCGGCACTGCGTGATGCCGGTTGGGGTGTGCTCGAAAGCTCCCGAGTCAATCGTTAAATGATCTACTCCGGGCGCATCACTGGCGGTAACGGGCGCGCGGAATCCGCTGTCGGCCGATTGCGTGCTGATGCCTGCTCAGGGTGGGGAGATTCCATGAAAAAGAATGGTTGTGCCTGATGGCGACGAACCGGCGCACTTGGGGTGGGTGGCTGCTGCTGATGCTGTCCGTGGTGCTCATGGTGACCTATTTATGGGGCTACCGCGGGCGTAACGGGAAGGCGCCAGGCCCGGTTGATCAGGTCGTGGCCAGCCCTGCCAGTGTTAAGCAGTCTCAATCGGCACCGCTCGCACCGGCGGTTGCTTCCCGTCCCACGATTTCAGCTGATGGCATGGCTGCCGTTCCGATTCGATTTCAACTGGCGAACGTCAGTCGGGTGAGGACCGCGCCCAGCTTCCAGGAGTGGCTTGCCCAGTTTCCGCTGGATCAGCAGGGCAAGATCAGCGCTTTCAATGACGCGCATTTCGGGGTCTATCAAGTCAACTCCCGCGAGCAAGTCGCCTGGATGGCGGCAAACGGCTATCCCATGCCCGAGGACATCGAGGCCGCCGAGAGCCTAACCGACAGGGACCTGCTCAAACTGGCGGATCAAGGAAATGACAAGGCGGCTTTTCTGATGGCGGAGCGCCAAGACAAGGAACTCGTAGCTTTTCTTGACCAAGGCGGCACAAGCAGTGCTTATTACGACGGTATGGAAGGCCGCAACAGGCTCGGTGAACTAGCAACGATCGAGCGGTTGGTAAAACAATCAAACAGTCCTTATAAGGGCTATGTCCAGGCGAGCGAGCCTGGCAGCGGTCTATATGCGGGCCAAGGCCAGGATGTCACCGATGTGCATGTCATCGCGGGATTGATCTGGGCGGAGCAGCTCGGAGATACGCGGGCAACTCAGTTCCTGAATGACTATGTAGGTGGAGACCCGCAGCGCGGGGTGATTTTGGGTGCAGCCTCCGCTGTTGCCTTAAATTCTTATGTGGATAAAGCCTTCATGGAACGTTCGGGTGGGCAGCGAGCACGTGCAACCGGGAGAGGTATTCCGGGCGGCTCCGCTCCAGTGCATTGAGCAAGGACGACGACCGAATCCGGGGTTAGAGTCGACTTCCCAATCATCCTGCGTAATTTAAAGTGCACTCTGACCCGTGTTTCGCACCACCGAGCCGCAGGAGATCCCTATGGTGCCGATTACCATGCTGCGCAACGCCCTTGGCGTCGACGAAGGCGGCTCGGGCGTGCCGCTGGACCGGGATGCATACCGGCGCAGCGCGGCGTTCTGGGAAAAGCACGCGAACTGGCGGGGGTAAAGCGGAGACGTCGACGCTGATTGTCCGGATCGCCGGCCGCGACTGAAAGCTCAGCGGACCGCGCTACTTCAGTGTGGTCGTGCAAATTCGTGCGAACTCGTGCGAACTTTCCACTAGACAACGCCATGGTCGGAAGCGCTGACAACGCATCCCGCACAAGACGAGCGAAGGGTCGTGCAAGCGCTCTCGCCAGTCGGGGGTGACGCTGTCTGCATGTAAGGCGGCTGGCGCAAGGGTCAGCGTTGGTGCGAGATCGTTTTGTTGAGCTTGGGCGGAGGCAGAACGCTTGCGCTGTACCGTCACCGTTATTGCGCTGGCAGTGCGACGCCGCTCGTGGTTTGAGCTTGACCTCAATGAATTGCGCCGCAGTGCGCATATTTCGATCTCGTCCAAAACTGATATCCAAGGCCGCCGCGCCATCACCCAGCGACACGGCGCCCCACGGCATCTGCGGTTTTGCGGTTTTGCGGTTTTGTGGCTTGGAAATTGACCCTGACACATTTCCTGTTTCTGGAAGGATCGTTGACCCACTCCGCTGCGTGGCGACCTGTCGGTTGAGCATCCACTGCGCCGAAACGAACCTCCTCCATCCCGGCTGCGCGGCCAGCGTTAAGATGCCATCGTTCGTGGGGCGGGCGGAGGCGGAGATGTGGAAGCGGGTGGCTAATTACGGTGCGTTACTGGCGGCGGGCACGCTCGGCTTGCAGTGGCTCGACTACCAGCGCCTGGCACGGCTGCATTCGGGCGACGTCTACCTGTTTCTGGTCGCGGCCGCCTTCCTGGTACTGGGCATCCTGTTGGGCGTGCGCGTCTTCGCCGCGCCGGCGCCGGTCGCCTTTGACGGCAACCCGAAAGCACAGGCGGCGCTGGGGCTGAGCAAACGGGAGCTGGAGGTGCTGCACGAAATGGCCTCCGGCCGCTCCAACAAGGAGATCGCCGCGCAGCTCAACGTTTCGCCCAACACGGTCAAGACGCACGTGGCACGGCTGTTCGAGAAGCTCGGCGCAAAGCGGCGAACCGACGCGATTCGCCGGGCTCGCGAGCTGGGCATCGTGCCCTGATGCGCGCCAATTTCGGGCGAATGCCTCGAAATCACCCGTTCGGGCGATTGCCGAACGGCCCCGGATAGCGGTCAATGACGACTCCCCACAGCACTCCAGGAGTAGCAGCATGTTGCGGACCATCATGAAATTCGGCGTGATCGCGGGCCTGGTCGTCGGCGGGCTCATGGTCGCCACCTTCACCGCGTTCTCGGGCATGCCGCCGCTGAAGTACGGCATGCTGATTGGCTACACCACCATGCTGATCGCGCTGAGCGCGATCTTCGTGGGAATCAAGCGCCACCGCGACGTGGACCGTGGCGGCGTGATCGGTTTCTGGCCGGCGTTCGCCATCGGACTGGGCGTCAGCTTCGTAGCCGGAATCTTCTACATCGTCGCGTGGGAGCTGGTGCAGGCGATGATGCACATGGACTTCGCCACCAGTTACGGGCAGGCAATTATCGCCAGTGAGCAGGCGAAAGGCGCGAGCCCCGAGGCGCTGGCAAAGCTGACCGCCGATATGGATGCCTTCAAAATCCAGTACGCGAACCCGATGTTCCGCCTGCCGATGACCTTCGCGGAAATCTTCCCGGTCGGCGTGCTGGTGTCGCTGGTGTCGGCGGGGCTGCTGCGCAACAGCCGGTTCTTGCCTGCGCGGCGGGGGTGAAGGGTTTATGCCCGCAGGCAGGACGGGCTGTGCACTGGAAAGCGTTCGTGACATCTTGTTGCACAGCTTTTCTGGACACCTTTTCCTTACAGGACGCAAAAGCCCGTTATACCAAGTGGGGGTGAGACCGAGATCGCTGCACAATAATTCACACTGCGGTAAATGAACCTGCCTCTACTTTCCTTCCTTCATCGCGGTCTCCACCATGCATAGCCCCCTCACTCTTGTCACTGCGCTCCTGATTTACGGTGCGGCCTGTGCCGCGACGCCGGCCGCACCGAAATCCGGCGATGCCATCGCATCATTCACGCCGACTCAAACGACTACTACCGGCAGCGTTTCGATCGCAGGCCATCGCATCAATTATCAAGCGGTCGCCGGTACCTTGGTCGTCCACGCCAAAGGCTGGGATGAAACGGCAGCGAAAGCCGACGGCGATGCGGCCAAAAAAAATCCTGATGCCACGGCCTCGATGTTCTACACGGCCTATTTCAAACGCGCGGCCGATGCCAGCCGCCGACCGATCACGTTCGCGTTCAATGGCGGCCCGGGTTCTTCGACCGTGTGGCTGCACATGGGCGCCTTCGGCCCGGTTCGGGTGCTCACCAATGATCACACGCACACGCCGGCCGCGCCTTATTCCGTCGTCAACAACGAACAGAGCCTGCTGGATGCCAGCGATCTGGTCTTCATCGATGCACCCGGCACCGGATTCGGCCACATCGCCGGCAAGGACAAAGAAAAAGCTTTCTATGGCGTAGACCAGGATATTCACGCGTTTTCTGAATTCATTCGCGCATTCCTGTCGAAGTACAATCGCTGGAATTCGCCCAAATATGTCTTCGGTGAGAGCTACGGAACGATGCGTGGCGCCGGCCTGGCTTGGGCGCTGCAACGGGAAAACATCGATCTCAACGGCGTCATCCTGCTGTCGGACATCCTCAACTGGGATCTGATGCCAGACAACCCGGAACTGAACCCGACGATCGACGCGCCCTATATCGTTGCCTTGCCCACCTATGCGTCGACCGCCTGGTACCACAACAAGGTGCCCGACCAGCCCAAGGACCTGCAGCCGTTCCTCGACCAGGTCGAGCAGTTTGCCACGACCGACTATGCACTCGCGCTCATGCGCGGCAACAGCCTGGAGCCCACGGCGCGCAAGACCATCGCCGAAAAACTGCACGCCTTCACCGGCCTGCCCGTGGCGTACGTGCTCAAGGCCAATCTGCGCATCGAATACGGCGCGTTCCAGAAAGAAATCCTGGCCGACCGAGACGAAACCGTGGGTACGCTCGACACGCGCTTCATCGGGCCGACTCTGGATCCGTTGAGCAAGATCGCCGAATACGATCCGCAAGGTGCGGCCATCTCCTCGGCCTACGTCGCGGCCTGGAACACCTATGTGCGCAACACGCTCAAATATGACGCTGACCAGCACTACCAGCCCGGCATCGATGTCTATGCCAGCTGGGACTACAAGCACCAGCCGCCCGGCGCCAGCAAACCGCTGATCATGCTGCCCAATGTTCTGCCCGACCTGGCCGCGGCCATGAAGCAGAATCCGCACCTCAAGGTTATGGTCAATGGCGGCTATTTCGATGTCTCAACGCCGTACTACGAAGGCCGGTACGA
The DNA here is from genome assembly GCA_038242205.1 of Lysobacterales bacterium. GTDB lineage: Bacteria > Pseudomonadota > Gammaproteobacteria > Xanthomonadales > Rhodanobacteraceae > Rhodanobacter. Next base: position 163,610 of record JBBSSI010000002.1, read on the forward strand.
GATGCGCCACCTGCCGATTCCGCCCGCGCTGCAAAAAAATATCGAATACCACTATTACGAATCTGGCCACATGGTCTACGTGCACCTGCCGACTCTGAAGCAGCTCCACGACAACGTCGCGGACTTTATCTCCCGCACGGACAATGTGAAGTAATCCGGCACAAGCCCTTGGAAAGTAGCATCGGGTTCAGTGAGTTAGTGCGAATCAATGAATCGAGGTCCTTTTCTTGCGGACACGCAAACCTGGCCCCGCCTTTTACGTTGGAAATTGTCCCTGACACCTTTTCTTCGGACACCTTTTCTGCGGCCGAGGCATGCAGCGGATGGCTCAGTTCGCCGCAGCAGCGGCGGGTGCCATACGTCTGAACGCTGTTCGCAAACCATCGGTATTCATAAGCGCCGAGAGGGCTGAAAAATATCGGGCTCTAACGGGGCTATCCCGCGTCGTCCAGCGCCCAATCCACCGCCGCTTGCGCGTGCAGCGCTGTGGTGTCAAACAGCGGCACCACGGCATCGCTGGCATCCACCAGCAGGGCGATTTCGGTACAGCCCAGGATGATGCCCTCGGCGCCCTGCGCCACCAGTGATGCCATCACGCGGCGATACTCGTTACGCGAGTTGGGCAGCAGCTTGCCCTGGCAGAGCTCCTCGTAGATTACGCGGTGCACCAGCGTGCGGTCATCAGCGTTCGGAAGCAGCACTTCGAGCCCCTGCCGCTGCAGCCGCTCGACGTAAAACGGCTGCTCCATGGTGAAGCGCGTGCCGAGCAGGCCGACGCGACACACCCCGACCCGGCGCACCGCAGCGGCGGTGACATCGACCACATGCAACAGCGGGATGTGTACTGCCGAAGCAATCGCCGGGGCCACGATGTGCATGGTGTTGGCGCAGATCAGCAGCGCCCCGGCGCCCGCCGCCTGCAACCCGCAAGCTGCCTGTGCCAGCTGGACGCCGGCCGCATGCCAGTCGTTGGCGCGCTGCATCTTCTCGATGCCGGCAAAATCCACGCTGTGCAGCAGCAGCGACGCCGAGTGCAGTCCGCCAAGCCGCTCCTTGACCGCTTCGTTGATGAGTCGGTAATACGACGCGGTGGATTCCCAGCTCATACCGCCAATCAGCCCAATCGTTCTCATCACGCCTCCTGCGACATCTTGGTTCAATAGATCACCGCAGCGGCGGCAACAAGGTTGTCAGGGACAATCAACGCTCGAGAGTGCTTGGTCAAGCTTTCCCTCGCAACTAGCTCTACGCACCGCAGCGGCCTCGGGTCATAGCTGGCGGCCACGGGGACGACGCTGCGGTAATGCCCCTGCAGGAATTGTGCATGACAGCCCTCTCGCGCATTACCCCGCCGCCGGCTCACGCAAGCCTGAGGATCGCTGTCGGCTTGTATGCATGGCGGCACGTGCCCGCGCTAAGGGAAGAGTGATCGGCGGGGATTGTCGCTGACACCTTTTCAGTTACAGAGTTTCCCTGGAGGTCAGAGGCTCAAGCTGCCTCAACCTTGACCAGTTTCGTCCGGCCCGAGGAACCGCTCTTGATGGAAACTGCAGACCGGGGACAACCAAAGTGCTTCGCCACGAGCTTGATCAACTCCGCGTTGGCCTTGCCATCAACCGGCGCTGCTCGCAGTTGCGCAGACCAGGCACCAGTTTCATCCCGCCGCAGCGCACTGGCACCGGCGTTCGGTTTGACCTTCACCTCAATGAACTGCGCCGAAGTACCCATACCTTGGTTCTCATCGAAAAGCGGTGCCCAAAACCATCGACCCACCACACACTGACCACCATACCCGCCGGGCTGCCGCAGTCCATGGCGCGGAAATTGTCTCTGACACCTTTTTCCCATGCCGTTTGGAATCCATGAAATTCAAGGATTCCGAGGCTTCTTGGTAACGCTCAACCATCATCAGCCCATGTGACACAAACGTGCTACATTTCTGCAGACTGAACCCGCCCTCGAGCATTGCATGAGCACCACCACCATCCGCCTGCCCGACGAGCTCAAGGCCCGCGTTGCTGCGGCGGCGAAACAGGCGGGCACGACTTCGCACAATTTCATCCTTGAGGCGATCGCGGAAAAGGCTGATCTGGCGGCGCAGCGTGCTGCTTTCCATGCCTTGGCGGACCAGCGTTACGCCCAATTCCTGGAATCGGGAAAGAGCATTCCGTGGGAGGAAGCACGTACCTACCTGAAAGATCGACTGGTAGGTAAAACGGTGAAGCGACCAATAGCTCGCAAGCTGGATCGGTAGGGTGACGCACGTCAGGCTGACGCCCGGCGTGATCGAGGATCTCGACCGCATCATCGAGCTTCCGCAGCAACACGAGAGCCATAGCGCCAACTCCCGGGCGGGGGGGATCATCAGCGCGCTGGATGTGCTTGCAGACAACCCGCTCATCGGCCGCCCGGCAGGCGACGACAAACGCGAATTGCTGATTGGCCGTGGCTCGCGTGGATACCTCGCGCTCTATCGCTATCTGCCGTTGCTCGACACGGCACTGATACTGGCCATTCGTGCGCAAAAGGAAGGGGGCTACGCGTGACCGTGAACGAAACCGAAGCGGATACCCGCGCCAACCGTATCGGTCCGGTGCTGCGCGAGCTCAGCTGGGCGGAAACGGGGTCGGGTTCACTTACACGAGACTTTATGCCCGCAGGTAGGACGGGCCATGTACTGGAAAGTGTTCCTAACATCTTTTCTGCTGCACAATTTAAAGTGCACTCTGACCCCTTTTTCCTTGGTCATCGATGAGGTGGTGCGGACACGGACGGCGTCCATCAGTGGTAGTCGTCTTCGCGTTGATGACGCACGGCGAGGATGGTGATGGTCTGGTCGTCGTCGATTTCGTACTGCAGGACGTAGCCCGAGTCGCCGAACGACACCAGCAACTCACGCAGCAACGGGTTGTCTGCGTCGACTTTGCGGCAGGTGAAAGGAAACTGTCGCAGCAACTCGGTGCCCTTGATGATGGCTGCCAGCGCACGCCGCGCCGCTTCGGTGTTTTCCTCTACAAGAAAGCCGTATAGCCGTTTGAGATCGTCACGCGCCGCCGGTGCGTATCGGACGCGCCAAGTCACACCTTGGTCTTCGCTTTTGCTTGGGCCACAGCCAGCATGTCGCGCAGTTCGGCGTGGACGGTATCGGCGTCGTAGTACACGCCAGTGCGCTTGGCATCGGCACGCGCGGCAAAGCCACGGGCGATGAACTCGGCCTGCATGCGGCGGCGATTGACTTCGTCGCGCAGCGATTGCTCCATGAAACTGGACAGGCTTTCGCCCTCACGCAGTACGGCTTCGGCCGCCTGGCGCAGCTCGGGGGCGACGCGCAGCGGTGGCAGGGTGGCGGTTTTCATGTCGAGTTCCTCATGCATTGCATTTGCAATGCAAACCATAGCATGTGCTCACACGGTGCGCCAGAGGACAAATTGGTGTCAGGGACAATTAATCGCTAAAGCAAACGCGAAGAAAGGTGCTGGAAACTGTCCCTGACAACTTTTCTGTTGCGCTGACACCTTTTCTTTTGCGCTTAAGTCAGTGCCATTCGTCCCTGATACCTTTTCCTAAAACTCTACCTGCACGAACTTGTCATTCGGCACAAATTCGGTAGCTGATTCGATCGCCTGGGATATGCAGTGATGGCAGATTACGTACGGTGCCCGGGACGCCGCAATGCGCCCTTCCGTGATCAAGTCACCGCACAGGAGGCAACGATCGGACGCTGTCACAGTAGGTGGAAGTCGCTGGTCTTGCCTGACCAACAACTGCTTGGCAGCGTCGCCGATACAGGACACACAGACGCATCCGGTGCGACCGATTATTCGATGCATCTCCAACGAGCCGCATAAAGCACATGGTGGTTGTTTGCTCATGCTGGATACCCTTCGAGTGTTCGCGTCGGATGATTGCAGGAAGTGAATTCAGAAGTCGCGACGATAGCGCTACGCATGCGGATCTGCTTCCGTTGGCGCTGTCGTCGGCAAGCAGACCCAACCGGCGAAGATCTCCATCTTCTCAGCGCGCTTCGCCATGATGTGGTTTCGGGCGGCGCGAATGTACCCTTCTACTTTGTTTGGATCGAACGATTCGTCTGCCACAAATGTCCCTTTGAGGCTGTTACAGGCCTTGCAAGCGATGACTATATTTTGTGGATCGTCAGCCCCCGCACAACCGCGCGGAATCAGGTGTTCTTCTTCAGCCAGCATGAAGGCATCGAAATCAGCCTTCAGGTCGCGGCAACAGTAGACACACCGTCCACCGGAACGGTCGAATGCGTTATGAAATAATTTGGTCATGGCAAATACTCCGTGAGATGAGACTGGTAAGTTCTCGGCTTTTTCGCTGCGATCGGGTCATTCGGTGCCGCACCCCGAAACGACGCTCAAGTTTGGCGACGGCCCTGTCGAGCCAAACTTTGTAGGCTGGTTCGGTGCACGGAATCAGGAGACCTGATTGGGCTGCCTCTGAATCACTATGCGACGGAGACGAAAAGGATCTGCTGGCTTCATTGGGCAGTTCGGCCATCAGCACGTTCTCCATCCCGCGTAGTCCAATGCGACACCAACCGCCGTTTGCGTTGATCAGTGCGAAACAGGCAAGACCTACCTGTCGCACACGCGATGGCGGTGCATGAGACGACGCGAACGAATGGGCTGGCGACTCAACTGATGCCTTGGTTTCAAGCAAAAGCAGGCCGTCGTCAAATTCTTTCAGTGTCACGCGCCTCGCCTTGACTCCCGTGTGATCCATCTCATCGATGGGCTCGTAGCCGTCCTGGAGCGAAGCTAGCCCGACACGGCAAAGCAGCGAGAACATAGCGTCCCGGCCTGCTTCCAACTGGCGAAGATCGAGGTCCTGCTTTGGTTGCGGCAAAAACGCAAAGGTGATTACCGGCTCATAGTTCCGTTGGTACTGTGATGCAGAATCCGACAACACCGGCATCAGCCGGGCCTCAAATTCTGCTTCCGGCATGGCGTTCCGTGAGCGTTCCAGTCGCAACAGTGTTTGCACAATCTTGTCTTTTAGCTCATCCGGACTGCCGAATAGCTCGCGGGAAAAATCCGCCGTGATAAGCCTCAACTTCGTGCTTGAAAGCTGTCTGTGCCGGCTCCATCGGCGCGTCTTGGACAAAGACCAAGATGGGAATTCCGCGGTCGCAGGCGTGATGAAACTCCTGCTGCGTCACCGAGACGCCAGGTGTCTGCTCGAAGCCAAAGCGTTCGCCCAGCACCAACACAAAAATATTACTGGCTTCGATTTCTGTCAGGCACGCGCGCTCGGACGAGTACGGTCTCGCGCCGAATGTCTCGCACATGACCGGCGACGCATCGACAGTTTCAATCGCACGCTTCGCCGCGGCACGATAAGGCTCGAAACCAGTCACCACGGAACTGACAAAAACCTTCATGCTGACTTTCCTCTGACCTAGTTCGTCATCTCAGATGGTCGAGCCTCATCCCATATTGACTGGCACCAAAGTCATGGTGTCGTTGCCGAATATGTCGACAACTTTCACGGCGACGGTGTAGCGGCCGGGGCGTTCGTAGGTGTGGTCGGCGGTGGTGAGATCGAGGTTGCGGTTCTTGCGGGTGCGGAAGCTTTGCCATTCGTTCTCGAAGATGAAGCCGCCGGTCCAACGTTCCTCAAACTCCGGCATCGAGTCGTTCGGCAGTCGCTCGGCGTCTGACACAATGCCACCGCTGTCGGCGCCGACCGGCACTTTGATGATCTCGCGGCGCGACTGATAGTCAAAGTCGACGGCCCAGTAGTCGACCCAGTCGGTCCACATCTTGGTCAGCGTTTCGCGGGTGACTACGCCCTCCTTGTCCTTGCTGACCTTGACCAGCTGGCCACGGTCGCAGATGACGTTGCTTTTGCCGGTGCCGAGTGCGGCGATGGCGGCTTCGGCGGCGCCCTGGCTGTAATAAACGGAGAAGTCGGTGAGCTCGATTTTTACGGTGAGCTTGTCGTGCGCGCTGCGCCCCTTGGCGTAACGCGGGGTGGCTTCGACGAAGCTGATGTCGTGGAACACCACCTGGCCGCGATCCACCGCGCGCTTGTCGAACACGTCGGCCGGGATGTACTTGGGCGTGAGGTCGATGCCCTTGGACTTGGCTTCTTCCAGCACCGCCGGGAACAAGCCCATCTCGAACTCGAACGCCAGCACGTCGACGCGGGTGGCGCCGCGCTTGCGCGTTTCCACGATCACCTCTTCGACGAACAAACGACCCACCGGCAAGTTGATCGGGCCAACCACCACCAGCCGGCCAGCATGCTTGCCGTCGAAGAACGCATCGTTGACGAATGCCTCGGCCTTGTACGCACGCAGGATCAGTTCGCGGAACTCGCGCTCCTTCTCGGCCAGCGCCTGTTCCTTCTGCGCGCCGCTGAGCCGGCCGCCAACATTGAGATACGCCTGCCGCTCGTAGCGGCCCAGATTCAGTACCTCGAATGCGCGGAACGGCTTTTCTGCCGCCTTCAACTCGCGCTGCACGCCGATCAGCCGCTTGCGCGTGGTGTGGATGGCGAACTTACCGAGGTCGCTGGCGATCCACTTGCGGCCGAGCTTTTCGGCAACGGCAGCGGTGGTACCGGAGCCGACGAAGAAGTCAGCAACGAGGTCGCCTTCATTGGTGCTGAGATTGATGATGCGATCTAGAAGTGCTTCGGGCTTTTGCGTTGGATAATCGATTCGCTCATTTCCCGCAGTGACCCAGGGGACGTCCGTCCAAACATCGTCCAGTAATACACCGGGCAATTCGTCCAGAAATTGCTTGCGGTATAATTTTCCGTTCTCACCTTCGTGAATTAAACCGTCAACACGCATCTGCGCAATAGTCGTTGAACTGGTCGCAGTGCCGAGATTTTGGTCTGCCCTGTAAAGCCGCCCATCGGAATCCTGATAGCGAAATCTTGCCTTGTATTCGTCGGAATATTTTGTATGGCTTGGGTTATATGTGATTCGTTCCGACTTGGTGTATAGGTAAATAGTTTCATGATTAAACGGCAGCTTCTGCTTGCCTTTAAACCCACTCACCGACATTCGTTTCCAGCGAATGTTGTTCTGGAACTTAGCTCTACCGAAAACTTCGTCGAGAACCAGTTTGAGCATCGATCCCACAAGCGGACCGATATGCACATAAATACTCCCATCCTCCGCCAGCAAATCCCGCATCAAAATCAACCGCTCGTAGATCATGCTGATGAAGGAATCCGCCCCGCGCCCCCACGTATCCCGATAGGCAATCTGCTCCAGCAGGTTCGGCTCCTTGTGGAAGGTCTCGCCGCCGATCTCGATGTCCATCGAGAAGTCTGCGCCCACGTCGAACGGCGGATCGATGTAGATCAGCTTGAGGCCGCCGGCTTCCTCGATCTGCCGGCGCAGCGCGCCGGCTTTCAGTGACGACAGGATCAGCTTGTTGTCGCCCCAGATCAGCTTGTTGGTCCAGCCTTTCGACTGGCGCCCACGGGCGTCGAACAGCTCGTGCTGCACCTTGGTTTCCGCGCGCGGCTCGTCAACGTGTTCCAGCGTCTGGAACGGCAGCACGGTGGTGCATACGTCGCGATTCTTGCCGTTCCACACCAACTCCACTTCGCGCTTGTCCTCGAATAGCAGGAAGCGGTACTTCTCTGGCAGCGGCCTGCCCGCCTGGATCAGCTGGGTGAGGTCGCGTTTTTCAGCGTCGGTAAGGTCGTAGACGGGCGGTTTGGCCATGGTTAGCTCTTCTTCTTCGGGGTGCGCGGCGGCTTCGCTGGCAGTTGCTTGATCGCCTGCTCGAAAGCGGACTCGTCTGCGGCGTCTTTGGCGGCAACGCGGCGTGCGCTGAACTGCTCGAACTGCTCCAGCGCCAGACGATCGGCAACGGCTTTTGACACGCGTCCGGCGTCGGTGAGCACTTCACGCTCGTTGAACTGCAGGAACGCATCGAGGCGCTCGCGCCAGTCGCGCATGTAAAGCGTGCGCCGCCGCCGCGCCTGATCCTCGGCATAGTCCAGGTACATCACCACGATGCGGTCCAGCTCGGTATTTTGTCGTGACGCAGGTAGTTCTTCGCCACGGTCACGTCGCCCGATCGCACCTTGGCGCCTTTCCAGCTGGTCAGCCCCATGTTGGGCTGCGCCTGGTCGGCGCGCCCGGCACTCAATTCGGCCGCCGTTTGGCCCGTGGCGGCCCAGTGCAGCTTGTTCTGGATAATCTGGAAAAACTGTTGGGTTTGCGCGGCCTCGACTGAGTAATCTGCGGCCAACGCAAAGATGTCGCGCAGCTTGAGGTACATGCGCTTTTCGCTGGCGCGGATGTCGCGGATGCGCTCCAGCAACTCGTCGAAATAATCCGGCATGTCCGGGCCGGGCGGGTTCTTCAGGCGCTCGTCATCCATGACGAAACCCTTGAGCAGGTATTCGCTCAGGCGGGCGGTGGCCCACTGGCGGAACACGGTGCCGCGCGGCGAGCGCACGCGGTAACCGACCGACAGGATCGCCTCAAGGTTGTAGTAACGCAGGCTGCGGGTCACCTCGCGCGCACCTTCCCGGCGAACTTGTAAGTAATCCTTACAAGTTGCCGGCGCGGACAACTCGCCCTCCGCATAGATCGCCTTGAGGTGGGTGGTGATGTTCTGCGGCGTGGTTTGGAACAGCTCGGCCATCTGCGCCTGGGTCAGCCACAGGGTCCCGTCCTGGAAGCGGCATTCGATGCGGGTGCGGCCATCCTCAGCCTGGTAAAGGACGATTTCCCCGCCGGGTGGTGGCATCGGTTGTTCAGCCATCGGCGGCCTCCGGCTGATAGTCGCGGAAACTGGCCGGCAGCGCCGCAAACGTGGTCGGGTGGTGGCGCTCGAAACCTGCCTGGTCGACGTAGACGAAGTGGTAGACGGTGTCGGTATCGGCCGCGGAAGCCGCGGTAGCGTCGGCACACCATTGCGCCAGCCGCTGCATTTTCTGCGGCAGGTCGAGTTCGGCGCGACCTTTGGTTTCGACGATCCAGACCACGCCATCCGACGTCCTGACGATGAAGTCTGGGATGTAGTGCGACAGCTCACCACTGGCTTTGACGTAGTCGACCTTGAAGCCGACCGCCAGATAGTTCTTGGCGAAGGCCGTCACGTCAGCGGCACCGTCCAGGAACGCGGCGAAGGCCATTTCCAGACCGCCAGCGTTGGGCTCGCCGACAATCTTGTTGAACAGCGAACGCCTGGGTACCAGGTAGGGCCGGTTTTCAGTGCGGAACGGACGCGTGTCGCGCAGGCGCAGGTAGCCGTCAACAGTGGGTGCGCCAGCATCGCGCACGGTCAGCGCGTTGATCGCCTTGGTGAAGCTGTCGAACAGGATCTTGCCGGCAGCCGGTTCGGCGAGATTGCGCAGCACCTGCGGGTCTTCGAGATCAACCGGGCTGGGCGCGAACAACTGATCGCGCATGAAGTCGCGCACGCGCGGATAAAGCAGCTCGTAGCCACCGACCAGGCGCAATTCCTTGAGCAGCTGGCGGGCAAAGAACGCCACGACCGAGCGGTAATCCACCGGACCGCCAGCTTCCAGCTCAATGCTGTGATGTTCACTGTCATCGAGCATGTTGCGGAAAACAATATGACGGGTTTCTTCTGGCGGGAAGGCTTTGAGTGGCAACGCCACGTTGTAGAAACCGGCCGGTTCAAGCGTGGAAAGCTCGCGGTATTCGCGGTTGTAGCGGCGGGTAAGGCGTGGCAAGGCAATGTCCAACGCGTCGATGGCCTTGTCAGGGTCGTCGACGTCCACTTCCACCACCAGCGAATCCTTGCGCTCGGCACCCTTGCCCATGGGTGCGCGTTCCAGCTCGACGCCCTCGCTCTTGATCGCTTCGACGAACTCCATGAACGCGGCAGTGCCCATCACCGAAACGTATTCCGGCGCAGCGCTGCCGAAGTACATACGACGCAGCCCGCGACCGAGGGTCTGTTCGGGCAGGATGTTGCTCGGGGAGTTGTATGCGCGCAAGCCGACGACGGTGGTGACGTTGCGCACGTCCCAGCCTTCCTTGAGCATCAATACCGAGACAATCGCCTTGTACGGGCTGGCCCAGCCGTCGATGTTGTTGGACGCCTTGCGCAGTGCTTCCAGCTCCTCGCGCTTCTTGCCGGAGGCGGCTTCGGAGATCTCGCCATTGTTCTTGGTGTGGATGACCAGCACGCCGCCGGCCAGCTCGGGACAGATTTTTTCCAGATGCGCGCCGACCTCGTCACAGTTGCGGGTGTCATCGACCATCACGAACAGCACGGCTTTCTTGCCCAGCTTCTCGTGCTCGGCGTAGCTCTTGCGCCATTCCTCCACGCCGAGCTGCAGGTAATCACCATAGCGCTCGGTGAACAGCGCGCTGTTGTGCTCGGTCAGGCGGTCAATGCTGGCGCGATCAGGCAGTACCGGATGCTTGACCACGTTTTGATGGATCGCCTCGACCAGCGGGTAGTCCGATACCGTCTGCACGAAGATCGAACCGTTGTTGTGTTTCGGCGTGGCCGTGACGTCGATCTGCAGCGACAGGCGTCCATCTTTCTGCAACATGCGGTGGTGGATGGCCTGGATCGACTGGAACCACGCCATGCGCTCATCGTGGACGTGGTGGGCCTCGTCATTGAACACTGCCAGTTCGTCGATCTCGCGTACCACTTCGCCAAGATCGCTCTTGCTGTCCGTGGTTTTGCCGACGGGCTTGTCGCCGAACGGACTGAGGAAATAGTCGCGCAGGTCATCGTCGTCCAGCGACGGATCGACCACATCGCCTAGGTACACGCGATGGATGTTGGTCAGAAACAGATTGCCGGTCGGCCGCACGATGCGCACTTCATCCTGCAGATGCAGGGTGAACTGAAAATCATCGCGCCAGTTACGCGCTTCGAAACCGTTGTCGGGCAGCACTGGATCGTTGAAAAAGATCTTCAGGCCGTCAAAGTCGGTCCGCAGACGATCCAGCACAATGATGTTGGGGGCGATCAGCAGGATGTTGCGCGCCAGCGTCGAATCGGCTTCGTAGAGTTTGTGGAAATAACACCAGGCGATCAGCAGCGACAATACCTTGGTCTTGCCCGAGCCGGTGGCCATCTTGGTGACGTAGCGTGGCCAGTCTTCGGGGAACATGCTGGCCGAAACGGCGCCGGAAGCATCGAAACGCATCAGATCAAACTTGTCACGCGCCTGCCTTACGTCGTAAAGCCAGATAACCGTTTCCACGGCTTCGCGCTGGGCGAAGTAATACTCGAACGACGCCAACGAGCCATCGGCTTGCGCCATCTGGTGCGGAGTGAGGAACCACCAGTGCAATAGCGCCTTGGAGGTGGCCGAAGCGCCCTGGTAGTCGCCATCACGCCAGGCGCTAACTTCCTCACGAATCTTCGCTACCAGCGGCGGCAACAGGTTTTCGTAGCGTGTGGTGCGCAGATCCTCCGAGGCTGGAAACCAGCGCTCGGCAGCACGCGTGATTACATAAGGCGATGTCGGAAAATTCGGATGAAGAGCCATCGAGCTTGCGTCCCTGTCACTGCGTGTATCCGCTTGTCGCGGGGGTCCAATTGCATTGTATTCACCGCCATCTCATCGCGTGAGATGGATGTCAGCGTGCGCTGGTCATCTTTGTATTGGGTTGCCAATACTCCTTGGCTGCACAGCAGAAGCCGAGCCAGACGGTGGGGTGAATACGCCCGGCACGCCAGCACTCACAGTCAACTGCTCCCTCACCCCTCCAAACAATCAAACCGCCGATCCGCCTCAACCTCGGCGTCGTAATCCACATCGTCCCGGTCAAACCCGAACAGCTTGAGAAACTCGTGCTTGTACCCGTCGTAGTCAGTGACCTGGCGCAAATTTTCAGTGGTGACGGTTGGCCACAGCGTCTTGCAGGGCACCTGCACATCCTCACGCAGCTCCCAGTCGTCCAGGCGCAACCGCCCTTCCTCATCGGTCGCCGGCGCAGCGCCGTCGGCGCGATACAGCCGATCGCGGAACAGGCGGTTGGCTTGTTCGATGGGGTTCTCGTGGATGCCCTTCTCTTTCATGACCTTGAACGCGATGGACACGTACAGCGGGATGACCGGGATGGCGGCGCTGGCCTGGGTGACTACAGATTTCATCACGCTGACATAGGCCTGCAGGCCGTGTGCGGCGTAGCGGCTGCGCAGGTCGTGGGCGGTGTTGTCGAGGTGCTGCTTGGCCTGGCCAAGCGTGCCGTGCCAGTACATCGGCCAGGTAATTTCGGTGCCGATGTAGCTGTAGGCGACGGTCTTGGCGTGCTCGGCGAGTACGCCGGCCTCGCTCAGCGCGTCGATCCACAGCGCCCAGTCCTCGCCGCCCATCACGGTGACGGTGTCCTTGATTTCCTGCTCGGTGGCCGGCTCGACGCTGGCTTCGATCACGGTGTCCTTGTTGGTATCCACCGAGGTGGCGGTAAAGGTTTCGCCGATGGTCTTGATGGCCGAACGCACCACTTCGCCGGTGTCCGGCAGCTTGCGCACGGGCGAGGCCAGCGAGTAGACGATGAGGTCGATCGGGCCGCCCATCTCGTTCTTGATGATGTCGATGGCTCGCGCGCGGGTTTCGTGAGCGAACGCGTCGGCGTTGATCGACTTGCTGTACAAGCCGGCTGCCTTGGCCGCTTGGTCGAACGCGGCGGAGTTGTACCAGCCGGCGGTGCCGGTTTTTTCGTGCGTGCTGGGCTTTTCAAAGAACACGCCCAGCGTGGCCGCGCCGTAACCGAACGCGGCGGTGATGCGCGATGCCAGCCCGTAACCGGTGGAGGCACCAATTACCAGCACACGTTTTGGACCCTTGCCGCTGTGGCCGGAATCCTTGGTGATATTGATCTGGTCGAGCACGTTGTGCTCGCAGCCGACGGGATGGGCCGTGATACAGATGAATCCGCGCACTCTGGGCTTGATGATCACTCGCTGGCTCCTGCTGCTGTCGACAATCCGCCATATTAACCAGGCGGCGGGCGCGGCGTGCTTCTGCGGACGACGCCCGGCGGCAGCGCGTGTTCGTAGCGCGCGCTGGGTACGGACACGGAAAGACTGCAGCGATAGCGCTTAGCCGGCTTGAGAGTAGCGAGTGCACTTCCGGTCCGAGCTGCTGACGTCCTACGGGCTGGGCGTCGCGCGTCCAGCGCGCAGCGCAGATTGCCAAGACCTTGACGTGCCATCCCCTATTTTTCGCCGCTATGTCCGACCCCATGCTCGAGCCGCGACCCGAAGGCCTGTACTGCCCCGCCGGCGACTTTTTCATCGACCCGATGCTGCCGGTGGCGCGCGCGGTGGTAACGCATGCGCATGGCGACCATGCGCGCTCGGGCAGCGGCCGCTATCAGGTCGCTGCGGCGGGGCTCGGGCTGATGCAGGAGCGGCTGGGCGCCGATGCGGTGATTGACGCGCACGCCTATGGCGAGACGTTTGCCATGGGCGACGTGGCGGTGTCGCTGCATCCGTCCGGTCACGTATTGGGCGCAGCGCAGGTGCGCATGGCCTGCGACGGTCGCGTGGTGGTGGTTTCCGGCGACTACAAGCGCGATCCCGACCCGACCTGCGTGCCGTTCGAGCCGGTGCCGTGCGATGTGTTTGTCACCGAGTCCACTTTCGGCCTGCCGGTGTACAGATGGCCGCCGATGGAACAGGTGATCGACGAACTGCTGGCGTGGTGGGACGATTGCGCGCGCCGCCAGGTGCCGGCGGTGCTGTTCTGCTACGCGCTGGGCAAGGCGCAGCGCATTCTGGCCGAGCTTGCCTTGCGCACCGAGCGCACGGCGCACCTGCACGGCGCGATGCTGCGGCTGGTGGAGCGCTACCGCGAAGCCGGCGTGCGCATGCTGCCGACCGAACCGGTGAGCGACGCCGCGCGCGGTCGCGACTTTGCCGGCGAACTGATCATGGCGCCGCCGTCCGCTGCCGGTTCGCCGTGGATGAAGCGCTTTGCCAAGGCGTCGACCGGCTTTGCCTCGGGCTGGATGCAGATTCGCGGCAACCGCCGTCGACGCGGCTATGACCGCGGCTTCGTGGTTTCCGATCACGCCGACTGGCCGAGCCTGCTGCGCAGCATCGAGGACAGCCAGGCCAGCCGCATCTACGTCACGCATGGCGACGGCGAAACGCTGATTCGCCATCTTCGCGAGCAAGGCCATGACGCCCTGGCACTGCGCGTGCTGCGTGACGTCGACAGCGAGAGCGGCGGCTGATGCGCCGCTTTGCCGCCCTGTACGCGGAGCTGGACCGCACCGCCTCGACGCTGGCCAAGCGCGAGGCGATGGCGACGTATCTGCGTGACGCGCCGGCCGCCGATGCGGCGTGGGCGGTGTACGTGCTTGGCGGCGGCAAGCTGCGCCGGCTGGCTACCTCGACCGAGCTGCGTCGCGCACTGGCTGCCAGCACTGGCTATGCCGACTGGTTGATCGACGAGAGCTACGAGAAAGTCGGCGATCTTGCAGAAACGATCGCGCTGATGCTGCCGGCCGGCGATGGCACGATTTGCGATGTGAGCCTGCACAGGTGGCTGCAAGATCGACTGCCGGCACTGGGCCGGCTCGACGGCGAAGCGCGCGTTGCGCAGCTGCAGGACTGGTGGCGCGCACTGCTGCCTGCGCAGGTATTTCTACTCAACAAATTGATCACCGGCTCGCTGCGCGTGGGCGTGTCGCACAAGCTGGTGGTGCAGGCGATCGCGCAGTGGTCGCAGCAGCCGACCGATCTGATCGCGCACCGCATGAGCGGCAACTGGCGACCAACGGCCGATGCGCTGCAGGCACTGACCGAACCGCCGGGCGAAGACGAGCATCTGGCGGACCGGCCATATCCGTTTTTTCTCGCCTCGCCCCTGGAGCACGCGGTCGAAAGCCTGGGCGACGCCGCCGACTGGCTGGCCGAATGGAAGTGGGACGGCATTCGCGCGCAGCTGATGCGAAGAGGCGACAGCGCCGGCCTGTGGTCGCGCGGCGAGGAACGTCTGGACGGCCGTTTCCCCGAGATCGAGCGCGCCGCGTTCTCGCTGCGCAACGAAGCGGTGCTCGACGGCGAGGTACTGGCCTGGGATTCCGACATGGCCATGCCGCGCGTGTTCACCGCGTTGCAAAAACGCATCGGCAAGTTGAAGCCCGGCGCGAAACTGCTGGCCGACGCGCCGGTGCGCTTCATGGCGTACGACCTGCTGGAACTCGACGGTGCCGACCTGCGCGAGCGGCCGTTGCACGAGCGCCGCAGCCTGCTCGCTACGCTGCTCGAAGGCACCGACCCGACCCTGATGCTGTCGCCGGCCATCAGCGCGGACTCGTGGGATCACAGGGCCACCGAACGCGCCGGCTCGCGCGAACGCCAGACCGAAGGCCTGATGCTCAAGCGCCTCGACTCGCCGTACCGCGTCGGCCGCAAGCGCGGTGACTGGTGGAAATGGAAGATCGATCCACACACGCTGGATGCCGTGCTGATCTATGCGCAGCCAGGCCACGGTCGGCGCTCCGGCTTGTTCACCGATTACACCTTCGGCGTGTGGGATGGCGACACGCTGGTGCCGGTGGCCAAGGCGTATTCCGGGCTGGACGACAGGGAGATCGGCGCGCTCGATCGCTGGATCCGCGCGCACACCACCGAACGCTTCGGGCCGGTGCGCGCGGTGGAAGCTGTGCACGTATTCGAGTTGGCGTTCGAGGCGGTGCAGCTGTCCACGCGGCACAAGTCCGGCGTGGCCGTGCGCTTTCCGCGCATCCTGCGCTGGCGCACCGACAAGGGCATCGGCGATGCCGACAAGCTCGACGACCTCCGCCGCCTGGCGTCGGGCTGAGGCCCGCTTGCGGGCGTGGTTCGCCACGCTCGAGCGCAAGCCGGCGCCGTTCCAGCGCGCGGCATGGCGCGCGTGGGCGGACGGTCGGAACGGGCTGATCCACGCGCCCACCGGCACGGGCAAGACGCTGGCGGCGGTCGGTGGTCCGCTGATCGACGCGGTTCTGCATCCCGAGCGCGGCCTGCAGCTATTGTGGATCACGCCGCTGCGCTCGCTTGCCACCGACACCGCGCAGCATCTGACCACCGCCGTGACCGCCATGGAGTTGCCGTGGCGCGTGCTGCGCCGCACCGGCGACAGCACTTCCGGCGAGCGCGCAAAACTGCGCCGCGGCGATTGCGAACTCTTGGTGACCACGCCGGAAAGCCTCGCCCTGCTCCTCAGCTATCCGGATGCCGCCGACCGGTTCAAGCACCTGCGCGGCGTGGTGGTCGACGAGTGGCACGAGTTGATCGGCAGCAAGCGCGGCACGCTGCTGCAGCTCGGGCTGGCACGCGTGCGCGCCTTGCGACCGCAGGCGCGCGTGTGGGGCCTGTCCGCGACGCTGGGCAATCTCGATGAAGCGCTGGCGACGCTGTCGGGCGATGGCGTGCTGATCGGCGGCGGCGCCGGCAAACGCATCCAGATCCGTAGCGCCCTGCCCGACGCGGGCGAGCGTTTTCCGTGGGCCGGGCATCTGGGCCTGCAACAGTTGCCGCGCGTGCTGCGCTCAGTGCTGCAAGTGCGCTCGGCGCTGGTGTTTGCCAACACCCGCTCGCAAGCCGAGCTGTGGCACGAGGCGCTGGCCTCGGTCTGGATGGAACCCGCGAACACGCTCGCCATCCATCACGGCTCGATCGATCCGAAGCTGCGCCTGGCCACTGAGGAAGGCTTGCGCCAGGGCACGCTGCGCTGCGTGGTGGCCACTTCCAGCCTGGATCTGGGCGTGGATTTTTCCAGCGTCGATCGCGTGATCCAGATCGGCAGCCCCAAGGGCGTGGCGCGGCTGCAGCAGCGCGCCGGACGCAGTGGCCACGCGCCGGGGCTGCCGTCGAAAATTCTGTGCGTACCCACGCATCTGCTCGAGCTGGCCGAGATTGCCGCCGCGCGCCGCGCCATCGAAGCCCATCATCTGGAACCGATCCACCCACTGCGCGGCGGGCTGGACGTGCTGGCCCAGCACCTGCTGACGCTGGCGCTCGGCGGCGGTTTCGACGCGGATGCCGCGTACGCGGAAATCGGCAGCACGCGCGCCTATGCGCAACTGCCGCGCGCGCAGTTCGATGCCGTGCTGGAATATCTGCAGCACGGCGGCACGGCCCTGGCCGGTTATCCCGAATACCACAAGCTGGTGCGCGGCGAGGATGGCCGCTTCGGCGTCAGCAGCCTGCGCGTTGCGCGGCTGCACCGCTTGTCGATTGGCACGATCACTGCCGACGGCAGCCTGCAGGTGCGCTACCTCAAGGGCGCGCGCTTGGGCGCTGTGGAGGAAAGCTTTCTGTCGCGGCTGCGGCCGGGAGATCGATTCCTGTTTGCCGGCCGGCATCTGGAACTGGTGCGCGTGCGCGACATGACCGCTTACGTGCGCGTGGCGCCCAGCCGGCGCGGAGCCGTGCCACGCTGGTACGGCGGGCGCATGCCGCTGTCCGGCGAGCTGTCGGACGAGTTGCGCCGCACGCTCGCCGATGCCGCCGCGCCCGAAGCGGAACTTAAGGCGCTGGCGCCGCTGCTGGCGCTGCAGCGCAAGGGCTCGCATCTGCCGCAGCCGGACGAGGTGCTGGTGGAGCGCACCCGCACGCGCGAGGGCGATTATCTGTTCGTGTTTCCGTTTGCCGGCCGGCTCGCGCATGAAGGTCTGGCCGCAGTGCTGGCCTATCGCCTGTCGCGCATGCAGCGCGCCGACTATGGCTATGCGGTGAACGACTACGGCCTGGCGATCACCGCGCGCCGGCTGCCACCTTTGACCGAAGCCACGCTGCGCGAGCTGCTGCATCCCTGGCACCTGCGCAGTGATATCCGCGCGAGCATCAACCTGACCGAACTGGCACGCCGGCAATTTCGAGAAGTGGCGCGGGTCGCCGGCCTCGTGTTCAACGGCTATCCCGGATCGGCCAAGACCGTGCGCCAGCTGCAGGTATCCAGCGGACTGCTGTTTGACGTACTGCGCCAGCACGATCCCGCGCATCCGCTGCTGTGGCAGGCCGAGCGCGAGGTGCTTGACCAGCAGCTTGATTACGCCCGCCTGCGCCAGTGCCTGATTCGCACCGCGCGTGGCAAGCTGGTCTACGTGGAGACCGCGCGACTCAGTCCTCTGGCGTTTCCGCTGTGGGTGGAACGCCTGCGCGGCGGCGTGCATGCGGACGACTGGAAGAGCCGCGTCGAACGCATGCTCGCCACCCTGGAAAAGGCGGCCGGCCGATGAGCGAGACAAGCCTGCAAGTTGCCGGTGAAACCCTGGAGTTGCACGGCGAACGCGCGCTGCACTGGCGCCGTGGACGCTGCCTGCTGGTGGCCGACGTGCATCTGGGCAAGGGTGCCGTATTGCGTCGGGCCGGGGTGAGCGTGCCCACCGGCCAGACCGAGGCGGATCTGGCGCGCCTGGATGTGCTGATCGATCATTACCAGCCTCAGCGTCTGATCGTGCTCGGTGACCTGGTGCACGGCGATGCGACAGCACAGGCGCCGTGGTTGCGACAGGTTGGCGCATGGCGACGCCGGCACGCGGGCGTGCACATGACGCTGGTCGCCGGCAATCACGATCGCCACTTTGATGCGCGCGTCTTGGGTTTTGATCTGGCCGGCGATGCGCTCGAACTGCCGCCGTTCACCCTGCTCCACGCGCCAGCGATTCGCGCCGGCAGTTACGTGCTGGCCGGCCACGTGCACCCTGGCATCATCGTGCGCGACGGCTGGCGGCGCCATCGCCTGCCGGCGTTCCGGTTCACCGCGAACTGCGGCCTGCTGCCGGCGTTCGGCACGCTGACGGGCTTGCACGATGAGCCGCGGTTGCCGGGCGAGCGCGTGGTGGCCGTCACGCCGGGCGGCCTGGTGCCGTTGCCCTGAGGCGATTTCTTCAGGCTGCGGCGGGCAAGTGCCCGCCTTGTCTGATATGGCTGCCGCCGATGGAGCCCATCGGCGTCTACAGGCCCTGCCTGACAGTCAGAACGTCCAGTTGAAGTTGGCCGTGCCCATTTGCGCGTGCTGGCGCTGGCTGACATATTGGTCGTAACCCAATTGCAGGCTGGCACGCGGGGACAGCTTCCAGTCCAGCGAAGTGCCGGCGACGCCGCCATAGCGGGACAGGCCAATGCCGCCGACCGGCGCAAACTGATTGATGCCGCTGAAGCTGGCGTCAAACACATCGCCGCGCAAGCCAAATGATTGTTGCCACAGCATGCGACCTTGCAGGCTCAGCGTGCTGCCACCAGCCAGCGTCCACTCATGGGACGCACGCATGCCCACCCCGGCCTGCCAGCGCGCCGTGGCTTGTGCGCCGGCCTTCAAACCAAAGCCATCGGCACCCACTTCATCAAAGCCGCTGCGGTTGATCTGCGCATACTGCAAGTTTGCGTACGGCGTAATGCGTGTATTGCCTACCGCAAACTGATAGCCGCTTTCGCCATACGCAACGCCGTAACGTCCGGTGCTGTCGCTGCCGACGCCGGAAAGCTGATTGCCCAGCTGGATCTGGCGGCGCATGGTTTCGCGATAGTCGCCAACGCCAAAGCGTCCCATGCTGTACCACTGTCCGCGCGTCACTCCGCCATACAGCATGCCTTCGAAGGCATGGCTGCGGCCCTGGTCCGCGCTCTCGGCGAGGCGACCCAGACCTTCGCTGCGGCTCAAGGCATAACCAGCAATGCCAGCGCTGCCTACACGGTAGTCCTGGCCCACCAGCCAGCCGTTGAGGTCAAAGCCGACATTGTTGTAACCACCCCGCGCCATGCCGCCGTGATAGCCCAGCGTTTGTGTCCACGCACCCACCTGCGGCGCGTCCACCAGCGCATCAAAGCGGCTGGACAAGGCCCGGGTTCCGGCATCGATGGCCTCGAATGCCATCGCCGCACTGGCTGCGTGCAACTGCCCGGACAAACTCTCCAGTGACTTGCTCACCGCGCCGATGCTGGCTGACTGCTGCAAGTCCGCCGCGCCCTGGATGAAGCCGACGGCAACCGGTGCACCATCCACCGCGCCAGTCGCGCCCAGCTGCGTGTTGATTTGCCCAAAAGCACCATCCACGCGCTGCGCCGCACTCCACGAGGCGGGCGTGTACACCATGCCCTGCACCGCCGTGGCTTGTACCTGGGCGACATTCAGCCACGCGGTATTTGCGTCGTAGTTGAGCGTTGCCGACAGCAGCGTGACGTTGCTGGAGTTGTTCAACCCTACAAACGTACCGGTGAGTCCTGCCGCCGCATTGAGAACCTCGGTATGCGCGTCGGCCACATAGCCGGCATTTGTACCAGTGACGTACAAGTCGCCGCCGTTGAGGCTGGCAGTACCGCTGACGCGCAATTCCGAACCAAGGGAGAGCGCCAGGCGGCCGTTGGTCAGCTGCGTGTAATTGCCATTGATCGTGGTATCGCTCGAGGCCACCCCGAGCACACCGCCGTTGCTTACGTCACCGGTGACGCTGGAAACCCCAGACAGTGTTCCGGCCGTGCCAATGCTGGCTCCGCCGGCCAGCGACGCGGCCACCAGCGTGCCACCTTGCACCTGGGTCATGCCGGAGAACGTCGCCGGCGCGCTCAAGGTCAACGTGCCGGTACCTTGCTTGATCAGGCCGCCTGCTCCCGAAATGGGATTGTTCCAGCTGGAGGCGCCGGTGAAGTTGACGGTGACGTTGCCCCAGTTGAACTGCATCGGCCCGTTGACCGCCCTGCCCACATCGAGTTCGCCATAGCCGAACACCGCATCCACACCGGGCGCACCCAGGTCATCGGCGGTGCCCAGCAGGGTCTGTCGCACCAGGTCATTGTTGAAATACGGATACGCCTGCCAGACCAGCGCCGCAGCGCCGGAAACTTGCGGGGCGGCCAGCGACGTTCCCCTGACGATGAAGTACGACATCTTGGTTGCAGTGTCGTCCTTGCCGCTGACGATGACGTCCCCGGGGGCAGCCAGACAATAATTTGCGGCAATCCCGCAAGCGTTCGAGTAGCTGGCCAGAGCGGACGGATTATTGCTGTCGACGGCTACCACGCTGAGCCAGCCTTTTTCCAGATCCGGTGCGCGCGAAGGCAGCGCGGCAATGTCACTGGGGTCTGCGGCGCTGCTGTTACCCGCGGCAAACACCACCAGGCCATCTGCCGAATTTATGAACCGGTTGTAGGCATCGTGGAAGCTGCGTGTCGTGGCCGTGGAGGTGGCGTCCCAGTACAACCCACCCCAGGAGTTGTTCATGATGCGAACGCCGTTGGCGATCAAGTCGTCATTGATTGAACCCAGCGGATCGGCGCTGGTCACCCGATTGCCCTGGCCAGATCCGTCGTCTTTGGGTTCGACGTCACTGATGATGCGCGCAGACACCAGCGTCGCACCCGGCGCGATGCCGCCAGCAAACCTGGCCACCGGCACGCCGGCGGCAATTTGCGACACCCACGTGCCGTGGCCAACAACGTCATCGATATTGATGTTGTTGCTCGCCGGATCGATGTAGATCAGCTCCTTCGTCACCCGTCCGGCCAATGCCGGATGGTTGCGCATGATGCCGCTGTCCACCACGCCAATGGCCGAGCCGGCGCCCGTGAATCCCTGATCGTGCGCCGCATACGTATTGGTGATCGACAACTGCGCATCCGCCGGTGGCTGCTGCGGCGGTGGCACGGGTGGCGGGGGCGGCGGAGGCGGGGTCGGTGGTGGCGGCGGTGGAGGTGGCGGCGGCAACGGCGCGGCGGGTGTCGGTCTTACATTGCTGCCGCCGCCACCGCAGGCGGAAACACCCAATGCGATCGCAACGCACAAAGTGACTTGGCGAAGCAACAGTTGCGAATGCAGATTCTTCATCGGCGTGTCCCTGGACTGTACTGAGTTCGACACGCCGCAGCGGTCAGAAGGTCGTCTTCCCGCGCCATCTTGGCACAACAAAAAAGCAATGGAGCATCGTCCAGACGCCGTTTTTGCGCCCGGCTTCACGATTTGCCGTGGTTTGCCGCAGGCTGCGATAATCCGGGTATTGCCTGCGGGGTGATTCGCCCTGTGGCGCTTACGTGGAGTTGCCATGTCGGATATCAATATTGTCATTGCCGGAGCCAAACGCACGGCTATCGGTTCCTTCCTGGGTCAGTTCACGGGCGTCCCTTCGCCCGAGTTGGGAGCCACGGCCATGCGGGCCGCGCTGGAGCAGTCCGCGGTGCCGGCCAGCGAGGTCAGCGAAGTCATCATGGGTTGCGTGTTGCCCGCCAATCTCGGCCAGGCGCCGGCTCGTCAGGCATCTTTTGCCGCCGGGTTACCAGCCAGTGTCGGCTGTACGACCATCAACAAGGTATGCGGCTCCGGCATGAAAGCGATCATGCTCGGCCACGATTTGATCAAGGCCGGCTCGGCCAGCATCGTTGTTGCAGGCGGCATGGAGTCGATGACCAACGCCCCGCACATGGTCAATGCCCGCGTCGGCATTCGTTATGGCGATGGCAAATTGGTTGATCACATGGCTTGGGATGGTCTGACCAATCCGTATGACGGCAAGGCCATGGGCGTGTTCGGCGAGTTGTGCGCGGACAAATACCACTTCACGCGCGAAGAGCAGGACGCCTTTTCCATCGAATCGGTCACGCGCGCCAAGGCTGCGCAGGCGAACGGCGCGTTTGCCGACGAAATCGTTCCCGTCACGGTGCATGGCCGCAAGGGTGACGTACAGGTCGAAACGGACGAACAACCGGGGCGCTCCGACATCGACAAAGTGCCCAGCTTGAAGCCGGCGTTCCGCAAGGAAAACGGGACCATTACCGCGGCCAGTTCGTCCAGCATCTCCGATGGCGCTGCCGCTGTGGTCCTGATGAGCGCCGAGAACGCGGCCGCGCGCGGTATTCAACCACTGGCCCGCATCGTGGCGCATGCCACCCACTCGCAAACCCCAGAATGGTTTACCACCGCGCCGGTCGGCGCAATCCAGAAGGTTCTGGAGAAAGCCGGCTGGACCATTGCCGACGTCGACCTGTTTGAAATCAATGAGGCATTCGCGGTAGTGGCAATGGCGCCCATGCGCGAACTGGGTATTCCTCACGAAAAGATCAACGTCAACGGTGGCGCGTGTGCGCTGGGTCACCCCATTGGCGCCAGTGGCGCACGTCTTGTGGTCACACTGATCAACGCGCTGCGTAGTCGAGGCAAGACGCGCGGGATTGCCACGCTATGCATCGGCGGCGGCGAAGCGACAGCGATTGCGCTAGAATGTGGGGCTTGACCGGAGGCGCACATTTGCCGGAAGTCATCGCCTGCGGGGCAAACGGGCATGCGGCACACGCTGCAGTTACGGATACACCGTTGCACAAACGTACTGAAACTTATCCAAACCTCAATTTCAAACAACAGCCATTGGGCAATCCACGGCTCAGGAGATTCACTATGAAGTTTACGCGTACCCTACTCGCCTCAGCGCTTGTCGCATTACTCGCCGCCTGCAGCCAAGGCGCCCAGGATGCCCAGCCGGCAGTCGACACCGCTCCTACTCCCGCTGAAGCTCCTGCGTCCGTTTCAACCGCAATGGCGACCCCGGCCTCCAGCATGGAACCAGCTACCGGTTCCACGGTTGCTGCAGCAACACCAGCGGGCATGAACTGGTTTGGCGGTCCGATCTATACCGGCGAGCCTGCACTGGCGGCGACCGCGGCCTTGATCAAGGCGGGCGGCGGCGCTGACAACTTCAGCTTCCAGACTGCTTTGGTCTCGATGCTGGGCGAGAAGACGGTCAACGCTGAAGTAGCCAAGCTGACCAAGCAGTACGGCGCCGAAGAAGTGAAGGGCTTCGTTGATGGCATGACCTTCGCGGTCAAGGCCGCGATCAAGCAAGTCACCGCTGCCGGCATCACCCTGCCCGAAGCACCTGCTGACTTGAAGGGCGCAGCCCTTGCCAAGGCGCTGGTCCAGGCTGGTACTGCACCAGACGGCATGTTCTGGTCGGGCTACATGTTTGACCATGCAATGTCGAACAAGATCCACGTGCTGGTGATGACGGATATCGACCAGGCGGTCGGTCATGCTGCGGACGAAAGTACGCACAAGATCCTCAATCAGGCCATGTACGACGTCGCCCAGGCGCTGGACATGAAGGACGTCAAACTTGCGACGCTGCATTGATCGCAGTAATTGATATGCAGTAACTCTCTGGACGATTTGCACGTTTGATTGTCCAGCGCACGGAGCGGGTCGATTCAATCGATCCGCTCCGTGTTTGTATCGGGGCATCGTCTGATTCTTTGCGCACGCGGCTGTCACGCTTTTTCTGACACCCTGCTAAACAGGCGCGTAACGCGCACTGAAGATGTTTGCAAAAAAAGTGGCGCAACTGCAAAGAAAGCGCTAATAATGCACGGCCATAAGGCAATCCACGGCAAAGGAGATTCACCATGAAGTTTACGCGTACCCTACTCGCCTCCGCGCTCGTCGCGCTGTTGGCGGCCTGCAGCAACGGCGCGCAGGATTCCGCGCAGGACGCGCAGAAGTCCGCTGATACCGCTCAGCAGGCTGCTGACACGGCCCAGCAAGATGCTGCTACTGCCCCAACCGCAGCGGCAACCCAGGCGGCAATGCAGGCCCAGACGGCTGCCAACGCAGCTGGTCAGGCTGCCGATCAGGCCCAGCAAGCAGCTGGTGCTGCTTCTTCGGCCGCCGCCCCGACCGGCGACGCAGTTGACGCTGCAAAAGATGCAGCCTCCAACGCTGCTGACGCTGCCGATAACGCTGCCGATGCTGCGAAAGACGCTGCCGGCAATGCGAAAGACGCTGCCAAGGACGCCGACAAGGGTCATTGATCGCGTTTGCAACTTGCAGAAAAAACGGTCGCTTCTCGCGGCCGTTTTTTTTGGCTGCGGTTTCTGCATTTCGGTTGGCCCGGCCAGGCGGTTATCATCACTGCTCGCAGCTCTGGCCACGATGTCAGCGTTACCGCCACGACGCTCGCCGCGCCCTCCGTCAGCAGCACCAACGAGCCTGTATCAATGAGCATGATCGTCACGCAGATTGACCCGCGTTCTCCCGAGTTTCAGGCAGCGAGCGCGCACCTTGGCAGCCTGGTAGAGGACCTGCAGCGTGAACTGACGCGCAGTGCGGCCGGCGGCGGCGCCAAGGCTCGTGAAAAACACGTGGCTCGCGGCAAACTGCTGCCGCGTGAGCGTGTACGCGCACTACTCGATCCCGGTTCACCGTTTCTGGAGCTGTCGGCGTTGGCCGCCCACGGCATGTACGAGGATGCCGCCCCCGGCGCCGGGCTGATCGCCGGCATCGGTCGGGTCAATGGGCTGGAAGTGCTGGTCGTGGCCAACGATGCCACGGTCAAGGGTGGCACCTATTTTCCCATGACCGTAAAGAAGCACCTGCGCGCCCAGGAAGTGGCACTGGAGAACCACTTGCCGTGCATCTACCTGGTGGATTCCGGTGGCGCATTCCTGCCGCTGCAAGACGAAGTGTTTCCGGACAAGGAGCACTTCGGCCGGATTTTTTACAACCAGGCCCGCATGTCGGCGCTGAACATTCCACAAATCGCGGTGGTGATGGGCTCCTGCACGGCCGGCGGTGCCTACGTGCCGGCAATGAGTGACGAAACCATCATCGTGCGTGACAACGGCACGATTTTTCTTGGCGGACCGCCGCTGGTCAAGGCTGCCACCGGCGAGGTGGTGGACGCGCAAACGCTCGGCGGCGCCGAGGTGCACACGTCGATATCCGGAGTGGCTGACTATTACGCCGAGAACGACACCCATGCGCTGTCCATTGCGCGTGACATTGTCAGCCAGCTCAATCGACGCAAGTCCTTGCCGCTGGCGCTGCGCGAACCCATTGAACCAAAATACCCGGCGCACGAGTTGTATGGAGTGATTCCGCCAGACACGCGTCGACCCTTTGACATCCGCGAAGTGATCGCGCGCATTGTCGACGGCTCTGATTTGCATGAGTTCAAGGCCCGCTACGGCAAGACCCTGGTGACCGGCTTCGCACACATCCATGGCTATCCGGTCGGCATTGTCGCCAACAACGGCATCCTGTTTGCGGAAAGCGCGCTCAAGGGCGCGCATTTCATCGAGCTGTGCAACCAACGCAACGTACCACTGGTGTTTCTGCAGAACATCACCGGCTTCATGGTCGGAAAGAAGTATGAGCAAGCCGGCATTGCCAAGGACGGCGCGAAGATGGTGACTGCCGTGGCCTGCTCGCACGTGCCCAAATTCACGGTGGTGATCGGCGGCAGCTTTGGCGCCGGCAATTACGCAATGTGTGGACGCGCGTACGGCGCGCGCTTTTTGTGGATGTGGCCAAACGCGCGCATCTCGGTGATGGGTGGCGAACAGGCGGCTTCCGTACTGGCCACGGTCAAACGGGATGGGATCGAGGCGCGTGGCGGGCAATGGTCGCCGGCCGAAGAAGAAGCGTTCAAGACTCCTTTGCGTGAGCAGTACGAGCGCCAGGGTCACCCGTATTACGCCAGCGCCCGGCTTTGGGACGACGGCATCATCGATCCGGCTGATACGCGCCGGATACTCGGCTTGGCCATTTCCGCGTCCATGAACGCGCCGATCGTGCCACAGCGCTTCGGGGTGTTTCGAATGTGAGCGGTGATTCAGTGCGTGCACGATGCACAAGCTTGCCTCACGACTTTGCAGGTCAACCGCACGGCAGACGCTGCAACGAAGCCTGGATATGGTGGCCCGCTGTACTGGGGCACTTCGTCGACCTTGGCTGATGCTGAGTGCTGCGCAATTTGGCCCAGCTGTCACCCATGGCGGTGTAGCGCCACTCAGACTGGCCCTGCCTTGCCACCCGTGCATGCCGCAGGCGCCAGGAGCGACGAGATCAGTTTTTTATCGACGCGCTGCGCACGCGTACGTGCGGCGGCGTTGCACCGTAGCCACTGCCCTGTCGCGATCAACGTATCGTGTTGGATGGCCCTGGCTCGCAGTGCAGGCGCAGGCCGACGGATGACCAGTCACACCGATCACCGGAATCGTTGCTGAAGGTTGGCGCACTGTTCCACTTTCCAGGGTCCACAGTGGGCTTATTTCGCCGACGCGGCAGTTCCTGAAACAGGCGTGGTGGCTCCAGCATGCACATGAGCGCGCGCGCGACCGCTCCAGAATGTGCCGATCCGCAGCATGACCAGGGTGAGCGCGTAAAACGCGATCTGCATCCCCGCCGGTCGGGCGTCGTAGCCGACCAGAATATGCGCAGTCTGCCCCAGCAGCGAGCCATTGCCGAGCAGCCATGAGGTGTCCCACAACGCGCTGCCCCAGGCCGGCAGCACGTTGGCTTGTATCAGGAAACGCGCGGCGGTGGACGCCAGCCCCGCAGCCAGCAACACCAGCATCCAATTGGTGGCCGTGAAAAAATAGCGCACGGGAATGCGCAGCAAGCCAAAGTACAAGGCAAAACCTACTGCGGTTCCGGACAGAATACCTATGGCCAAACCAGGGATGAGTCCGCCAGCCCCGCCAGCGAGCATGCCGGCAAGAAACAGCACGACCTCCGAGCCTTCACGCAGCACCGCCAGCGCCACCACCGCCAACAGCATGGCCAGCGAACTGCTGCCGGCCTGAACCGCGCAGCCGAGACTTTTCATCTGCCGCGCCATCTCACGACCGTGGCCGGACATCCATATGACATGCCAACTGATCATCACCACGGCGGCAAGCAGCACGGTTGCGTTGAAGAGCTCCTGGCCGACTCCGCTAAGCGCCCGTGATATCGCACCGGCAAAGGCTGCGACCACGATCGCGCCCAGCACGCCCAGAGCGATGCCGCCACTGATGAACAGTCCGCGCTGCGCCACGCCGCGCGTGGCCGCGGCCACCACGGTAACGATCAGTGCAGCCTCCAGCACCTCGCGAAAAACCAGCAACGCAATGCCCCACATGGCAACTACTCCACGACCAGCGTGCCCTGTGCAGTGGGCTGATGGAAATCACCGTAGAAACCGTAGCGGCCGGGTTTCAACGGACCCACGAACAGCGTGATGCTGCTGTTCGCCATCACGATCTTCTCGGCCGGAAAATCATTGCTCTCGAACTCTTCCGGCGTTGCGTCCCGATTGATCACTTCTATCTTTACCCGGGTGTTCGCCGGGATCTTCAACACATCGGGTATGTAGCGGTGATTCTTCAGCACCAGGCTATAGCCTGGACCATCAGCCGCGACTGCGACCAGCGGTAGCAGCAGGTTCAGCAAAATTGGCAAGGCGAAACGCATGAGCGATATCCTGCAAATAGGCGCCATCAATGACTGGAATTGCAGGCGCGACCTCAAGCTACGGCCCGTGGCCTGATTCAATCTTGCGCATCCGTCCCACGCAGCCGGATGTCGCCGGGCAGCATATCTGCGCGATCCGCGCCAGCCTCGCGCGTGAACTCGAAGAAGCGCTGTATCTGCTGGCAGACTTCCAGCGTGTTTTCCCGGGCGAGCGCGGAGACGGCGAACCACGGATCGGTCCAGCCCAAATCGGAAATGATCTTCTGTGCGAC
Source organism: Lysobacterales bacterium (assembly GCA_038242205.1). Classification (GTDB taxonomy): domain Bacteria; phylum Pseudomonadota; class Gammaproteobacteria; order Xanthomonadales; family Rhodanobacteraceae; genus Rhodanobacter. The sequence continues at coordinate 192,037 of JBBSSI010000002.1, forward strand.
CGCGTCGCGATCTTCCGGCGCCAGCATGTCCATCTTGTTCAGCACCAGCCAGCGTGGACGCTGCAGGATCTCCGGGTTGAATTTCTTCAGCTCATGCTCGATCGCGCGCACTTGTGACACTACGTCGCCGCCGTCCAGCGGTGCGATATCGACCAGATGCAGCAGCAGGCTGGTACGCGCAACGTGCCGCAAAAACTGGATGCCCAGCCCCGCACCCTCGGCCGCGCCTTCGATCAAGCCGGGGATATCGGCGATCACAAAGCTTTGGTCGCTGCCCAGACGCACGACGCCCAGGTAGGGTTGCAGCGTCGTGAACGGGTAGTCCGCCACGCGCGGGGTTGCAGCAGAGACGGCACGGATGAATGTCGACTTGCCAGCGTTGGGAAAGCCGAGCAGACCCACGTCGGCAAGCACACGCAGCTCCATCTGCAATTGTCGCAGCTCCCCGGGCGTGCCCGGGGTGGACTTGCGCGGCGCACGGTTCACCGAAGTCTTGAAATGCATGTTGCCCAGGCCGCCTCTGCCACCCTGCGCAACCAGCATGCGTTGGCCATGGCGGACGAGGTCGCCGATGACCTCGTCGGTATCCACATTGGTAATGACGGTGCCGATCGGCACGCGGATGGTCGTGTCCTCACCACCCTTGCCATACATCTGGCTACCCATGCCATTCTGGCCACGCTGCGCCTTGAATTGCCGCTGGTGGCGAAAGTCAACCAGCGTGTTCAAGCCTTCGTCGGCCACCAGCCAGACCGAGCCGCCATCACCGCCGTCACCGCCGTCCGGACCACCGAGCGGGATGAACTTTTCGCGGCGGAAGCTGACGCAGCCGTTGCCGCCATCGCCCGCCTGAACCGTGATGCTGGCTTCGTCGACAAATTTCATGCGAGTGTCATGCGCTGGATACCACTTGGCTGTATGTGGCTTGGGTAAGGAAATCGCGGAACCATGCCGCGCCAGGCTTCATGGCGCGCGTAACGAAGGCCGCATCAATCTTCTGCGCGCCCGCTTGCCGGCGCAGTGTCCCACGCCAGAAAGCAAAAACCCCGCCGAGGCGGGGCCTTGGTCATTGCCGCGTCGCCGATTTAGGCCGGAACGACATCGACAAAACGGCGACTCTTGTCGCCACGAATCTTGAATTGAACCGTGCCGTCAACCAGCGCAAACAGCGTGTGATCGCGCCCCAGGCCAACGCCAGTGCCGGGGTGGAACTGCGTGCCACGCTGACGCACGATGATATTGCCGGCCGCAATGGCTTGGCCACCGTAAATCTTGACGCCGAGATATTTCGGGTTCGAATCGCGACCGTTGCGGCTGGAACCTACGCCTTTCTTGTGTGCCATGACTCAATGCTCCAGGTGCTCAGGCGTTGATGCCCGTGATTTCGATTTCGGTATAGTGCTGACGATGTCCCTGCTGGCGCTTGTAATGCTTGCGGCGGCGAAACTTGATGATGCGGATCTTGTCGGCCCGACCGTGCGTACGCACCGTGGCGCTGACCGTCGCGCCTTCCACCAGCGGCGCTCCGACAACGATCGACTCGCCCGCGCCGACCAGCAGCACCTGGTCAAAGCTGATGGTGGCGCCTTCTTCGGCGGTCAACAGCTCCACTCGCAACACATCGCCCGCTTGCACGCGATACTGCTTGCCACCAGTCTTGATGACTGCATAACTCATGTCCACGCCCTTCTGTAGTTATTCTCTTGGGTATCGTCTCGGCCAGACACAGCTTGACGAACCGCGGATTATAGTGATTTTGGCCGGCGCTGGTCAAATCTGGCAGACGGCAAATGCATGCCACAACGGCGTTGCTCCGGCGTTGTGTGGCCTGCCACAGCTTTCCCTGCGCCGCCAAATTGCATAAAAACGCGTCTGAGTGACGAAAAGCGCCTTGGTATAGTGACCGATGCACCCCATCTTCGAGCGCCATGGACACCATCCGAATTCGCGGCGCACGCACGCACAATCTCAAGAACATTGATCTCGATCTGCCGCGCGACAAGCTGATCGTGATCACCGGTTTATCCGGATCCGGCAAGTCTTCGCTCGCCTTCGACACGATTTACGCCGAGGGCCAGCGGCGGTATGTCGAATCGCTTTCCGCGTATGCCCGGCAATTTCTGTCGGTGATGGAAAAGCCCGATGTCGACCACATCGAAGGCTTGTCGCCGGCAATCTCGATCGAGCAGAAGTCCACCTCGCACAACCCGCGCTCCACCGTCGGCACGATCACCGAAATCTACGATTACCTGCGCCTGCTCTACGCTCGCGTCGGCACGCCGCGCTGCCCGGATCACGGTACCCCGCTTCAGGCACAAACCGTCAGTCAGATGGTCGACGCCATTCTGGCCATGGACGCGGAGCATCGCTACATGCTGCTGGCGCCGGTCGTGCGCGAGCGCAAGGGCGAGCACGTGCAAGTCATCGACCAGTTGCGCGCCCAGGGTTTCGTGCGCGCGCGCATTGACAATGCGGTGTACGACCTGGATGCCGTGCCCCCGCTGATGCTGCGACAGAAACACACGATCGAAGCGGTCATCGATCGATTTCGCCCGCGTGAAGACATTCGTCAGCGCCTGGCAGAGTCGCTGGAAACTGCGGTGCGCATGGGCGAGGGCCTGGTGATCGTGGTTGACATGAACGATGTGGCCGCTCCCGAGCAACTGCTGTCCTCGCGCTTCTCCTGTCCGATCTGCGACTACTCGCTGCCGGAGCTGGAGCCAAGGCTGTTTTCCTTCAATTCACCGGTTGGCGCGTGTCCGGCTTGCGATGGCCTGGGCGTCAACGAGGTATTCGATCCAGCGCGGGTCGTCGGCCATCCGCAACTGCCTCTGTCCGGCGGCGCCGTGCGCGGCTGGGATCGGCGCAATCCGCACTACTACCGCATGTTGCTGTCACTCGCCAAGCATTACGGGTTTGACGCCGATGTTCGCTGGTGCGATCTTCCTGCAGCCGTCCAGACGGCCATCTTGTATGGAAGCGGCAAGCAGAAGATAGCCTTTCGCTACCTTACCGAACGCGGCGGTGAGGTGACTCGCGAGCACGCGTTCGAGGGTATCCTGCCGAACCTGGAACGGCGCTACAAGGAAACCGAGTCTTCGGCTGTGCGCGAAGAGCTGGCGAAGTTCATCAGCGAACAGCCGTGTGCCACCTGCCATGGCGAGCGGCTCAACCGCTCCGCGCGCAACGTGTTCGTGGCAGATGTCGCGCTGCCGGCGCTCACGTCGCGTTCGATCGACGACACCATGGGATTTTTTGCCACGCTGGAACTGCCCGGCTGGCGCGGAGAGATTGCCGCAAAAATCGTCAAGGAAATCCGCGAGCGGCTGATCTTTCTGAATGACGTGGGTTTGAATTACCTCACGCTGAATCGGCAAGCCGACACGCTTTCTGGCGGAGAGGCCCAGCGTATCCGTCTTGCATCGCAGATCGGCGCCGGCCTGGTCGGGGTCATGTACGTACTCGACGAGCCGTCCATCGGCCTGCACCAGCGAGACAACGCCCGGCTGCTCGGCACCCTGGTGCGCCTGCGCGATCTGGGCAATACCGTGATCGTGGTGGAGCACGACGAAGACGCCATCCGCAGCGCCGATCACGTCATCGACATTGGTCCGGGGGCAGGCGTGCACGGTGGTGAAGTCGTCGCCCAGGGCAGCGTGCAGAATGTGCTTGATGCGCCACGCTCGATCACCGGACAGTTCCTGTCTGGCGTACGCCAGATCGAGGTGCCCAAGCTGCGCCGCGAGCCCGTGGACAAAGAGTCCTGGCTGCACATCAAGGGTGCCAGCGGCAACAACTTGCAACACGTTGATGCTGCCTTTCCGGCTGGCCTTTTCACCTGTGTCACGGGCGTATCCGGCTCGGGTAAATCCACGCTGGTCAACGACACGCTGTATCGGCTCGCTGCTGGCGAACTGAACGGCGCCAGCGTCCAGCCAGCTGCCTACGACGCGGTTACCGGCATGACGTTGTTTGACAAGGTAGTGGAGATCAACCAGTCACCGATCGGCCGCACCCCTCGCTCCAATGCCGCGACCTACACTGGATTGTTCACCCCATTACGCGAGATTTTTGCCCAGGTACCCGAGGCGCGCGCACGCGGTTACACGCCCGGCCGCTTCAGTTTCAACGTGCGTGGCGGACGCTGTGAGGCGTGCGAAGGCGATGGCTTGATCAAAGTGGAGATGCACTTTCTGCCCGATGTGTACGTTGCGTGCGACGTCTGTCACGGCAAGCGCTACAACCGCGAGACGCTGGAAATTCTGTACAAGGGCTACACCATCGCCGACGTGCTTGGCATGACGGTGGAAGAAGCGCTCAAGCTGCTGGAAAACGTGCCGACCATTGCCCGCAAGCTCTCCACGCTGCGCGCCGTCGGCCTTGACTACATCAAACTCGGACAGAGTGCGACCACGCTTTCCGGCGGCGAAGCTCAGCGCGTAAAGCTCTCGCGTGAGCTATCCAAGCGCGACACCGGCAACACGCTGTACATCCTGGATGAGCCGACCACGGGGTTGCACTTTCATGACATCGAGCAACTGTTGGACGTGCTGCACCAACTGGTGGATCAGGGCAACACGGTGGTGGTGATCGAGCACAATCTGGACGTCATCAAGACCGCTGACTGGATCATTGACCTGGGTCCAGAAGGCGGAGCGGGCGGTGGTCGGATCCTCGTTGCCGGTACGCCGGAAACCGTGGCCGCCACGCCGGACTCGTACACCGGTCAGTTTCTCGCTCCGCACCTCGCGCGCAAAGCGCCCACTCAGCGCGAGGTCAAATCCAGGGGCAAGCTTCCGCGCGAAGGCAAAGCCAAGGCGCCGACCAAGCCCAAGTCAGGCGCCCGGAAGTCGGCGGCATGAGCAACTGCGACCGTGCAGCAGAAAGCCTGATCGAAGCTGAGCAAGCGCCACGCGTATCCGTGTTTGTCGCGCGCCTGGCTGTGCGTTGGCACGACCTGGACACGTTCAACCACGTCAACAACTCGACCTACCTCACCTATCTGGAAGAATCACGCTTGCAGTGGATGCTCACGCTGCCCGACTGGTACAGCGCGTCAGCCATGCCCGTGCTGGCGGCGTCCGTCCTCAACTACCGACGCCCCATTGCGTGGCCGGCAACGTTGCACGTGCATTTGTACTGCACGCGGTTGGGCAACACTTCGATTACCCTGGCGCATCGCATCGTCGCTGCGGACGACGACTCCCGCCTTTACTGCGACGGCCACGTGGTCATGGTGTGGATGGATCCAGCGAGCGGAAGGCCGGTCAGCTTGCCCGCCAGCGTGCGCGCAGCAGGCGCGCCATCGGCCGGACAATAAGCACGCCAGCGATGCACAAGCGTTCGCTATGATGATGCGCGACCGTCCCCGGAGCTTCCACGTGCGAATGCAAATTTCCCTGTTGACCCTCGCCATTGCGGCCACTTTCGCGGTTGGAGCAATCATGCCGGTTCACGCTACCAGCAATAACGAGCTGACCGTCTACCGCAGCGACAACGCTGCGCTTTACGCCAGCAGTGGCGACGGTGATATCAACGCCGGCTACGCGGTGGCGCGCGAAAGCCGCACATTGGACCTCGCCGCCGGCGTGCACGATGTCACGCTTGGCGACTTGCCGACCCAGCTTGATGCCGAAGCGTTGACGCTGAGCTTCCCTGGCGGCGAAGCGACGGTCATCTCGCAGCGCTTGTTGCTGGCGCAAGGCCAGAGTGGCGCGCTCACCGCGCTGACCGGGCGCAAGGTCGAGGTGCTGGGCGACAGCGGGCAAGTGCTCGCGAGCGGCAGTTTGCTGCGCGTCGGTCGGGGTCTTTTGGTACGCGACGACACCGGCCACACCACGCTGGTCAATCGCTACGCCGCGGTGCGCAGCAGTGGAACCGATTTCCCCACCGGTTCCAGCCTCGACCTTCGGCTGGATGCCGGGCGCGCCGGCGGGGCCACCGCGGTGCTGAGTTATCCGACCAGCGGCATTGGCTGGCGCGCCGCCTACGTGGCGACGCTGCAATCTGCAGACGCCTGTCGCATGCAGTTTGCATCGCGCGCCAGCATTGCCAACCGCAGCGGCCGCGACTGGCACGACCTGAAACTGACCTTGATTGCCGGAGAGCCCAACATGGCCAAGGACTCCGCACCGCGACCGATGATGGCAATGGCGCGCGGCTTCAGCGCCAAGGCCGGCAGCGCAGATCTCCCGGAGCAGGCCAGCCTCGCAGATTATCGCAGTTACACCTTGCCGGTTCCGGTCGACCTGCCTGACAACAGCGTCAGTCAGGTGCCGCTGTACGCTGAGCGCACGCTGGACTGCGAGCGGACCGCGCTGTATGAAAACGGTGGCAGTTATCGGTCGCCGCAGCCAATTCTGGGCGCCGATTTTGATCAGGGCGGCGCCAACGCAATTGTCAGCACGCTGAAACTGCGCGCGTTTGACAGCCTGCCCGCTGGTTATCTGCGCGTACTTGTTGCTGATAAAAAAGGTACGCCGCAATTCATTGGCGAAGGGCGCATCAACGACACCCCCAAAGGCAGCGATGCCACGATTACGCTGGGCACCGCATTTGATTTGCGCGGCGAACGTTCACGCACCAGCTTCAACGCTGATATTGCCGCGCATACGATGGACGAGGCGTTCCGTATCCAGTTGAGCAACGCTGGCCAGACCGCACGCGTGGTCACCGTGCGCGAGCATCCGCAACGCTGGCGACAGTGGTCGCTGGTGTCTTCCAGCAGCAAACCCACCGGGCAGACAACCGATATGCTGGAGTTTCGCATCAGCGTTCCGGCGCACGGCACAGCGACGCTTGACTATGCCGTGCGCTACCAGTGGACTGCTGCCGAACAACCACGCTGACCGGGTGACTGCAATGCTCAATATCATTTCTCACGGCTCCATCCGCGAGATCAATCTTGCCCGGGCACCGGTCAATGCACTGAACCTGGGCTTGCTGCAGGCGCTGCGCGCTGCGCTTGAAGAAAGCGTGACTGCTGGTGCCCACGGCGTTGTACTTTCCGGCGCGCCGGGTGTGTTCTCGGCGGGCGTGGACATCCCTGCGCTGATGGCCTGCGACCGCGACGGCGTACGCACGTACTGGAAGGAATTATTCGCCGTGTGCGCAGCAATGGCGAAATCGCCGATACCACTGGTTGCGGCCGTCACCGGTCACAGCCCTGCGGGTGGCGCGGTGCTCGCCTTGTTCTGCGATTACCGCGTGATGGCGCAGGGCGCGTTCAAGATTGGCTTGAATGAAGTGCAGGTCGGCTTGACCGTGCCCGAATGCATCCAGTTCGCGCTGCGCCGAGTGGTTGGCAACCATCGTGCCGAGCGCTTGCTGGTAGCTGGCGCGATGCTGGAATCGGGCGCAGCTGTTGACTGCGGCTTCGTCGACGAACTGGCGGAAGTCGATCACGTCGTTGCACGTTCGATCAGCTGGCTGGCAGAACTGCTGTCGTTTCCGCAGCACGCCATGCGCGCCACAAGAGAGTTGGCGCGCAGCGACCTGGCCAACGTCTTCGCTGATCCTGATGCGCTGCCGCTGGACGCTTTCACCGATGCATTTTTCCACCCGGACACGCAGTTCGTGCTGCAGCAATGGATGGCTGCGCGCCAGAAGAAGCATTAGTCATTTGCCCGGTCCGGCCTGGAAAGTTTGTGCGCAAGTGCCTGCCCAGGTTTCCTCTTCCCGGCCATTGATGGATACACACGTCAGCAAAAGGCGCAGCCGGCTGGCGCGCATCCATGCCACTGCATCAGCCAGCGTGGCCGGAAAGTGGGAGCGCGATCATGAGCCCGTCGCGACCGGGCGACCCGAATCGCTGACCCAGCCACTCCATGACGGCGCATACAGGCGTGAACCGGGCAGACCCGCATATTCCATAGCCAGCAGGTTGTGACATGCGGTGACCCCTGAACCACACATGTGCACAACCCGATCAGGTGTGCTGGTGCGCAACAGGGCACCGAATTCTTCGCGCAGCTGCGCGGCAGGCTTGAACCGGCCGTCTGCATCAAGGTTGTCGGTAAACGGCCGATTGAGTGCGCCAGGCACGTGTCCACCAATGCGGTCCAGGGGTTCCGTATCGCCGCGAAAACGCGGTGCGCCGCGCGCATCAAGCACCTGCTGAGCGTGCGCATCCAGCAGCCTTGCGTGGTCAAGCTCGACCTGGCCCTCGTTGTAATGCAAGGCCACCGAGGTCGGCGCGCGGTCTGCCGACGCGCCACTGGTTGTAGGCAAACCCGCGGTCAACCACGCGGCATAACCACCATTGAGCACAGCTGCGGGCACGCCAGCCAGGCGCAACAACCACCACAGGCGCGCCGCGGCCACGGCGCCCGAGCTTGCGTCATAGGCAACCACCTGCATGCCCGCGTGCCAGCCCCAACGCGACAACAGGCTATTGAATGCGGATTGCAGGGGCAACGGGTGCCGACCCAGGCCTTCGGCTTGACGCGACAGATCCGAGAGGTCTTGATCCAGGCTTGCGTAAACCGCGCCGGGAATGTGGCCGGCGCGATAGTCGGATTCACCCTTGTCTGGAGTGGCCAGGTCAAATCGGCAATCCACTATCAGCACTTGGTCTGCCGGAAGTTCGGCCAATGCGGCGACATCCAGCAAAGTTGTATGCAGGCTCATGCGTGTCCCATCCTCTGCAGCAGGTTGAAAACGATTGCCGCGGTGGCACCCCAGATGCGATGCCCGCCGTGAACAAACTCCACCATGGCTCGCTCCTTGCCGCGATAATCCATGGTGTAACGGCGCAGATTGCGCGCATCGAGAAAAAATGACATCGGCACCTCAAACACTTCAGCTACTTCGTCCGGCGCCGGATACAGCTGCGCCCGTTCGGCAATTCTCGCCACCACCGGCGTCACGCAGTAGCCACTGACCGTTTCCAGGCGGTCCAGATAACCCAGCGGCGTCACCAGAGCCGGATCCAGTTCAATTTCTTCATGGCTCTCGCGCAGCGCCGTCAGCAACGCGCTGCCAGCGTCGGCCGGCTCGGTGCAACCGCCGGGAAACGCAACTTGACCCGGATGCTCCAGCAAATCCCGATTACGCACGGTAAACACCAGACGCGACTGCACTCCCTCGCGAATGCCCAGCAACACCGCCGCCGGGCGACGCACCGCGCTGCCAAGCAAGTCGGCGACTTCTGCATGATTCCAACCCGGGCCTGACGGCGGCGCCGACAGTGGCCGCAACGCAGCGAGCACCGAGTCCATCATGGAAGCTCACGCGTCGGCAACACTACCTCGATGAAGCGCAGGCGTTCGCTCTCCGGCAGCGTGCGCCATGCGGCAATTTCAGCACCGGTGCGTTGGCAGCCCACACAAAAGCCTCGCGTATCCAGCCGACATACACCGATGCACGGAGTGGATGGCAAAGGGACGGCAATGTGATCAGGGACAGGCATGACTCATGATGCTACCACTGGCGTGCACCATGTTCCGGGCGTTACTCGGGCGGCAGCATGCGCAGCAGCCCGCCGGATGATCGACATGCAACCGTGCCGCGCTGTGGTGACTGAAGATTTCCCTGTTCCCAGGAGAGGTTACCTCCCGGACTTGCGCATCTGGACCATCGCGAAACGGGCAACGCGACCACAGCGCCCGCCAAGCCAGCGGCGCCGCGCGCACGCGGCTCAACCGTTACCTGGCGTGATGCGCAGGAGCTCGATTTCGAAAACCAGCGCCTCATTGGGACCGATGCGGGGCAGCGCGCCGGTCTGGCCGTAAGCGAGCGGCGCAGGAATGACCACCTTCCAGCGGTCACCTGCATGCATGCGCGGAATCACGTCTTGCCAGCCGCGAATGACCTGGTCGACGATGAAACTCACCGGCGCCCCGTGCGCCCAGGTGCTGTCAAATTCGGTGCCATCCACAAGCATGCCGCGATAGTTCACGGTGACGCGACTGCTGCTGGTCGGATTTACGCTGCCGGAGCCTTGCTGCAATACCTCGTACTGGATGCCCGAAGGTAATTGCACCACGTTTGGAAGCTGGCTGTTTCGCCTCAGAAAATCGCGGCTCTTGGCAGCATTCGCCTTGGCAATACGCTCGAAGTCTTCCACTGCCTCGGCGTGCATCTGCTGTTCCAGACGTTGCAGCTGTTGATTCATTTCACTCAGCGACACACTCGGGTGGCGCTTGCCATAGGCATCCTGGATACCACGCTGCAAAGCCGGGAGATCCACCTTGGGCTTGCCATCGGCGAACTGGCTGCCAATCTGGTAGCCGATCGCGTACGACAACTTCGAGGTGGCGGGCGCCTTGGGGTTGCTGATCCCCGGCGCATGGTCTTGGGCGTGCGCACTGCCTCCAAGCACCAACAGTCCCAGCAGCAAGCCGCGCAGTTTGCTCATGCCCTTCTCCATTTGCCACGGGCGGGTGACTGCACCGTGCGCACTCCATCAAGTACCCTGCATGCAACCAGTGGAAATCCAGCATGTTGCCACTTGCGGTGAGAAACCCGCGGACAGCAAAGGTTCCCATCACCACCGCCCACCGACTCTGCCCGCACAAGGATCACCCATGGCTTATCGCAATCTGGAAATCCATCATGACGAGGGCGTGCGCAGTATCACCATCAATCGCCCGGACAAGTTGAACGCACTCAACCGTGCCACCTTGAACGAGCTCACGATTGCTTTCGCGCAGGCCGCCGGGGATGACGACGTACGCGTGGTGGTGCTTGCCGGCGCCGGAGAAAAGGCTTTCGTGGCCGGTGCCGACATTGCGGAAATGCATCAATACACACCCGTGCAAGCGCAGAATTTCTCGCGCTACGGCCAGGAGCTGATGACGTCCATCGAGCGCCTGCGCAAGCCGGTGATTGCGCGCATCCAGGGCTTTGCGCTTGGCGGCGGCATGGAGTTGGCAATGGCCTGCCATTTGCGCGTGGCCAGCGACAAGGCGCGTTTCGGCCAGCCGGAGGTTTCGCTGGGACTCATTCCAGGGTTTGGCGGCACCCAGCGCCTGCTGCGGCTTGCCGGGCGTGGTGCCGCGCTCGAAATGTGTCTGACCGGCGCCATGATCGACGCCCGGCGCGCCCACGAGCTGGGTATCGTGACCCAAGTCGTTGCCGCTGATGCGCTGGACGGGACGGTGGCGACTCTGGCAGCGCGTCTGGCGCAGGCTGCACCGATAGCCGTAGCCGGCATCCTGGATGCGATCCTCAACGGCGGTGAAGCAGCACTCGATCAGGGTCTGGCGTTTGAAACGCAGGGTTTTGCACTGGCCTTTGCCAGCCAGGACATGCGCGAAGGCACCGCTGCATTCCTGGAAAAACGCAAGGCACATTTCAATGGGCGCTGAAATCGGCAGAGTGCCGATGCGAACTACAGGATCAAGCGCAAGGACGCAGTAGCGGGCCGCGTCTCAGTGCGGGCCGCCGCGGTAATTTTTCTCTCCAGCCGTGACGCGCAGGTCAAGGCGATTTTCCGGCGGCGCGAGTGGACACGTGGCGAAGGCGGTAAAGGCACATGGTGGGCTGTATGCACGATTGAAGTCGAGCGTGACCTTGCCGGCCTGCGGCGGGTCGATGTACAGGAAACGTGCGGCGCCGTAGGTTTCCTTGCCGCTGGTGCGATCGGCAAAGACCACGAAATACTGCTTGTCACCTGGCACTTCGAGCACTGGCAGGATCTCGAAATGCTTGCCGTCGCGGGTGAAACGCAGCTTGCCGGGCACCGGGTATTTTTCCGTCGTGCCAATCACCGTCCCCATTTCCAGCGTCCGGTCGGATGGCACCGTCTCCCAATCGGCCTCCACCCGCCATGCGGGATCAATCGGGAAATAATCGATGCCGAGAAACCCGGTTCGGCTGGCCGCCTGTGCATCCCTGATACGCAAGCCCTTGCGCCCGTCGCGATCAATGACGTGGAAGCTGAGCGTGCCCACGCTGACCAGCGTGGGTTTGCCGCTTCCTGCCTGCAGGTCATCCTTCAGCGTGGCCACAGGGGTCGACTTGCCATCGATCAGCGCGCTGACGCCAGCTTGCACCGTCAGCTGCACCGAGCCCGCTTCGGTCAGGGTAACTACGCCCAGATGCGCCGGTCCACCAGGCAGGGGGATCATGTTGTCCGCGGCACTGCCCACGCTGTTCGCGCCGGGCTGCAGCCATGCCAGACCGACCAGGCTCAACCAGCCATCAGGCGCGGTCAACTTCGCGACGCGCTCGCCGCGCCAGCGCTCCACGGATTGCGCATAGGCATCTGGACCCGTTGGCGCATCGGCAGCATGCACGGTGGCAACTCCCAACATGGTGGCAAGAACATACATTGCAGAGTGTTTCATGCGTCTCTCCCACGCCGGCGCAGCGCCAAGCGTTGTTCGTCAGCGCCCGCGCAAAAACAGCTTGTCCAGTTCAGCAAGGGTCATTTGCACCCACGTCGGGCGGCCATGATTGCATTGGTTGGAGCGCTCGGTGATCTCCATCTCGCGCAGCAACGCGTTCATTTCCGGCATGGTCAGCTGCCGCCCAGCTCGTACTGACCCGTGGCAAGCCATGGTCGAGAGCAACTCGTTTTCGATTTCCTGCAGGCGCCGTGAGCTGCCATGTCGGGCGAGCTCCGCCAGCACGTCGCGACACAGCTGGCCCACATCGGCAGCTTCCAGCAGCGCCGGCACACGGCGCACGATCACCGCTTCGGATCCACCGCGCGACAATTCCAGACCCCACTGCGCCAGGGCTTCTGCATGCTCCTCGGCCGCTGCTGCCTCCGTGGCACTGACCGCTACCGACAGCGGCACCAACAGCATCTGCGAGCGCAGCGTATTTTGCGCATGGTTGGATTTCATGCGCTCGTAGGTGATGCGTTCGTGCGCCGCGTGCATGTCCACCAGCACCAGGCCCTGCGCATTTTCCGCCAGTATGAAGATGCTCTTGAGCTGGGCAATGGCAAAACCCAGCGGCGGAATGTCACCCTCATCCGGTGGCGACGCATACGCGCCGGGTGTGCCGGCACTGTCGCCGAGCAAAGCCGCGTACTCGGCCAGCGGCGCCTCGCGCACGCCCAGGCTCAACCGGCTCTGGCTGAACTGCGCAAAAGACGGGGCAGCCCCGTGCGAAAAATCTTGATCAGTACCGCGCGCCAGGCTGGAGCCCAGCTCGCTCAAGGACGGCGCGACGCCACTTTCCGGATTCCCGGCGCGCGTTTGCGCCAACGCTTCATGCAGTGTGCGAAACAGGAAATCGTGCACCAGACGCTGCTCGCGAAATCGCACTTCGTGCTTGGCCGGATGCACGTTGACGTCCACCTGTGCCGGATCCAGCTGGAGGTACAGCACAAAGGCCGCGTTACGGCCGTTGAACAGCACGTCGGCATACGCCTGGCGCACCGCATGCGCAACGATGCGGTCGCGCACCAGGCGCCCGTTGACGTAGAAATACTGCGCGTCTGCCTGCGCGCGTGAAGCAGTTGGCAGTCCCACCCAGCCGGTCAGCCGCAAGCCCGCCGCCGCATGGTCCACGCGCAGGCTGTGCGCGGGGAAATCCTCGCCCAACACACCCGCAACGCGGCGCAGCGCGGCTTGCGCATCAGACGCAGCCTTCCATGTGCGCACGGCTTTGCCGTTGTGACTGAGGCGGAACTCGACGTCGTCACGAGCCAGCGCGAGTGATTTCAGCAAGTCATCGATGTGTGCAAACTCGGTGCGCTCGGCGCGCATGAATTTCCGTCGCGCCGGCACGTTGTAGAACAGATCGCGCACTTCCACGCTGGTGCCGGCCGGGTGCTGTGCTGGACTTGCGTCCTGCAGGCTGCCGCCATCGACCGCGATACGAAATGCACAGTCCTGGCCACGCGCGCGAGAGGTCATGGCAAAACGTGACACCGACGCTACCGAGGCCAGCGCCTCACCGCGAAAACCCATGCTGGCGACGTGTTCAAGATCGGCAAAGCTGCCTATCTTGCTGGTGGCGTGCGACGCCACCGCTAGCGGCAACTCGCCGAGCGCAATGCCCACGCCGTCATCGCGCACGCGGATCAAGCGCGCGCCGCCCAGCTCGATATCCACTTCGATGCGCGTGGCGCCCGCATCGAGGCTGTTCTCGACCAGCTCCTTGACCACGGAAGACGGCCGTTCGATCACTTCGCCAGCGGCGATCTGATTGATCAGTTCAGGGGGCAAGACTCGGATGCATGGCATCCGCCCAGCTTAAGCGAATCGGCGACGAAGTTCAGCGTGCACGCTTGCGCACATCCCAGTTAGGCCCGAAGACGGCGGGATTCTGATGGCGGCGACTATAATGAACGCCTCCCCGCCCCACCTGTGGGCTTGATGATGGATCCTCCATGCCACAAACAATGAAAGCCCTGGTCAAGCGCCATGCGGAGCCAGGCATCTGGATGGAACAGGTGCCGGTGCCTGAAATCGGCCCGAACGAAGTGCTGATCAAGGTCAGCAAGACCGCCATCTGTGGCACGGACTTGCATATTTACAAATGGGACGAGTGGAGCCAGCGCACGATCAAGCCGGGCCTCACCATTGGCCACGAATTTGTCGGTCACATCGTCAAGCTCGGCCCCGGGGTGACCGGCTACAGCGTGGGCGATCGCGTTTCCGCCGAGGGTCATATCGTTTGCGGCCACTGCCGCAATTGCCGCGCCGGGCGCCAGCACCTGTGTCCAAATACAACCGGGATCGGCGTCAACCGCAACGGTGCGTTTGCCGAATACATCAACATGCCGGCGTCAAACCTGTGGGCCATTCCGGATCAGATCCCGTCAGAGCTGGCGGCGTTTTTTGATCCTTACGGCAACGCAGCGCATTGCGCCCTGGAATTCAACGTCATCGGTGAAGACGTATTGATCACTGGCGCCGGCCCGATTGGCGTCATTGCGGCGGGCATCTGCAAATACATTGGCGCGCGCAATGTCGTGGTCACCGACATCAACGATTACCGCCTCAAGCTGGCCGCCGACATGGGTGCAACCCGCGTGGTCAATGTGACAAACCAGTCGTTGCGCGACGTGATGAAAGACCTGCATATGGAAGGCTTTGACGTCGGCATGGAGATGAGCGGCAATCCGCGTGCATTCAACGACATGCTCGGCTGCATGTATCACGGCGGCAAGATTGCCATGCTCGGCATCCAGCCCAACGGGGCCGGCGTCGACTGGGACAAGGTGATCTTCAAGGGTCTTACTGTGCAGGGAATCTACGGAAGGCGCATGTACGAGACCTGGTACAAGATGACGCAGATGGTGCTCGGCGGCTTTCCGCTGCAGAAAGTGCTGACGCACCAGGTGGGAATCGATGATTTCCAGAAAGGCTTCGACCTTATGGACGCGGGCAACTGCGGCAAGGTTGTATGCAACTGGACTTGATGCCGCTTTTGGCCAGCAGCGTACGGCCGCGCAGTTGGCGACCGTGCGTACTTTCCACCACCCGGAACACACCATGACTTACGCTGCCATAGACCATTACGCCGCCGAGTTGGAGAGCATCCGCGAGCAGGGCCTGTTCAAGGGCGAACGCGTCATCACTTCGCCGCAGTCGGCACGGATAACCTTGGCCGACGGGCGCAAGGTGCTCAATTTTTGCGCTAACAACTACCTCGGGTTGGCCGACGATGCGCGCGTGATACAGGCCGCCAAGGACGCGCTCGATTCGCACGGCTTTGGCATGGCGTCAGTGCGCTTCATTTGCGGCACGCAGGATCTGCACAAGCAGCTGGAAGCGAAGATTGCCGAGTTCTTCGGCACCGACGACGCCATTCTCTACGCGGCCTGCTTTGATGCCAATGGCGGGTTGTTCGAACCGCTGCTCGGCGAGCAGGATGCGGTGATTTCCGACGCGCTCAACCACGCATCGATCATTGACGGCGTACGCATGTGCAAGGCACAACGCTACCGTTACGCCAATCGCGACATGGCCGATCTTGAAGCGCAGCTCAAGGCGGCCGACGCTGCGGGCGCGCGCATCAAGTTGATCACCACCGACGGTGCATTTTCGATGGACGGCTACATCGCACCGCTGGACCAGATCACGGCGCTGGCCAACAGGTATCACGCCATGGTGCACATAGACGAAGCACACTGCACCGGCATTCTTGGTGCAACCGGCAGGGGCTCGGCCGAGGTGCACGGTGTCATGAACCAGATCGACATCTTCACTGGCACCCTGGGCAAGGCGCTCGGTGGCGCACTCGGCGGCTTCACTACCGGACACGGGGAAATCATCGAGTTGCTGCGCCAGCGCTCGCGGCCTTATCTGTTTTCCAACTCCTTGCCGCCGCACGTAGTGGCAGCGGCGATCGAGGTGTTTGACATGTTGTCGAGCGCCGGGGACCTGCGGGAGTCGCTCATCGACAACACGCGCTACTTCCGCGAGCGCATGGAGGCGGCTGGTTTCGAGATCAAGCCCGGCGTGCACCCGATCGTCCCGGTGATGGTGCACGATGCGAAACTGGCGCAAGCGATGGCCGCCGGCCTGCTCGACGAGGGGATCTACGTCAGCGGCTTCTTCTATCCAGTAGTGCCACGCGGCGAAGCGCGCATCCGTACGCAGATGAGCGCAGCGCACACGCGCGAGCAACTTGATCAGGCGATCGCTGCGTTCATCAAGGTAGGTAAGCAAACCGGACTGATCGGCCAGGGCTGAAGCACCGTCGAAGCGGCTTCGCTCAGAAAGGCTTGACCGGCAGCCGCGTTGCAGGCGCGCACATGCCACCCTGCGCGCGCTTGAGTGAGGCAACCTCGGCAACGCTGAGATGGCGCCACGCGCCTTTTTCCAGCGCGCCCAGTTGCAAGGATCCGATGGCTACGCGAACCAGCCGCAGCACGCCGACCGCGTGCGCTGCGAGCAATCTGCGGATATGTCGATTACGGCCTTCAACCAGCACGATCTCCAGCCACGCATGCCTGCTCCCCTGGCGTACAACGCTGATCCGGCTCGTCCGCAGAAGCTCACCGCAGTCCTCTACCCCGGCGCTGATTGCCGCCACCAGCGGATCATCGGGGAGACGATCGATCTGGACGTGATAGGTTTTTTCCACGTGCGTCGTCGGCTCGGTGATGCCGGCAGCCCACACCGTGTCATTACTGAGCAGCAGCAGGCCCTCGCTCGCCTTGTCCAGGCGGCCAACGGGTCCCAACCAGGGTAAACCGGCGGCGGCAAGCGGCGCATATACCGTGCTGCGACCGCGCTCGTCCGCAGCGCTCACCACGAGGCCGCGCGGTTTGTTGAGCATGATGTACACGGGCGCTACCGCGGCAACCCTGATCCCGTCGACTGCAAGGCAGCTGCGTTCCTGGGTCACCAGCATGTGCGGGTCGCGCACGGTTGTCCCATCGACGCTGACCCGTCCAGCGATCACCCAGCGCTCGGCTTCGCTGCGCGAACAGATGCCAAGCTTGGACAGCACGCGTGCCAGTCCGTGCCGTGCTGCTGCACGTTGCGGTGTCGATGAATGGCGGTAAGTGGATGTTGTCATCGACGCGTTGCGTGAGGCGGCACGGTCGACGATAGCAGCGACCGTCCGTCAGTCAAAAAAAACCCGGCCGAAGCCGGGTTTTTCTGTTACTTGCTGCGGATCAGCTTACTGCTGGACCTGCAACTCGGTACGACGGTTCTGTGCACGACCGGCATCCGTGTCGTTGTCGCCGATCGGGTTCGTCTCGCCGTGGCCGATCGGCCCTTCCAGACGGCTGGCATCAATGCCATGGCTGGTCAGGTAGTTGTAAACGATCGATGCGCGACGCTCGGACAAGCTCTGGTTGTAAGCATCAGTGCCCTTCGAGTCGGTGTAGCCAGCCACGGTCACGTGCACCTGCGGATAACGCTGCAGGGTATCGACAGCCTGGCTCAGAACAGCAAGCGAGTCTGCGGTCGGCACGGCCAACGACTTGGAGATGTCCGTCTCGCCTTTCTTCGGGCGGTCAAACTTGAAGTTGACGCCACGCAGGTCGATCACGACCTTCTGTGCGCAGCCATCAGGTCCAACGATGGTGCCGGCAGCCGTATTCGGGCACTTGTCGTCACAATCGTTCACGCCATCGCCATCAGCATCCATGGTCGAGCAGTCAGCCGGGGCTGGAGCCGTGGCGACCGCTGGAGCAACTGCCGTAGCCGCAGCGCCAAAGCGAGCAACGACGGAGAAGCCGAGGAAAAAGTCGCCGTAACCGTCTTCTTGTGGCTGGGTCTTGTCGTCAAAGTCGTAGCGGTAGCCAGCTTCAAGCCGGATGTCCGAGCTGTCGCTGACGGTTTTGGACACGCCAACACCAGCCTGCGCTGCCGGCGACCAGCCGCTCTCTACGTCGGACTGGTGACGACTACCCATGCCGCCCACCATGGCGTACGGACGCCATGAGTTCCAGTCACCGAGGAAAAACCGGGCGGAAACGCCGACGTTATTGCTTGCCCAGTTGTTGTCGAAGTCCGGACCAGTCTTCGGGCCATCGACCTTGCGCTTGGTGCGATCCACAAACGCTTCAACTGACACGTTCGGGCTCAGGAACTTGCCGAAGCCTACGCCGTAATAGATTTGACGACTGTTGGTATTGCGATCTTCATCGTTGTAGTAGCCGCCCACGGTTGGGGCGATATACCAACGACCGTCAAATGACGAAATGTTCGAATTGATGCTGGTGGTCTCAGCCGGCGCAGCCGCCATCGTGGTGTCTTGCGCATGAACGGCACCCACGCCGCCCAGGGCCAGCGCAATCAGAAAGTACAAGCCCTTACGTTTCATCAGGTGTCTCCTTAAATTAATGGATTTTTTGCGACCGTTGCTACTTCAACGGAAACCGCACGCCGGAATAGCGCTGCTGCAGAACTCTAAAAAAAGCCCGTGCTTGACGTTTTGTCCGGCAAGCGTTGGCGATTGTAGCAAAAACGTTAAGATTGCGGTGAATTGATCACCAAGTCGAAAACGCGTACTGATACTCCGTTCAGAAAACCTAGCTTGAGGCCGCTTTGTGGTGGCCACGGCGGGCCCCGCCCCGGCGCTGTCCAAAGTTGAACCCGGCAAACCTGTCGGCGCTTGCCAACCATCGAGCCTTTCAAAAAGCCTACGACGCTCGCAGGACCTTAATATTCCACTCACGCCGTCTTTACAATGTGAAGAACCCCAAAAATTCCTGTATTGGCATGTCATCAAGGCGTGCCGGGTCCGCTGTGGCTGCAAGAATGGTGGCCACCCGGTGCGCAGGGAGCTGACCTCGAAGCGCTGCCTCAAATTTCTCCAGCAACACCGGGATGCCCTCGGCGCGACGCTTGCGGTGACCGATTGGGTAGTCAACCAGCACTTTCTCCGTATGGGTGCCATCGGAAAAGAACACTTGTACGGAATTGCCGATGTAGCGTTTGCCCGGATCGAAATAATCGCGCGTGAACTGCGGGTTCTCGGCAACCGTCATCTTCTTGCGCAAGTCGTCAATACGCGGATCGCCTGCCACGTCATCGTTGTAATCGCTGGCCAGTAGTCGGCCAAAGATGAGCGGCACCGCGACCATGTACTGCAGACAATGATCACGGTCGGCGTAGTTGGCCAAAGGCCCCGTCTTGTCAATGATGCGGCAGCCCGCTTCCTGGGTTTCAATGACTACCTTTTCAATCTCCCCAAGCCTGTCCGCAACCTGCGCATGCAGCTGCATGGCGCACTCCACTGCGGTCTGCGCGTGGAACTCGGCTGGATAGCTGATTTTGAGCAGGACGTTTTCCATCACGTAACTGCCGAATGGGCGCTCGAATTCAAACGGCTTGGCGTTGAAGGCCACGTCGTAGAAGCCCCAGGTTTTGGCGCTCAGTGCGGACGGGTAACCAACCACGCCGCGATACACCGCGTTGATTGCGTGCGTCACCGCGCGCCGACATGCGTCGCCAGCGGCCCAGCTCTTGCGCGGCCCGGTGTTTGGTGCATGGCGATACGTACGTAGAGCACCGTTGTCGATCCAGCTATGCGAAACCGCGGTGACGATCTGCTCCTTGCTGCCACCGAGCATCGCCGTCGCCACTGCCGTGGATGCCAGGCGCACAAGGATCACGTGATCCATGCCAACCCGATTGAAGCTGTTCAGCAACGCGTAGCAACCCTGAATTTCATGCGCCTTGATCGCGTAGCCAAGCACATCATGCACACTCAGCGAGGACCGCCCTTCGCGCGCGGACTGCCGACTGAGGTAATCGGCCACGGCCAGAATCGCACCCAGATTGTCGGACGGATGCCCCCATTCGGCAGCCAGCCACGTGTCGTTGAAATCCAGCCAACGGATCTGCGTGCCGATGGCAAACGCTGCCTGCACAGGGTCAAGCTCATGGCTGGTACCCGGCACGCGCGCGCCGCCGGCGAGCGTCGCGCCAGGAACCAGGGGGCCCAGATGCTTGACGCACTCGGGAAACTTCAGCGCCAGCATCGCCGTGGCCAACGAGTCGAGAAGAACGTAGCGCGCAGTGTCATATGCCGCCACTGAATCAATGTGGTAATCGGCAACGTATGTTGCAATATCCACCAACGGCTGGTCAGGATCGGGACGCTTCGCGGAACGGATATCGGGTGCAGTCATGACCGGGTTCGCCCTCGGGGAAAAGCGGTATTTTAACCGACCCGGGTCAGCCACACCCGCTCATGCTGCTTGACCGGCGGCGTGCCGGCCGCAACAATTGTTTCACCCATCCCGAAGGGGAGTAGTTCCTGGCGCAGGTTGCCTGGCGCCGGTGTGGTGATCGTCAACACGGGCAACGTTTTGCCCCGGTCACCACGGCAGTATTTTGCGAACGAGACTTTTGTGGTGAGCACAGGCCGCGCGCGTTCGTGCTTGCTGCTGTGTCCGCCGCGCAAGGAACCTGCGAATTGCCCATGGAACTTGCTACTTCAGATTTTTTTTCCGGTCTGCTGACCATCATTCTGCTGGACCTCGTGCTCGCTGGTGACAATGCGATTGTCATTGCCATGGCGGCCAGCCGCCTGCCGAAGTCCTTGCAGAATCGCGCCATTTTCTGGGGTACGTTTGGGGCGGTGGCGGTGCGCTTTGCACTCACCGCGGTGGTGGTTTACCTGCTCGAACTTCCCGGCCTGATGCTGGTCGGCGGCATTTTGCTGCTGCCGATAGCCTGGAATCTGCTGCGTCATGATGTGAGTGACGACCCGGACATCAGGGTTGCCAACACGTTCTGGAGCGCACTGCGCACCATCATCATTGCCGACGCGCTGATGGGCATGGACAACGTGCTGGCCATCGCGGGTGCGTCAAAAGGTCATTTGGGACTGGTCATCATTGGCTTGCTCGTCAGCGTGCCGCTGGTGGTTTGGGGCTCCACGCTCATTCTCAAATTGATCGATCGGTTTCCGATGATCATGTATGTCGGCGCCGCAGCCATTGCGTTTACGGCCGCGCGAATGATCGGCGACGATCATTGGATAAGTGGCTGGTTTGACGCGAACCCCCTGGCGCAATATGCGCTGGATGCGCTGTTGGTCATCGGTATCTGTGCTGGCGGCTGGCTGCTGCAGCGGCGCAAGCAGCGGCTGCGTGCAGCCCGGCGCGCATCTGTCGACACATGACACCCGCATGAGTCGCAATACGCAACACTCGCCGCAGATGGCGCGACCGGCCGCTTGAGTTGCTCGCCGTCGCGCACGACACTGGGCATCCCTTGATTACCGAGACTAAACATGCAGCTTTACTACATGCCGGGAGCCTGCCCGCTGGCAGCGCATATTGTGCTGGAGTGGATCGGCGTTCCGTTCGAGACCGTCGAGGTCAAGCGCGAAGCGCTGAAAAGTCCCCAGTACCTTCGCCTCAACCCTGCCGGCGCCGTCCCGACCCTTGTGGACGACGACTTTGTGTTGACCGAGAACGTCGCGATTTTGCTCTATCTGGCCCAAATGCATCCGCAGGCGCAGCTCGCCGGCGCTGATGATCCGCGCTCACGCGCGCAGGTGAATCATTGGCTCGGCTTTCTCAACTCGGACGTGCACCAGTCTTTCAAACCATTGTTCGCGCCCGGCAATTATCTCGCCGATGAAAGCCAGTACGACGATCTGGCCGCGCACGCCAGGGTTGGTCTGCGCAAGCTGTTCGCGCTGGTGGATGCCGCGCTGGCGCAGCATCCATGGCTTACCGGCGAAAAGCGGTCCATCGCCGATCCCTATTTGTACGTGCTGCTGCGCTGGGCGCGGGCCATGGCCGTTGACCTTGGCGGGATGGACAACCTGCACCGGTTTTTCCAGAACATGCACGATGATCCGGGTGTTCGCGCAGCGGAACGTGCCGAGGGCCTGGACTGAAGCTCGGCGCGCGTCTGACACAGGCTCGCGCAGTGCCGGACTTACCGGCACTGCGCGGTCCTGGCCGAACTCTGTTCAGCGTTTATCGATCGGAACGTAAGCTTGATCTTCCGGCCCGGTGTAGTTCGCGCTGGGCCTGATGATCTTGCCGTCTTCGCGCTGTTCGATGACGTGCGCGCTCCAACCTGCTGTGCGCGAAACCACGAACAGCGGGGTGAACATCGCCGTGGGTACGCCCAGCATGTGGTAGGTGCTGGCCGAGAACCAGTCCAGGTTCGGAAACATGTTCTTGACCTGCGCCATCACCTTTTCTATGCGCTCTGACACTTCAAACAGCATCGGATTGCCACCGTCCGTGCACAGCTTGCGCGAGAGCTCCTTGATGATCTCGTTTCGCGGATCGGACACCGTATACACCGGATGGCCGAAACCAATCACGATTTCCTTGCGTTCCACCCGTGCGCGGATGTCGGCCTCTGCCGCATCGGCCGTGCGATAGCGGGAAATGATTTCCATCGCCACCTCGTTCGCGCCGCCGTGCTTGGGTCCGCGCAATGCGCCAATTGCACCAGTGATTGCCGAATAAATGTCCGCGCCGGTACCGGCAATGACGCGCGCGGCAAACGTGGAGGCGTTGAACTCGTGCTCGGCGTACAGCACAAGCGATTTATCCAGCGCCTGTGCGTGCAATTCACTTGGTGCGCGCCCATGCAGCAGGTGCAGAAAGTGACCAGCAATCGATGCGTCGTCCGTTTCAGTTTCGACGCGCTTGCCGTTGTGACTGAAGTGATACCAGTACAGCAGCATGGAGCCGAAACTGGCCATCAGACGATCGGCAATGTCGCGTGCGCCGGTGACGTTGTGATCGTCCTTTTCCGGCAGCACGGTACCCAGCATGGAACATCCCGTGCGCAACACATCCATCGGATGCGTGGCGGCCGGCAGCAGTTCCAGCGCCGCTTTGACCGGAGCCGGCAACCCGCGCATACGCTGCAGGCGCGCGCGGTAACGCTTCAGTTCGGCCCAGTTCGGCAGCACACCATGCACCAGCAGGTAGGCCACTTCTTCGTATGTGCCCTTTGTCGCCAGCTCATGAATGTCGTAGCCGCGATAGTGCAGGTCATTGCCGCTGCGCCCCACTGTGCACAGCGCAGTATTGCCTGCGGCCACGCCCGAAAGGGCAACGGATTTCTTCGGCTTGGTGAGCGTTTGCGTGGTTTCACTCATGCTGCAACCTCTTTATTGATGGCGCGCCGAAGTGCCGGCGCCGCGGTGAATTTATGCATTGCTCAATCGGCGGCGCCGTCAGCGAACAGTTGATCGAGTTTGTGCTCGTAGGCGTGATAGCCGAGGTAATCGTAGAGTTCCTCACGCGTTTGCATGCTCGGTATTGCGGCCTTCTGCGTGCCGTCGCGGCGTACGGTTTCGTAGAAACTCAGCGCCGCCTTGTTCATGGCGCGATAGGCACCGCAGCAGTACAGGATGATGTCGACGTTGGCGCTGGCCAGCTCGTCGCGCGTAAACAACGGAGTCATGCCGAATTCGGTGATGTTGGCCAGGATCGGCACCCCGACTGCCGCCCGGAACTGGCGATACTGCTCCAGCGTGCAAATTGCCTCGGGAAAAATCATGTCCGCACCGGCCTCGACGCAGGCCTTCGCGCGTTCTATCGCCGAGTCCAGGCCCTCAACGGCGATGGAATCGGTGCGCGCCATGATCACGAACGTTTCGTCGCTGCGCGCATCAACCGCAGACTTCACCCGATCCACCATTTCCGCCGTGGAAACTATCGCCTTCCCGGGTCGATGGCCGCAGCGTTTTGCCGCGACCTGATCCTCGATATGCAGGGCGCCCGCGCCCGCCTTGATCAGCGAACGCACCGTGCGCGCAATATTGAACGCACCGCCCCAGCCAGTATCCACATCCACCAGCAGCGGCAGGTCGCACACATCGGTAATGCGTCGAATGTCGGTAAGCACGTCTTCCATGGTGCTGATGCCCAGATCAGGCATACCCAACGAGTTGGCAGCAACGCCGCCGCCGGAAAGGTAGATGGCGTTGAACCCGCTGCGTTGCGCCATGCGCGCTGCGTAGGCATTGATGGCGCCGACAACCTGCAGCGGTTTCTCGGCAGCTACGGCCGCCCGAAAGCGGGCGCCTGCGGATTGGGCAGAACTCATGGCATCTCCGCGCAAAACGTCATTTTAGCCGATTACGGGCCGCCTCTTCGCGGTGCCTGGCACTTGTCCTGCGCTGCACGCACGCCGTCCGCCATGGAGAATCGTCTGCAAAATAAAAATCGTGGGTGACGCAGCAGGCCATCTTCCGTACATTCACCGGATGAACAGCTCCAACCGCCTGGCAAAACGTATTCTCTGGGGCCTGGTGATAGGCGTGGTCACTGCCATCCTCACGCTGGGCGCCGGCTGGCTGTACCCGCCGATCTTGAGCGTGATGCGACGAGTTTCCACCGCAGTGTTCGATCCACTCGGGCAGATCTTCCTGCGCCTGCTGTTTTTCGTGGTGATCCCGCTGGTGTTTACTTCGCTGGCGTCTGGCGTCGCGCAGCTCGGCCAGCTGAACAAGCTCGGGCCGTTGGCTGGTCGAACGTTTTTCCTGTTTGCAATGAACATGCTGATTTCGGTCGCGATCGGCTTGACGATGATGAACGTGGTGCAGCCGGGCCATCATCTGGACGAAGCTTCGCGCACGCAGTTGATGCAGGAGTACGGCAGCAGCGCGCAGCAGACGATCAACAAGCGGGCCGCGCAACCAAGCATGAGCCTTGCCACGCTGGTGGAAATGTTCATGCCGCGCAACCTGATTGGTGCGGTGGCCGGGCCCAGCCGTGACACACTGGGCGATGTGCTGCCCTTGATCATCTTCGCGATCCTGGTTGGCGCGGCAGCTACCCAGCTGCCGCAAAAGGAGCGCAAACGCGTGCAAGGGGCCCTGGACTCGGTCACCGATCTGATGACGCGCATCGTCGGCTTCGCGCTGGAGCTGGCGCCGTATGCGGTGCCCGCGATGATCTACAGCGTCATAGTCAAGGTCGGGCTGGACGTGTTGCTCGCGCTTTCGGTTTTTGTCGCCGGCTGTACCCTGGCGTTGGCGCTGCACTTGTTCGGCACCATGTCGTTGTGGATACGCTTTCTGGCCAGGACTTCGCCACTGGCCTTTTTCCGGAAAATCAGGCCGCTGTTGATCACGGCGTTTTCCACCAGTTCCAGCAGCGCCTGCCTGCCCGCCTCGCTTGCCGTGGCGCACGAGGAGCTGAAAATCTCACCCAGCACCGCCGGGTTCGTCCTGCCGCTGGGTGCCACGATGAACATGAGCGGCACGGCCTTGTTTGAAGGCTGCGTGGTGCTCTTCGTCGCCCAGACATTCGGAGTAGAGCTGACCTTTACGCACCAGATCGTGTTGATGCTGCTGGCAGTGCTGAGCGCAGTCGCCGTGGCTGGGATTCCTGGTGGCTCACTGCCGATGATTGCCGGGCTGCTGGCGACCTTTGGCATACCACCGGAAGGCATCGGCATCATCATTGGCGTGGACCGCATCCTGGACATGATGCGCACGACTGTCAACGTTGGCAGCGATATCGTCACCGCGGCGGTCATAGACGTGCAGCTGCGGCCAATCAGCGCCCAGGGTTGAACTGCGCTCGTGCATGCGTGCATGCGCATGCTCCATCGCCAGCGTGTTCCCCTGTCTTGTCTGCGCCGCCGGCGCCATCACCGATAGGCAGGATCAATCAAGGTGATGCCAACAATCAATTAGATAAATCGATCACCTCGTCCTATTCTTGCAGGACGAATTTCAACCACAAGGAAACAATGCCATGTCTCTGATCAACACCGATATCAAACCGTTCAAGGCGCAGGCGCTGAAAGACGGCAAGTTCATTGAAGTTTCCGAAGCTGACTTGAAGGGCAAATGGTCGGTGGTGTTTTTCTATCCGGCAGACTTCACGTTTGTGTGCCCGACCGAACTCGAGGACCTGGCTGAAAACTATCCCGCGTTCCAGAAGCTGGGCGTGGAGATCTACAGCGTGTCGACCGATACCCATTTCGCCCACAAGGCCTGGCACGACACCTCCGAGGCGGTAAAAAAGATCAATTACACGATGATCGGCGATCCCACCCACGCGCTGTCGCGCAACTTCGACGTGCTGATCGAGTCAGACGGCATTGCCGACCGTGGCACGTTCGTGATTGACCCGTCCGGCAAGATCCAGATCATCGAGCTCAATGCCGGTGGCATCGGCCGTGACGCCAGCGAGTTGCTGCGCAAGGTCAGGGCTGCCCAGTACGTGGCGGCGCATCCGAACGAAGTGTGCCCGGCAAAGTGGCACGAAGGTGAAAAGACCCTGGCGCCGTCGCTGGACCTGGTCGGCAAGATTTGATTCACCTGGCGTAACCGCCAACGGACCCGGCGTCGATTCGGGTCCGTTGCACCCGGACGGCGCGCAGCGCGACACCCGGACTGAACCCGGGCGCGAGGCCGTCTTTATCCTGCATTTAGTGAAGGAGCCGACCATGCTCGATCCCAACCTCAAGACCCAGCTGAAGGTTCATCTGGAAAAAATCACGCGACCGATCGAGATCGTCACTTCGCTGGATGACGGCGCCAAGTCCATGGAGCTGCAGGAACTGCTAGAGGAAGTTGCCTCACTGTCAAATCAGATCACCCTGGTACGACGCGACGACGATGCGCGCCGACCTTCGTTTGCGATCAATCGCACGGGGTCGGATGTCAGCGTGCGCTTTGCCGGCATTCCGCTTGGTCATGAATTCACCTCGCTCGTGCTCGCGCTGCTCCAGGTCGGCGGTCATCCATCAAAAACCGGCGCGGCGGTGGTCGAGCAAATCAGCAATCTAGTGAGTGAAACTGCCGATGGCATGTTCCACTTCGAGACTTACTTTTCCCTGTCCTGCCAGAACTGTCCTGATGTGGTGCAGGCTCTTAACCTGATGAGCGTTCTCAATCCGCGCATCACGCACACGGCTATCGACGGCGCGCTCTACCAGCAGGAGGTAGAGGCACGACAAGTAATGTCGGTGCCCTGCGTTTTCCTCAACGGTGAGTTGTTTGATACCGGCCGCATGAGCATGGATCAAATTCTTGCGCGGATCGACACCGGCGCGGTACAGCGCGAAGCGGCAAAGTTGCAAGCAAAGGATCCCTTTGAGGTGTTGATCGTTGGCGGCGGACCGGCCGGCGCATCCGCCGCGATTTACGCAGCGCGCAAGGGTATTCGTACCGGCGTGGCGGCCGAGCGCTTCGGCGGCCAGGTGCTGGATACGATGGCGATCGAGAATTTCGTCTCGGTCATGGCCACCGACGGCCCCAGCATGGGCAGCGCCCTCGTTCAGCACGTGAACGTCTACGACGTGGACATCATGAATCTGCAACGCGCCGAAAAACTGATTCCAGCCAAAGATGTCGGCGGCTTGATTGAAGTCCAGTTGGCTAGCGGCGCCAGCTTGAAATCACGCACAGTCATTCTTTCCACAGGTGCACGCTGGCGGCACATGAACGTGCCCGGCGAGGATACCTATCGCAACAAGGGTGTCGCGTACTGTCCGCACTGCGATGGTCCGCTGTACAAGGGCAAGCGCGTTGCCGTCATCGGCGGCGGTAACTCCGGTGCTGAAGCGGCCGTTGACCTGGCCGGTATCGTTGCGCACGTCAGCTTGATCGAGTTCGACGGCAAGCTCCGCGCCGATGAGGTGCTGCAACGCAAACTGCGCAGCCTGCCGAATGTCGACATCATCGTCAGCGCGCTCAGCACCGAGGTGCTTGGCGACGGTCAAAAGGTGACCGCACTGCTCTACAAGGACCGCGCGACGGGCGCCGAGCATCGAATCGAGCTGGACGGCATCTTTGTGCAGATCGGTCTGCTGCCAAACACCGAGTGGCTCAAAGGTACGCTGGAACTGTCGCCGCGTGGCGAGATCGTGATTGACGACCGTGGGCAAACATCTCTGCCAGGCGTATTTGCTGCGGGCGATGCCACCACCGTGCCTTACAAGCAGATTGTCATTGCGATGGGTGCCGGATCCACTGCCGCGCTTACCGCGTTTGACTACCTGATTCGCGCACCGATAACCGCCGATGCCGCTGCCGTAGCTGCCTGAAAATCAGCTCGCGTAGAAAAGCGGGGGGGAGCCCCGCACGCGGGGGGCGGGCGCCCCCCGCCGCCCCGAGGTGCGTAGACCGGTGCATCGTGTACCGGTCTTTGCTCTTCCTGCACACGCACCTGGACCAACTCTGCCCAAACAAAAAGCCGGCTTGCGCCGGCTGATTTGTTTGCTGTCGCTGCGACGGTTATTTGCGCGGAAACAGCGCCTCCACGCTGGCGCGTTCTTCGCGCAACTCCTTGTCGGATGCGTCCATTCGCGTGCGCGAGAAATCGCTGATTGCCAAGCCTTGCACGATCTCGTACTTGCCATTCCTGCAGACCACCGGGTGTCCGTAAATGACGCCTTTTGCTATGCCGTAGGAACCATCGGCCGGAATACCCATCGACACCCAGTCGCCCTCGGCGGTGCCCAGGGCCCAGCTGCGCATGTGGTCAATCGCAGCGGCAGCGGCAGACGCCGCGGATGAGGCACCGCGCGCCTGGATGATCGCCGCGCCACGCTTCTGCACCGTGGGGATAAACTCGCTTTCGTACCATTGCTGATCGACCAGACTCATGGCCGGTTTGCCATCAACCGTTGCCTGCGACAAATCCGGGTACTGAGTGGAACTGTGGTTGCCCCAGATGATCATCTTGCGGACGTCGGCATTGTGCTTGCCGGTCTTCTCGGCAAGCTGCGCCTTGGCGCGGTTATGGTCCAGCCGCACCATGGCGGTGAAGCATGCGGGATCCAGATCGGGTGCATTCTGCTGGGCAATCAGAGCGTTGGTGTTGGCCGGATTTCCCACTACCAACACTTTGATGTCGCGGCTGGCGTGCGCATTCATCGCCTTGCCTTGCGGACCAAAAATTGCACCGTTGGCCTGCAGCAGATCGCTGCGCTCCATGCCCGGCCCGCGCGGGCGCGCCCCAACCAGCAGGGCGTAGTCGGCATCCTTGAATGCAACGTTCGCGTCGTCGGTGGCGAGGACGCCGGCCAGCGTGGGAAACGCGCAGTCGTTCAACTCCATGACCACGCCTTGCAACGCCGGCAACGCGGGAGTGATCTCCAGCAAATGCAGGATCACCGGCTGATCGGGACCGAGCATGTCGCCGGCAGCAATGCGAAACAACAGCGCATAACCGATCTGGCCGGCAGCGCCAGTAACGGCAACTCGAACGGGGGCTTTCATGGACGATGACTCCTTGGGTGAAATATTCAGGTGTTCGCTGCCAAATTCGAACCGGTTGCCGGTGCCTGGCCGACGATCGCGCATGGCGCAGGGCGCTCGACGTCGCTTGCGCGATGGACGTCGGCGCTCAGGTCAGCTCGGCAAAAAACTCCGCGATGCGCTGCAGGCCCGGCTGCAATTGCTCCAGCGGACAGGTGTAGGAAATACGCATGGCGCGCGGCTCGCCAAAGGCTGATCCCGGCACGCAGGCGACGCCCTTGGCTTCCAGCAAAGTCGCGCAAAACTCGACATCGTCATGGATCTGGATTTCTCCATGCCGCTTGCCGAACGCCACCGACACATCCGGAAATGCGTAAAACGCGCCTTGGGGTCGCGGACAAACCACGCCGGGAATCGCACTCAGCGCGGCGTAGACCGTGTCGCGCCGCGCGGCAAAATCCTGGCAACGCGCTTGCGGAACGTCCTGTGGGCCAGTCAGCGCGGCAACGGCCGCCGCCGTGATCACTTCGGGCAGGCTGGTGATGTGGTTGGAGTTCATCGTTGTCACGGCATTGGCGATCACTTCGGGTCCGGCCAGCATGCCCACGCGCCAACCGGGCATGCCGTAGGTCTTGGAAACCGAGTCGACGAAGATCAGCCGATTACGCAGCGACGGCTGCGCGTGCACAAAGTTGTGATAGCCAATCCCGTCAAACACCATGGCATTGTAGATATCGTCGGTGACGATCCACGTATCCGGATGCCTGATCAGCACCGTTGCCAGCGCGGCAATCTCTTCGCGCGTGTAGACCATGCCGGTTGGGTTGGACGGATTGTTGAACAGGAACACCTTTGGCTTGCGGCCCAGCGCCGCATCCAGCTGCGCCGGAACAAGCTTGTAGTTTTGCTGCGGACCACAAGGCAATGCGTTGGTGCGGGCGCCGACAATGTCGGCAATGTCGCGATAAGTCGTCCAGTACGGCGCCGCAAAGACGATCTCTTCGCCTTCGTCCAGCAGGATCTCGGCCAGGTTGTACAGCACCTGTTTCGCACCGATGCCGATCGATATATTTTCCCGCCCGTAACCGGAGAATCCAAGCGCTTCAATATGCTTGAGGAACGCATCCTGCAATGCATCCGAACCGCGATTGCTGCCGTATTGACCACTGTCGTGCGCCAGCGCTTCGCGCGCAGCGGCGTAAACGTGCTCACCGGGCAGGAAATTCGGCACGCCCACGGAAAAACTGATGATGTCGCGACCGGCAGCCTTGAGCTGCCGGGCTTTCTGGGCAATCACCATGATCGTGCTGGGTTTCGCGCGACCGACACGCTGAGCGAGCTGAAGCATGATTCAAATACCGGCAAGAATGCTGCAAAGACCGCTATTTTATCACGCGGCCCGGCTGCGGTATCTGGTTGTCCGGCACATCAATCGCACACGATGCGGGCGACGACCCGCAGAAAAAGCTGCCGGTGCTGCCGACAGCTTTTCCAGCGACATCGGCTTCAACTGCGGCGGTCAAGTTCCTTGTTCCACTCGTTGATGCGATCAGCGTGTGCCGCCAGAAACGCGCTCACGTCATCGTCCAAAGTGACCTTTGTGATCGTGTCGCCCTGTTCGATGCTGTTGACGACCTTCATGTCCGCCTGGTCCAGCACCTCGCCAAAAACGCTGTGCTTGTCATCCAGCCACGGCGTTGCGCCATGCGTGATGAAGAACTGACTGCCATTCGTGCGCGGGCCGGCGTTTGCCATGGACAGCACACCGGGTTTGTCATGGCGCAGTGACGCGTGGAATTCGTCTTCAAACTGGTAGCCCGGACCGCCACGACCCGATCCTTCCGGACAGCCGCCCTGGACCATGAAGTCCGCAATCACGCGGTGGAACGACAGGCCATCGTAATAGCCACGCTTGGCCAGGTTGATGAAATTGGCGACCGTAACCGGCGCCTTGTCCTCATGCAGACGCAGATGGATCGGCCCGCGGTTGGTGGTGAAGGTGACATTTATAGTCATCGCAAATCCTCGAGTATGGAAAGCACTGTCGCACGCAGCGCGTGCCTGCATGCAAGTGACGAAGAATAACCCACGGCCGCGCGACGCGCTGGTCGTCCACACCGCAGTGACGTGCCGCGCGCGCTCAGACCATGTCGCAAGGACAGCAAGCCGGCGCACACTGATCGCCTGCGTGGCTACTGCAGACCAAGCGCCGAAGTGGTCAACACGCCCGGCCCGCGCGGCCTGACCACCGGAGTGGGAACGGTCGTTGGCCATGCAGCGCCGGCATGCAGATGAGCCCACAACTGATCGAGCGCTGCATATCCATACGGCAACAGCGGCAGGTGCTTTTCGCCAAATCCCGGCAGCGCGAGAAAGGCATCAAAGTGCTGTGCGCAAGGCACTTCCCAATACAACGGATCTCGACCTTCGCCGCGCAGCCACGCAACGTAAGGCTGGGAAGTAAACGTGGTTGGCAGCAGCCCATCGGCTGCGCCGTGCACGACCCACACCGGCAAGCCGGCACGCGGCAGGCGCGCTGCAGTGGCGGCAACCGAGGTGCGCAACTGCCGCGCATCGGTGACATCCCCGGTCCATAGCGCGCGCAGCCCATCGAGCCCGCTCAGCGGCGCATCAGCATCAGCAGTCACCCCGCCAAACAAACCCACGCCATTGCCCGGTGGAATGCCCGCAGCGTCAGACCACCAGCGCGCACGCTGCCCCGGATCGGCCAAGCCGGGCATCCCGCTTGCCACCATCACAGCGTAGCGAAAGCCACCCGGCATGTCGGTTGCGCCGCGACGCAAATAGGCTGACGCATAGCCTGCGGCCACCGCGCGCCACGCGTCGAACGCTGCGATCGTGGCGGAGGTTGCCATGGCTTCATCGGTCCAGCCGGCGGAGCGCAGAAATTCGCACGCCTCGGCCCCTTGCGTTTGCAACGACGCACCACCGAGCTTGCCTTGCGCGTGCAGGCTCGCACAGCGCAGCACGCCCGCCGCCAGCGGCATGCCGTCTGACCCGCGCGCAAACGGCGTGTGCGTGAAGCGCGCGTCGACCAGCGCAGACGGCGCCCATATCGCCGCCTCGGTCGCGTAGTCATACAGCGCCCGTCCGCGCCCGGCGATGTGCACGTTGGGTTCCAACGCCACGACACCGTCCAGAAAATGCTGGTCATCGAGCCCCGCCGCCTGCAGTACGGCGGCGCCGCCGTTGGACAGGCCGGTGGCGATGATCGTCGTATTCTGTGGCGTAAATGGCGCTTGCGCCGGATAGGCGCGGTCCAGCATGGCCAGGCCGAACTGCGCGGCCTGCAGCACGTCGCGACCCCAATCGGCCTCCGGGTTGTCTTGCGAATGCGCATGCTTGACTGCGATGCCAGACGTGGGCGCGCCCAGTGCTGGCAGAAACTCCAACTCGGCCATTCCACGCTGCGCGCGCCGGCCATCCAGCGCCACGCCACTGTTGTCGGCGTAGTCGAAGTAGCCGCTGCCTGCGCCCTTGTCCGTATACGCAACCGCACACCCGCGCGGCAGACCCCAGGCACCAGCCAGCGCAATGGCGCCGTAGATACCACGCGAACCGGATGACGCGGTAACCACCAGACAGCGTCTGCGCTGGTCGAATTGATCGGGCACTTGCAGCAAAACGCGGTGGGTAGCATGTGCACCGGGAATGCGCGCAAAGGCGTGATACTCGCGCCCCGGCACATGCGGCACACCGCCGTACACCGTGCCATAGCCACCGAGCGGCCCGAGATCCGCGATACCCTTCCAACTCGACTGAATCGCGCGCCGCCGCAGCTCGCGCGCCGTCGGCTGAGTCGGATCGGCAAAGTCCGCGCTCACCCCAGCCAGACCCTCAAGACCCAGGCCCGCGCTCAGCAAATCGTCGTGACCACGATGTTCGGTTCCACGCACCGCGCCCAGGTCCAGGTCATTCATCGCAAGCGCCTTTTTCAGTCGAACGCCGCTGCTGAACAGCTGTGCGCGCAGCTGCAGCGGCACAAGGTCGACACGACGGTATTCTCATAAGGCAACCTGTCAAACCCGTCACCAGTCACCTCCGCGCGCGGAAAAAATCGCGCAGCAGCAATGCAGACTCGTCGGCCATCAGGCCGCCGCTCACTTCCACACGATGGTTGTGCTGGTCACTTGTCAGGACATCGAACCTGCCACCCGCCGCGCCGGTCTTGGGATCGGCCGCGGCGTAAACCACGCGGGCCACGCGCGCGTGGATCAGCGCCATGGCGCACATCACACAGGGTTCCAGCGTGACGTACAGCGTTGCGCCCGGCAGGCGATGATTGGACAGCTTGCTGCACGCTGCACGCAGGGCCTGGATTTCGGCATGCGCCGTTGGATCGTGCAGCGTGATGTTGCGGTTCCAGCCCTCGCCCAGCACCACGCCACTGTGCACCAGCACCGCGCCAACGGGAACTTCGTGCTCGACATCGCGGGCATGCGCGGCCAGCTCCAGCGCGCGACGCATGTGCTCCACGTCGCCGGCAGCCGCCAGCCGTTGCGCTGTTGCCTGCTGATTATTCACCGGGCACTTCGGCTGCGCGCACGCAAAACCCGAGCCACGGCGCAAGCGCTGCAACGCGAGCGCGTGCGGATGCGCTCACTCCCATTCGATCGTCGCTGGCGGTTTGCCGCTGATGTCATACACCACGCGCGACACACCCCGCAGCTCGTTGATGATGCGCTCGGAGACGCGCCCGAGAAACGCATAGGGCAAGTGTGACCAGTGAGCCGTCATGAAATCGATGGTTTCCACCGCGCGCAGTGCAATCACCCACTCGTAAGCTCGCGCGTCGCCCACCACGCCTACGGATTTCACCGGCAGGAACACGGCAAACGCCTGGCTGGTCTTGTCGTACAGATCGGCCTTGCGCAATTCATCGATGAAAATCGCGTCGGCCTGCGCCAGCAGCTCGGCGTACTCGCGTTTTACTTCACCGAGTATGCGCACGCCCAAACCCGGGCCGGGAAACGGATGGCGATACACCATCGCTCGCGGCAGGCCCAGCGCGACGCCTATGCGGCGGACCTCGTCCTTGAACAACTCGCGCAGCGGTTCAAGCAACCGCAGCTGCATGTGCGCTGGCAAGCCACCCACATTGTGATGACTCTTGATGACGTGGGCCTTGCCGGTCTTGCTGCCAGCCGACTCGATGACATCAGGATAAATCGTGCCCTGCGCAAGCCACTTCACGCTGGCGCCACCGGCGGCGGCAAGCTTTGCCGATTCCTCGTCGAAGATCTCGACGAACAAGCCACCGATGATCTTGCGCTTGGCCTCCGGATCGCTGACTCCGGCCAGTGCGGCAAAATAGCGATCGGCGGCGTTGACGCGGATCACCTTCACGCCCATGCCTTGCTCACTCGCAGCGCTGGCCATGGTCGCCATCACCTGATCGCCCTCGCCCCAGCGCAGCAAACCGGTATCGACAAACACACAAGTGAGACGCTCGCCGATGGCCCGATGCAGCAGCGCTGCAACCACCGAGGAATCCACGCCGCCAGACAACCCCAGCAGTACGCGGTCATCGCCCACTTGCGCGCGCACGCGTGCAATCTGGTCGTCGATGATGTTGGCGGCAGTCCACAGCGTCTGGCAGCCACAGATATCCGCAACGAAGCGCCGGAGCAGCGCCGCGCCCTGTTTCGTGTGCGTCACTTCCGGATGGAACTGCACGCCATACCAGTGCTTTTCCGCGTTTTCCATGGCCGCCACGGGTATACGCGCGGTCGTGGCAGAGACGACAAAGCCTGGCGGTACCTGCGCCACGTGGTCGCCGTGACTCATCCATACGTCGAGCTGGCGCGAGTCGCCGGCATCGCTCAATCCGTCAAACAGCTCACTGCCTGCGGCAACGTCCACTTGCGCGTGACCAAACTCGCGCGCACCGGACGCCTGCGTTCTGCCGCCCAACTGCGCGGCCATGGTTTGCATGCCATAGCAAATGCCCAGCAGCGGTACGCCCGCAGCAAAGACTGTCGACGGTGCTGCAGGCGCGCCAGCTTGCGTGGTGGACTCCGGTCCGCCGGACAGGATGATGCCCCTGGCGCCGAACGCGGCGATCTGCGCGGGGTCGTGATCCCACGCCCAGATCTCGCAGTACACGCCGATTTCGCGAATACGCCGCGCGATCAACTGCGTGTATTGCGCGCCGAAATCGAGGATGAGTATCTTGTCGGAATGGATGCTGGTCATCGCGCTTCAGGACGCAGGAAAAGAAAACGATGCATGCGACAAGGTCAGGATCCAGCAGCGTCCAGGCCGCAGGTTTATCCGGTCAGGCACCGGAGCCGACCCCACTTGCTGCAGACACTGCGCTGCGGATTCCTGGCGCAATCAAGAGCTGAGCCGGTAGTTCGGCGCTTCCTTGGTGATCTGTACGTCATGCGGATGCGCTTCGGTGATACCCGCCGAGGTAACGCGCACCAACTGCGCGCTGGCACGCACATCGGCGATGGTCGGCGCGCCGAGATAACCCATGGAAGCACGCAGGCCGCCAATCAGCTGATGGATGATGTTGCGCAACGGTCCGCGGTACGGCACGCGACCTTCGATGCCCTCGGGGACCAGCTTGTCGGCCTCGATCTCATCCTGGAAATAACGATCCCTGGACCCGAGCTGCATCGCACCGATCGAGCCCATGCCGCGATAGTTCTTGTAAGAGCGGCCCTGGAACAACTCGATCTCGCCGGGCGATTCCTCGGTACCGGCAAACATCGAGCCCAGCATGACGCACGATGCGCCGGCCGCGAGCGCCTTGGCGATGTCGCCGGAGTAACGAATTCCGCCGTCGGCGATCAGCGGAATCTCGTCCTTCAACGCCGTAGCCACCATGTCGATGGCCGTGATCTGCGGCACGCCGACTCCTGCGACCACGCGCGTGGTGCAGATCGACCCGGGGCCCACGCCGACCTTGACCGCATCGGCGCCTGCTCCGAGCAGCGCGCGCGCCGCTTCGCCAGTGACGATATTGCCTGCGATCAATTGCACCTGCGGGTAGTTTTTCTTGACCCACGCGACGCGCTCAATCACGCCTTGCGAGTGCCCGTGCGCGGTATCCAGGACCAGCACATCGACGCCCGCATCCACCAGTGCATGGATGCGTTGCTCGGTATCACCGGCGACGCCGACCGCAGCGCCAACCAGCAACGTATCGTGCTCGTCCTTGGCCGCGTGCGGGTTGTCGCGGGCCTTTTGAATGTCCTTGACGGTGATCAGCCCGCGCAACTGGAATGCATCGTTGACCACCAGCACCTTCTCGATGCGGAACCTGTGCAAGAGCTGCAGCACCTCGTCCTGGTTGGCGCCCTCGCGTACGGTGACCAGCTTGTCTTTGCGCGTCATGATGTTGCGCACCGGATCATCGTGCTTGCGCTCGAAACGCATGTCACGACTGGTGACAATGCCGACCAGCTGCTCGCCTTCGACCACCGGCACGCCGGAAATATTGTGCGCGTGCGTCAGGCGCAGCACTTCACGAATGGAGGTGTCCGGATTGACCGTGATCGGGCTGCGGATGACGCCCGCCTCGAATTTCTTCACCAGCCGCACTTCGGCGGACTGCTGCTCGACCGTCATGTTCTTGTGGATGATGCCGATGCCGCCGCTTTGCGCCATGGTGATGGCCAGGCGCGCTTCGGTCACGGTATCCATCGCGGCCGACACAATGGGAATATTCAGGCGCAGCATGCGCGTGAGTCGCGTGGAGGTGTCGACATCGCGCGGCAGTACAAGCGAATGCGCCGGCACGAGAAACACATCGTCGTAGGTAAGAGCCTCGGCGAGGATGCGCATACAGAAAGTCCCGCTGCAAAGAGGGGATTATACGCGGCAGCCCGTATGTGCCGCCATTGGCTCAGCGGCGAACTGCCGCACGCTGGCCCGCGGCGGCGGCTTGCTGCGGGCGACGGTCGACAAACTCCAGTACCGCGACTGGAAGCTCGCTCAACCACTGCGCCGGCACGATGCCGTCAACCCGTGCTTCAGTTCCCGTGAGCACGTCGCGATAGTGACCGGCCAGCGTCCCGGCGAGTACGTCGTCGGCGCCCGTCAGGCGGGCAAGCCACAGCGCATCGACGCGCGGCGCGGCGGCGTCCAGCAGCGGGATGCCGGGATGGCGCAAAGCCAGCACGATGATACGCGCGGAGCCCGCGCTACGCTGAAACGCCAGCAGTGACGCAGCAGCCGGATCGGCCGCAGCCGCACCGGCGTGCAACGGCTGGTAATCACCGTGCGCAAAAAGTGCCTTGCGCCGCGCACGCAGATTCAGCAGGCGACGCATGACCTGCTGTTTCAGGTGGCCATCGCGCCAGCGTTCAAGCAGCTCGGCGTTGGATGCATCGCCGTCCAGCGCTTGCTGCCGCGCCGCGAAATCAACCGGCCGGCGATTGTCCGGATCGACCAGGCTCAAATCCCACCATTCCGTGCCCTGGTATATATCCGGGACGCCGGGCGTGGTCAGCTTCAAGACGGTCTGCGCGAGGCTGTTGGCCGCGCCCGCCGCGGCAATTCGCTGCACGAAGCCGTGCAGCTCGCGCGCCGGGACGGACCCCGACTCCAGCAGCGCTTCCAGAAATGCCGCGCAGGCGTCCTCATAGGGTTCGTTTGGCAACGTCCAGCGCGAGCGGTGTTTGGCTTCGCGCAGCGCCTTGCGCTGCCATTGCGCCAGCCGACCCGCGAACTGTTCAAGGCCGCCGGCGTCGTCCGGCCCCAGCTCCAGCGGCCAGGCGCCGATGATCGACTGATAAAGCATGTACTCGTCGGCGGGCGATGGCGCCGGGCGACCATCCACCTCGGTGCGCAGCGACGCGTGCGCCTGGCGCCAGCGACTGACGACGTGTGTCCATTCCAGCGCGACATCCGAGAGTACGGCCAGCCGCATGCGCGCGTCTTCGCCACGCTTGTGGTCGTGGGTGGCGGTGGCCAGCAACGTGTGTGGATAGGTTTGCGCGCGCTCGACGCAGTCTGCATGAAACGCGTTGATATCGATGGCCAGATGTCCTGGATCGGCGCCGACCTCGTTGCGCGACAACAAGCGGCCATAGCGGTAGCAGGCGGTGTCCTCGACAGCCTTGGCCGCCATCGGCGAAGTGGCCTGCTGGAAAATACGCAGCGCCCGCTCGCGCGCCTTGCGCACGCGTCCGGGTGGCAATTCGCGCGGCGCCTGCCCGCCCAGCCAGGTAGACATGTCATTGAGCAGCGCGCGGTCTTCGGTGCGCACATGGCGCATGGCCGGCGCGACAGCGCGTTGAAACACCGCCTCGTCGATCGCATCCCGACCCGAGCCACCGGCATAGCCGCGGTAGACCGGAAACCACACCAGCAACTGCACCAGCACGCGGCGAATAGCCGCCAGGCTCACGTCGCGCGTCTGCAATTCGCTGCGCGCCGCGTCGAACAGTGCACGCGACGTGCGATCGCGCTCTGCCTCGAAACTGTCCACCAGGATCTGTTCCCGGGCGAGGCGCGCATAAGCGGCGAAGTCACCGTCACTGGCGGCGATCGTGCGCCACAACGCGTCCAGCGCCGGTGCGCCAGCGGCGTTGTGCAGCACGCCTGCCACTTGCTCCATGAAGTCGTAGCCGGTGCTGCCATCGACCAGCCACTCCGGTCGAAGTCGCTCGCCTGCAGCGAGGATTTTTTCCACCACGATATACGCCGGGCCACGCGGCGCCTGCGGTGGGCGCTCGCGCTGCAGCCGGCGCAGTCGATGACGCAGCTGGCGGCAATAGCGGTGCGGGTCGGCCAAGCCATCCACATGATCCACGCGCACGCCGTCGATCAGGCCCTGCGCGTAAAGACTGAAGATCAACGCGTGCGCCGCCTCGAAGACGTGCGTGCGTTCGACGCGCACACCGGCCAGCTCATTGATGTCGAAAAAGCGTCGATAGTTGACCAGATCACTGGCCAGCTTCCACAGCACCAGCCGGTAGTGCTGGCGCTCGATGAGCGCGCGCAGGCGCACCTGGCCGGCGGGGTCTGCGGCGTCGTGCTCGCGCAGGACGGCGTGCGCGTCGGCGCCCGTCAGCAGCGTTTGTGTCTCCGGCGACAGCGGCAACGTTGTGTCATGCACCTGCAATGCGTATTCGTTGCCCGGCACGTCGAAGGTCAGGCGCACGCTGCCTTCGCGCAGGCTGTCGGCATAGCTCTCGCCCAGGATCGGCAACAAAACGCGACCCCGCACGAGCGGGTCGGGACTTTGCCAGTCGATATCAAAATAGCTGGCGAAAGCACTGCCACGACCATGCCGCAAGACGTCCATCCACCACGCGTTGCCCGCGCCGGCGTACATGTGGTTGGGCACGATGTCCAGGATCAAGCCCATGCCGCGACCACGCAGGCATTCGACCAAACGGCGCAGCGCCGGTTCGCCACCGAGTTCGGGATTGATCCGGCTGCAATCGATGACGTCATAGCCATGCATCGAGCCGGGCCGCGCTGTCAATATCGGCGAGGCATACAGATGGCTCACCCCCAGCGCTGCGTAGTAATCCACCAGTGGCACCGCATCATCCAGGGTAAACCCGGCGTGGAACTGCAAGCGCCCCAGCGCGCGCGGTGGTGATGGCACCGGATGCAAGGCACTGATGCGCGGCGGGGTGGCGCTCATGTGTGCGTCCGCGCCGCCACGATGGCAGCACACGTGGCCTGCGCCAGCGGCGAATCAAACAAGTTGGTCGCCGACTGCGGCAAACGCCGTCGCCAGTTTGGGTGCACGGCGTCGGTGGGCCCGGGCAAGTTCGGCTGCTCGGGCAGGCCCAGCAGATCCTCGGCCGGGATGATCACCAGCGGCGCCGGCGCGCGCGCAACGTGGCCTGCGGCTGCCACCACTACCGGTGCCACATCATCGGACGCCGGCATAGGCTGCTCACCGCTCGCTGCACCTGACGCGCACAACGCGCGCCACAGTGCTCCGCGATCGACGGCGCGCTCGGCACTTTCGTCGACGTGCGGATCACTCAACCCGGTACGCGCGCGCCAGTTGATATCGCCGCCCCGCCACCAGCCGGCCACCGTCGCCACGTCGTGCGTGCTGGTGGTGGCCATGGCGTCAGCGGACCAGTGGCGCGGTGCGACGAAACCTTGGTCGGCGGCGCGCTCGAACCACAGCACGCGTATGCCGAGCACGCCCGCTGCCCCGAGCCGGGCGCGGAAATCCGCCGGAACCGTGCCGAGGTCTTCGCCGATCACCAGCGCCTGATGGCGATGGGATTCCAGCTTGAGCAAGCGCAGCAGGTCAGCAAACGGGTAGCGCACGTAAGCACCCTCGGTGGCACCCGCACCATGCGGTACCAGCCACAGTCGGCGCAGGCCGAGAACGTGATCAATGCGCACGCCGCCGGCGCTGGCGAGCGCGGTGCGCAACATTGCCAGATAGCCGCGGTAACCGGATTGCTGCAATCCACGCGGGGAAAAGGTGGTCAATCCCCAGTCCTGCCCGTTGCGGTTGAGCAGATCGGGCGGCGCCCCTACCGACAGGCCGCGCAGCATTTCATCCTGGCTGCTCCACGCCTGACTGCCGCCAGCGTCCGAACCCACCGCCAGATCAGCTATCAGCCCTACTCCCATGCCGGCGTCACGCGCCGCCGCTTGCGCCGATTGCAATCCCAACGCCGCCTGCCACTGCAAGAATGCATGGAACGCCACCTCGTGGCCATGTTCGCGGGCAAAGTCGTTGACGTCGGCGCTTGTCGGATCATGGAACGCGTGCGGCCAGGCCTGCCAGCCACCGGTCCGGCCGTGCGCCGTGAAATGCACCTGCAACGCCTCGAATCGCGCGTGGCGTTCCAGCGCCTCGCCCTGTTTGTGGCGCCACGCAGTGAATTGCCGCGTCTGCACGGAGTCGCCCGCTGACCATTCGAACAAAGAACGCAAAACAGTCAGGCGTGCGCGAGCGGCGTGCGGCCAGTCGATCAGGTCCAGCCACTCCAGCTCGGCCAGCTTCTGCCGGAGGTTGTGCGCGTCCACCATGGCGCGCCATGCCTCCCGGCCACGGACGCGCGTTGGATCCACATAGAGCGCGTTGAGAAACAAGCGGCTCGATGGTGCATACGGGCCGTAGCGATCCGGCAACGCGGCAAACAACGCGTGTACCGGGCTGATTGCCAACGCGTCGGCACCCTGCGCCGCTGCCGCGCGCGCGGCATGTTCCAGCGCCGTAAAGTCGCCGTTACCGCCATCGCCGGAGCGCCGCAAGGAACTTACCTGCACGGCGACGCCCCAAGGGGCGACATCCGCACGCGAGCGCGCCACCGACCATGCGCGTGCCGGCGCCACGGCCAAGGTGGTCTGCACCGAATCCAGTTGCAGGCGGTAGTAGCCAGGAGTGGTCGGCGCCACGAGCTGCTGCTCGCCGGCAGCCAGACGGCCTTCGCAGCTCACCGCGAAATCCGCCACGGTTGCATCCGCGTGATCCAGGCGCCAGGCGCGATCGCGCATCGACGGCGGCAGGTCAAATGGTTTTCCGGCATCGACGGTGAGCATCTGCGGCAGCGTCTGCTCGGCCGCAACAGCCTGCAGGCGGTGGCGGCTGGCTGCGATGTCACCTGCGCTTTCGCACGCCAGGTCGAGGCTTCCCATTACCGCGCGCAACGTTGCAACGCCAACGGTCTGTGGGCGGTCGTTGGCATCGCGCCAGTGCACGTCCACGCCCGCTAGACCTGCCAGCTCGAACAGATCAGCGTCAAGGTTCGCGCTCATGTCAGGTAAACCGGGTGCGGGCGCGCGCCGAGTGAATGGATGGCCATCAACGCTTTGGCTCCAGGTAGATCAGGCTGGTGGCGGCGGTCAGCTCGCCCGCGCGGAGCGCTGCAACCGCTCCGGTGGCACCGTGCAACCACTGCGTTTCTTGTGTGCCGGGTACGCCGACATGGAACGACGTGGCGCCGAGATTGCAATACGCGCAAAGGGTTCCACCCGCGCCCAGGTCCCAGCGTGCCAGCAACGCGTGAGATCCCAGCGCCTGCGCGCCGAGCGAGCGGGCCTGCGCCAGCCATGGCAGCAGGTGCTCGCGGCGCAACAGCAGCAGACGCTTGATCAGCCCCGTGCGCGCAATCGCAGACGGCTTGGCGGCGTCGGTCGGGTCCAGCTGAGAACGGGCAAATGTGTCCGGATCGTTGGGATCTGGGATCTCCTGCGCGGAATCGGCATCAATGAATTCGGCAAACTCGGCGCGGCGACCCTCGCGCACGGCGGTGCGCAATTCCTCGGTGGCATGGTCGGTAAAAAACAGAAACGGCCGACGACTCGCCCACTCCTCCCCCATGAACAGCAGAGGCACGGCCGGCGCCAGCAGCAGCAGCGCATACGCAGCCTCGAGCATTGGCGCGGCGACCAGCGCGTCCAGGCGCTCGCCCAGGGCGCGATTGCCAACCTGATCG
Organism: Lysobacterales bacterium; assembly: GCA_038242205.1. Taxonomy (GTDB): domain Bacteria; phylum Pseudomonadota; class Gammaproteobacteria; order Xanthomonadales; family Rhodanobacteraceae; genus Rhodanobacter. The sequence continues at coordinate 234,957 of JBBSSI010000002.1, forward strand.
TGGTTCTGCAGAAAGTTGACGAAGCGCAACGGCGACAACCGGGCGCTGGGTTCTCCACGCGGCTTGCCGCGCAGCGGCTCGCCCTGCCAGGCAAATCCTTCGGCAAGGCAACGCACGAGCTTGCCGACCGGATCCCCGGCATAAGCACCGTAGTAGCCGGCGCACTCACCGGTCAGCAACACGTGCACCGCGTTGTGGAAATCGTCGTTCCACTGCGCATCGAAGCGGTCGGTAGCCAACAGGCTTGCCTGGTTGTGTTCATTTTCCAGGATCAGATGGACATGGCGCGCCGGGTCGACTCCGGCGCGGACGCGCGTTGCCAACGACACCAACCAGTTGGCGTTGTTGAGCGCATGCACGGCATCGAAACGCAGACCATCGAAGCGGAACTCGTTGAGCCAGTAGAGCGCGTTGTGCACAAAGAAATCGCCGACCGCGGGCACTTGGACCTGGATGGCCGCGCCCCATGGCGTAGTGTGCTGCGGGTCTGTTGGAGAATCATCGCTGGGCGCGTGAAAGAACGCCGAAGCGTACGCGCCGAGGTAATTGCCGTCCGGGCCGAAGTGGTTGTAGACCACATCAAGAAACACCATGAGATGCAGCGCGTGCGCTGCATCCACCAGCGCCTTGAGCTCATCGGGGCTGCCATAGGCTGCCGCTGGCGCGTACGGCAGCACACCGTCATATCCCCAGTTGTGCGCGCCGGGAAACTGCGCAACCGGCATCAGCTCGATAGCCGTGACACCCAGCTCGCACCATCGCGACAGCGCCGCTTGGACACCCGCAAAGCCGCCCATCGCCCCAACGTGCGCTTCGTAAATCACCACTTCGGGCCACGGCCGGCCGAGCCACCCCGGTTTGCGCCACGCGTAAAGCTGCGGATCAATGACGACGCTGGCAGCATGCACATCGCCGCCATGCTGCAGCCGCGAAGCCGGATCGGGAACCGCCAGGTCGCCATCGATGCGAAAGCGATAGTGCGTACCCGCGGGCACGTCGATGACCCGCTCGAACCAGCCAGCGTCAAGCGTCTGCATCGGGCCGGCGTCAGAATCGTCAAGCTCAAGATCGACGCGCGCCGCGTCCGGCGCCCACAAGCGGAAGCGCACGCCGCCATCGGGCAGGATTTGCGCGCCATACGGCATGTCATGTGCGAAGTGCTGGTTCAAGCAATTTCCTTGCGGGTGGCAAGGGTCAGCAAAACCACGCCCGGGCCAATCACCTCGAGCGAGTCGCCGGCAAGTACGCGTTCCGGCGCATCAGGCTGTGCTGTGTCGATCTGCACGCGCCAGCTCATGGTTGGCGCGGGCATGGTGAAGGTGTGCGCGTCGCTCGTGCCATTGATCAACAGCAAGCTCACGCCAGATTGCGCGGTTGTCTGTGGCAGGGCGCGGCGCAACATGAGCAACCGGCCGTCGGCAAAATCCCAGTCGTCACCGCTCATCTCCTGCCCAGACTCGGTGAACCAGGTTACCGGCGGCACGCCAGGCAGCACCTCGTCTTCGCCGTACATGAAAGATGCCGCGCGCAGGGTTGGCAGGTTCGAGCGCAGGTGGATCATCCGCGCAATGAACGCCGTCAACGCCCGTCCGTCTTCGCTGGCGGCCAGCTGCCAGTCGAACCACGAAATCTCGTTGTCCTGACAATACGCGTTGTTGTTGCCCTGTTGGGTGCGTCCAAACTCGTCGCCACCGAGCAACATCGGCGTGCCGTGTGAAAACAGCAGCGTGGCAAGCATGGCGCGTTTGACGCGCGCGCGCCGCTCGCTGATCTGCGGATCGTCGGTCGGTCCTTCGTGGCCATGATTGTCGCTGTGGTTGTCGTCGCCACCGTCGCGGTTGTCCTCGCCGTTGGCCTCGTTGTGCTTGTGCTCGTAACTGACCAGATCCTCCAGCGTGAAGCCATCGTGCGCGTTGATGAAGTTGACCGACGCCCAAGGTCGCCGACCACTGTGATCAAACAGCTCCGCCGAGCCCTCAAGGCGGCCGGCGAGTGTTCCACGCAAACCACTGTCGCCTTTCCAGAAGCGCCGCACGTCGTCACGAAATTTGCCATTCCACTCGGCGAAGCCGGGCGGATGATTGCCAATCTGGTAACCGCCCGGACCGATGTCCCACGGTTCGGAAATCAGCTTTATGCCGGCAAGCGCCGGATCCTGGCGCATGGCGTCGAACAGGCCGCAGTTTGGATCAAAGCCGTGCGCCTCGCGGCCCAGGCTTACGCCCAGGTCAAAGCGGAAGCCGTCGACGTGGAAGTTCTGTACCCAGTAACGCAGCGAATCCATGACCAGCTGCAGCACCCGCGGATGTGCCGTGTTGACCGTGTTGCCAGTGCCCGTGTCGTTGATGCAGTGGCGTGGATTGTCCGGCAGCAGGCGGTAGTAACTGGCGTTGTCCAGCCCGCGGAAGGACATCGTGGTCCCCAGTTCACTACCCTCGGCCGTGTGGTTGTAGACCACGTCCAGGATCACCTCGATACCGGCGGCATGCAGCGCCTGGATCGCGACGCGCAGTTCGCTGAGTTCTCCGTCGACCATGTACGACGGCTCGGGTGCAAAAAATGCAAGCGTGTTGTAGCCCCAGTAGTTGCGCAGCTTGAGCTTGGCCAGCCGACGATCCTGCACGAACGCATGGATTGGCAACAGTTCCAGCGACGTGATGCCAAGCTTCACCAGATGCTCGATCACCCGCGGATCAGCCAACGCCAGAAACGTGCCGCGCTCGTGCGGCCGGATGCCATCGAGCGTGGACGTGAGGCCTTTTACATGCGCCTCGTAAATGACCGTCTGCGGCCAGGCAATGCGCGGACGCGGATCGTGCGCCCAATGCAGCGGCCCATCGACAACGACTCCTTTGGGCATCGCTGCGGCGCTGTCACGACGGTCGAAGGAGAGGTCGGCGCGCGAAGAGGACACACGATAGCCGTGCAACGCATCGGACCAGCGCACCTGCCCTGCGAGCAGGCGCGCATACGGATCGAGCAGCAGCTTGTGCGGATTGAACCGATGGCCTTGTTCAGGCTCGTACGGACCGTGTGCGCGATAGCCATACAGCTGCCCAGCGCGCAGCTGCGACAGGTAGCCGTGCCAGATCTCATCAGTGCACTCGGGCAAGTCGTAACGCGCTATCTCACGACGGCCGGACGGGTCGAACAGACACAGTTCGATGCGTGTTGCATTAGCTGAAAATACTGCGAAGTTGGTACCGATGCCATCGCAGGTGGCTCCCAGGGGATACGGCACCCCGGCCTGCATGCGTTCTGATAATAACGGCATCTCATTGGTTTCCCGCGGTTAAAATGATCGTAGCCGTCGGCGGCAGGGTAAGCGCAAGCGAGCAAGGCTGCCCATGCGCGGGCAGCGCCTCGGCGTCGACCTGCGACTGGCCAACGGCAGAACCGCCATACACGCTCGCGTCGCTGTTGAGCGCCATATGCCAGACCCCGCCGCGCGGCACGCCAACGCGATATGCATGTCGCGGCGCTGGGGTGAAGTTGCTCACGACCAGCACCGGGCGCGCGTCGTCGGCGAGGCGCAGCCACGCCAGCACGCTGTTGTCGGCATCGTCCCCGACCAGCCAGCGAAAGCCGCGCGGGTCGTCATCCAGGGCGTGCAACGCAGGCTCGCTGGTGTACAGGTGATTGAGATCGCGCACCCACTGCTGCACGCCACGATGGTGCGGTTCGTCCAGCAGATTCCAAGGCAGCTGCGCGTCGTGGTTCCACTCGCCTGGCTGGCCAATTTCGGCACCGTTGAACAGCAGCTTGCGTCCCGGATGCGCCCACATGTATCCAAGGTACGCGCGCAGACTGGCAAAGCGCTGCCACTCGTCGCCGGGCATGCGTCCAAGCAGCGAGCGCTTGCCGTGTACTACTTCGTCATGCGACAGCGGCAGCACGAAACGCTCCGACCACGCGTAGACCATCGAGAACGTCATCTCATGATGATGCCAGCGCCGGTGCGCGGGGTCGCGCGCCATGTACTCCAGCGTGTCGTGCATCCAGCCCATGTTCCATTTGAGGTCAAAGCCGAGCCCGCCATCGGCCGGCGAGCGGGTCACGCCCGGCCACGCGGTGGATTCCTCGGCGATCATCAGCGCGCCGGGGAAATGCTGGTGTACCAGATCGTTGACCGTGCGCAGGAATGCAATCGACTCGAGATTCTCGCGCCCGCCGTGGATATTTGGCACCCACTCGCCGGACTTGCGGCTGTAATCGCGATACAGCATCGAGGCGACTGCGTCCACGCGCAGTCCATCCACATGAAAGCGGTCAAACCACGCCAGTGCGCTGGCGACCAGAAAGCCGGCTACCTCGTTGCGGCCCAGGTTGTAGATCAGCGTGTTCCAGTCCTGATGAAAACCTTCGCGCGGATCGGCGTGTTCGTACAGCGGCGTGCCGTCGAACTGTGCCAGTCCATGCGCATCGGTGGGAAAGTGTGCCGGCACCCAGTCCACGATGACGCCAAGTTTTGCTTCATGGCAGCGATCAACGAAGCGTGCGAACGCCTGCGGGGGTCCGAACCGCGCAGTGGGGGCGAACTGGCCCAGCGGTTGATAACCCCAGGAACCGCCAAACGGATATTCGGCAATCGGCAGCAACTCGATGTGGGTAAAGCCCATCGAAGTGACATAGGGAATCAGGCGCTCGCCCAGCGCATCCCAGTCCAGCGTCTCCTCGTGCTCACCGTGCACCCACGAACCAGCATGCAGTTCATAGATGGACAAAGGCGCAGTGAGCGCCTGCTGCTGTGGCCGCTGGCTGATCCAGGCCGCATCGCTCCAGTCGAACGGGGCGGGGTCGGCGACCCGCGATGCGGTGCCGGGCGGCATCTCGGTGGCCAGCGCCAGCGGATCGGCTTTCTGCCGTGCCACGCCGTCCCGGCCGAGGATCTCATACTTGTACAAGGCGCCGGTGGCCACTGCTGGAACGAACAACTCCCACACCCCAGCCGGTGCACGCAGCCGCATAGGATGCCGCCTGCCGTCCCACTGGTTGAATTCGCCGATCACGCTGACTCGCTGCGCGTTGGGCGCCCACACGGCAAAGCGCACGCCGGTGACACCATCCACTACCTGCGCTTGCGCTCCGAGCTGCCGGTACAGCTGCTGATGGGTGCCCTCGCCGTGCAGGTGCAGATCCAGGTCGGACAGTTGTGGGCCAAAGGCGTAGACGTCGTCGACATCCTGCGTTGCCTGCGGCCAATGCACGCGCAGACGATAGCGTCCGCTACCCGGCACCCAGCCGGCAAACAGGTCGCTGTCACCATCGCGTTGCAGGGTGGCCAGCAGGTTGCCTTCGGCGTCGACTACTTCCACCGCTCGCGCATCGGGCTGCAGCGTACGCACCAGACGGCGTCCGTCAATCTGGTGTGGACCGAGTACGGCAAACGGATCGCTGTGCCGCGCACTTGCCAGCGCGTCGCGTGCCGCGCGATCAAGCGTCGGCACGTGAGCGACGTCATTGACGACGCTCACGCCTGATCACCAGTCATGTCACGTGACAGTCGCAGCAGACCGTGCACCGGCACATCGATCCACGCCGGCCGATTGGCAGCTTCGTACTGAATTTCATAGGCGGCCTTGTCCAGCATGAACCACGCCAGCACCGGCGCAAATGCCGCGCCGCTGATCCAGCGTCGCGACGACGCATCGAGCACTTCGCGATATGAGTCCAGGAACACCCGCGTGGCCCGTTCGCGAAATGCCCCCAGGTAGTCGCCGAAACGCGCGTCGTCGCGTGGCGCGGCGCCATCATCGCCATGCATGGCAACGGCGGCGGCGTAGTCGAACGACCGCAGCAGTCCGGCGACATCGCGCAACGGCGAAGTCTTTTGCCGGCGCTCGGCCAGCGGACGCGCTGGTTCGCCTTCGAAGTCAATCAGCCACGCATCGCCCTGCACCACCAGCACCTGGCCCAGATGGAAGTCACCGTGGATGCGCGTGAGCAGTATGTCGGCCGCGCCGGTTCCCAGCGTCTGCGCTCGCTGGTCCAGGCTGGCGCGCAGCGCGCGCAGCGCAGCACCGGCGGCGGTTGTGTCCGCAGTGGCGGTGGCAGCAGACAAAGCCGCCATCGCGCCATCGAGCTGCTCCGCCGTCGCCGATGCCCACGCAGCGATCTGGTCACGGCTGGCCGGGTGCGGCGCAAAGTCCGGGTCGTCGCTCGGCTGCGCCAGGGCTGCATGAAGTTCTGCCAGGCGCGCGCCGAGCGCCGTGGCAAAAGCGTCGTAGCCGGACAGCGCCTCGTCACGCGCGCCGGGGGCGCTGAGGTGCCCGTACTCGTCATAGCTGCGCGCCAGGAAATCCAGCGTCCAGCGCCACGCATCACCCTGATTGCGCACAAAGTCCTGCAAGACTGCGAGCGTCGAGCACTGGCCGTCCGCGGCCTCGTGGATGACTTCGCCAAGCAGCGCCGGAGTATTCGCGTACCCGATCGCGGTGAGGTGGCGACTCATCTCCACCTCTGGATTGATACCTGGCCGCAAGCGCCGGAAAAGTTTCAGCATGGCGTGTTCGTGCACTATCACTGAACTGTTGGACTGCTCGACCGTGAGCCAGCGATTGGCGACGTCCGCGGGCATGTCGACAGCATCGAGCCGGGCGCTGCCCGCAAAGCGGATGCGTCCGCCGCCAGACAGCGCCAGGCTCATGCCCTGACGCAGGCCGCGCAGCATGCCGGTGACGAAGTCATCCAGCACAAAGCCATCGACCAGGTAACCCACGCGTCGCCCGCGCCGTACGCGCGCCAACGCCAGCTGCTGGGCGCGCGGCGACATCGCTTCGTCGTCCCAGGCTATGCCCAGCGGAAGCGCGTAATGGTTGACGCCGCCATCCTCGAACGTCACCTCCACCCCGGTCAGGATCAGATCATCGCCACGATCCGGCCACGGCGCGCGGTAAACCACGCGTGCGCGGGCAATCGCCCGATCCGCGGCGCCAAACCAGCGGCGCAGGCGCAGGTAAGTTGGCAACACCGCGTGCTCGATCACCTCGCGGTGATGCGCCATCGCCGGGCCATCCTCCAGCGGACCACGCAACACCAGGGTTTCGTAATCGGGCATCGTTTCGACTGGCGCCTGGTGCCACGACGGCAACTGCGCGTTCGCGCACAACTGAAACGCGTAGAAGCCGTAAGCCGGCAGCGTGAGCAGATAAGTCAGCTGGCCGATGCGCGGGAACGGCGTGCCGCCCATGATCTCCACCGGCACGAATCCGGCAAACGCAGCCAGGTCCAGCTCGACGGCCTGCAGCGAGCGCGACATGTTGGCCACGCACAGCAGCTGCTCGCCTTCAAACTCGCGCAAGTAGGCAAAGATCTTGCGATTGCCCGGATACAGGAACTTCAGCGTGCCGCGACCGAACGCCTTGTAGCGCCGACGCACGGCAAGCATGCGCCGGGTCCAGTTGAGCTGCGAATGCGGGTCGCGCGCCTGCGCCTCAACGTTGATCGACTGGAAGCCGTATAGCGGATCCATGATCGGCGGCAACACCAGATCCGCCGGATCGGCACGCGAGAACCCGCCATTGCGGTCCATCGACCACTGCATTGGCGTACGCACGCCGTCGCGATCGCCGAGGTGAATGTTGTCACCCATGCCGATCTCGTCGCCGTAATACAGCACGGGCGTGCCAGGCATGGTCAGCAGCAGCGCGTTCATCAGTTCGATGCGCCGACGGTCACGCTCGAGCAGCGGAGCCAGGCGGCGGCGGATACCCAGGTTGATGCGTGCGCGCTGGTCCGACGCGTAGGTTTGCCACAGGTAGTCACGCTCCGAATCGGTGACCATTTCCAGCGTCAGTTCGTCGTGGTTGCGCAGGAAGATCGCCCATTGGCAATTCTCCGGGATCGCCGGCGTCTGGCGCATGATGTCGGTGATGGGAAAGCGATCCTCGCGCGCGATCGCCATGTACATGCGCGGCATCAGCGGGAAGTGGAATGCCATGTGGCATTCGTCACCGTCGCCGAAATAATCCTGCGTGTCCTCCGGCCACTGGTTGGCCTCGGCCAGCAGCATGCGATCGGGATAGTGCTGGTCGATTTCCGCACGGATGCGCTTGAGGATCGCATGCGTCTCGGGCAGGTTCTCGTTGTTCGTGCCCTCGCGCTCGATCAGGTACGGCACCGCGTCCAGGCGCAGTCCATCCACGCCCATGTCGAGCCAGAAGCGCATGACGTCCAGCACCGCCTTGAGCACGGCCGGGTTGTCGAAATTCAAATCCGGCTGGTGCGAGAAAAACCGGTGCCAGAAATACTGTCCGGCCACCGGGTCCCAGGTCCAGTTGGATTTTTCCGTATCCAGAAAGATGATGCGCGTGCCGGCATACGCGGCATCCGTGTCCGACCACACGTAGAAATTGCGCGCCGCCGAACCCTTGCGCGCCGCTCGTGCGCGCTGGAACCAGGGATGCTGGTCGGAAGTGTGGTTGATAACCAGCTCGGTGATCACGCGCAGGCCATGCGCATGCGCCGCGGCAATGAAGCGCCGCGCATCGGCCAGCGTGCCGTAGTCCGGGTGCACGTCCTTGTAACCGGAAATATCGTAGCCGTCGTCGCGGCGCGGGCTGGGATAGAACGGCAACAGCCACAGCGTGTTGACACCGAGCGCCGAGATGTAATCGAGCTTGGCGATGAGGCCTGGAAAATCGCCAACGCCGTCGTCATTGGAATCGAAGAACGATTTCAGATGCACTTGGTAGATGACCGCGTCCTTGTACCAGAGCGGGTCGTGCGGAATGGAATGATCGGTGCTGGGTTTGTTCGCTTGTGTACGAGCCATCTAAAAGTTTTCCTGCAAGTGCCAGATCGCGTACGGCATGCCGCGACCGAGCCACACATGTTGACGGGCGCCGTGCCACGTAAGCGTGACGTCGTGCAACAGGTCTTCCACGTGCAGCACGGCATCATCGCCCAGACCCCAGTCGGCCAGCGGCAGGTGCAGCTCTGTCTCGCGGTCGGCGGAGGGATCAAGCTGGATCGCCACGAGTACCCGATCCAGCGGCTGAGTCGCGTCGCCGACATGTGCCACGAAGCGCTCGAAGAACAGCACCTGCGGGTCATCAGCTTGCAGAAAGCGCACGCCCAGGTGGCTCTGCAACGCCGGCTGCGCGCGGCGGATAGCATTCAGCTGGCTGATCTCGGCCACGATATTGCCCGGCATCGCCCAGTCGCGCACCTTGATCTGGTACTTCTCAGAATCCAGATACTCCTCGCGTCCGGGCAGCGCAGCCGCCTCGCACAGTTCGAACCCGGAGTACATGCCCCACAGGCCGGACAGCGTCGCCGCCAGTGCGGCGCGAATCAGAAAACCGGTGCGCCCGGAGCGCTGCAGGAAATATGGATTGATGTCCGGCGTGTTGACGAAAAAATTCGGTCGGAAGAAATCCCGCGCCGGTCCCTGCGAAAGCTCGGTCAGGTACTCGGCAAACTCCTCCTTCGTATGGCGCCAGGTGAAATACGTATAGGACTGGCTGAAGCCGGCCTTGGCCAGGCGATACATCGGCTTGGGCCGGGTGAACGCCTCGGCGAGAAACAGCGCGTCGGGATACTCACTGCGCACGCGGGCAATCAGCCACTCCCAGAACGGATACGGCTTGGTGTGCGGGTTGTCCACCCGGAAGCTGCGCACGCCTTCTTTCGCCCAGAACAGCACCACGTCGCACAGTGCCTGCCACAGCGATGGCACTGCGCCGTCAGCGTAGAAGTCGACGTTGACAATATCCTGGTACTTCTTCGGCGGGTTTTCTGCATAGCGCAGGCTGCCATCCGGCCGCCAGTCGAACCATTCGGGATGCTCGCGCAGCCACGGATGATCGGGCGAACACTGGATGGCGAAATCCAGCGCCAGCTCCAGCCCCTGTTCCAGCGCGGCGTCGCGCAGGGCCCGAAAGTCCTCGATGCTGCCGAGCTGGGAATGGATCGACGTGTGCCCGCCCTGCGCCGAGCCTATGGCATAAGGACTGCCTGGATCTTCCGGGGTCGGGCTGAGCGTATTGTTGCGACCCTTGCGAAACGCATCGCCGATCGGATGGATGGGCGGGAAGTACAGCACGTCAAAACCCATATCGCGAATGGCGGGCAAGCGCGTGATCACATCGCGAAAGCTGCCGTGTCGCGCCGGATCTTCGGTTTGCGATCGCGGAAACAGCTCGTACCAGCTGGCGAATTGGGCAGCGCGTCGATCCACCTCAAGCGGCAGGACCGGGTGTTCCACCGCAAACGGCCGTGGGTCTGCTTGCGTAAATGCGTCAGCGGTTTGCGCCGCGATCAGCAAGCGGTAGCGGTCCTCCTGGACGCTCGTGTGCGCAAGATCATGCATGACTGCCAGCAAAGCCTTGGACTGCGCAGGCGCGCTGGCGGCGACGGTC